>DATJSY010000020.1:0-5033 GCA_035503835.1 Acidobacteriaceae bacterium | reverse complement strand
GTCCGGGCGGAAGCGCTTCGCGCCTTCTCCGGCTCAACCTCCGGCTCTGCAGGCGACTCCTCACGCTCCGCTGCCGCCGGAAGCACCGCGAAGACCTCATCCAGCAGTTCTCCGATGTTGTGACCATGCTCCGACGACACCGGAACCAGATTCCGAATCCCCAGCCGCCGGAAATTCTCCGCCGCCGCTTCCATCCCTTCCGTATCGATCTTGTTTACGGCGAGAAACAGCGGCTTGCCGGTGCGCAGCAGCAGCCGCGCCAGATCCACATCGGGCGACGCCAGCTCCGTCCGCCCGTCCACCACCATCACGATGGCATCGGCCTCCTCCAGCGCAAATCGGGCCTGCCGGAAGATCTCTGCGGGAATCAGCGCCTCATCGTCGGGAACAATGCCGCCCGTGTCGATCACCCGCGCCGTGCGTCCCGCCCACGACACCTCGCCGTAGATGCGGTCCCGCGTGATCCCCGGCTCGTCGCCGACAATCGCCCTCCGGCTCCCCGTCAGACGGTTGAACAGCGTGGACTTGCCCACATTCGGCCGTCCGACAATGGCAATCGTTGGCGTCTTGAGCACGTCAGACTGGCCGCTTCGCCCGGTCCGCGGCTCTTTGATTTTGTGTTTGCTGGATTTCAAAACAAGTCCTCGGCAATCTTGTGTCGGACGTTCGTGGAAGGGCTTTCCGTCCACTCATTCTATCTGTGCAGCCTTCGTGAAACATGGACCATGGAGGCGGCCATATGGACCATGCGCTCCCGCTGCCGCTTCCTGCGAAGGAAATCCTTTGTACTGTGAGCCGCTACACAGTACAATCCAGCAGGTGATCCGGTCTTTCAGGCACGCGGGGCTGGAGAAGTTCTTCCTGACCGGCAGCAAGGCAGGCATTCAGCCGAAGCACGCAACCCGGCTCGAGGAGCACCTCGCAGTCCTGAACGTGGCCAGAGCGCCGGAACAGATGAATGTACCAGGCTGGAATCTGCGCCCTCTGAAAGGCGGTCTGAGCGGACACTGGTCTGTCAAGGTCAGCGGAAACTGGCGAATGACTTTCAGTTTCTCAGGCGAGGACGCCATTCTGGTCGATTATCAGGACTATCACTAGGCGAGGGGAACCATGGCGACGATGTACAACCCGGCACATCCAGGGCGCATACTGCGGCAGTATCTCGGCGAGCTGCCGGTGGGGCAGGCAGCGGCCAGGCTGCGGATCGCGCGAACCACGCTGTCCCGAATCCTCAATGGACGGGCAGGCATTTCGGCCGATATGGCCCTCCGCGTGGCCGAGGCGACCGGCACGGACGCCCGGCTCTGGATGGATCTCCAGACTCAGTACGACCTGTGGCAGGCAAGCCGCAAAAAGAGGCCCAGGGTTCAGCCCTTTCTCAAAGCCGCCTGACCAGCATCTCAGCGCGAGCAACGCACTCTACGACACCGTCTCCGCGCTGTACCGCGCGATCAGTCCCGTCCGCACCGCGTGCCGATAGACGCCCGTGAACGCCCGGGCCATCAGCAGCAGATACAGTGCCGCCAGCACGCTCCCGATCGCCAGCGGCGTTGCCGCCATGGCGTGATGCGCCAGCACCCCGCGCATCCCCTCGAACACGTAGCTGGCCGGAATCAGCCGCGCCAGCCACTGCATCCAGTGCGGCAGCGTCGCCAGCGGATAGAACACACAAGCCAGCGGTGAGATGAACGCCGGAATCGGCCAGATGAACCACTCCGCGGCCGGCCCAAAGCGCAGCACCAGCGCGCAGCCGAAGATCCCCAGCGAAATCCCGAACAGAAACAGCACCAGCAGAAACGCCGCCAGCATCGCCCCGTACACAAAAAACGACAGCCCAAAGACCACCGTCGCCAGCACCACCATTACCGCCAGCCCCACCAGGCTGGTCGCGATGCTGGTCAGCACCAGCCCGCTCAGATACTCCGCCACCGACATCGGCGACGCGAACAGATTCAGAAAATTGCGCGACCACACGTCTTCCAGAAACGCGGTCGTGATCCCCTGCATCACCCTCGCCATAAAATCCCACAGCAGCACCGCGCCCAGCATGGCCGGCACAAAGTTGAACCGCGCCGCCGACACCGAGTTCAGATAGCGCGTGATAAACCCCCACAGCACGATGTCGATCGCCACCCACGCAAACAGGGGCACAATCCGCGTGGGACTGCCGCGCAGCAGATAGAACTGCCGCAGCAACAGCGCCGACGTCCGCCGCAGAAAGACCGCCTTCATTCCTCCTCCGTGCGCCGGATCGTCAGCGGTTCCCGCGCCACCGTAACGAACAGATCTTCCAGGGTCGCGTGCTCATGCTCGGCCGGCAACGAGCGCGGATCGCCCTCCAGCAGAATCCGCCCGCGCGACAGGAACAGCACTCGATGGCACACCTCCGCGACCTCGATCATGTTGTGCGAAGTCCACAGCACGCCTACGTCGCACTTCGCGGCGAAATCCCGGATGGTCGCCCGAATCTCCCGCGCCGTCGCCGGATCCAGCGACGCCGTCGGCTCATCCAGCAGCAGCAGCCGCGGCTGGTTCAGCATCGCCTTGGCCAGCGCCACGCGGGTTTGCTCGCCCGACGACAGCACCCCGCACTTCGTGTCCCGGAAGCGCAGCAGATCGTATTCGCTCAGCACCGTCTCGATCCGCTCACGCAGCCGCATCACGCCATACAGCAGGCCGAAGACGCGCAGATTCTGCGCGACCGTCAGATTTCCCGGCAGCGGCGCGTACACTGCCGCAAAATTCGTCCGTTCCAGCGCCTGTCTGCGCCGCTTCGCCAGATCGCAGCCGTCGATCACGATCCTGCCCGAGGTCGGCTCCAGCACGCCCAGAATCATGTTGATCGTGGTGGTTTTTCCCGCTCCGTTCGGCCCCAGCAGCCCCAGGATCTCATGCGCACCAACGGAGAATGACACCCCGTCCACCGCCACGGTCGCCCCGTACAGCTTGCGCAGTTGCGAAACACTCAGAATGGGAATCCTGGCGTCGTCCGTCATCTCCTGTATTGTCGGACATCGGCGCGCGGCGCGATCGAGCCGATCGTCTCGCCCCGCGCCACCGGCAGCACTACGTCCCGAGATACATCACGTGCACATAAATGCCCAGCCGCACGTCGTACGCCAGATACCACCCCGGATGGTCCGGATCGGGATACAGCACGATGTCATCCGAATCCCACATCCAGCCGTCGCAGTACCCTATGTCCGCCGGCGCTACGCTGAAGTAGTAGCCGTCGAACCAGAATCGCGACGGCCCCCCTCCGCCCAGCCGCCACACATGGCTGGCCCCGATCGCGTACGGGAAATGCCCATGCTCCCACGGGTGATCGAGGTGATACGCTGCCGCTCCGGCCGCCGGATGTCCGACCCAGCGTCCGGTGCCCGCGTCGACGTGCGGCGCTGCCGGATGCCCGGGCTGATCGGGTTGGCCGCCTTTCGGCAACGGCGTGTGCGTTCTCGGTCCGTGCGACGGGATATATCCGCCGCCCACCGCCTGTCTCGGCGCGGTGCGTGGCGTGGTTCCCCGCGCGGCTGGCGCTCCGCCACCCGCCGGATGACCCTGCGGCTTCTGCCCAACAGCGGGCAACGTCATTGCCAGCACGAAGGCCAGCGAAAAAATCATTGGTTTCATGGAATCCTCCGGGTCACTGCTTGTTCTGAACAGCAGTCCGTTGCCCGATGAACAGCGCAGCGCGGGCTTGCGTGGCTGCGGTTCCCGCGGAACAGAGAGAGCCTTCCGCGGCACGCCCATCATACACGCGCCCGGAGAACCCGCCTTCAAGGACCCGGAGTTCGGCAGTGTCGCGCTTCTCGCGCCGTCAGAGCGTCGGCCGCGCCTCGAAGCTGGCCGTGTTGCGTCCGGAGCTCTTCGCCACATAGAGCGCCGTGTCGGCGCGGCTCAGAATTTCCCGCACGCTCGGCGCATCGACCTCGGGCCGGTACACCGCGACGCCCGCGCTGCACGTCACATGCAGCTCCGCCTCTTCGCGCTCGATCTGGAATGGCCGCAGACGAATGGCGTCCAGCAGTTCTTCCACCCGGGCCGGCGCGCGGTGGAAATCCCAGCCCGGAAACAGAATCAGGAACTCCTCGCCCCCATAGCGTCCCACCACGTCGTAGCCCCGCACCGCGGCCAGGAATCGCGCCGCCGTCTCGCGCAGGATGTCGTCCCCGCACAGGTGGCCGTAGTTGTCGTTGACGTTCTTGAAATTGTCCAGATCCGCCAGGATCACTCCCAGCGGCTCGCCGTCCCGTTTCGCCCGCGTGACCTCCCGCTGCAGATGCTCCAGGATGGCCGCACGGTTAAACAATCCCGTCAGCGAATCGTGCGTGGCCCGGATGTGCAGCTCCCGCCGCGCTGCTTCCAGCGCCGTCTTTTCCAGCTCCAGCTGCGATGTCCGCTCGGTCACCACGCGGGTCAGCTCCCGCTGCCGCCGCAGCAGGTTCCGGGTGCGCAATACGATCACCCCCCAGGCCATCAGCAGCCCAAACAGGGCATACAGCAGGTAGGCCAGGGGTGTTTCCGTCAGCGGCGGCCGCAGCACAAAGCTGAACGAGGCGCCGGTGTCGTTCCATACCCCGTCGGCGTTTTCCGCCTGCACCACAAATCGATAACGGCCGGCCGGCAAATTCGTGTAGCGCGCGCTGCGCCCATCCGCCATTTCCCAGTCGGAATCGAAGTTGTACAGGCGGTAGCGGAATCGCACCAGTTGCGGCGCCACAAAGCTGGGCGCGGTGTAGGCAACTTCCAGAGTTGCCGGGCTGGGCCCCAGCCGCAGCCCATCTTCGAGCGCCACCGGATGTGAATTCACCGTGACGCGCTCGATCAGCACCGGCGGAACAATCTGGTTGGTCGGCAGGTTGGCCGGATCCACCACCGCCGCGCCGGCAATGGTGGCGAACCACAGCCGCCCGTCGCGCGCCTTCCACGCGCACGGCATGCTCCCGAACAGTGTCTCGGGAATGTGCAGGCCGTCCGCCTGCCCGTACATCGTCGCATGGATGGCGGCTCTCGGCTGGCCGGCCGTCCGGTTC
>DATJSY010000019.1:0-10997 GCA_035503835.1 Acidobacteriaceae bacterium | reverse complement strand
TGGCGCGCCGGCGAACGCATAGAGGTACGGAATGTGATTGCTGGGCTCGTTGCCCTGCGCATCCTGTCCAACCATGCCGCTGATGTCCGGAGGCGATTCGAGCACGTCGGACCCCGCGGCATACAGCGCATCGAGTTTCGCCATGAACGGCGCGTCGCCGCCGTAGAGGTCGATCAGCCCCTGCACGTCCTGCATCACGTTAAAGGTCGCCTGCCACGCGTCGGACTCCGTGTAGTCTTCCCAATACTCCTGGTCGGGGCGGAACGGCTCCCGCCACTTACCGTCCTCCGTCTTGCTGCGCATGAATCCGGTGCCGGGATCGAAAAGGTTTTTGTAGTTCCGGCTGAGCCTGTAGAACATGTCCGCGTCGTCGTGCTTGCCCAGCAGCTCCGCCATCGCGCCCACGCACCAGTAGTCGTAGGCAAAATCGAGCGTGCGCGAGACCGACTGCCGCTGCTCCCCGGCCGCCACATAGCCAAGCGTCCGGAATTGTTCCTGCAGCGCCTTGTTGTCGTTCGCCGTTGCGCCCACCAGCGCCGTGTCCCGCATCGCTGCGTACGCCGCCTCCGCGTCGAAGTCGCGCAGGCCGCGCGTATACGCCCCAACAATCAGGCCCACCACATGGAAGCCCGTCATGCACCACGTTTCATTGCCCCACAACGGCCACACCGGCAGCGAATGCTGATTGAGCTGCTGATAATCCGCCAGCATCGTTTTCACGATGTCCCCGATGCGATGCGGCTGCATCAGCGTCAGGAACACAAATTCCCCACGATAGATATCCCAGATGGAGAGCGTCGTGTATTTCGTGAAGCCCGGATTCGGGTAATTCTTGTGATCCTGCCCGCGATACGTCCCATCCACGTCGTTGAAGGTCGCCGGAGCAACCAGGCCGTGATACGCACCGCTTGCGAAGGTCTGGTTCAACTCGTGGCTGGGCAGCTCGGCATTCAGCGCGCCCAGTGCCGTGCCCCAGGCCCGCGCTGTATCCCGTGCCACCGCATCGAAATCCCAGTTCGGAATTTCCGCGGCCAGATTCTTCGCTGCACCCTCGGCGCTGGTTCCGGATATACCCACGCGCACCACCAGCGGCTCCGCGTCCGCGCTCTGCGTAAAGATCGCCCGAATCTGCTTCCCGGAAATGTTGTCCCCGGCGGCCGCGCTCCGTGTCGCTCCGTCGACCTGCGCTTCGACAGAAGCAAACGGCCGCGAGAACTCGATCACGAAGAAGACCTGCTTATCCGCTGCCCATCCGTGCGTCGCGCGCACACCGCTCACGCGCGTCGCGCTCTCGATGTGCAATTCAGCGGCGTAAACCTCGCACCCGATCCCATGGACCAGGTCCAGCATCAGCCCGCGCCGCGTCTCCGCCGGCAAAGTCGGATAACGATACCGATGCATGCCGCAGCGTGTCGTTGCCGTCAGCTCCGCGTACACATCCGGCGTGTCCAGATGCACCGAGTAACAGCCGGGCTTTGCCGTCTCCCGCTCATGGGAAAAGGCTGACCGATACCCGCGCTCGCCTTCATCGAAGACCCAACCCGAATTCCTGCCGATCGCCTGAATCTGTGCCTCCGCCTGCTGGCCAGGCTCGCCGGTGTTCCAGTTCCAGTTGCGCCCCTCGACCAGCGGCATCAGCAGCACATCGCCCAGGTCCGCTCCGCCGGTGCCCTGCAGATGCGTGTGGCTGAAACCGAGAACGTAATTGTCACCGTAGTGATATCCGGAACAGTGATCCCAGCCGGTGATGTCCCACTGCCCGTTCCACTTGGCCTCAGGCGCACCGCTGGTGTCCGGGCTGAGCTGGACCATTCCGAATGGAGCAACCGCGCCGGGAAACATGTGCCCGTGCCACCCCGTGCCGACCAAAGGCAAGGCACCCTGAAGTAATCCTTCCCCCGCCAGGCTATGTTCTTCCGCGTTGGCCCAGCGGTACGCCGGAGTCATTGTGCCCGCCGCCATGACGGCGGCCGTCTTCAGGAAATCGCGTCTGCGCATGAATGCTCTTCTCCTCGAGACCGAACCTTTAACCTTAGATCAGACGCGCCTCAGGAGTCGAATCGCGACAGGTCAGCGGGACGATGTCAGACATCTCGCTCGAAGATTGGCATGCGCGCATCCTGCGGACTCTCAAGGTCCAGCTCAAGAACGGCAAGCCCCGGATTCCCCTTGTAGAGGCTCAGCGGCCGGAACTCCTCAGTTGTGCTGTGGTCCCGCTCCCATGGCGCGGCGGCGCTCCTCTGTGCCAGCTCCTGGGCGCGCCGCAGCCATACCCGCTCCCCGGCATACCGGTAGAGATTCAGCAGAGCGTACGCCTGCCCTGCTGTTCCGCAGCAGAGCGTCGGGGCAGGGCTTGGCGTGTCCCAGGCATCCCACGCGGCGCCCTCGGCCAGCCGCATCCACTCGGCGTCTCCGAAGGCTGCGTGAGCTGCCGTCCACAGAAACACGTAGCCGGCGCTGCCATTGCACCAACCTGGCATGGACTGGTGCGCATGCACCAGATCCCACTCCCATTGCAAGCCGCGCCCCACCGGCTCACCCAGAGCGGCAAGCTCTTCCAGACGGCGGCGCAACGAGCCCGGCATGGATTCACCGCTGGCGGCACACCAGGCGAGCGTCGCATAGAGCAATCCAGCCCATCCATGCGCCATGCCCGGATTGCTCAACTCCGCACAATCGCGGATGGCGCCATAGCCGTCGATGGTTCTCCACATCTCGGCAGCGGTCTCGCCGCCTAGCCGCCGAACCCTCCCTGACAGCTCGCGGACCGTGGCGCTCGCCTCATCGCGCAGCAGATCGAGAAAACGGACACAGCCCAACAGAGCGCCGGCGTTTCCCAGCGTCAAGTCCGGGATCCCAGAGCGTTCCTCGGCTATCCGCAGGAAGGCACTCACCGCAGAAAGTTGAGATACCAGATCGCCCCGCGCGCGCGCGATCATCGCCTGCGCCAGGTACAGGCCCGAAGGGCCATGCCAAAGCGAGTTCCCTGCTACTTTCTCCGGCGTTATATCCATCTCGGCGCTGGAGAATGCATCGCTCCCGCCAGCCTCGCTCAGCGCCCGAACGCACCACAGGTCCGCCAGAGCAAGCAGTTCCCCGTTGTCGCTGGCACACGCGATCCGATAGATCGCGTACGCGACTCCCGCACTTCCAAAATTCAGAGACGTGGTGGGAGCGGGTAACGATCCGGGACGCAGCAGCGAACCTCTTAACCCGATCCGGCTCAGGAATTCCTTGTGGATTCGCCCGTGCCCATTCCCCCCAACAGAAACAGCCGCTGCTGCCCGCTCCGGCGCCTGAACTTTTTGCCAGCGCCGCGCTAACTCCGCAACCGTCTGAAATCGCGCAACTGGATCCTTGCTCAGCGCCTTGGCCAGCAACTCCTCCAGCTCCGGCCACGGCTCGAGGCCGAGCGCTGCAAACGGCGCCATGGGTGACGCAGCGATCTGGCGCAGCATCTGCTGTCTTTCCAGATTGAAATCCACGTAATACGAGCCGGTCATCAGGTGGTGGAGAACAGCCGCCAGCGCATACTGTTCCCCCGCCGCGCTTGCCGGTGGAGTCGGCGTCTCCCCCAGCATGGCGCGCGCCAATTCAGGCTCCAGAAAGAAGCTCACCCCGCCTCGCAGCGCGAATCCTGCCCACGCAGGATCGTCCACGCGCCGCCCGAGGCCAAAATCGACGATTCGTACCGTCCCGTGGCCATCGACCAAAATATTCCGCGGATGAACGTCTCCGTGCAGCGTTTGTTGACTGTGCAGGTGGACATACGCCTCGAGAATCGTTCCCGTCAGCCGCATCAGCAACTGCAGCGATTCAACATCGCCGCGACGCCGGAACTCAGCCGCAGCGGTGATGGCGTCTACACCCTCCACCCATTCCATCGTCAAATAGCGGCGGCCGCTCCACTCGCCCTCCGCCAACAGGCGCGGGTTCACCTTCCCGTCGAGCGCGCTCAGCAGCCGGCTTTCGCGGCTCATGGCCGCAGCCGCGAACTCCTCCCCGCTGCGGCAGATTTTTACAGCAACGGATCGCCCGTTTTCATCCCGTGCCTGATACAGTTCCGTATCCTGCTGCGTCTGAACGCACCGCGTCACCGACCATCCGTCGACCTCGGTGCCCGGCGCCAGCGAAGCTCGAATGCTCTCCGCCTGCGGAGAGTTTGGTTCTACCAGCAGCCCCGCCACCATCAGCGACTGCACCAAAGGCAACGCCGTTTCCAGCAGTTCTTCCGGATCTTCCGCCCGGCCGCGGCTGAATCGCGCCACGGCGTGCGCAATGCTGCTCGGCTTTTCGAATTCAGCAATCAGCAGCGCGGCGTCGCGATCGATCACCTTCGCCAGGGAGCGCGACCCTGGCCGGCTCAGCACAAAATCACTCTCGCCCGCGGCGATCTGGCCGCGCAGCGCTTCCGGCAGTTCAAATGCCGGCTGGATCAGCGTGCCGGCAGCCAGCACAAAGCGGTCTGTGATGGCCAAGGCTTAGCTCCAGTGCAGCTCTCGCGTGGGAGCCCAGGTTTCGGGATCGATTCCCTCGAGCCTCAGCCGTTCCCGCGCAAAACGGCACGCCCCCTCGGCGTCTTCGCAGCCGGAAGCCCGCGCCTGGATGAGAGTGCCCGCCAGTTGATTGCAGATGCGCGCCCGCCAGCTCTCTCGCTCCAGCCAGGGAACCGCGTATTGATCGCGGTCCGGATCCACGCCCCACGAAAGCAATCCGCCGCCGCCAATTTCCGCCGTGAATGGAACCCCCTGCGCCGGGCAATCCGCAAGCCTTTCCAGGATGCGCTCAGCTGCTTCCTGCAGATCGGCGAGTTCGCGAAAATATCCCACCATTTTGTCCGGCCGCAGCAGACCGAAGACGCTGGCCCCGACCTTCAGGTGAACGCCATGGCACGCCGCAATCGCCGCCGCTGCTTCCTGAAACGCTGTGCGCAGCGCGTCGCACCCCGGACTGATATACAGCTTGTAGGTCGTTCCATCGCGCGCGGCCTTCATGTCCCCGCGGTTCCACGCGATCCACGCATTCCCCCACGCCACGCGCGTCCATCCCGGCAGCAACGCGCCCCATGCTCCATTTTCGATTCCGAGTTCGTGTTCGATGGCGGCTGTATCCGGCCACCGGCGCCGCCAGTGCTCTCTTGCCGGAACGCTGTTATAGCCATAAAGCCGGGCCGACAGGCCCAGAGCATCGGGAATCTCCAGCATCGCCGCATATTCGAGAGCGCGGCGGGAAAGCCCCCCGATCGCCCCCGGATCGCTCGCCGCGTCTCCATCTCCGCCCAGCAGCGCAAGCGCCGCCATCCCCGACAGCATCTGCTCTTCCGCCTCGATTTCGAGGATCCCATCCAGGATCATCTGTCCAACGATCCGGTCGCAATCGTCACCCAGCAGGCGCAGGGCATACTTCGGCAGCGGTCCGGGCTCCCGCAGCGTCAGCCAGAGCAGCGCGATGTCTCGCGTCACCGATTTCAGGCTGAGCGGGCCTTCCCCTCGTGGCCGCAGGACCCCGTAGCCCTCCGGGTCGCGGCCGAGAGCCTCCAGAACCTCCTGCTCCGGCCCGGAGAGGCGGTCGAACAGCACCAGCTCGTACGCGGCGTTCGCGCGCAACCGCGCCGTCCGCAGGTCGGCCCTCGGCGTCAAACCCATAGCTGGAACCGTACCCTCGCGCTGGTCTGCGGGCTATTTGCCTTTGTCCCGCAGTTCCTTCTTGAGACGTTCAAGTTCGTCCACTGCTTCACGCAATTTCTGCTGGAGGCTTTCAGCTTCGTCCGCCGTCTGCGGCTTCTGGGCCGCCTCCAGAGCAGCCTCTTCCTGTTCGATCTGCGCGATCGCTTCCTTCAGTTGTGCCTTCAGCTCGGCCAGTTGTTCCAGTGCGGCTGCCGGGTCTCCGGCCGGCTCGACCGTCACCGTGGTCGCCGCATGACAAGCCCCGGCCTCTGTACCAGGAAGGCTGGGGATCGCGCACAGGCCTGCCGTCATGGAGTATTCCATGCAGGTTACCGGCGTCGCCGTTCTGCAGATCGTCAGTGTCGCAATCACCCAGGTCACGGGCGTCGCTGTCACGCCGGTAGCCGTTGCCGTCACGCAGGTCACCGTCGTCCCCCAGGTCACGGGCGTCGCCGTTCTGCAGCCCATGGGCGCCGCCAGGTGGCCCGTCGCCGTCGCGGTGATGCAGCCGGTAGCTGTCTCCGTCAGGCAGGTCACCGGCGTCGCTGTCTCGCAGCCCACCCCGCACAATCTCGTCGTCGCGCTTCGCCATACACACCGGACAGGAGTCCCCTCACATTGCCGGGTCGTAGTCGTTTTCGGCACACACTCCGCATTCGTTCCTGCCCCGCAGCCGGTTGCGGTTTCCTTCACGCACTCGCGCCCGCGAGACGTTCCGACTTCACTGATCATCAGATCCTTGATCCGGAATGCCATGTCGTCTCTCCACTCGGCCCACAGGGCCGCGCATCGCTCGGGGGAGGCTCGCTCGTGCCGCTGGGATTTACAAACAAGGCTACAAAGCGCAGGAAGTGTCTCCCAACTATGCATTTGCGGTCTTCCAGTGTCAAGATTGATTTGCACCTCTCCTGAGGTGTCCCCAGGCCATGATCGATCAGACCATCTCGCACTACCGCATTCTCGGAGAACTGGGCCGTGGCGGGATGGGTGTCGTTTATAAGGCGGAAGACACCGTCCTTCACCGCCCGGTAGCCATCAAATTCCTCCCCGAAGAAAGCGCGAAGGACTCTGCCGTAGTCGCCCGTTTCCGGCGCGAAGCACGCGCCGCTTCATCGCTGAGTCACCCCGGAATCTGCACCATTCATGAAATCGGCGAGCAGGATGGGGTGCCCTTCCTCGTGATGGAATTCCTCGAGGGCGCCACCCTCAGCCAGACCATCGGCCGCCAGCCGCTTCCCCTCGCCCGGCTGCTTCGCTATGCCATCGAGATCGCTGATGCTCTTGAGGCCGCGCACGAGCGGGGCATCGTTCACCGCGATATCAAGTCATCGAACATCTTCATTACGCCCCGCGGTCATGCCAAAGTCCTCGATTTCGGCCTCGCGGTTGTCAATCCTGCCGCGGTCAGGGTGAATACCGGCACATCCTCAAACACCATCACTTTTCCAGGGTCGTCCTCGACCGGTTCGGGCGTCGTTGTCGGCACGGTTTCCTACATGTCGCCGGAACAGGTGTGCGGAAAGGAAATCGACGCGCGCAGCGACCTCTTTTCCTTCGGCGTGGTCGTCTACGAGATGGCGACCGGCGTGCTGCCCTTCCGCAGCGACAGCTACGCCCTTCTCGCCAAAGCGATCATCGACAGCACCCCCGTCCCTCCCGTCCGCCTCAATCCTGACGTTCCCGCCGAGTTGGAACGGATCATTCAGAAAGCTCTCGAGAAGTCCCCCGAGATGCGTTATCAGCATGCGGCGGAGATGCGGGTGGATCTGGAACGCCTGCGGCGCGATCTGGGCTTCTCCTCCGATCGCTCCGCTGTCATCCCCATGCCGTTGCCCGCTTCGCAGAAGCTCAGTCGCCATTTCACTCTCATCGCTATCGTCGTCCTGGCCGCACTCGCCCTCGTTCCCGGACTCGCGTGGCTCCTCCACTGGCCGCGCAGCTGGTTTGCCGGCCCTCGTCAACCCGCCATGGAGCGCCAGCTCACCCACGATGCATCCGAGAATCGCGTGGTCAGCGCCGCCATCTCCCCCGATGGCCGCTTCATCGCTTACGTCGATCCCCAGGGTCTCCATATTGGCGTGATTGATTCCGGCGACGTCCACGATGTCCAGCTACCGGACGATCTTCGCAGGAATCTGTGGAACGTCGGCTGGTTTCCTGATGGCGAGCGGCTGATCCTCACCACCTATTCGCCGGACAAGGGCGCCATCATCTGGCTGGCGTCCATCTTCGGCGGAACCCCGCGCCAGCTCGAAAGCGGCACGAATAACGCTGTCACGCCCGTTATTTCGCCCGACGGCTCTTCCATTGCTTATGCCGGCCGGCATAACCATCAGATCTGGGTTATGCGATCGGACGGCAGCAACCCTCATGTGCTGATCTCCGGCGAAGCTCTTACCGTCGAGGGTGTGGCGTGGTCTCCTTCCGGCCGGCGTCTCGCTTATATCGTTCGCCACATAGACACAGGACTGGAGAACGTGGAGTCCTTATCGCTCGATGGCGGAACACCGACCGTGATCGTTTCCGACAGGCGAGAGAAGTATGACCTGGCATGGACGACCAGTGGTCGCATCGTTTTCTCGCGTACGGAAGGCGCTCCCGGGAGCCCTTATGGCAATCTCTGGTCTATCCCGGTGGATTCGCACACCGGAACGCCTTCCGGATCGGCGCGCCAGCTCACCCATTGGGAGCAGGTCGTGCCCTACTGTCTCAGCGTCAGCACCGACGGGAGGCGCCTGTCTGTTGTGAAAGAGCATATTCAGGACGCCATCTACGTCGGAGCTCTCCGCGACGGAGGCAAGGCGATGGATGCGCCCGTCCGCCTCACCATGAGCGACAGCCAGGACGTTCCCGGCGGATGGACGCGCGACAGCCGTGCCCTGCTGCTGGCGTCGGATCGCATCGGAAGAAATCAGATTTTTCTCGAGGATGTCGACCAGCAATCCGCCGACCCGCTCATGGAGAGCCCCGACGATGAAAACTCACCTGAGTTCAGCCCCGACGGCCGCTGGGTGCTCTACTGGTCTACGGCTCCATCCGCCGGCGCTTCGCAGATTCCCGCGGAGCGCCTGATGCGCCTTCCCGTCGCCGGCGGGCCGCCGGCGCAGATTCTCGAAACCAAAATCGATCCGTCGATTGCCTTCGATTGCCCCTCCCACGCGCCCGGGCCCTGCGTCCTCAGCCAGTGGCAGAACGGCCAGCTCGTCTTCTATGCCCTCGACCCCTCGCAGGGAGAGGGGAAAGCTCTCGCCCACATCAGTCTCCGCGCACCTGCGTCAAAGGACTTACTGAACTGGCGGCTTTCCCCTGACGGATCCAGGATCGCGATCTGCAGTCAGGATCAGCTGCCTGGCCGCATCGTCATCCTCCAGATTCCCAGCGGCATCTCCGAGTCAATCTCGCTTCCCGCCGGCTGGAACCTGTGGGATCTCGATTGGGCCGACGACGCCAACAGCCTCTTCGCGTCTGCTCAGACTACTTCTTATTTCATCGCGCATCTAGGTCTCGACGGCAAAGCCCAGGTGCTCTTCGACGGAGGCAGGAATCACTGGCTCGCCTATCCGCTGGAATCTCCGGACGGGCGCCGCCTGGCCTTCTCGCAGCAGACATTTGAGACAAACGCCTGGCTGCTCCAGAATTTCTGATGGGACGTTTCCTCACGATTCCGGAGTAAAGCGTGCGATAAAGCCGCCGCCGCTGGCCAGTTTCAGCGTCAGCTTTCCCGACCGCCTCATCGACTCGTTCGAAATCTTCACCGCTGCTGGATTTCCCGCCACATCGCCGACCAGCTGCGCCCGGTAGTTGCCCCTGCCAAGAAACTTCAGATCGATTGTGACGGTCCGCGGTGTGTATCCATTATCGACCGCAACAAACCAGGTCTTTCCGGTGCGGCGGGCAAACGCCGCCGTCTCGCCGATCGCCGAACAGGGCAACACGATCGTCTCATCCCAGGTGCTCGGGATGCTCTTGATCATTCCCACCGCAGGATTCTCCAGCAGCGTCTTCGGATTCGCCGCATAGGTCAGCAGCGGCGAGGTCAGCAGCGCGGCCGATGCAATCTGATTCGCCCAGGTGGTGCCGTTTCTCCCCTTGTCGAGCCGAACGGGCGTGTAGTCCGCCGGCCCCGCAAGCAGTCGCGTAAACGGCAGCGTCGCCTCATGCTGCGGTCGCGGCGCATCCGCATACTCCATCCCTTCCACCGCCTCGCGCGTCAGCTCATTTGGCCACGTACGCTGTTCTCCCGTCGGCTTATCGGAGCCATGGAAGTCCACCATCAGGTGATACTGCGCCGCCTCCTCGAGAATCTGCTGATACAGGTCCACGACCGGCTTCGCCTCCGAGTCGAAGAAATCGATCTTCACGCCCACCACGCCGATCTTCCGGCACATGGCAAACCATTTCAGCCGCGACTCCGGCGTCGGCAGATACTTCCGGTTTTGCCACAGCCAGATTCCCACGCCCTGGCTCCGCGAATAATCCACGAATTGTTTCAGCTGGGCCGGCGTCCACCGCTCCCACTGGTCTTCCACCACCTGATACTGAAAGCCCAGTTCACCCGCCTCGCGGGAATATTCCGTATTGCCTGCAAGCGTCATGGGCCCGCCATCCAGAAACATCCACACGGCGCGCCCCGGCCTGATCCACGGGGTGTGAACGCCCTGCGGGAAATACTTCGGATCCGGCGGCGGAGAAACATCGGCCACGATATCGCAGTTCACCAGCCCGTTGAGATCGGGTGAAACCATCACGATGCGCCATGGCGTGGTGATGGTCCCGGTAATTGAAGCAGGCACAGCCAGCCGTTTCGCCTCTTCGACGCCGTAGTAATACAGGAAGGGCTTGTCCGGAGGAACAAGATTGCCCAGCCGCGCATCGAAGCCGTCTTTGCCGTTCGTCTGCAGCGCCATTCCCGCGTAATGGGTCAGGTCTCCCTCGGTAATCGCCGCATAGCCGTCGCCATTGGGAAGCTGAACAGTCACGGGCGGCGCTGCCCACTCTCCTGCGGGAACGCCGTCGATCTTTTTCGGCGTGTATACGCCCTCGTACTGCCCTTCATGCGGGTCGAAGTACCACGCCGTGCTTCCCGCCGGCAGCGTGAATGCGGTCGCTTCGCCCGGAACATGCGATCCCGTCTCCGGCACGATATGCCGAAAGGCAATCCCGTCATCGTAAGCGCGCACCTCCAGCGTATAGGTCGTGTGACTCGCCGGCTGGACCATCGGAATCCGCAGTCCATTGCAGTAATTCACATCGAGCGAGTGCACGCCGTACCAGGGAAACGTCTCGTTCACCCGATAGCGGCTCGGCGTACCGATCTCGGCTCCTCGCGCC
>DATJSY010000018.1:0-2461 GCA_035503835.1 Acidobacteriaceae bacterium | reverse complement strand
CAGAGCCGTCCGCAGGGGCCTCCGCCATTTCTGATTCCAGCCCGGCCGCCCGCTGGAGCATCCGCAGTCCGAACGCCAGCGTTCGATGCCGTGCGCACAGCTCCACGAGGTGTCCTCGACGATCTGCGCTTCCCAGCGCGGCGGATGCCTCTCCAGGAACTCGCCGTAATTCGTCAGCCGTGCACCCGGGTTCGCCGGGTGGTTCGTTTCCTCGAACCGGTGCAGCACCCAGGCCAGCGCCATCTCCCCGTAACGGTGATGGTGCCCGTAGCTCTCGCCGTCGGTGGCGACGTGAACGAGCTGCGCCCGGCGCCCTTCCGGCTGGAAGCCGCTCAGCAGCCGCTGCGCGAAGCCGTCGCCGCTGTTCAGCAGCCCCTCAAAGGCGATGGCTCGCGACCGCGGACCGTCATAGAAGAAGACCACGATGGACCGCCCGTCTTTCAGGCGCACCCGGTAGGCCTGCGTCGTGTCGACGCCTGCGTTGGGTGTCTCCACCCAGGCAGGCTCGCCGGCTGCCTTGCCTTTGCGCGGCGATTCTTTGCCCGGATCGCCTGGCCTGGCAGCCGCCTGGTCCCCGTCCGGAGCGCCCCGGTCCAGCGACCGCACCCGCGCACACTGATGCGGCGCGAGCAGCACAAATTGGATCCCGTGCTGCGCCAGCAGATCCAGAGACTCCGAATCCACCGCCGTCTCCGGCAGCCACATGCCCTCCGGTTTGCGATGAAACCGGTATTCGAAATCGGCGATGCCCCAGCGGACCTGCGTCACCCGGTCCCGCGTGCCGGCCAGCGGCATAATGAGGTGGTTATAGACCTGCGCCATCGCCGAGCCGTGTCCCGAATAACGCTTCCGGCTGCGCGCGTCGGCCCGCACGATCGCCTCGTGCACCCGGGGAGAATTCTGCTCCAGCCAGGAGAGCAGCGTCGGGCCAAAGTTGAAGCTCATCCGCGCGTAGTTGTTCAGAATGCGGATGATCTCGTTCTGCCGGTCGACAATGCGCGCCGAGGCGTTCGGCGCGTAGCACTCCGCGGTGATGCGGGCGTTCCAGTCGTGCCAGGGGGCGGCGGATTCCTGCGCTTCCACCGTCTCCAGCCAGGGATTCTCCCGGGGCGGCTGGTAGAAGTGCCCGTGGATGCAGATGGCTCGTTCTGGACTGCTCATGAGGCGTTTGGACTCTTTCCTTAAGGTACACGGCGGCCCGGGACAAGGCACCGGAGTTGCCGCACCAACGGAATCGCAACGCGCGGGGCCCGGTGTGCGACAATGGAGCCATACGGAGGTCTGTCCGCGCAAGGGCGCGACGCCCTCCGGAGGATCCGAATGTTTGACAACCTCTTAAAACCCGAGCACCTGCTTCTGATTCTGGCCATCGCCCTGCTGATTTTTGGCCCCACCAAGCTTCCTGGACTGGGAAAGGGCCTCGGCGAAGCCTTCCGCGGCTTTAAGGAAGGCATCAAGGGCACGCCAGACAGCGACACCGCCAAGCAGGAGAACACGACGAAGTCGGAAGCGGTCACGCCGCAAACGAAGTAAGCCGTTCCAGCCGGAAGACTCACCCGGCCGTAAGCCGCGCCTTTGGGTGCGGCTTTGTGTTTGCCTGCCGATCTACTTTCTGTCCCACCGGGCCGCGATCGCATCGGCGTCGAAGCCGTTCGGCGGCAGCGCCACGTTGTAGGCCGCCTTAAAGATGAATCGCTGCTGCGTGTCGTCGCCGTTATGCGTGCGCGTGATGGTGAACGGTGTCGGCAGCCCGTCAATTACGTGGTAGTCCGCGTACTCTTCTGAATCTTCGTTCTTGTCCTGGTAGACCGGATCGCGCCACGTCCAGCTGCGGCTCAGCGGCAAATGCGTCCCGTCGTCCACCCGGATCGTGATGGAGTCGTTTTCGGCATTCAGCAGCGTCACCTGGTCCGCCAGGTGTGCCCCCGCCAGCGACTGCCCCTCATACATCAGGATCGTCGATGGATCCTTCATCCACACGCGCACGGCCACCTCGATCGAATGGTCGCGGCTGCGGTTGGAGGCCGCACAGGTGTCTGCCGGGATCGGATTTTTGCCCCGATAGGTGATCTCCCAGCAGTGGCCGTTCTCGAAGACCTGGGTCCAGTTGTGCTTGTCCTTTTTGCCTTCGGTCAGGTCGATCCGCTCGGCCGTCGGCGTATCCCACTGCCAGTAGCGCACGGTCGCGCCGGTGGGCTTGCCCTGGTAGAAGGCGGCAATCCGACCTTCCAGATAGCGGTTCTGCTGGTTGAGCCAGCGCTGGCCGCCAAGCGCCTGGATCATGGCATCGAGGATGGCTCGGGCTTTGGCCGCGCTCGGGTCCTGGGTGGGCGCCGCGGCCGCAACCGACGACGTCGGCGGGGCATCCGGCGACGGTAACTGGGCGTGGACGCAACCACAGGCAAAAAGGAAAGCAAAACCGGGAAGGCACAAACGGGAAATCGCTCGCATGATCAGCCGA
>DATJSY010000017.1:0-39017 GCA_035503835.1 Acidobacteriaceae bacterium | reverse complement strand
CCTCCATCGATGTCTCTTCGAATAAGGCGGGGACCATCGTGGTGAATCAGGCGTTCGTGAAGAAATTCATCCCGGCGGGACTGGATCCTGTGGGCCAACATCTGGACGACAGCGACAAAGCCGACGAGAAGACGGCGATCGTGGGCGTGGTCACCGACGTTCGCCAGGACCTGAACCAAAAACCGCTGCCGGAGATGGATTACCTGCTGACGGAGATTCCGCCTAAGGACATCCAGACTTACCTGATGTCAACGAACCTGATTGTGCGCACGGCGGGAGATCCGAAGGCGGAGATCGGTTCATTGCGGCGAGTCTTCCACGAAATCGATCCCACGCTGCCGTTCCGTGCGCCGGAGACGATGGACGAAATCATCTCCGACCAACTGGCGATGCAGCGGATGGAGAGCTGGCTGTTTGGCATCTTTGCCGGGCTGGCGATGCTGCTGGCGGTGGTGGGCCTCTATGGGCTGATCAGCCACGAAGTAGAGATGGGCGCACGGGACATCGGCATCCGCATGGCGCTGGGCGCGTCGCGGGGCGGCGTGGCCACGCTGGTGCTGCGGCGGGTGTCGATCCTGCTGGCGGCGGGAATTGTTGCCGGGTTTGGGCTGACCTGGGCGGCGCAGCGGCTGATCGGATCGGTGGTGATGATCCACTTCAGCCACCAGGCCGGATTGCTGGCGGCGCTGGGGCTGGCGATGGCAGGCGCTGGGATGCTGGCTGCTCTGATTCCCATCCGGCGGGCGGCCTCGGTCGAACCCATGGAGGCACTGCGGATGGAATAGAAACGGCTGGAAATGCAGCCGCGCCTGGCCAGAATCTTACCGAGGTAACACTCTGAATACCTGAGGTGGTTCGGTTTGGCCGGTGAGGAGTTATGCTGCACACATGTCCTCAAGTGCAGCAGCGCGAACGCGCAAGTCCAGTTCCGCGGATGCTGGCAAAGGCAGCAGTCCGAAAAAGAAGACCCATTTCTGGAGCGCGGGCTCCCACGCCTTCTGGCCCCTGCTCGTGTGCCTGATTCTCGATCCCTTTATCGTGCGTTTCGCCGACGTCGTCGCGTTGGAGGGGCCCAAAGTTTTCTCGCTTCTCTATCCATGGGTCCTGGTAGTGCAGGAGCCGGCGCTGCATCTTTCCAGCGACCTCACCAGCAGGCTGACGCAATGGATGCTCTACCTCCAGTTCCCTCTTTACGGGCTGCTGATGACGGTCACCTTTCGCGCCGGCAGGTTTCTGCGGGCGTTTTGCCTCGGTCTGGCCGCGCACTTCAGCGGCCTCCTGGTCATCGTGGTCTTCTCTCACATCGGTCAATAGGATCCGGGGAGAGATCATGATCGGCTCGGGAAAGCGGAGTCCAGGATGACCCGCCATCGCATGCTGGCGCGGATGATCGTAACCCAGCTGCGGTTGCGCTTCCTGATCGCTCTGATTGCCCTGACCCTCCTTTGTGGGGTCCTTGTGCTGGTCTTCCTGATCGAGTGGCACCGGCGCGGCGACACCTTCGCCCTCGCGCTGGGCGCGCTGTTCACCTTCTTCGCCTCCGTCATCACCGCCGCCGTCACCCTGACGTATCTTCACGTATCGCGCCGTTCGCTGGCCGCAGCGGAAGCGGCGATCGCCCTGCAGCGCGAGCAATGGCAGGCCCGCATCACGGTTCAGCCACGGTTCTGGATGGGCATCCGCGCCGAGACGACGGACCGCTTCGCGCACCGGCCGGTCACGGTCACGTACCGTCGAGACCGCAGCTCCGGCGGCGAGTACTACTACGACACCGTCTCGTGGCCGCAGGTCGTGGCGGATGTGTGGAACGACGGCGAGCGCTCCTTCCGCCTCTCCGGCTATCGCCTCTGGCTGCGCGACGAACCCCACCTCGCTATCGAGCGCCCGCTTTCCGGCTTCGTTGTGCCTCCCAACGAGCTGCGCTCCTTTCCGGTCACCCAGGAACTGATCGCCCTCAGCGTTCGGCAGCGGCAGTTTCAGGAGCGCTACGAGCGGCCGCCCTGCGAAGAGAGCGTGCTCGGGGTGCGTCTGCTCTACTCTGACTGGCACCAGGACGATCGCGCCACACCGGACGACTACTACCTCCTGCTGTGCCCACCACTGGCGAAGGAGTTATGCATCCAACGTATGGAACGCCATGTCTGAGGCCATCCGTGGTGACCAGAATTCGGATCGGGCCTTTTTCCTGCTGCTGACGCCGCTCGCGGCCCTGTCTCTGCCATCGCTGGCGTATTGCATTCTCGAGCTGGCGCTCTGGCTGCACGCATCTTTGGCCGCCGGGCCTCTGGTCTTCCATCTGCCGCCGCGCACCGTTTGGGACATGCTCTTCGCCATGCAGTCCAGCGTTTACGACTGGGTATCGCGGTGGAATTCGGCGGCCACGCTCGTAGCCACCGCGTTTTTTGTCTTTACGCTGCTCCGCCCGCGCTGGCGTTCGTGGACTGGCCTCGCCCTGATACCCTACGGGTTGTTGTTGTGCGCGGATTTCACGCTGCGCTGGCGCTTCGCCCTCTGAGCCATGAACGACGCGGTCAAAATTGTCGAATGCCCCCGCGATGCGTGGCAGGCGCTGCCCAAATCTATCCCGTCCGAAGTAAAGGCCGATTATCTGCGGACGCTGATTGCCGCGGGCTTTCGCCACATCGACGCCGTTTCGTTCGTTTCTCCGAAAGCCGTTCCGCAAATGGCAGACTCCGAGCAGGTTCTGGACCTGCTTGATCCACCCGCGGACGTTGAGATTATTGGGATTGTGGTCAACGAGAAGGGTGCCGAGCGCGCCGTCGAATGCGGGACCGTGTCGACTCTCGGATTTCCCTACTCCATCTCCCCGGAATTCCTGCGCCGCAATCAGAACCAGACGCCTGAGGATTCCATCGAGACCCTGGACGCGATCGGCCAGGCCGCGTTTCAGGCTGGTCTGGGCGTGGTCGCCTACATTTCCATGGCATTCGGCAATCCTTACGGCGACGCGTGGGACCCGGACGAGGTCGTGGCGGCCTGCGATCTGCTCGCCGACTCGGGCGTTACGCAGATTTCCCTCGCTGACACCGTCGGTCTCGCCAGCGCGCAGCAGGTCGCGCAACTGATGAGCGCGGTGCTGGGTTCGGTCGAGGACGGCATCGAGATCGGCGTCCACCTGCACGCGCGGCCGGCAGACGTGGCGGCAAAGATTGCCGCGGCCTACCGGGCCGGCTGCCGGCGTTTCGACATGGCAATGGGAGGATTTGGCGGTTGCCCCTTCGCGCAGGATGCGCTGGTGGGCAATATTGCAACGGAGTTAGCGGTGGCTGAGCTGGAACGGCTGGGTGCAAACCTGCCAGCGCTCGGGCCGCTCGACGCGATTCGCGCCGCAGCCGGAGAGATCGAAACCAAGTTTGGGGCAGCCGTCCAGTAGCAGTTAGCGGACCGAAGGCTGTTGCGTTGAAGGAATTTGTTCGTTTGCCGCCGAACTGCGGCCAGGAACCCGGCGATAGCTGCCGCTGCGCCTCCGGATCAGAAACTGCTTCCGGCAAATCGCGCATTCCCAGGGGTAGAAGCCAAATAGCGGGTAGAGCTTCTCGCGAAGGACTCCATTTCGGGCGATTCGTGCGAGCTGCTCCTGTCCGCAATTGGGACACTGGAGCTTGGTGCGCGCTTTCTTCGTGCTCAACTCACGCGGCAGATCAGTCAAATCGAGCCTCTCCTCAGAGCCGTACCCCAAACCCCGCACGCAGGAATCTACCTTTGGTTGTCGGGAACCAACGAAAAAACTTTAACATCAATCTAATGACTTTGCTAAGGAGTTTCGACGAAATTGTGACGACAAAGTTTCATACCTGATTCCCCGGTTAGTGAGTCCACGATCACCCATCGGGTTTTGGCCGCTCCGGCCCTACCCTTTAAACTGGAATCGATGATTCCCACGCTTGAATGGACCGCCGATGGCGTCCGCTTTCTCGATCAGACCCGCCTGCCTCTGGAAGAAACGTACGTTCTCGCTACCAGTTACCAGCAAGTTGCGGACGTGATTTCCACAATGGTCGTCCGCGGCGCCCCGGCCATCGGCGTTTCCGCAGCGATGGGCCTCGCGCTCGGAGTCAGGAATAGTCAGGCTGCCACGGTTGCTGCCCTGGCCGCGGAGTTTGAGATCATGTGCAGCACTCTTGCGGCCACGCGACCCACCGCTGTCAACCTCTTCTGGGCCATCGGGCGAATGAAAATCCGGTTTGCCGAACTGGCTGCGCAAACCGGCGCCACGCCCGCGACGGTTCGCGACGGCCTGGTCGCGGAAGCTCAGGCCATGTACGAGGAGGACATCCAGGCCTGCAGGCAGATGGGCGCACACGGTGCGGCGCTTCTGCCCCAGCGGGGCGGCGTCCTCACCCACTGCAATGCGGGGGCGTTGGCCACGTGCGGCTATGGCACCGCGCTCGGCGTCATCCGTTCCGCCGTCGAACAGGGCCACGAGATTCATGTTTATGCCGACGAAACGCGGCCGTTTCTTCAGGGAGCGCGCCTCACTGCCTGGGAGCTGATGCACGATGGCATCCCGACTACGGTGATCTGCGACAACATGGCGGCCAGCCTGATGCGCCAGGGAAAAATCCAGGCCGTCGTGGTTGGCGCGGACCGCATCGCCGCCAACGGCGACGTTGCCAACAAGATCGGCACGTACAACGTCGCCATTCTCGCGAAGGAGCACGGCATCCCGTTCTTTGTCGCCGCGCCGTGGTCGACGATTGATCTGAAAACCGCTACCGGCGACGCCATCCCCATCGAGCAGCGGTCCGCCCGCGAGGTCACCCACCACGCGGGAAAACAGCTCACGCCAAACGGAGTCGGCATCGAGAACCCCGCTTTCGACGTGACCCCGGCGCGCTACGTCACGGCCATCATCACGGAGCGCGGCGTTCTGCGGGCCCCGTACGAGGAGTCGCTGCAGCACACAGAAGCTGCCGCCGCTGTGAGCTAGCCACAGGCCACCGGCTGCATTACTGCAGCCACTTCGCCCAGGGATACAGCAGCAGGAAAAAGATCAGCGCCAGCACCAGCACGTCGGCGTAGAGCAGCAACAGCACCCCTCCGTGATAAAAGCTCCACTTCCGGCGCAGGCAGCGCGTGGTGTCGACGGTGCCCAGGACCGCTCCGGCCGCCGGCAGGATGAGCCACACCGTCGGACGAACGTCCGGAAATCCACCGCACACCAGGGCCACCACGAGGCTGAGGAGAACCAGCAGCGTACCCCGGAGGAGCGATCGTGCCCGTATATTGAAAACGGCGGGAGGCATACGGCATGTCCACTGTACAGAATCCCCGGCACTCTTCACCCGCGGCCCGCGACGCCGGCTCCGAGTCCGCGCGCCGCGCGGCCGAGAAACGCGAGCGCATTGTGCGTCGCGTGGCCCAGGAGCTGCGCGATGGCTACTACGTAAACCTGGGGATCGGCCTTCCGACGCTGGTCGCCAACCACGTTCCGCCCGGCATCGAGGTCGTTCTGCAGTCTGAGAATGGGATGCTCGGCGTGGGGCCGTATCCGCTGGCGGGTGAAGAGGACCCCGATCTGATCAACGCCGGCAAGGAAACGGTTTCGGCGCTGCCGGGGGCATCCTACTTTTCGAGCGCCGACTCGTTCGCGATGATCCGCGGAGGGCACATCGACCTGAGCGTACTGGGGGCGATGGAAGTCGACGAGGAAGGGACACTGGCCAACTGGATGATCCCGGGCAAGATGGTCAAGGGGATGGGCGGCGCCATGGATCTGGTCGCCAGCGCCCGCCGCGTGATCGTCGCCATGGAGCACACCACGAAGGACGGCGCGCCCAAAATCCTGAAGAAGTGCACGCTGCCGCTTACCGGCGTGCGCGTGGTGGACACCATCGCCACCGAAATGGCGTGGATCCGGATGACGCCGGAGGGTCTGGTGCTGGAGGAGATCGCTCCGGGGCTCGCCGTCGAGGATGTGCAGCGCGCGACGGAACCGAGGCTGACGGTCAGCTCGACACTGCGCGAGATGACGGTTTAGGAGAGGCGAGGGGTCGATTCTGTGCATCAGAAAGCACGTCGCGCCCTGACGCGAATCTAAAGACAAATACGCTAACCTGATCGGAGAGGAAAACGACGATGCCGGACAAGAAAGCCGAACAGACGAACGAGCAGGCCCTGAAGGCGCTCATCGACGCGCTCAACGAGGACCTGGCGCGCGAATACCAGGCCATCATCGCCTACACCGTATACAGCAACGTTCTCTCCGGGGCGGAGTGGATGAATATCGCCGCGGAGCTGAAGGTGCACGCCACGGAAGAGCTGCAACACGCCATGATTCTCGCCGACCAGATCGATTATCTGGGGGGGATGCCCACGGCTACGCCGAAGACCGTGAAGCTCTCCAAAAAGGCGGAGGAGATGCTGCGCTTCGATCTCGACAACGAGACGGAGACGATCCGCAATTACCGGCAGCGCGTGAAACAGGCAGAAGCGGTCGGGCACTATGCTCTGGCCGAGCAGCTGCGCCAGATCATCACCCAGGAACAGGATCACCAGCATTCCCTGGCGACGGCGCTGGGAATTGACGTGCCGAAGGTGCTGGGACAGGGGGCGTAGGAGCCCTCAGTGTGGCGCAGCGCGTGCGGGTTGGTATCGGCACGCCCGAGCAGGAGTTGAGCGAAGAGCTCGGCGATACGCTTCGCGTGTTATTCCACCCGCAGCGCCGTCATCGGCTCCACGCCGGCAGCGCGGCGCGCGGGGATGACGGCCGCGAGAAATGCGGCTATGGCCAGAATCGCCGCGGTTGACAGCAGCACCGCGGGATCCCAGGGCCGCACGCCGTAAAGCTGACTGGCCATGAAATGACCGGCCACAATCGCGCCGGGAATGCCGATGACCAGGCCAATTCCCGCCTGCAGGAAGGCACTGCGCAGCACCATCTTCACGATGCCGCCGCGGTTCGCGCCGAGCGCCATGCGGATGCCGATCTCGCTGGTCCGCTGCGCGACGGAGTAGGCGGTCACGCCGTACAGTCCAATACCCGCCAGCACCAGCGCCAGCAACCCGAACACAGAAGTGAGTTTCACCATGAGTTCGGATTGCGAAAATTCATCCTGCACCTGTTGCTGGAAGGTTTCGAAGTTCAGCATCGTCAGGTTGGGATTTATTTGCGTTAGCGCGCGTCTGACCTGCGCTTCCAGCCCCGGCACCGCGCCCACGGTCTGAATCTCCACGGCGTTCATCTCCAGGTGCGATACGCTTTCCTCCATCTGCAGCATCTTTTCCTGGTACGTGATCCACTGCGACGCAGGCAGGAAAAACATCGGCCGGATCGTGCTGTCCGGATCCCAGTACTGTGTGTTTTCCGTAACGCCCACAATCGTGAAGTTTCCTGCGAATTTCTGCTCGAAGTCTCCGAAGTGCTGTCCCAGCGCGTCCCCGTTCTTGAAGAACCGCTTCGCAAACGCCTCGTTCACCACGGCGACATTGGGAGCCGTCGCGTTGTCCTGCTCGGTGAACCCGCGCCCGGCGATGATCTTCGTGCCGATATTCTCGAAATACCCGGGACTCGCCCGCACCCACGACGCGCCGTTGCGGCCACTGCCCGGAGGCGGCGGCGTCTGGCCCTCGATGTACACCTCCTCGCCCCAGTTGTCGCCCTCCATCGGGCTGTACGTCGAATAGGTCACGTTCCTGACGCCCGGAATGGCCGCCAAGGTGTCGTGCAGTTGCCGGAAAAAGGCGTCCGTCTGGGGCGCCTGGTAGCCCGCCATCTGCGGATCGATGTGCACGATGTATCGGTTCTGCGTCTCAAAACCGAAATGCTGGTGCTGCAGGTTGGTCAGCGAGCGGATCAGCAGCCCCGCCGCGCAGAGCAGTGCGAGGGAGACAGCAGCCTGGGCCACCACCAGAATCTTCTGCGTCCACAGACCGCTGTGCCGCGTCGACCGGTTCGCCCCTCGTAAGGCGTCGATGGGATCGGCGTGGGCGGTCATCCACGCCGGGGCCGCACCGAAGAGCATCCCCGTCAGCAGCGAGATCGCGAACGCGAAACCCAGTACCTGCGGCGAGGGCGTGGCGTGAATCGGCAGATAGCTCTTGCCCGCCACAGCATCCAGCAGCAGCCGCGCGCCCCCGTAAGCCACGCCCAACCCAGCCAGGCCGCCCACCACCGCCAGCACCACACTTTCCGTCAGGGCCTGCATCACTAACCGGCGGCGCGGAGCCCCCAGCGCTGCCCGCACCGAGGTCAGCGTCCTGCGAGCTGTGGCGCGCACCAGCATGAGGTTTGCAAGGTTCGCGCAGGCAATCAGCAGGACGAACGCCGAGATCCACATCAGCAGATCCAGCTCGGATTTGTACTGATCCTGCATCTGCTGCACGCCTCCGCCGCCGTAACTCAGGTGCAGGGTCTGTTTTGGAATCAGAACTTTCTCGGCCGGATCCACCTTCGACAGGGGGCTGCGCAGAAAATCGCGCAGCTCCACCTGTAGTTGGGCCTCCATCTGCTTCGTGTTCGCGCCCGGCTGCAGCCGCCCAATCAGGTTCAGCCAGGTCAGCTCCGGCTCATCCAGTACATTGAAGCTGCCGTTCTGCACCAGCGGCGAGGCGCTCAGCGGCAGCCACAACGCCGGCGGATCGCTGGTCAGCTTCTCCCCGAAGTATCCCGGCGGCCCAATACCCACGACAGTGAATGCCTGACCGTTGATCAGGAAGGTTGCGCCCACCACCGATCGGTCCTGCCCGAACTTCTGCTGCCAGGTGCGGTAGCTCATCACCGCCGCAGGTGCGGCGCCTTTGGTGTCGTCGCTGGGCTGCAGCAGCCGTCCCGCCCAGGCTTGCAGCCCGAAGGTCTCGAATGCGTTGCCGGAGACAAACTCCGCCGGAAACGCCTCTGCGGGGTGGTTGCTGCCCTCGCGCCGCACGCCCACCTCGGTGCGCCCTGCCTGGAATGCCGCCAGGCTCGCGAAGCCCGGCGTGTGGTCGCGGAATTCCCGGTACTGCTCGGTTGAAAACAGCGACCAATCATCCTGCATGCCGCCGTTGATGCAGCAGTTCTCGCTGTCCCCGATGCGGATCAGCTGGCTCGGCTTGACCACCGGCAGCGACTGCAGCAGCACGGCATGAATCAGCGTAAAGATCGCCGTGGTCGCGCCAATCCCCAGCGCCAGGGTCAGGATCGCGGTGATGGTGAAACCTGGCGTCCTGAAAAACTGGCGCAGCGCGTAGCGAATATCCTCCAGCAGCATAGGGGACAAATCTCCTTATCTTCGTCATACGGTCCAGCGTGGCCCACGGTTCCCTGCAGCACGAAATCTCGAATTCGCTCACGCCCAGGTGTCGACAGTGACGTAGCGGACGGCTCCAGGCGCGTGCCGATCGAAAATCAACCGTGTGGCTGCCACGGACGGTCCACGATCCGCGCCCATGGCGATATGCCCACCGTCGTGCAGGAGGAGATTCGACCCGCGTCCGCGCCGGCGGTTGCGCGCGATGCCGCGCTCCAGATGCACCGCGATCTGTTCGGCGGAGCTCGGCCGCCAGTCGAAACCCATCGCGTTCCACAGCACCGGCGTCAGGCCGAGGTCGCGGGCTGCACGCAGCACGTCGGGGCGGCGCGCGCCATGCGGAGGCCGAAAGAAGCGCACACGCTCGCCGATCGCGTCTTCGATGGCCGCGTTGCATCCGGCCAGCTCCTCGCGCACACGGCGAGGGCTCTCCAGCGTGAGCCATGGATGGGAGACGGTGTGGTTGCCGATCAGGTGCCCGGCGGTGCGAACGGCGCGCACCAGATCCGGACGCTGGCGCACGAACTTCCCGATCACGAAGAATGTTGCGCGCACTTCGTTCTGGGTCAGCAGATCCAGCAGCTGCGGCGTCCACGCGGCGTTCGGCCCGTCATCGTAGGTCAGCGCGAACTCCGCCGGATCGCGCCCGGCGACGATGGTTCGCCCGAAGATCTGCGACTGTGGCGAGAGCGCGGCCCAGGTGTATCCGCCGGCGGCAAGACCGGCCGCGGCTCCGGCAGTGGCGAGAAGTGCGAGCATTTTGTTACCAGTCTAAGCCGGGTTCACTTTGAGGCGCGGTCGTGGTATCTTCGACTTTCCTTCGCTGCCATGGCCAAGCTTTTCGAACAGCCCCGATTCATCGCCGTGGAAGGCCCTATCCGCGCGGGCAAGTCGACCCTGGCTCGGGTGCTGGCCGAGACGCTGCACGCACGGCGCGTGGTCGAGCCGGAAGACAATCCGTTTCTCGACCGCTTTTACGAGGGGCAAGCGGGCATGGCGCTGCCGACGCAGATGTGGTTCCTGATGGAGCGCTACGAGCAGCAGCGCGAGCTGGGCGATTTCAGCATCCCGGTGGTTGCCGATTATCTGTTCGAGAAGGACAAGATCTTCGCGTACATCAATCTGACCGATGCGGAGCTGGACCTTTACAACCGCTATTACCAGATGTTTCGCGCGGAAGTGCCCACGCCGGAGCTGGTGATTTATCTGCAGGCCTCGCCAGAGGCGCTGAAGCAGCGCATCCGCCGCAAGGGCGTGCCGGGCGAGCGCGCTATCAGCGACAAGTATCTTGAGCAGGTAACGTCAGCGTACGAGCACTTCTTTTTTCACTATTCGGGCAGCGATCTGCTGGTGGTCAACACCAGCGACATCGATTTCGTAAACAACAACCGCGATCTGCAGATGCTGCTCAAGCGGCTTGCGGAGCCGGTGCGCGGGACGCAGTACTACCTGCCGCTGGGCTGAGGGGTTGCCTGGGGCCTGCAAGCTGCTGAAAAGACTTGCCTTGAGAGCCGTCAAAAAAATATTTGAATTTTCCTCCGCCTGACAGCCAACCTCAGCCCAGAAGCTGCATCTATATCAGCAACGACAGAGGCAACTTCAGGTGTAACCAACCTACCTGGTTTACAGAGACTCTTCTTGCACCATGCTCGCAGAAATCGCGAGCCCCTCAAGTCACTTCCGGATGTCCCCCCAAATGCCTCTGAAGCAGGCCCGCTGGAAAGCGGGCCTTTTGCTTTTTAGGTGAACCCAGGATCGCTTCCCGTTAACAACCGGACCGCATGCACTCTCAGCGCAGACGAGTGAGGCATCCTCGGTTCTGATACCATGCCAACTTCCAGCGCATGAGAACCCGATGCTTCGAGTTGGCCTACCTCTGATTCTTTTCGCGTTCAGCATCGCGTCGGCGCAACAGGCCACCACCGCCGCGCAGGCGCCCAACAGCGACAGCAGCTACATCGACACCAACGGGACGGCGCATGTGACGCGGGTCGTGCCCGTTCCGCCCGATCTGAGCCCGCAGGCAAAGGCGATGCTCGCGCAGCGAGTCCCCGACGCGGAGCCGCATTATTCGCTGACGCAGCGCCGCCAGGGAACCGATACGTGGCAGGCGCGCGCCGGAGAGGCCGCGCGCCAGATTTATCCCGTGAACCTTACGCAGAGCACCATCGCTGGCGTCCCGGTGAGGATTGTCACGCCGCTTACCGGCATGATTCCCGACTGCGTGCTGATCAATCTGCACGGCGGCGGATTCAACTCGGATTCGGGTTCGCTGACGGAGACCATTCCTATTGCCAATCTGACTCACATGAAGGTGGTCGCGGTTCTTTATCGTCTGGCGCCGGAGTATCCGTTTCCGGCCGCGGTCGATGACGCAGTTGCCGTGTACAAGGCGATGCTCAGGACCTACAAGCCTCGGCACATCGCCATCTACGGAACTTCAGCGGGAGCGATCCTGACCGGCGAGGTGGCAGTGGAGCTGAAACACCTGGGGCTGCCGGAGCCTGGAGCGCTGGGTATCTTCTCCGGCCTCGGGGACTTCAGCCGCGCCGGCGATTCTTCCGCCATGTACTCGCTCAACGGGCTCTCCGGGCATCTCGATCCGCCGGCAGCCGGGCCGCACGATCCCGGCTACGTGGGCAAGACGGACCCGCGCAATCCCGTTCTATCGCCGCTTTTTGCGGATCTGCGCGGCATGCCGCCGACGCTGTTCATCACCAGCGAGCGCGACCTGCTGCTGAGCGGCACCACGATTCTGCATCGCGCCTTTCTGCGCGCGGGCAACGACGACGCGCGACTCATCGTGTTTGAAGGCTTGCCGCACGCGTTCTGGAACAATGTTCGCCTGCCCGAAGCGAAGGAGGCCGACGGGTACATGGCCCACTTTTTCACAAAGAATCTCACTCCATAAACCGCTCAAACCTGCCAGGATCATTCATAACGTATGCGGATCTCTGACTTGTTGTTTGGCCGGCCGCTTCCTACCTCGGAAGAGCGCGCCGAGCATATCGGCCCCGCCGCCGGAATCCCCATCTTCGGGCTCGATGCACTCAGCTCCGCCGCGTACGGCCCGGAAGCTGCGCTGACGCTGCTGATCCCGCTGGGACTGGGCGGCATTCATTACATCGTTCCGGTCACCGCGGCGATCCTCATTCTGCTCGCGATTCTCTATTTCTCCTACTCCCAGACGATCGAAGCCTACCCGCATGGCGGCGGCTCCTTTACCGTCGCGGGTGAGAACCTGGGCATGCGTGCCGGCCTGCTGGCTGCTTCAGCGCTGATGATCGATTACGTCCTCACTGCCGCGGTGGGCATTTCCGCAGGCGTAGGAGCGCTCATCTCCGCAGTTCCGTCCCTGCAGCCGCATACTCTCGCTATTTGTCTGGGAGTGCTCATCCTCCTCACGCTCGTGAATATGCGTGGGGTGCGCGACACGGGCGTCGTCTTCCTGGTTCCCACTTATTTCTTTCTCGGCACGCTGCTGGTGGTCATTGGCGTGGGAATCTTTCGCAGCTTGTCGAGCGGCGGTCACCCCGTCCCCGTGGTCGCTCCACCGCGCCTGCCCATGGTCACCGCAGCCGTGACCTGGTGGCTGCTGCTCAAGGTGTTCTCCAGCGGCTGCACGGCCATGACCGGCGTGGAAGCCGTCAGCAACGGGGTGATGGCGTTCCGCGACCCGACGCGCAAAAACGCGCGCCGGTCGCTGACCGTCATCATCCTTCTGCTGATCGTACTGCTCGCAGGGATTGCCCTTCTGTGCCGTATCTACGGCATCGGCGCCACCGAGCCGGGCAGCGCCGGCTATCAGAGCGTTCTCTCGCAACTGACGGCGGCGGTGATGGGCACGGGGTGGTTCTACTATCTGACGATCGGGTCGATTCTGGTGGTTCTCGCGCTCTCCGCGAACACTGCGTTTGCGGATTTTCCCCGCCTCACGCGTGCCATCGCGCTCCAGGGCTACCTGCCTCACGTCTTCACCTTTCGCGGGCGGCGGCTCTTGTACTCCTGGGGCATCTACGTGCTGGTGGCGCTGACGGCTGCGCTGCTGATCCTCTTCGGCGGCATCACCGACCGTCTGATTCCTCTCTACGCCATCGGCGCGTTCCTCGCCTTTACGCTCTCGCAGGCGGGCATGGTGCTGCACTGGAAGCGCCGGGGTGGGCACGGAGCGACGGCGCGGATCCTGGTCAACGGGCTCGGCGCCCTGGCTACCGGGATTACCACTGTGGTGGTGCTGGCGACGAAGTTCCTGGCCGGCGCGTGGGTTACAGCGCTGCTGATTCCGTGCATGATTCTGTTGATGGTTGCGGTCAAACGGCACTATAGCCGCGTCTCGCGTGAAACCACGTGCCCCGATCCGCTGACGGTAACCAACATACATCCCCCGGTCGTGGTGATTCCGATGGACCGATGGAGCCGCATCTCAGCCAAGGCCATTCGCTTCGCGCTGTCCATTTCATCCGACATCCATGTGGTCCATATCGACTCGCCGGACGTGGATCACGGACACGACGAGCTGGCGCTGATGTGGGAGGAAAAGATCGCCGCGCCTCTGCGCAACGCAGGCATGCCGGAGCCGACCTTCACGCGCATTCAATCGCCGTACCGGCTGATTCTGATGCCGCTGCTGGAGTTCGTTCTGGCGGAGGAGAAGCAGCATGGCGACCGCCATATTGCCGTGCTGGTGCCGGAACTGGTGGTGCGCCACTGGTGGGAAGCTCTGCTGCACAACCAGCGTTCCAGCCTCCTGAAGCTGATGCTGCTGGTGCGCGGCAATCAGCGCATCGTGGTCATCAATATCCCCTGGTACCAGACCTGAGGCATCGCCCCACAAGAAACGAGGCAGCTTTTTGGGCTGCCTCGTGAAAAGACTTCAGTACATCAAATCGAGTCCAGTTGGTTGGGAGGATGCCTTAGACAGCGAGCCGCTCGAGGGCCTGTGGTTGCAGGACGGTGAGAGCAGCGCCGCGGATCTGAATGAGCTGATCCCGCCGCAATTGTCCCAGCACGCGCGTCACGGTTTCACGCGTGGTCGCGGTCATGGAAGCAATCTCTTCGTGGGTGAGGGTCATCACGCAGCGGCCGCTCTGGCTGTTGGCCGGCGCCTGCTCGCGGCTCCACTCGAGCAGGAGACCGGCAACGCGGCCTGAGGCGGTGGCGGGGAGGGCCAGACGCCGAACCTCAGCGAACGCAGCCTTGTACTCCTGGGCGACGGCGCGCGCCGCCCGCATGCTGGCATCGGGGTTGCGATCCAGGAAATCGAGCAGAGCCTGGCGGCGGATGGTTTTCAGCCGGCAAGGCTCCACGGTTTCCGCCGTCACTTCGTAAGGCTGGTTGGCCAGCGCAGCGGAGAGACCCAGAACTTCGCCCGCCCGGGCGATCTTCAGAATCAGGGTGCGGCCCTCCCGGCTGGTCGCCGAGAGCTTAACGCGGCCGGAGCAGAGGACGTGCACCGATCCGCAGTTATCGCCCTCGCGGAAGATAACGCCGCCGCCGCCGAACTGGACGATGGTTCCGAGTGGATCAAACTTGGTGAGCGACGCGTCTTCCATACCGCAGAAGAGGTGCTTGCCGCGTGCCGGACAGTCCAGACATCCCTGATTTCTTTCCATTGTGCGATCTCCTGGGGAGCGTTGCCCGGAGATAGAGCACGGCTCGTGCCAAACCACCGCAAAGCACCATGTGATTGAAATCACATGCCTTGGTGTGCGAGCTCACACTGCGGGGCGCTGCGTCCGGTGCTGCGTGCTGCGCCAGGGCGCGTCCGCGGGTGCGTGCTTTCGCGCAGAAGGCTGTGGAACTGTACCGTGCCACATCCGCATCCGTACGGCTCGATCCTCAGCCGTGCAGTAAGATTGATTGTCCCCTCTCCGCATATGGCCCTTTCGATCGTCATTGTGGACGACAATCCGGGTAGTCTGGATCTGCTCTCGACCGCCCTCTCCCATGAGGGCATCACGATCCACACCGCGTCGCGCCCCAGCGAGGCGCTGGAGCTGGTTCGCCGGCATCGGCCGCAACTGGTGCTGACCGATCTGGTGATGCCCGAGATGTCGGGCCTCGAAGTACTGACGCGCATCATGGAATTCGCCCCGTCCACCGATGTGGTGCTGATGACCGCGCATTACACGACGGAGACCGCAGTGGAGGCGATCCGCAAAGGCGCGGCCGATTATCTGGAAAAGCCCATCCGTCTGCCCGTCCTGCGCGAGCGGGTGGGACGGCTGATCGAAGAGGCACGAAAGCGGCAGGCGCTGGGCGGTGAAGAGAAATTCGAAGGGCTGATCGGGACGAGCCAGCGCATGGCGGAAATGTTTGCACGCATTCGCCGCATCGCGCCGCACTACCGCTCGGCGCTCATTCAGGGCGCAACCGGGACGGGCAAGGATCTTGTGGCCCACGCGCTGCACACACGCAGCGGCGTGAAGGGGCAGTACGTGGTGCTCAACTGTTCGGCGGTGGTGGAGACACTCTTCGAGAGCGAACTTTTCGGGCACGTGAAAGGCGCATTTACGGGCGCTGATCGCGACAAGCCCGGACTGTTTGAAGCCGCCAGCGAAGGCACGCTGTTTCTTGACGAGATCGGAGACATGCCGCTGGCGACGCAGGCCAAGCTGCTGCGGGCGCTGCAGAACCAGGAGATTCAGCGCGTGGGGTCGCTGCAGACGAAGAAGGTCAACGTGCGCGTGATTGCGGCCACGCACCGGAATCTGCGCCAGGCGGTTGCCGATCGCCAGTTTCGCGAAGACCTCTATTACCGGCTGACCATGGTGGAGATTCCGGTGCCGGCGCTGGCCGAGCATAAAGAGGACCTGCCGCTGCTCATCCGCCATTTCGCGGAGCACTTCGCGCGGCAGTACGGCAAGACGATTCGTGGCGTTACCCCGCGGGCGCGGCTGGTGCTGGAGCGCCATGCCTGGCCGGGCAATGTGCGCGAGCTGGAGAATGCCATCGGGCACGCCTGCATGATGGCCGAAGGCGAGGAGATCGATGTCGGCGATCTGCCTGCGGTGGTGGTCGGTGAAGCGGCCGCCGCCTATGCCCAGCCGGTAATTGGCGATGGGGGCGCGGGGACTCAAGCGATGGCTGCTTCCGAAGCTTCTCTGGCGGAGCATGAGCGCCAGCTGGTGGTGGGCGCGCTCGAACGCGCGCAGGGTAACCAGTCCCACGCCGCGCGAGCGCTGGGCATCGGCCGCGACGCGCTGCGCTACAAGATGAAGAAGTACGGGCTGCTATAACCGCAATCTCATGACGAAGAGCGTCTACATCATTGCTGGTCCCAATGGCGCAGGCAAGACGACTTTCGCAAAGGAATTTCTACCTCACTTGCCGATTGCCGCAACTTCGTAAACGCCGACCTCATCGCTCAGGGAATCGCGCCGCTCGCGCCGGATGAGGCGGCGATCCGGGCGGGCCGTCTTATGCTCGACGAAATCAGACGCCTTTCTTTAGCTGGTGAGACCTTCGGCTTCGAAACCACGCTCGCCGGCAGAAGCTATCTATCCCTGATCCGCCAACTACAGCAGAAAGGCTATGAGGTGCATCTCTTTTATCTGTGGGTGCCAAACGTCGAACTGCTCGTCTCCAGAATCAGAATCCGCGTGATGAGAGGAGGTCACAATGTACCAGTCGAGGTAGTCCGGAGACGGTTCACCCGATCGCTGAGAAATTTCTTTAATCTTTATCGGCCTGCTGCGACTTCATGGATCTTCTTTGACAATTCCGGAAGTTCGCCAGAAATTATGGCGCTTGAGCAGGGCCAGAGAGTCCGTATATTTGACATTGAGACCTTTCATGACCTCGAAACCCGGTTCGGAGTAACGCCATGACCCGCCCCACAACGACAGATGCCCTGCCTCTCGACCAGCGTGCCCTGCTGGCCTTCCGCGAAGCTGTCAGAAAGGTCATTGAGGAACACCGGCGCGAGGGCCTTCCGGCTTACATCTGGTCCAATGGCAAAGTGGTAGATGCGCTGGCGCAGCAGCCGCGCAGGAGGACCCGTCGCGCGCGCCCTGGCTCGGGTAGCTTGCACTAACTTCTATCCCTCCCCCCGGCCCAGTAACCTGGCCACTGTCTCGCGGAGCAATTCGGGCCCGGCGGGCTTGGACAGATAGTCGGTAAAGCCGGCGGCGAGGATTTTCTCGCGGTCGCCGCGCATGGCGCTGGCGGTGAGAGCGCAAATGGGAAGGTCGCGGAAGCGCGCCTCGCGGCGCAGCTCCGCCAGCACCCCGTAGCCATCCAGTTTGGGCATTTGCAGGTCCAGCAGGATCAGGTCCGGATGGCGCTCGCGGGCCTGGGCCAGCGCCTCCTCGCCGTCTCCGGCCTCGACGACGTCGTAGCCCGAGCGTTCCAGCACGGTGCGCAGCAATTCGCGGCTGCTGGGGCGGTCGTCGGCAATCAGGATCAGGAATCTTCTGGCAAGGTCAGCCATCAGCGTACTCAGCTCCTTCACGCGCGAACGTGCGAGCGCGTGTCGCTCCTGATGTTCTGGTGATTCCGGGGAAATTCCGCTGTCAGGATACGCCTTCAGGCTTCGCCACCGGAAGGGTGAACATGAAGCTGCTGCCGCGTCCAGGCGCACTCACCACTTCCATCCAGCCGCCGTGCATCTGCACCAGTTCCCTGGTGATGGAAAGGCCAAGCCCGGTGCCTTCGCGCACGCCGCGGGTGGTGTTGCCCACCTGGTAGAACTTGTCGAAGATATTTTCCTGTTCTTCCGGCGGGATCCCAATGCCGGTATCGCCCACGGTGACCCGCGCGAATCCGCTCACCTCTGCGGTTTCGATCCATACCGTGCCGCCTTCCGGGGTGAACTTCACGGCGTTGCTGAGCAGGTTGTAGAGCATTTCCTTAACGCGCAGAGGGTCGGCATCCACATCGCACAGCGCCTCTGCGCGATCCTCAAGACGAATCCTTTTCGCCGCCGCGCTCGGGCGCACCGCGTCCAGCGCTTCGCGGATGCTCCGCGCCAGGGGATAGCGCTCCCGCCGCAGCGTGAGTCCGCCGGCCTCGATCTTGCTCAGATCAAGGACGTCGTTGATGAGCTCCAGCAGGTGTCCGGAATCGTGATGGATATGCGCGATGAAGCGCTTCTGCGCATCGTTCAGAGCGCCTTCGCTGCCCTCCTGCAGCAGCTCGGCAAAGCCGATGATGGTGTGCAGCGGCGTACGCAACTCGTGGCTCATGCTGGCCAGGAATTCGCTCTTCAGGCGATTGGCGCGCTCGATTTCGCGATTCCGCGCCTCCAGCTCTCCCGTGTATTGCTGTTGCAGCCGGTGGACTTCGCGCTCCGCACGCTTGCGCTCGGTGACATCGCGGATGACCGCGGTGACGTGCACTCCGCCCTCGGTATGGATGGGGCTGAGGCTGATTTCGACGGGAAACAGCGAGCCATCGCGCTTGCGCGCGTGCAGTTCGAGGCCGCTGCCCATGGGGCGGGTGCGCGGATGCTCCAGATAGTTGTCGCGATGCCGGTAGTGCTGCGGACGCACGGCGTCGGGCACCAGCATATCGACGGACTTTCCGATCAGCTCGTCGCGCCGGTATCCAAACATCTCTTCGGCGATGCGGTTCACGAGCACGATCTGGCCGTCGCTGGATACTTCGACAATGGCGTCGGGCGCAGCTTCCAGCAACTGCCGGAAGCGCCGCTCCAGGCGGGCCTGCTCTTCGAGAGCCAGGCGCTGCTGGCGCTCCGACATGTCGACGTTGGTTTCCAGCACATGGGAATCGCCGACGCCGAGCTCGCGCGTCCAGCGGCTCAGCACGGTTACGCGCTGCCCCTCCCGCGTCTCATGCACCAGCTCGCCCTCCCAGTGACCCTCCTCATCAAGCTGCTTCGCAATTTCTTCAAGCGAGAGCGGGAATCCGGTTCGAAGCAGATCGTGGGTGATGCGCCCCCTGGCCTGCGCCGCTGTCCATCCGTAGAGACGTTCCGCCCCTTTGTTCCAGTAGACGATGCGGTCGCGGTGATCGCGTACGATGATCGGCTCGTAGGCCTGATCCAGCAACTGGGTCTGGCGCCGCGCGAGCTCGTCGCGTTCCCGCTGCTGGGTGATGTCGCGCGCAATCTTCGAGATGCCGATCAGTTTTCCCGCGTCGTCGCGTATGGGTGAGAGCGTCAGCGAAACGACCAGTTGCCTGCCGTCTTTGTGCCGCCGCAGGGTTTCGTAGTGCTCCACGACTTCATCGTTGCGCACCCGGTGCAGCAACTCCTGCATATCGTCCTGGTACCCGGGCCAGGCGAGCATGGTGATCGGCTTGCCGACCACCTCCTCGGGCTTGTAGCCGAAGATGGCCTGCGCTCCGCGATTCCAGGTTGTCATGATCCCGTCCAACGATTCGCTGATGATGGCGTCGTGGGAGAACTCTACGATGGCCGCCAGCCGCTGGCGCGTTTCCTCCGCCTGGCGCCGCGCGGTAATGTCGCGGCTGAAGCTGGCGATGCCGAGCAGTTGGCCATAAGCGCCAAAGGTGCCGAAAACGCGCATGTCCACGGTGATCGGGTCCCGCGTCCTGGCGTGTCGCAGGCGAAACTCGCCGAACCACGGGTCGCCGCGCAGGAGTGCTGGAAGAATCTCCGCTTCAAAGACTTCGCGCTGCTCTTCAGAATCGCCTCCGAAAACGGGATAAGCGCGAACGTCCTCCGTTTCGCCCAAGCCCAGCAGTTCCCTTCCGGCGCGATTGATGAAGGTGGTTTTCAGGGTCGCGTCGGTCAGACAGACGGAATCAGGGGTGTTATCGACGATGGCCAGCAATCGCCGCTGGCTTTCGGCGGTCTCCCGTTCGGCAGTGATATCCCTCCACTCGACCAGGGCGGCCTGCACCCGGTCCTGGGCGTCGAAGATCGGCTGCGCGCGCACCGAGATCCAGTAGCCCTGCTCCGATGCGGCGGCCCGAACATACATTTCCGTCTCCACCGTCTGGCCCTGGAGGGCCAGCGCTCCGGGCAGATCTTCGCAGGGCCACAGAGTTCGCCGGTCGGGCAGGTATAAGCCGTAGACCGCACTCCATCCGGAAACGGGGGGACCCTCGGGGGCGATCCCATAAAGCCGCTGCGCCGCGGCGTTGGCAAACTGAACGTGACCGTCGGGCGCCAACAGGACGACCGCTTCGTCGAGATGATCGGCCAGGACGCGCAGCAGCGCGGGATCCGGCTCCGATCCCGGAACCGGCTTGACGACGCCCATCGCGGCGCGGGCCGTAGCGGTTGACCTGGAACTGGGTCTGCGGGGTTTCATGCGCTCGCGTCCGATCGGCAGCACCGGGAATGAGGCGCCCGACGCTGCCTTGTTCAGATCGGCGCCACCGGGGTCGCACCCTGAAAGCAGTTGGCCGAGAAACCAATATCCTGGAATTGCTCTGTGTAGTGTATCTGCGTGCCGGCGAGCCTGCACCTGCGCGATTTGGCGCAGCTTCGCAATGTGGGCGCGTCCTGGCGCATCGTTTCCCGCTTTTCCAGCGTATTCGCCTTCAAAATCCCCGGTTTTGCAAACCCCCGCCGAATGGCCCGCGATGTGCAGTGGAATTGTGTTCACCGGGAGTGGGATTTTGGAAGTTACTCTTCAGTACACAGAGGGTTCCCGTTTTGTTGCCGGGGCTCGCCATCATCGGCTGGTCGTCGATCAACCGGCCGAAGACGGCGCCAGCGACCACGGCATGACCCCCGCCGAGCTGCTTCTCACGTCGCTGGGCGGCTGCGTGGGCCAGTACGTGGCACAGTACCTGAACCTCCGCGGCCTGCCATCGGACGGCCTGCTGGTGCGCGTTGAAGCGAAGCCGTCGGCGCGGCCGCTGCGCATCGCCAACTTCGAGGTGAGGGTGGTTGTGCCGGGCCTCACCGATCGTCAACTGCGCGCGCTGGAGAAGTCCTTCCCCGCCGGACTGGTACAGAACGCCATCGCTCAGGAGAATACGCTGCGCGTTACCGCAGTCTCGATGGACGCGGGCGACGTCAAATCCTGAGTGCTGTCACACTTCCTTCCTGTGCGGGGAAACACTGCCAGCGACTCATTCCGGCGCGCAAGTTTCCAGGTGACACCGATCACTGCCAGGAATCGTCGCAGCTGCTAAGGTCCCTCCATGTCTGGACCACACCTGGCCGCGCGGTGACTGCGCCTTCCAATCCGTCAGCTGAAATCCTGTTAGCGACTGATTTCTGCGAATCCTCTCGCAGCGCCCTGGCATGCGCGCGGCAGATCGCGCAGCTGCGTGGAGCGGGCGTGCGCGCTCTGCATGTGCTGGATATGACCACGGCCCCCTCCTCCTTCACCATCGCGCGCGACTCGGCGGAACGGATGCTCCGCGAGGTTCGCCGCGAGCTGCGTTTCGCCGGCATCAGGGAGACGGCAACCCTGATCTCCGGGGGCCGTCCCGCGCGCGCCATCCGTGAAGCTGCGGTGCGGTACCAATCATCGCTGCTGATCCTGGGGTTGAATGGGGCGCGCAGCAACAAGCTCTCCGCCCTGGGGGCTACGGCGCGAGCCCTGCTGTCGCATGCTCCGTGTCCGGTTGTCACCGTGAACCGCAGCTGCGACGGGCGACGGCCGGCGAGTGAGCTCGAGAATTCCCTAGTTGTCACGGACGCCGCGCCGGAGAGCCTCGCTGCGGCGCTTGCGGCATGGCCTCTGGCGACCACAGCGTGCGATGTCCCACTCTGCGCAGTTTTGGCACCGAGTTCCCGTCGCTTGCCGAAGACGTTCGCGGAGATACCGGAGCAATTCGCCCCTGTTCACCCTTTCAAGCACGAGGATGCTGCCGCGGCGATCCTGCAGCAAGCGGCTGCGAAACGGGCCGGACTGATTCTTCTGGCTTTTCGTGCCGGCTCCCACCTTGATTCGTGGGCCTCGGGCAGCGTGGCCCATGGCATCGTCACGGCGGCAAGTTGCCCGGTGCTGACTGCGCGATGCTAGCTGCACAATCGGGCGGCGTTGCTTGGCAGGAGTGGAATGGCATGGTGGGCGAGGCGGGAATCGAACCCACAACCCCCGGCTTAGAAGTTCTGCGGTTGCGGTCTACACGCCTTTACCCTCATTTCCTCTGAGTGGCATCGCGTCCAGTGTTCATGAGGGTCCCGAGCATCTTTTTGCGCCAGTCTTCACCATAGCGTAGAAAGCCAACTTGCAAAGCGGGTCCCCACAATTTCCCCCACAGTCCAGGCGTAGCCGGATCGCGTGCGCGGCGCGTGTAGAATTGCCCGAAATACAGGAGGGCTACTTGATGGCAGAGATTCGGGTGGGTACCGTGGTCCAGTTAAGGTCCGGAGGGCCCAAGATGACGGTGAGTTCTATATCCAAACAGAGCCCCGGTACGATCTATTGCGTTTGGTTTCTGGATGGGGTGCCGCAGAAGAGCGACTTTCCCGCGGAGGCTCTGGACGTGGTCGCAAGCCAAGGATAGGACCTCGGAGTAGGCAGCCTTTGAATCTCAGGACACCGGAGGGCCACATAATTTTGTGGGTACTATGTGGTAGCTAAGTTTTTTGTTGACAATAACTTATAAGGTGGTAAGCTAAAGAGCGAATCGGGCGAGTGCTACCAACACTCACCCGGTTCTAACCCCAAATCGCCTGTAGAGGAGGCAATCCGATGGCTAACTCACATTATCGCCCCGTCCCACCTTCCCATCCCCGCTCGAAACGACTGAAACCCACCGCTGCGTCCCGGCTCGACTGGGACGTTTCACGGCGTCCGAAGAGCACCCCGCGCTCCGAGTATGCGTTCATGCGCGAGTACGAGCTCATCTGCGGCACACAACCAAGCCGGCCGGCGAGGGGGTAGCGATGGAAGACGTCATCATCGCTTTCTCCGCGCGCGGGGTGGCTCTTATGCTTTCAATCATCATGGTGGATGAGCCGAGGAAGCGCCTCGTCGAAGCCACCGGCACCGCCGCGGCCGATCTGCGGCGAATCGCCTGCGGTCGTCAGGCGCCAACCGCGGGCGTCCTGGCCTATCTTGGCCTTCAACAGAGGGGGGAGGAATACATATGGCAAGCCTGATAGATCGAAGCATCCCGCCCGACCTTCAGTTGCACCTGGCGAACAGGCCCGATGCGGATATCGGCAATCTCGATTTCAACCTGGACTTCCTCTGCGCTCTTGCGGGTGACGAGTGTCCGGACGCGGCCGCCGATACGCTGCCCCTTGGCGACTACCTGCCTGTCCTGTTAGCTCACGCTGGATGGTGGATGACGACCATTGATCTCGCGGTGGGCGAGCGGATCCACGATGCGCAGGTCGGCGCCCTTCGCGCGCAGCTCGGCGCGTCCCGGGGCGCTCTGGCGGGGGTTCTGGCGCTCGTGCCCGAAGCCTGGTCAGAGACTTACGTTCACGCTGGAAGCAGCAGCCAGACGCATGCCGGCAGGCTGCCGCTTTCTCGCTATGCCGATTTTCGAAAGGGCGCCTGCGAGCTGCTGGCGGCCGCACTGCCCGGAGCGGACCTCGAACCCATCAGGAGGCTGGCATGAAACGACCGAAAGCCGCGCCCGAGCCAGAATCTTCGTTCATGATGCCGCTGGAGGTCGCCAAGCTGCTGAGACTCTCGCCGGCCACCGTCTACCGCCAGCTCGAGGCCGGGGTCATTCCAGGCATTCGCTTCGGCAAGGTGTGGCGTTGCCGGCGCGATCGGGTCGAGGCGCTGGGCTTGCCACCGGAGGAGTAGCGCAACCCAAACAAAAAAGCGCCCCAGCCGAGGAAACTGGGGCGCTCTTTTTCAGCCGGAGTCATTCCTCTTGAGGCGGGGGCGCGCACTTGGTCGGCCTGTAATGAGCCTCGAGACCAAGGCGCTTCAGGATCAAGGCGTCCGGCATCTGGATTCCCTCCAATAGCTCAGAGATGTATCCGGGTGTGCGGTCGTGCATGGCTGCGATCTCCACGACGCTCTGTCCAGCGAAGCGCTCCCGTAGAAAACTGGAAAAGTCTTCCTGTCTGATCGCAGACGCACAGCGATCGCAGGGTGGTTTCTCCACGGTGACCCTGACTTCGTACTCAGGCGTCGGCACCTTCGCAACGATGACGCGGGCTCGGATCTCGGGTAGTTTGGTGCTCATTTCCTGCTCCCGGGCCAGAGTTTTTTGACGCCTTCGGCAACGTCGGGCGGAATGGTCGCCAATTGCACGTTGGCCGAGGGACCTTTCTGTCGGGCGCTTCTCGGATCGACGGCCCCCAATTCCGCGACGATTTCTTTCCCTTTTCTCATTGCTGCGATTTTATACTCAGCCTCCTTCTTCATCTCTCGGAGCAGCACAGGAACGAAATCCAAGCACTCGATTCGGAGGTTACGGCTTGTCTGCAGCACTGGGATCGGCGAAAAAAAGTGAGGGACGTCATCGTCCTCAATGGGGTCATCGTGAACTTCGTCGTAAATGCGGCGGCGCTGGCGGTATGCCAATTGCCAAGTCTTCTTATCCCCGACTTCAATAGCGGTGAAGCCGAGCTGGTACTGTTGCCCCGTCTCGTCGTCGTCGTCCAGCAATTGGCTCCAGACGCTGATTCCAAGGTTGAGGGCAGCGATCCGCTCATTCAGGGAGGCGATGGTCTGGTTGAGTTCGTTTGATTCTTCGTTAAGGGTTGCAGCTAGAGGAGCAAGCTCGGTGAGCTCATTAGGTGACATGCGGGATTCCTCCCAGGGCGTTCCGCCCGATTGAATTGTCTGACCGCCAACGCTCCCGTTGCTTCCGCTCAGGGTGTTCCGGCGCTCAGATGGACAAAGCATATCACGATTCAGACTCGCAACTGCCCGGGATGCACCGGTTCCGGCTCCCGCGGCGGCCACGCGATCTGCGCTCCGCACTGGGCGCACCGGTAGCCCGAGCGGATCCGCTGCATGAGCGTTCCCGGATGATCCGGGCAGCCAGGCATCTCCGGAGCGATCGCGGACTGCTCAGCCTTCGCTGCCGAACGCGGCGGTCTGCCTTCGATCCCTGGGTTCGAAGCCATCAACTTGTACGCCTCCAGCAGGCCGTAGGAGCCACTGTTAATGCGCAGATAGTTGAGTGCCTGAGTCGTGGAATCGACGATGTCGTCGTGAACGCCAGACGGGAATGTCGACAATTCATCCAGAAATTCCGCCAGCCACGGCGCCGATTTCGGCAAGTAAACCCGCCCCGCTTCGACCAACGGAGAGACGGCGTGCGCGCGTGTTACCTTGTCCGCGTCGACCTTCACCGGCCGGATCGGGAGGCGGGTGTTCTGCCGCAACTCCTGAATCAGGCTCTGGCCAGATGCCTTGTCTTCGACCAAAACCACGTTGGGATTCCACTGGGCCGCCATCGACTCGAGTTGGCGCTTCAGTTGCGGGAATTCCGCCCGCGCCCGCCATACATGGAGCAGGCAGAAACCGGTCTTCGCCACGCCCCACGCCGTCACGACGCTGTAGTCGTTCGCCGCGCCGGCTTTGAATGCGGTGTCTGCGGACAGGAGGATCTGGCTAACTTCCGGGAGCTCGTCGTACCGCTGCCACCATTCCAGTTTGAAGATAGCACCTTCCTCCGGTACCGGCCGCTGCATGTAGAGTGCCGACCAGCCGGCGGTCCCGAGTTGCCGCCGCGTCGCTTCCAGTTCCTCCAGCGGGAACCTCTCGGGCCAGAGCGGATCCCCCGGCTTCCGCCATCCCTCATCGGCTTCCGCAATCGCGGGCAGGTTGAGGACGTCCCAGTTCTCCTCCGCGTGCTCGCGCAGCAGATAGCCCGCAAGATCATCCAGATTCCATCGCGTCGACACCAGCACGATAGCGGTTTCAGCCTGACGGCGGGTGTAGAGGACCTGGGAATACCATTCGTGAAGCTGACGCCGGATCGCGTCGCTGCGCGCCTCCTCGGCATCTTTGATCGGATCGTCGATCACAATGAGATGGCCGCCGCGACCGGTAATGGCGCCCCCGCGGCCGACGGCGAAGTATGAGCCGCCGGCAGTCGTATCGAAGCGTCTTGCACTCTGCGAGTCCTCGGCGAGTTGCAGTTCGGGAAAGACGGAGCGGGTTCGCGGATCGGCGACATGGTTGCGCACCTTGCGACCAAACCCCTCGACAAATTCCTGGCTGTAGGACGCCGTAATTACGCTTCTGTCAGGATGGCGCCCCAGGTACCACGGTGGGAAGATCTCGGTTGTCGTGAGCGACTTGCCGTGCCGCGGCGGCATGCAGACCATGAGCCGTCTGATCTCCCCGGCTTCGACCGCCTCAAGTTTCCGGATCAGGAGCGAATGATGCTTGAACACCTGGTAGCTCGGGAAGACGAGGGGAGCGTAAGCGGCCAGGCTTGCCCGGGCAAGCCGCAGTACGTCATCGTGGTTGTCGGTTCGCTTCACTGTCCCCTCCGGTCAGCTGCTGGTGCTCCATGTAGCCCCTCGCGATGCGCTCGGCCTCTTCCCTGCCGAGGTGCAAATGGAGTACTCGCCGCTCCCGCGGCTTGATTTCGTCCCTGAGCGCGCTGATTTCCATGACAACTTTGATCCTCTGAGCGGCAGCGGCAACAGCCGCCTGCGTGTGCCCGCGCCGCTTTGCCATGTCGTACACCTCGGCAAGATCGCGGTCCAGCTCCTCAAGGCGCTCGACCGTGGCCACGACGCTCGCGGGTCGAGATGTACGGATGGACCGGGCCATCGTCATGTGGTCTTTGCGGTGTCGGTAAACGTTCGTTTCCGGGAGGCTGAACTCTGCGCAGACCTTTGGCACGGACTGACCGGACCCCAGCGCCGCGTCGATCTCTTCGAGACGCGGATCGGTGCAGATCCTGCAGGCTCGCGGCATCTGCTATTCCTCTTTCCATGGACGACCGAGCAGGGCGGAGATCGAGCTCTCGCGCATCCAGCGGCCGAACTTAGGGAATCTCTGTGGTTGCGATCGCGCGATCCAGCTCTCGAGAAAGTACCCGATGAACAGCAGTTTGCCATCGGGGAGATTGGGGGTCGGGCCCGGGGATTCAATCAGCAGCCCGAGCCCCATCCGCTCATGATCGATATCTCTGTGCCCGGTTGCGGGCCCGTACCACCCGATCACCTCGAAGATGTAGCCCAGCTGTGTGACGACGCGTGCCCCAAAGGGCGGAAGGTCGTCGGGAGCGATCGGCCTCCGTCCGGCCAGGAATTCCTTTATCTCTTCTGCCTTGTTCATTTGGGCGTACCTCGTTTCAGGTACCGCAGGGATTCTGCGGGACTCCCTGGGCTTCGTCAGTAAATCGCGGGTAACCGTCTATCGCCTGGTACTCGCCGCCTGGGATGCTCCAAAGCCTGGAGGATCAGGTTTTCGCGGTGCGCCGCAGGCTGCGGCAGAGCCGAGGCCTTCCGAGCGCGACGGCTGCGGGGAACTTCCCGGCATGCGCGTCGGCGGCGCGCTGGGCAGCGGCAAGTCAGCCGGAGGGCCAGACGGGATGCGCCGGGTTCCTGGGCCCAACGGGGTTGGATTATGCGGCGTAGTCGGCAGTGGCGACGACGGAATGCGCGTCGGCGTGGCCGGGGAGTTGAGCGGCTGCGGGCCGGATGGCACGCGTACTGGAATCGGGGTGGGCATGGTCGGAGGAACGAATTTTGGCACCGTGATTCTCCTTTGGGATTCGGTTGGTGGGTTGGTATCGCCGCCTCGGGGCGGCGAGTGGAATCTGTTCGGGGTGGATCGGGCCCGCGCAGGACAGAGGCTTCCGAGGTTTGCCGTCAGCGCGATCCAGCTCCAGCTGCCTGTTCCTGTCGGCCGGTCAGTTTGGTCATAACGTCTCCCGCAGATCCGGCCGCTCCATGCGCCTGCGCTCCTGCTCCTCACGGACGACCAGGAGGGCGACTTTGCCAGCCTCGGCGGCGAGCTCGGGAAATCTCTCGATGTCCACCACGATGTGCTCGCCGCTCTGCAGGCGAACGATTACAGTCTCGGCTGCGCTCACCAGGAACCGCCTCTCAGCTTAAAAAATAGGGCTCGGAGCGCCGTAAGCAACGAGCCCCGTCGACCGGCCGAGGCCGGCTTCCGAACAACTCCCGGAGGTGAAGAGGGCGGCGGCAAAGTCGCCCGTAAGGCCCCCGTTCCCGTTCGGAGAAACACAAAAAGTGGACGCCGGCACATTGGCACCGGCGTCCAAAACGCCGGCTGGTTTGCCGGCTTCCGCGCCGCGGGCGCGACATGGGCACCGCACCCGCTTCGGAGATTCAGATCACGCACAAGTGGCCCGGGCAGGAAACGACTGTGCGCTCTCTCCCGCTCTTCGAAACGACGACTCTCTTCAGAACTTCAAACCCGGTACTGCTGCGATACAGGCTTTCGGACTCGATAATCTGACCCCCCTCCGCAAAGGCGTCGATGTCAGTGGTAGCCGCAGCGTTTCTGGCGCGCTTGATGAATGCGGCGTCGTCTGCTTCCGGGATGTCCTCCAAGCCGGCGAAGTCGCTGCTCTCGATGGGCGTCAGTTTGATTGCAGGACCGCTCGCGGGGCCGTCCCCCAGCCCGGCGAAGTCGCTCTTCGCGATGGGGGGCAGGCTGATCTTCACGAACCGCATTGAGGCCGGCTCTCCGCCGCCGGAACCGAACGCCTCGAAGATGTCGCCGGAATCCAGTTTGGCGTGCTCTGATGGAAACCATTCGCCGGGGTCGGACCCGAGAAAAGTGCTCTTCCTGGTTGGTGAGTTGATTTCTACGACAAGAGGACGGTCGTAGCCAAATGGATCGCCGGGACGTCCGGTCGGTCCGAGTGTGAATTTCATGGGCGTTCTCCCTGGTGTGAGATTTCTGGCGGGCAGTGCCACCCCAAAGTCACAAGTTCAGCGTGCTTCGGAGCGATCGGCAGATGTAAGTCCCTCAGGATGCGCCAACTCGCCGAGGCAGGACGGTTATAGGTCGCCGCCCTGCAGAAGCGGAGCAGCGATTTCAGGCTCTGCCTTGAGCCTTCAGTTCCATCTGGCGCATGAAGTTCCGTTTCGTCCACTTCACGGTGTTAAGGGCGGCTTCCGCTTCTTTGAGCGCCGCCAGCGCTTCGCTGTACTTCTGCTCAGCGTCAACGATGGCCGCGGTGAGCCGATTGAGCTCTTCCACATCCTGTTGCGCCTGCAGGGCACTTGTAGCTTCAGCAAGAACTGCAGCGGTGCGCTGACCGGCGGCTATCGCTTGCTGGTGGAGTTGCTCCAGGCCGCGGAGCCGATGGCCATGCCGATCGCGTTCCGCGAGGAGGCTTGCCGGATCCTCGGCTGTGGTGCCTTCAGCGAGGGCGCGGCATGCGATTTCGTATCGCCCGGTGAGCGCGTCCATCGCAGCCCGCACGGTTTTAGTTTCGTTGCGAAGCCGCGCCTCTTCCTCGGTCGCGGCCTTGTTATCGCGCTCAGCTGCGGCGACGCGGTCCTGCAGAATCTCTCTGTGACTTGGCATTCGATTTCCCCTTTATGGTTTTTGTGATTCAGCTGCGGCCGGCCTGCCGCATATGCCGCTGAAGCGCGGCTGCGATGTGCGAGGAGTTCCGGTAGAGCTGCCGCTGGAACTCCTTGTCCGGGTTGAATCCGTGGAAGTGATTCTGTTGGGTGATACTGATGTCCCCAGTTCCGCTCGACCCGCGGAGATCCTCCATCGTCGGCGCCGGAATAACGGCTTCCCCCTGATGCAGCATCGCGATGCCGTCGTTCGGAACGTAGCCGGTACCAGTATCGAAGCTGGCCATCGCGGCGAATCCGGACAGAGCCGCGTAGACCGCTGCTGCCGCCCCCGGAGCCATCGCCCAGCCAACGACTGGGATCGCTGCAGCCGAAGCGCCTGCGGCGGCCGCGCCGACTGCTGCGTAGCTCATCGCCTCGGCAATGTTCGTCGCCGTCGCCTGGGCCATCGTGGTCGCGTTGGTTGCCGCGTCGCTGGCGGTTTTCGACGCATTGGAGGTCTGGTGGAGAACGACGCTCATTAGTTCTTTTTCCGCCCAGACGAGGAGCCACTTCTCAGCAGCGTCCATCGCGTAGATGACCAAAGACTGCCCCATCTTTGCGAAGTCCTGGCCGATGTTCCGGGTCGTGAACAGCATCTGGTTCTGGACTCTCAGCCATCCATCGTTGATCTGCTGGAAGGCGCTCAGCCACGGCTGCGCGATCTGCTGCTGGATGGCGGCCTGGTCGCCGGTAGCCTGCACGGCGTGAGCGCCCTGCAGTTGCATGATCTGGTTTTGTGTCTGCGCCGCCTGTACCGTCTTGCCGGCTTGCTGGTAAACCTGCAGCTGCGCGTTCAGCGCCGCGAGCGCCTGCTCGTATTCCCGCGTGTGAAGCGCTGCTTCCTGCTGCGCCGCGGCGAGTGGCCGGATTGCGTGGGTCGCTTCCTGGGCACGGAGGGCCGCCTCTGCCAGCTCGTTCGCGTTCCGCTGCCCGATGTCGTAGGCCTCGACCTGCGCGTCTCCGAGCTTCGTGTAGCTGTCGGCGTATTTGTCGACGGCGTCGGAAGCGGCGCGATCATCGGTCGCGAGCCCCTTCGTCGACTGCGCGACCCGCGCCATCGTCTCAGCGATGCGCTGGTAAGCCTGAATCTGCTGGGTCGTTCCGGCAGTCAGCGCGCCGGTCTCCGCTGAACCGAAGACCGGCGACGCCTTTGGACCTGCGAGCGCCGCGATCTTCGCGTAGGCCTCCTCCTGCATCTTGGTTTGCTGATCGATGAGCTTCGTGGTCTCAGCATCTGCGATGGCGCCGTGATCGGCGCGCTGCGCGCCGGCGCGGTCCGGGTTCCATCCCTTCTCGGCTGCCTGCTGCGCCTGCAGGCGCAGATTTGCCGCCTGCTCCTGGAGAAGCGTGTTCTCCTGCTGAAGGCTTGCGATCTGCCCGTTCACCACCTTTAGCTGCTGCTGCGCCTTCAGCGCATCCGTCGTTGGAGCTCCGGACGCGAACAGCGTGCCAGCGCCCTGCGTCTCCGATGCGCGCTGCTGGAGCTGCGCCTGGTCGGCCATCATGGCCTGGAGGAGCGCCGCATTTTTCGCGATCTGCTGCTGTTTCTCGGCCGCCTCCGCGTCGTAGGCTGCCGCAGGCCCCTGGGTTAGCCGGATGTGCTCGATCTGCGCCGATTGCATCCCGCGCGCCATGCTGTCGGCATCCTGAGCGAGCTTCAGGATTTCGTCATCGGCCTGTTTCACGGCTTCAGCCAGACCATTCACCTGGCCGACGGCGCCCGTCAGCCAGTCGCTGTTCAGTTCGGTCGCGAGCTGCTCAGCGTCCGCGGCGAACTTGTCGATCCGCCCGATCATCTCGCCTATGATTTCGACCATGGCGACGGCGGCGATCGGCACGAACGCGGCCTGGAGAATGGGCCCGAGGGTCGCCGAGCTGGCAGCGACGCGGGCGAGCCCGTAACCCATCGCTCCGACCGATCCGGTCATCGCTGCCAGACCGACGCGGGCGGCGCCGTAAGCCTCGGTGCGCTCAAACTGGGCGGACGCATCGGCGCGGGTAGCCAGCGCGTCGACGCTGGCGGCGTCGGCTGCCTCCAGCTGCGCCGCAGCCATCGCTTTGAGCGATGCGACGTTGGCGATGGCCTGCGCGGCCTGATTCTTGTATTCGGCGATGATTGCGGCCGCACTCTCGCTGCCCTCAGCCGCGGCCGCGCCGACCTGCTTCTGCGCGTCGGCGAGGTTCTGCGCTGCGACCTTCGCAGCCTCCATCGCCTCGGCCATCGTCTGGCTGGACGACTCGACGACGCCGGCCGCTTCCTCCATGCCGGAGCGCAGCCCGGAGACGTCGACCTGCGTTCCGATCCGTACGATTCCGTCGTCAGCGGCCATTATTGCCCCCATCCTGCAATCGCGTAGGTCCAGCCATCCCCACCGGCGCCGCCCGCACCGCAGTCGGTATATGAACCGCAGACTCCACCGGCACCGCCGGCGACGTTTGTAGTTCCGTTGAAAGTCAGCGTCTGTTGCGCGCTGAGAATAATTGCGCCACCACCACCACCACCGCCGCCCCCCTGTCCATTGGCCGTGCTGTTTCCCCCGGCACCACCATTCGCGAGAATCGCTCCCGAGCCAGCGATCGATCCGCAGACCAGGATGATCGTGCCGCCGCCTTCGCCAGGTGCTCCGCCTGGGCCGCTGGATTGGGCGCCCCAGCCGCCCTCTGCGCCGCCGATTCCAAATCCGTCCTGTCCCCAGCCGTCCGCGATGAACAGGCGAAAGAAAGTTGCAGCCGGGTTCATCTGCAGGTCACCTGGACCCATCGGCATTGACGGCCATCCATTGGAGTCAAAGGCTGGCTCGCCGGCAGTCCCTGGACCGCCCGAAGCTGCCCCGCCAGATCCGCCCGGCATGAACGCCCTTCCCGTCAGGTTCTGCGCGGAATTTCCGCCAGCGAATCCGGCACTGCTTCCCCCACCGCCGCCTCCTCCCGAGCCGCCGCCGACTCCGTTTTGCCCGGTGGTGCCGCTCGGGCCCGCGGAGGGGACGGTACTCCCATTCAGACCTGCGGCCGAGATTGTCCCGTCGATGGTGCACACGCTCGAACGAACGATGAGGGTGCCGAGAACAGTGACTTGCGAGCCGGCGGGAACAGTGAAGGCGCTGAGGCTGTAATCGCCTGTCATCGGGCCATTGGCGTTCAGAAGAGCCCCATCGCGCCCGTTACCCAGATACTGCAGCCAGGCAGGCGCATTGCCGCTCTGTCTCTGCGGCACGCCGGCGGTCTGCGCCAGCAGCGCGTATACGCAGCTCAGCAATAGCGGGATGATCCATTTGGATTTCATCGTTCGACCCTCTTTCCGGCGGCTATACAGCCTCAATCAGCCTGGCAGGCAGCGCGCAGCCTCTGGATCGTGAAGTCGCCGGCTGGCGTCGCTGCCTCATATCGAGTTACGGTGGCCGGACGCTGAGAGTCTGCGGAGATCCGCTCGCAATTGATCTCGATGACGGCCGCTGCCTTCTGCTGCCCGGCGATCCTGCATGCGCAGGGCACCAGCTGCGTGCCGGCCGGCGACGTCAAACTGTTCCACTGTGAGCCATCGGCTCTGACGCGGACGAGCCCGTTTTCGCACTTGCCACAAGGATGAAAGCGTTTGGCGGTTCCAGACTGATCCAACGCGCCCCTTCGCATCTTCAGCAGCGTGGCCATGTCAATCCTCCTCAGTGCCTTTCCAGCGCCGCCAACGCTGCGCCATCGACGGGAACCTTGCAAGGACCGATTCTTCGCTCTCACCGTCGCCTGTCCGCTCCGCAAGGTAGGCGTCAAAAAGTTCAACCTCGCGCATGTCGGCCGCCCTCTCGCGGGTTGCCGCCTCTTCTATGCGACGATTCCGCAGCACGTCCTTCACGGCGCGCATAATAGTCGCCAGATCCGGAAAAGCAGTCTCGCCCGCCTCGCGGCTGCGGAGCATCAGGGACTCGACGCTGGCCGCTATGTCTTCCTGCGCGAATTCAAAAAGCTTCCCGGCGTACAGGCGGAGCGTCTCCGCTGTAATCGCCGCCTGGCGCGCCTCCGCTAGCGCTGTGAGCTGGGCCGAAATCCACACCAATTTCGTTGGCGACTGCGGCGAGCGCGTCAAGGTTGCCGCTGGTTTTTGCGCGACTATTTCGGTTTGTGCCATGGGCTCCTGCCTCGAGTGGCCTTGCGAATCTATCGAGGGGGCCACTCGCGTAATTTGTCACCGTCGCGAGCCAGGCTCGCGGTCGTTCTGAATGGTTAACCTCGCTACGATACCGATTCCGCAGCAAGTCCCGGTACTGCTCGACCTTCAGTGTGGGGTTGCTGGCGAGGAGTTCAGCAAGTGCTGCTCCCTCCCCTCCATTCCACGGCATCGGGAGGTTTGCGTTCTTCGCCGCCCAATATTCTTCCGTGGCCGCCTTAAATTCTGCGTGGCGGACATCCGGCACATCCTCGCGCCGTGCGCGAGAAGGCTTTTTCCCATTCGAAGATGAAAATGAAGATGAAGATGAAGGGGTTGATTCTTGCTTATCCGCGGTGGTTTTCTTTTGCTTAAGCAAAACAGGGTTTCCGCCCTTTTTTCCCGCCTCCGCCCGGATTTGACGAAGCCGTTCGTCGCGCACCATTCGCCGGCAGTAGATCGCGCCGCTTTCCTCTTCACGACTTGCCACTCCGGTGGTTAAAAGGGTGCTTATCGTCGTGGTTAAAATTTGCTTATCCAAACCGAGCACCCGGGCCAACGCATCCAGTGACATTGCGAGGCCGTTGAGCACAAGAACGCCGCGGCGTTCGGATTCGTGCATCAGGCACAACATTTCGAACCAGATTCCCCGATCGTGGTAACTCAGGGATTGGACCCCGATGTCCTTGCGCCAGTCCCCCGTATAAAACTGGATCGCAGGCAACTTGGCAGTCATCGAACGCCTCCTGGAGTGCCCTTCAAGCGCTCCGCGTGAGGCTTGGCAATCTTCTGGCCGGAGATCCCCCGACACTCCCGCAACGGAGGTGCGGCGCACTTCGGGCACGACACCGCGCGCCAGGTGGCTGTTTTCACTGTTTGCCTTTCTTCCGGTGCAGCGGTGGCGGGTCCGCAGGAGTCAATTCAGTGGGACGTCTCGACCAAACCCCAGCCGCGCAACCGCTCACGGCGGCGCGGCGTCATGGGTCTTGCGCCGGCCAGGGCTTCAGCATCTTCGGCGTGGAGGGCCGGCGCCGAGCGCGTGGATTCCCTACATGCGGGAATTTGGCGCAGCGCCCTGCCGCTGTTCCACCATTGCCAGCCGCCGGTGCTGTGCAGGCCGCGCGCCGTGTCGCGGTCCACGATGGCCTGAACCTCGCCTTCTGAACTTAAGAGCTGGACTTTTCGCGCCATGGGATTACCTTCACTGGTGGCCTTTAATCCGGGGGTCACTAACCCGGCTGAAAGTTGCGCCGATGCAGAATGCACGGCAACTTCTGGAGCCTATGTGGAACGATGCCGCGGCGGCGTGTAGCCCTCATTTACCAGCCGCTCGATCTCCGCCTGTGGTACGCGGACAGACCTCCCCAGCCTCACCACCCCGACTCGTCCTTCTGCAATCCAATTCCACGCCGTCTTTACGCTGACATTCCACGCCTGCGCCGCCACTTGAACGCGCTGTAGTTTTCCGACTGGCTCCGCCACTGCATCCATTGACCATCCTCCATTCCCCCGAAATTAACCGCCATGTGGAAGATTGTGGCAGACAGCGCCGATTTGTCTTGTATTTTACCCATCAGTGAAGGTAGGGTAATAATCGATGTCTCACCCTACCGCGATACGACCAGATACCGAGCGGGCACGACTAGCGCAATTGGTGGCGTGGCTGAACGCCGCACGAGAAGGGAAACCAGTCCCGGGGATGAGCCAGGCGGCCCTGCAGCAGCTGCGAGACTACGTCGAGTCGTGGAGGGAGTGCGCGCCGAACGGAATATTATGGCGCGACCGCTTTCCGGCCTATTGGCGCGGCGTCTGCCGATCGCTGGCGCACACTCACCTCATCCTTTACCCGGCAGTCGACGGCTTTATTCCAGCGTGGGACGCAGGCCCTCGGGTGTCGCGGTCAGATATCTGGCGGGTTGATAAGCTGTTCGCGGATTTCCTCGCCTTCTTTAATGACAAGGTCGTCGCATGCCAGCGCGAGGGGTGCGGAAAGTATTTCGAACGCAAAGGTCTGAAGACGACGTATTGCAGCGAGCGCTGTGGAAAGACGGCGACATCACGGACAGCGAAGAGCGAGGCGCGCCGCAACAAGAGGCATAGGCGCATGGTTCTAGTCCTGAAGTGCATCCGGGAGCTGAGCGAGGGTAAAGACCGAGGGTTTCTCGTGAGCGACGAGAGTGACGAGCGTCCCGCTTGGGCAGACCATGTAATTCGCAAGGTCAAAGGCGTGACGGATCGGTGGCTCAATGAAGCCATTCTCGGGCGTTTAAAGACGCCCGGGAGTTGCGCAAATTGCGATCGGTGCAGGGAGATTCGGGCTCAGATTCACAAGGTCCTGAAAGGTTAGGAGGCATAGCAACCATGAGCGTATTCAGGCGTGGCGGCAAGTTCTGGTACGAGTTTCAGTTCCTGGGCGCGCGGATCCGCGAGAGCGCCAGCACCTCGAATCGAGAGATCGCGGAGCGCAAAGAACGCGCCAGACGACGCGAGCTGGAGCTCGGCGCCGGCGGCCTGTCAGAAGTGAAGCGGCCGCTGCTGTTCGACCGCACGGCAAAGGAATGGCGGGAAGGCAATCCGCACTGGACGGCGAGCACACGGGAGATCGCAGAACTGAAGCTTAAGCGCCTGACGCCGTTCTTCGGGAAGATGTTCGTCAATGACATCCAGGCAGCCGATGTCGCGACATACCAGCGCAAACGGCTCAAGGATGGCGCCGCGCCGCGGACGATCAATATGGAGATCAGCGCGCTGAGGCAGATCCTCCGAGAGCACGGCCGCTGGGCATTCATCGAAGGCAAGGTGCGGATGCTGCGCGAACCTTCGGAGATCGGTCGCGCGCTGACGCCGGACGAGCTCCACCGGATTGAGACGCAGGCGAAGAAGAGCCGCAGCCTGTCCCTGCCTGTCGCGATCATGCTCCTGCGCCACACCGGTATGCGCGTCAGTGAGCTGCGCACGATGCGCTGGCGCCAAGTGGACTTCCTTGGCCGCACGGTGACGGTTGGGAGAGCCAAGACAAAGGGCAGCGAAGGCCGGCTCATTCCCTTGAACGAAACAGCTTTCAGGACGCTGCAGGAATGGCGCGCGCGGTTCGATAATCCGCTCCCAGAGCACTACATTTTCCCGACCGAGCGGTATGGGCTCGACGGCGAAGAAGGATATAAGACCGGCGCCGTGAAGGTTTGGAATCAGGATCCGGAGAAGCCTATAGGCAGCTGGAAGGTCGCATGGACGGCATGCCGATCGAAGGCCGGTGTGACGTGCAGACTGCATGATTTGAGGCACACGTTTTGCAGCCAACTGGCGGAGGCGCAGGTTGCCGACTCGACGCTGATGGCACTCACAGGCCACATGTCGAAGCGAATGCTGGAGCATTACTCGCACGTCCGGAACGAAGCGAAAAGGGCGGCGGTCTCTTCGCTTGATGCGGCGATCTCGCCGGTAAGGACCCCCGAGGGGTCCCCACAAAATCACCCACAGCAGGAAGTGCAAACATCTCAAAATGTCATGTAATCAGTTGATTCTACATGGTGGGCGAGGCGGGAATCGAACCCACAACCCCCGGCTTAGAAGGCCGGTGCTCTATCCGATTGAGCTACTCGCCCCAGCTTTGCGGCAAACTTCATTTTAGCCAGGCCTGCGGGGCACTCCGCGATGAGAATTCTACCCGCGCCTGGGCGCGCTCCGGGATCAGAGAGATTCCGTCCCCAGGCCGCGCAGAAATCCTGAAAGTGTCTTCTCCGCCCAGTGGCCATCGCCGTCCACGGCGGACGCCAGAAATGCGCAATGTCCGCCATGCTGCGTCTCCACGAGCGTGACACGGGGATTGGCGAGAAGCGCCTCGCGCGTTTGCGGCAGCATGCGAATGAACGGATCGTCGAGCGCGTGGACGATCAGCGTGGGTATGCGCAGCGCGCCTGCATATTGCGAGCTGGCCACGGAATAGTAATAGTCGTCCGCGTCCCGGAAGTCTCCGTAGCGTGCCACGATCTCCTGGTCGAAGTCGCGCATGGAGTGAATCCGCTCCACTGCTGCGCCGGCGTAAATCGCCGGATACACAGACATGCGGCGCCGCACCCTCGCCAGCATCGAGCGCAGGAAGTGCCACTCGTAGAGGCGGTTGATAGGCTGGTGCAGCGCGGCCGACGAAGCCGCCAGATCCATCAGGGGCGAAACCCCGACGACCGCCTTCAACTGCGCCGGTACCCGATCGCCCAGCTCGCCGGCCAGCTTCAGCACGAGATTCCCGCCCATCGAGTAGCCAACCAGCGCGATCGCTTCCACCTGCTGCTTCTCGACGAGGGCCTCAATCACGCTGGCTACGTCGCCGGATCGCCCGGAGTGATAGATCGTCGGCGACAGGTCGTCGGTTCCGCCGCAGGAGCGCATGTTCATGCGCACCACGTTGCAGCCGGCGGCCAGCGCACGCGCCGTGTTGCCGACGATGTACTTCGAGCTCGATGAGCCTTCGAGGCCGTGCACCAGCACTACGGTCAGCCGCTGGCGGCGCACCTCGGGCTGCTGCCAGTGGCAGTGGCAGAGCACGCGGCTGGGGCCGTAGCCGGCCACCGGACCCTCAACCTCCACCAGCAACGGCTCGGGTTCGGGCAAGGTGAGACCGCGCGGCAGGAAGTTCCCTGCCAGGGTCTGCAGGTGCGCGTTGCGCAGCCAGCGCCGCGGGATGAACTCTGTCATCCACTCGGCGCGCTGGGCCCGGGCCACCATTCCGCTCATTGCGCGCCCTTCCTCAGCGCATCGAGCACTGACGCGGCACGCAGCGCGCCGGTGGGCTCGTCCTCATGCTTGAAGTAGGCGAAGACGTCGCCCTGCCGGGTACGCTCGACCAGACGCTCTCGAATTTCAGCCAGCCGTTCCGTCGCATAGTCGGTCCTGCGAAAGCGGTAATAGGAGAATGGCGCGGTCGCCACATCAGGCGTTTCCAGCTCATCGCTTTCCGCCACGCACAACGCCGCACCATGCTGCTCCAGCATGCGATACGTCAGGGGGTCGAACCACGAGGGATGGCGGAATTCGAAGGCGATCCTCAGCTTCAGAGGCTTCAATTTGCGCAGGAACTCTGCGACGCGCTCGGCAGCGATGCGCATATTCGGCGGAAGCTGAAAGAGTGCGACGCCCAGCCGGCCGGCTCTGGCCACCGGCTCGAGCATCTCAGCAAAGGCATCGATGGCCGGTCCGCAGTTGACGAGGCGCTGAAAGTGCGTGATTCGTTGCGGTGCCTTGAAGGAGAAGC
>DATJSY010000016.1:0-3436 GCA_035503835.1 Acidobacteriaceae bacterium | reverse complement strand
GATTTTTTCGAACGTGATCGCCAATGCGATCGATGCGATGCGGGAAGGCGGGGTGCTCAGCGTTTCCACGCACAAAGTTCTGAACGGCTCGCAGGACGGGATCCAGATTGCGATTCAGGACAGCGGCCACGGGATCGAGGCAGCCCATCTGAGCCGAATCTTCGAACCCTTTTTCACGACCAAGGGAAATCTGGGGACGGGAATCGGACTTTGGGTCGCCCGGGAGCTGGTGGACCGGCGCGGCGGGAAGATCTCGATTGCGAGCGGTACGACTCCGCACCACTCCGGAACGACGGTGACCATTTTTTTGCCTCTTGCCCATCCAGGAAGAGCTGCCGCGGGGAACGGATGAAAGCGCCGACGGAGGGCTGAATGCTCCTGCAACTGAGATCGAGATCCGTTCTAGCGGTAGATGACTCGGAGAAGATTCCTCCCCTACTGGCCGAGCCAGCAGAGAACGGTTTGGACCAGGCGCCGCGCCGGGCGAGGGTCCTGGTGGTCGACGATCAGAGGCTCATCGCCGACACCATGGCCGAAATTCTGACGAACGCGGGTTTTGAAGCGGTCGCCGCTTACGACGGATGGCAAGCTCTGGAGATTGCGAGCCGGTTCAGGCCGGACTGTCTGCTGTCGGACGTGCTGATGCCGCGGATGAATGGAGTGGAGCTGGCCATCACGCTGCGCCAGAAAGACCCGCGCCTCACGATCCTGCTCTTTTCAGGGCAGGCAGGCATTTCGGAGATCCTGCTGGAGGGACAGCGCAGGGGCTATGAATTCGAACTGATCGCGAAGCCGATTCATCCTCTCAAACTCATCGAGCGGCTCAAGCAGGAATAGCCGCAATCCTGAAAAACAGCTGGCGGATCGTCAGCGCCCGGTATGCGGCGGCTGCGCAGTTGCGGCGTCGTAGACGGCGCGGGCGACCTCGGCGATGACGTGTTCCCGGACGGCTTCGGGCGCGGTCGAGTCGGCGACCAGGACGGCCAGGGCGACGCGGCGTCCGTCGGGGACGGTGATGAGGCCGACGTCGTTGGTCGCGTTCAGAAAGGTGCGGTCGACGCCAGAGGTCCCGGTCTTGCCGGCGACGACGGTGCCGGGCGGGAGCAGGGGCATGATGCGATGGTCGCCGGTGTGGGAGGACTCCATCCAGCCGAGCAGGAGCTGGGTGTGCTCGGGGGTGAGCGGGGAACGGTCGGCGAGGCGGCGGAGCAGGGCGACCATGGCGCGCGGCTCGGCGACGTTGCGGTTCTCAAGGCGCTCGTCGCGGTTCTCGGCGGCCTCGGTGTCGCGGATGCTGATGCCGGAGATGCCGAGGGAGCGAATGTAAGCGTTGGCGACCGACGGGCCGCCGATGAGGTGCAGGAGCTCGTCGGAGGCGGCGTTGTCGCTTTCGATAACGGCGCGGCGGATCAGATCGGAGAGCGGGTCGTCGATGGCGCCGCGGGGGTGCGCGTCGCGCAGCGGGCTGTAGACGCCAGGGGCGGCGATTTGGGACGGAACGAAATGGATGGGCTGGTCCAGGGTGAAGCGGCCGGTCTCGAGCAGGTGAAGGACGGTCATGGAAATCGGCAGCTTGTAGACGGACTGCATCGGCAGCGGCTCAGTGGCGTCGAGGTCGCAGTTGAGATCGGTGCCGGGAAGCGAGCAGGCGACGCCGACGCGTCCATGGGCCTGGGCGGCAATGCGGGCGATCCGGGCGCGGAGGGCAGTTTGGGAGTGCGCGGGATGGGGGAGGGTGAGGGCGAGAGCGGTGAGGGCGATGAGCGGGAGACGTGCGCGAAGCATAGGAGGGGATTGTAGCGAGGGACGCTGCTGCATGGGTGGTGCAGGAATCAAGAGAAGCAAATCTGTGCGGAGAGGATTATGGTGGCAGGGTTGGGAGAATCCGGAACTGAGGGAGAAGAAGCGTGAATCGGCGGAGCTTTCTGAAGGTGGCGGGGACGGGGACGGTGGGCGCATTGGCTGGCGCGGGGATCAGCAGTGCGGCAATGGCGCAGCCGAGCGGGGAGGGGATTCTGCTGCGCCCGGCGCAGGACGAGGCGCAGAAGCCAGTCGGCGCGAACGACCACATTCAGATTGCGCTGATCGGCGCGGGCGGGCAGGGGCAGTACGACACGGCGACGGCGGCGCAGGTTCCGGGAGTGAAGGTGGTGGCCGCGGCCGACTGCTACGACGGGCGGCTGACGCACGCGAAGGAGCTGTGGGGAGAGGACATCCAGACGACCCGCGACTACCGGGAGATTCTGGAGCGGAAAGATATCGATGCGGTGATCGTGGGCACGCCGGATCACTGGCACAAGCAGGCCTCCATCGACGCGATGCGCGCGGGCAAGGACGTGTACTGCGAGAAGCCGATGATCCATCTCTACTCGGACGGGCCGGAGATGATCGCAGCGTCGCGGGAGACGGGGCGGATTCTGCAGATCGGCAGCCAGCGGGTGAGCAACATCCTGTACATCAAGGCGAAGGAGCTGCTGGCGGCGGGCGCCATCGGGCAACTGAACATGATCGCGGCGCACTGGGACCGCAACTCGGCCATTGGCGCATGGGACTACACCGTTCCTCCGGACGCGTCGCCCGCGACGTGCGACTGGGAGCGGTTCCTGGGCACGGCGCCGCAGATTCCCTTCAACGCCGAGCAGTTCTTCCAGTGGCGGAAGTGGAAGGCGTACGGCAGCGGCGTGGCCGGCGACCTGTTCGTGCACCTCTTCAGCGGCGCGCACTTCATCACCGGAGCGAAAGGGCCGACGCGCGCCATGGCCACCGGGGGGCTGCGCTTCTGGAAGGACGGGCGCAACGTGCCGGACGTGATGCTCGGCCTCTTCGACTATCCCGAAGGCTTCAACCTGGCGCTGCGGGTGAACTTCGTCTGCGGCGGCGAGGAGAACGAGGGGCTGACGTTCACCGGGTCAGAGGGCACGATCGATATCGGATGGGATGGGCTGACGCTGAACCGGGTGCCGCGCGAGAAGGCGCCGGGGCTGTCGATTGGCAGCTTCGCCAGTGCCATGCAGCAGGAGATTCTGGCAGCGTACCAGAAGAAGTATCCGGAGCCGCATCCCTCGGGTCCGCCGCCCGCGGGGGTGGAGAAGTACGTGACGCCGCCGGGATACAGCGACAGCTACGACCATTTGCGGAACTTCTTCCACGCGGTGCGGACGCGGCAGCCGGTCATCGAGGACGCCGTGTTTGGGTATCGCGCGGCGGGCGCGGCGCTGCTGAGCAACCTGAGCTACGACCGCGGCGCGGTGGTCGCGTGGGATCCGGTGGCGATGAAGCTGGTATAGGAATTGCCGCGGCAGAGGTGCAATTCCCAGAGAGGGGGGTACCCCCCTGGGGTGGCATTCTCACCGCTGGATTGATTCCAGACAGCTTAACTCTAGTTACCGATTTGACATCGGGGTTACCTTCTGGGAAACAGTCGTCCGTACCCAGC
>DATJSY010000015.1:0-12852 GCA_035503835.1 Acidobacteriaceae bacterium | reverse complement strand
GAGGGTCTGAACAACAAACTACGAGTGATTACCAGACGTTCCTACGGTTTTCGCACCTGCAACGCGATGCAAATCGCCATGTATCACACGCTTGCACGACTTCCAGAACCGGAAACTACCCACAGATTCTGCTGACGAGGCCGTGAGTTAAGTGATGCCGATGCTGGATAAGTTAACTACTGAGTGCCCGAAAAGTGTCAGCGGAATGAAATAGGGGAGGGGCTACGATGACGCACCGGCAGAATCAGCCTCAATCTGTGATTAACGCCGCAGCCGACTGGCAAAGAGACGTCATGCGGACGCCGATCGGTCTTATCCCGTCTATCCGACGCGGAAGAGATTTGGATTGGGGACCAACTGGCCCGGGTAGATGTACAACCGGAGCCCTCTCTCAGCCCTGAGGCGCAGGCTTTCCAGTCCCTGGTCGAGCGCACAGGGGTTCGGGTGGCGACTCAGGCACACGGGCGACTCCCAATCGGTCGATTGATTATCATTTATCCGGCCGTTCCGCTCACTCCTCTCGCAGCACCTCCAGGGGCTTCTGCCCCAGAACCCGCCAACTGGCAATCCACCCTGTCGCAACGGCGAGCACGGCGGTTGCCGCCACGGCGGCCAGCGAGCCCGGCAGGTCGTGGTGGAAGGTCACGTCCATGCGGTGCAGCAGAATGCGCGTAAGCAGGTTGGCAAACACCACACCGACCGCACCGGCCAGCAGCCCCAGCACGGTGAACTCCACGCTGAAGACCGCCGCGATGCGCCGCCGCGTCGCACCGAGAGTCTTCAGCACCACGACCTCGCGGATGCGGCGAAAGCGCGTGCCGGCCACGCTGGAGGCCAGGATGATCAGCCCGGCCAGAATGGAAAAGGTCGCAAGAAAACGGATGACCAGCGTGATCTGATTGACCACGCCCTGGATGGTCTCCACGATATCGGCGATGTTGATAACGGTGACGGTAGGATACGCCGCGAAGAGGGCGCGCTCGATGTCCGGAATCGAATCCGGCCGGGCGTGGATGTCACCGTACCAGACGACCGGCTGGCCGGCGAGCAGCGCCTCCGGCATGACGAACTCGCTCCGCGCGAAGGCATGTTCGCCGGTGACTTTGTAGATCGCCGCCACTTTGACCGTGATGCTCCTCTGCCCGTCAACGAAGGTCAGCGGCGTGCCAATCTTCAGATGCAGGCGCTCGGCTACCCCGTCGACCACTGCCAGGTCGGCTTCCTGACTTCCGCTGGTCCACCACTTCCCTTCTGCGACCTTCGTGCCTGCCGGAACGGTTCCCGACCACGAGAGATCCGCCGAGCGCAACAGGCGTTTCGGATAATTCTTCAGCTTCAGCTGATCCACAGGCGTGCCGTCGATCGACTCCACGCGCGCCGCGACGACGGGGATCGTTTCCAGCCCCTGCGCCACACCGGACTGCTTCTTCAGGAGCGCGCGAATTCCCGGCAGCTCGTCCGTGCTCATGTCGATGAGAAAGACATTCGGCGTTTCCGGCTTCACGTCCTCCTGCAGCGAAGCGATCACCGAGCGCTGCATAAGGAAGACGCTGAGGATGAGCATTACGCCGGCGCCCAGCGCCGCCAGCACAGCGGCCGACTGATTGCCGGGCCGGTAGAGATTCGCCAGGCCGTGGCGCAGCGCGGAATGCAAATGTAATCGCGTGCGCGACAGAAACGCGCGCAGCCCGCGCAGCACCGCCGCTGACAGGCCGAGCAGAACAGCCAGCGCACCAGCCAGGCAGATGGCAAACCACTTGCCCACCACGGCGGAATCCGCCAGCCCCGTTGCGATGCCCCCCAGACCAGCCAGAATCACCACAATCGACGCAATCTGCAGCTTCTGCTCGCGCAGCCATCCGCGCCAGCCGCCGCCATTACCGCTCTCCACGGTCCTGCGCAGTACGAGAATCGGCCGAACCCTGCGCACATCGAGCAGCGGAGGCAGGCAGAACAGCACCGTGGTCAGAACGCCCGTACCCAGCGCAGCCAGCACCGGATCGAGCGGCAGCCGGATGGCCGGCCGGAGCGGCAACAGCTTGCCCAGTACCACGGGCAGTAAATATTCGACGCCCACTCCCAGCCCGATGCCGACGAGCGCTCCGGCTACGCCCAAAAACAGCGTCTGCAACAGATAGATCCGCAGAATGTCCGCCGACCGCGCGCCGATCGACTTCATGATTGCCAGAATCTCGATGCGCTGCTGCAGATGCGCGCGCATGGCCATGGCTACGCCGATGGCGCCGAGCACCATGGCCACCAGACAGATGAGGCTCAACAGCCCGGTGGCGTGGTCCAGGCCGCGCGTCAGTTCCGGACTCGCCTCGCGAAAGTCTGTTACCTGCGCATCGGGCAGAATCTTCTCCACCTCGGACTTCAGCTGATCCACGGCTTGTTTGTCTGCAATCGCGAACAGATACCGCTCCGTCGCGCGGCTGCCCGGCTCGACCAAGCCGGTCGCCTCCAGCGCCTGGCGCGTGATCATCACGCGCGGGCCCAACCCCACGCCGGCGGTCAGCCGGTCCGGCTCTTTTTCGATTACTGCAGCAATCCGAAACCATTGGTCGCCGACCTTCAGTTCGTCGCCCACCTTCGCGCGCAGGCGCACCAGCAGGTTGTCATCCACAACCGCTGTTTGATTGGTGAGCGCGTCGCGCAGACTCGGGCCGCCGCTCTGCGCCGCGCCGCCCGCGTGCCGGGACAGGACCACGGCGCCGTAGAACGGGTACTTGTCGGGATTCACCGCCTTCAGCGAGACCAGCAGCGGGATGGGATCGCCCTTCACCATGGCCATGGACAGCATCTCGGTGGTGACGGTCTCGCGCACGCCCTGGGCCCCGAGTGCCTGCAACTGCTGCGACTCCTGCGGTGTCGGCTGCCGGAACATGCGCGCCGAGACGTCGGCGGCCAGGATGCTCCGTGCCTGCTCCAGCAGTGCCCGCGAGAATGACTCGCTGAAGCCGCGCACCCCCGTCAGCGCGGCGACGCCCACCGCGACGGACAGCAGAACGAAAAGGAACTTCGCCTTGCCCGCGCGCAGCTCCCGCCACGCGATGCGTGCGGCCGTGGACCAGGGAAGCGCCGGTTTATGTTTCGCCCCGCCAGCCATTCAGTTCGAACCTTCCACCACTGCACCATCGTTGCGTACGGGATCGGCGCCGCAGGCGTGTTCGCCCATCTGGCCAGCATCATCAGCCACGATCAGCCCGTCCCGCAGATGAATCCTCCGGTCCGCCCGCTCCGCGATCTGCGCATCATGCGTGACCAGCACCAGTGTGGTGCCCGACTCACGCCGGCGCTCCATCAGCAGTTCGAGGACGTGCTGGCCGTTCTGTGAGTCCAGATTCCCCGTCGGCTCATCGGCCAGCACGACAGGCGGTTCGAGGACAAAGGCTCGCGCCAGCGCCACGCGCTGCTGCTCGCCGCCGGAAAGCTGCACCGGATAATGATGGAGCCGGTCCCTCAGCCCCACCGTCTCCAGCAAGGCCTCAGCGCGCCCGCGTGCGTCGCCGGGCGCATTCAGCTCATACGGCAGCATTACGTTTTCGAGCGCCGTCAGCGTGGGGATCAACTGGTAGGACTGAAAGACGAAGCCGATCCGGCGTCCGCGCACTTCCGCCAGCCTGTCTTCTTCGAGTCGCCCGATCGAAACGCCATCCAGAATGACCTCGCCCTCGGTGGGCGAATCCAGCCCGGCCAGCAGCCCCAGCAGCGTGCTCTTGCCGCTGCCGCTGGCGCCCATGATGGCGGCAAACTGCCCCTTCGGGATGGTCAGGTCGATGCCGCGCAGAATCTCCACGGTCCGCGCGCCGTTCCGTATGGACTTCTTCAGCCCCCGCACCTCGATCATCGAAGCTCCCGGTTCTTCCATTGCTAGACTAATGCTGTGTCCGGACGACTTGCGACCGCTGTCGCCACGCTTCTTGCGCTTTCACTTCTCCCTTTCAGTCTTCACGCTCGTACGCACCATCCGCGTCCCGTGATCGACTGCTTCGGCGACAGTATCACGGCGGGTTACGGCGTCGCTCCGGGCAAGGCGTACCCGGACGATCTGCAATCGGACCTGGATGGGCTTGGCTATCATTACCGCGTGGTGAATTCCGGCATCAGCGGCAACACTACCAAAGACGGAGTAAGCCGGCTGAAAGACGTGCTGCGGCTGCATCCCGCTGTCGTGCTGGTGGAATTTGGCGGCAACGACGGCCTGCGCGGCATCCCCATCGCGGACACGCGGCGGAATCTGGACACCATTGTTTCCACGCTGCTGCAGGCGGGCAGCAAGGTAGTTCTGCTCGGCATCACGCTGCCGCCCAATTACGGCCCCGATTACATTCGGCAATTCAATGCGACCTTTCCCCTCGTCGCCGCTCGTTATCACATCCCGGTAATCGCCGACATCTATCAAACCGTGTATGAGGTGCCGAACGCCATTCAATCCGACGGCATCCACCCCACCGCCACAGGGGCGGAGATTTTGGCCCATAACTTTGTGCCGGTGCTGAGGCCCCTGCTGCACAGGCGGTGAATTCCCCCGGGTGCCCCACAACCTGGCTTGAGCGAGTCGCAAATCCCAGCCTGAACCGTCCCGGCGAAGGGGGTCGCCCCTGCGGCCGGCACTCAGAGCAGCACGACGACGGGCTGAAAGAGGGTTCCCGCCACGCGCTTGCCGATGGCGGCCAGCTCTCGTTGCCCGGCGAAAATCTTCACGCGTGCTGCGCCTGAGTATTCCGGCAGATTGACCTGCATGCCGTTACGCAGGCGCCCCAATGTCGCGTCGTCTGCCGTCACCGCCGGCATTTCCGGCAGCAGCGTGCGTGGATGCAGCATGCGCGCTTCCAGCTGGCTGGGTGTACCATTGGAACCTGCCTCTGGCCTGAGAAAGACGCGCGAAGCGCCTCCGCCTGGATCGCCAGTCCCCAGGCGCTCGACCTCCTCGAGCGTCAGCGCATCGTCCAGCGTGAACGGCCCGGCGGCCGTCCTGCGCAGGCTGGCCAGATGCGCTCCGCAGCCCAGCCGCTGCCCCATCTCATGCGCGATCGAGCGCACATAGCCGCCCGCGGAAATCCGCATGGCGAAGCGCGCTGTGTCGCCGTCCACGCTCTCAATGGTAAAGGCGTCGACGCGAATCCGCGCGGGCTTCAGTTCTGGCGTCTTGCCTTCCCGCGCCAGCTTATACGCGGGCTTGCCCGCGGCTTTCTTCGCGGAATACGGCGGCGGCATTTGCTCGATGTCGCCCAGATATCGCGCCGCCTCAGACCTGACTTCTTCCAGGCCAAAATGGACAGGGGCGCCGCCGGCAGCAGCCCCGTCGGCGTCGTAAGTATCCGTGGCGAAGCCGAAGCGGATTGTGCCGGTGTAGCTCTTCTCGCTCGTGTTCAGAAACTGCGCGAGGCGCGTGTATTTTCCCAGCAGCAGCGGAAGCACGCCCGTCGCCATCGGATCCAGCGTCCCCAGATGCCCGACGGACTGCTCACCCGTCGCGCGGCGCACTCGCGCCACCACATCATGCGAGGTCATCCCACCAGGTTTGTCGATGATCAGGAGCCCGTTCACTCCTGTAACGATAACCGTTCTCAAGACAGCAGCAAATGCTCCGCCGGGCTAACGAAGTGCAAAGTCCGCCCTCGGAGCGGAGGTCGAATCGGATGCCTGCGCAGCTACCACCACCGAAGCCGCTGCGAGAATCAGGACGGAAAGAAATATTGGCCGAATCATTCTCGGCAGTGTATCCCCGACACTTGCCATTCGCCATGAAAAATATCGTCGCCCCTCACAGTTGCGACGCCGCCCGCTCCCGAATCAGCGACAGGAATTCATTGCGCGTGTTCTGCTTCTGGAAGACGCCCAGCATCGCCGAGGTAACGGTCGACGAGTTCTGCTTTTCCACGCCGCGCATCATCATGCACAGGTGGCGCGCCTCCACCACCACCCCCACGCCCTGCGGGTGAATCGCCTCCTGGATGGCCTCGGCGATTTGCCGCGTGAGCCGCTCCTGCACCTGCAATCGGCGCGCAAACACCTCCACCAGGCGCGGCATTTTGCTCAGCCCGATCACCTTGCCGTCCGGAATATAGGCGATATGCACCTTGCCGAAGAAGGGCAACATATGATGCTCGCAGAGCGAGTACATCTCGATGTCCTTGACAATGACCATCTCGTCGTAGGCCACGTCGAACATCGCCGCCTGCAGAATGGCGCCTGCGTCCTGACTGTACCCCTTGGTCAGGAACTCGATAGCCTTCTCCATCCTCTCCGGCGTGCGCTCCAGGCCGTCCCGCGTGGGGTCAGCGTCGTAGCGGCGGAGGATCTCCCGGTAGATATCCTGCGTGGGGACGCCTTCGAGGCCGGTCCTCCCGACGATCGCCGAGTCCAACGTCTCCCGATTCGGCATCTCCGTCGTCTTCAGCGTTGCTCTTGCCATCGAAGCTCCCCTCCCGACTGCCCCTCGTCAGCCTCACACTGCCCCGCCCCGCAGGGCGGGACGCGCAGGGCGCGGTCGCCTGGTCGGCCAGTCCTCAAAGTGTCTCAAAGAAATTCTTCCCCGTCTCTTCCACGCGCACTTTCAGGCTCAGATCGCCGCGCAGGGCTTCGCGGAGGCGCTTTTCAATCTCAATACACAGATTCTCCGTGGTGGGCACGCGATTCCGAAAAGCATCGAGCGTATTCAGGTTTTGATGGTCGAAGGGTTCCAGCACTTCGCGCGCGACGCAGCCATCCAGCTCCGCCAGATCGCACACCATTCCCGTGGCCTGATCGATGTCGCCGCCCACCAGCACTTCCACGGTGTAATTATGCCCGTGGCCGTGAGGATTGGCGCACTTGCCGTAGACCTCGCGATTTTGCCCATCGGTAAGCGACGGCGCGTGCAGCCGATGCGACGCGCTCAGCCGATACCTTCGCCCGAAATAGGCTCTCATTCCGTTCTCTCTCCGGCAATCACCTGGGTGCCGGGTGCCCCGCTCCTGTCGCTGCTGTTGCGACAGGGTGGGCTCGGCTACTCGCCTCTGTACTCCGCGAACAAATCCGGCATCTCGTACACCCGCACCCGATGCAGCTTCGCCCCTTCGATTTTCCCTTCGAGCCGGCGCCAGATGGCCGCCGCGATGTTCTCCGTCGTTGGAATCGCTGCCCGGAATTCCGGAACCTCCAGGTTCAGGTGCCGGTGGTCGTAAGCCGCCAGCACTTCCTGCTCGATCGTATCCTTCAGCCGCTTCAGGTCCACCACAAACCCGGTTACAGGATCGGGCTCGCCCGCCACCGTCACTTCCAGCGTGTAATTGTGCCCGTGCCCGTTACGATTCGCGCATTTTCCGAAGACGCGCGCATTTTCCTCCGGACTCCACGCCGGATTCCAGTAGTAGTGAGACGCCGAAAACTCCGCCTTCCTCGTCAGCAGGATCATCTGCACCCTATTCCCGAACCGCCACTACTCTGCCCTTCCACTCTACCCTGCGCAGCAACTTCCCCCGAAACCAGCTCTGCCACAGCATCGCCGCGTACAGCGGAACGCCCAGCGGCGCCCACACATAGTCGCGGAAGCCGAAATTCGACCGGGCCACGCGGCGATAGAAGCCCCACAGCGCCCGCAGCCACACAATCCCCAGTGCCGCGACGCCCATTTCCCGATAGAGCGCCCTGCCCGGATCGCTCCGATAGATCAGATCGCTGGTCGCGAAAAACCACATCAGCAGCGGAAGCACCGCCAGCACCGCCAGTTGCAGCAGCCGCATCCCTGCCAGCGCCGGCGCGTTCCCAAACAGGAGCGCCAGATTCTTCGTCCAGCCCTGCCACATCGCGCTGAAGCTCCGGTACATCCGCGCTGACACCTGCTCGGGCGCGTAGCGGAAGCGCAGGCCGAGGCGCCGATGCTTGGCAATCCTCGCCAGCTCCACATCCTCCAGAATCGCGCCCTTCACTGCGGCATGCCCGCCGATCCTCTCGTACGCGTCCCGTCGCACCAGCAGGAACTGACCGTTCGCCGCCGCCACGTAGCTTCCCGGATCATTCACCTTCGCCGGCGAATAGGTCGCTGCCAGGTCTCCATAGATCAGCGGCATCAGCGCACGCTGCGCCAGCCCCTTCACCAGCTGCCGCGGCGAATACGACAGCATCCCCACGCCGTGCCGTTCCGCTTCGGCGATGGCGCGCTGTGCCGACCCCGGCTCGTGCACAGTGTCCGCGTCGGTAAACAACAGCCACTCCCCGCGCGATACCTGCGCACCCGTCCAGGCTGCGTTGGCCTTGCCGGTCCAGTCCCGCGGGGGAGGGCCGGCGTCCACCACCCTCACTCCGGCAAAGCTCTCCGCAATGGTCCGCGTCCCGTCGGTCGAGCCGTCGTTCACCAGCAGGATTTCCCAGTCGGAGCCCAGTTCCCACCCCTGCTCCCGCTGTCGCAGCAGGGACCACAGGCAGTCGCCGACGCAGTCTTCCTCGTTACGGGCGGGGATAATTACGGAGAGATGCAGGGGCGATCGGGCGTCCACGGGTCGGGCTCCCTACTATTATAGAAACGTGCTCAGCCGCAGCTCCTCCGTCCCGACCGCCCAGACAGCGCCTCTGCGCCGCTGCCCTGGCCGCCGGTTCTTCGCCCGCGCGCTCTGCTCCCTGCTCCCTGTCGCCTGCTGCCTCGCGCTCTGCTCGTGCAATCGCACACCCCATCCCGGCTCTATCGGCGATCGCGCGCCCGGCTTCGTCGTCCATGACGGAACGCAAACGGTCAGCCTGAACCAGTACCACGGCAGGATCGTTGTTCTCAATTTCTGGGCCAGCTGGTGCGCTCCCTGCCTGGAGGAATTTCCTTCCCTCGTTCAGCTCCAGAAGGACATGCCGAACGTGGTCGTCCTCGCCGTCGCTTTCGACACCGACGAACCCTCCTACCGCCAATATCTCGTCGACAACAACCTGAGCGGCATCGTCACCATCAACGACATCACCAATCACGCCAGCGACGCCTTTGGGACCTATCGTCCGCCCGAAAGCTACATCATCGACCGCAAAGGCATTATCCGCCGCAAAGTCGTCGGCCCCATCGACTGGACCGACCCCGAAATGCTCGACTACCTCAAACACCTTTGATCAACAGTCGGTTGCGACGCATGTTCGCAGTCCTGCGGTGCACAAAATCTCCAGGCGCGGAGTCGAAGCACCACCCGAGCCGCAGGTTGTCTTTACGCTGGCGCTCCGGACGCGACGGAAATCGGTCGCCCGGCGGCCGATAAGGATTCCGAGTGGTGGCTGAGGTGCAGATTCGCTCCCCGTCCCCGAGGTCGCTGGTCTCTGATCACTGATCTCTGACAGCAGACCCCACCTTAAACCGGACCCAACACCTCGCCCACCATCTCCACCCCGCGCCGAAACTCCTGTTCGATCGGCAGCAGGCTCACTACCAGCCAGCCATCGCCGCTGAAGCCGAAAAAGTACCCCGGATGGACGCTCACCCCGTGCTCCACCAGCCGCACCACCAGATCCTCATCGCTGCTCAGCGCCGGGACCCGCACCACCACATACCACCCCGCCTCCACCTTCAGCCGCGATATCGCCGGATGCGCCGCGATCGCCGCATCGAGCGCGCGCAAATTCGCCGCCGTCCGCGCACGAATCTGCTCCTGCATCGAGTTCGCGCCCTCCAGCCACGCGGGCAGCGCGCACTGCACAGGAGTATTCATGGAGAGAAACGTATCGGCCACAACTTCCAGGCGATCCAGAGCCTGCGCGATCGCTCGCTCCGGCCCGAACACCGCAATCCACGCGGCCTTCATCTGCGGCAAAGCCCCAATTTTGCTGATTCCGCTCAACACGAAGGTCAACGCCGGATGACCACCCGTGGCAAAACTTTCACCGCGTTCGCCCTCCATCCAGGAGTCCAGGAACACCTCATCCACGATCAGCGCCAGCCCGTGCTCCTCACAGATCCGCTCCAGCTCCCGGCGCTCGCGGGTCCAGTGTCCCGTGGGATTGTTGGGATGCACCACTGCAATGGCTCGCGTCCGCTCCGTCACGCGCGCGCGCAATCCCTCAGGATCGATTTGCCAGCCGTCGTGGTACAGCAGCGGATATGGCACCAGCCGCACGTCCTCGATCTGCGCGAGAAAATCGAACAGGGGGTAGCTGGGCTGCGCGATCAGCACCTCGTCCCCGGCATCGCACAGCAGCCGAAAGACCCAGCTATACGCCTCGCTGGTGCTGGTGGTGAGGAAGATCTGCTCAGGCGCAACGGGTCTGCGATGCTGCCCATAGTAACGGCAGACCGCCTCGCGCGCGCTGCGCATCCCGCGCGGTTCGGGATCGTACGTCATTGACCGCGGGTCGCTCAGCGCCGCAAGAATCGCCGCCTGGTCGTAGCGGAAGCCGCACTGCGTGGGATTTGAGGCGGTCAGATTGATGAGCGGCCTGCCCGAGGCACGTCGCTCGCGCAGCGCCCGCGCCAACCGCGTCTCCCGCAAATCCCACGCCGTCCTCGCCGAAAATTTCACGCCCCCATCTTTTCACATCGCGAACATCGTCCCGGCTTGCGGCCCGGTGTAGATTGGGTCATGGAAACTGTTGCCTTCCCGCTCCAGTCCAGCTTCGTTCATTCCTTCGCTCATGAGTGGATCGATGCCTGGAACAGTCACGATCTGGAGCGAATCCTCTCGCACTACTCCGCTGATGTCACGCTTATCTCTCCAGTTGCGCTGCAGCGACTGGGCAACAGCACGGTCCAGGGCAAAACCGCCCTCCGCGGCTACTTCCGGGGCGGCCTAGAAAAATACCCGGACTTCCGCTTCGATCCTGGCGACGTGTTCTGGGGCGTGGATACCGTGGCACTCCTGTACTCCAGCAGCTTCCGTACCGCCCGAACTGTCGAGGTCATGCAGCTCTCGTCTTCCGGACTTGTCTTCCGTGTCTGGGCCAACTACGACGAGTAGTTACCGGATGTCAGGTCGCTACACCCTGCTCCGCCAAACCCTATACCCTGTCTCTGATGCCCATTCGCTCCGTCATTTTCGATTATGGAGAGGTCCTGTGCACGCCGGACCCCGACGCGTACCGGCAACTGCTCGCCCTGACTGGCCTGGATGCCGCGGCCTTCGACCGCTGCTACTGGGCCGATCGCCGCGACTACGACCTCGGCCTCTTCGACGGCCGCGGTTATTGGACGCGATTCGCCGAGCGCGCGGGCATCCGCCTGACACCGGACAAGCTCGCCGCCCTAGTCGAGAGCGATGTGCTCCTGTGGACCCACCTGTCCGAGCCCATGCTCGCCTGGGTCGCCGCTCTCCAGGATGCCGGCATGGCCACCGCGATTCTCTCCAACATGGTCTCCGACGTCCTGCGCTACATGCGCCAGGAATTTGCCTGGCTGCGTCACTTCACACAGCTCACCTGGTCCTGCGAGCTGGGCATTGTCAAACCCGATCCTGCGATCTATCTCTATACTTGCGAGCAGCTCAGCGTGGCTCCGGCCGACGCGCTCTTCCTTGACGACAAGCCGGAGAACGTCCGCGGTGCCGAACAGGCAGGCCTGTCCGCACTCCGGTTCACCAGTATCGAGCAACTCCGCGCAGACCTCGCGGCCCGTGGCTGGCCCCAGAACCTCCCGCAACCTGGCGCGGACGAAGTTCCGCTCCCCGCCTGATGCCTGCATCTGGCGCCCAGGCGCTTACCCGAAAGGATAGCGTTCATGTATCGGGTCACGTTACCGGCCTGGACGAGGTCGCATTGAAACGACAAGGGTTAACGAGGGGGTATGGCGACTCAGTTGAACAAGGTTGAGTAAACAACGTTGAGCCGGAGTTCATAGCTTCCGCTCCGTGCTTCCGCCCGTCCGGACATTCAGGGGATTTCCCGTGCCCCTTTTCAGCCGGTTATCCGGCTTTACGCGTGCCGTTCCTTCGCTGACGGATTCTATTGCTGGTCCAGCCGGACCCCTCGCGACCGCGGCAGATACCCCATCTTGACCCCGGGGTCTCCGCCAGCCTCCGATAACCCCCTCAAAAAGTGAGATTTCTCCTGCCGGTTCAGATACTTACGAGAATAGCGCTCAGCAAGCGGCAGCAAGCCCCAGTAAGCGCCAGTGGCGAAAAGTAGTGACAAAAATGAATACACTGGATGCACCGGAAATGGTGCGTATATGTACGCAAAGTGCGTTTATAATTACGCATTATGCGTAGATCGGCCGCACTCGACGCGTTGTTCCCCACCATTCGGGGGGAAGTCCTGTCCACAGCTCTGATCGAGCCGGACCGCTGGTGGTTCCTAACCGAACTGGCCGAACACCTCGGGGTGACGCCCTCCAGCCTCCAGCGGGAACTCGAATCGCTGGCGCACGCGGGGCTGCTCCAGCGCCGAAAGGACGGCCGACGAACCTACTTCAGGGCAAACGCCGCTTCCCCTGTCTTCCCGGAGTTGCGCGATCTGGTCGAAAAGACGACGGGCATCATTCCCGTGCTGCGCGATACCCTGAAGGACTTCGGGGATCGCATCGAACTGGCGCTCGTCTACGGCTCCATGGCTCGGGGGCGGGAGCACTCCGCGAGCGATGTGGATCTCATGGTTGTGGGAAAGCTCCGCCAGATCGATCTGGTATTGACGCTGCGGAAGCTCGAAGGGCGCTTCAGGCGCGAAATCAATGTCACGCTCTTTTCCCCCGAAGAATTCCGCCGCAAGCGTTCGGAGGAGGACCACTTCATCTCGACTGTTCTGAAGGGGAAAACCATCATCCTGAAAGGCGCGCTCAATGAGCTGGAAGAAACTCCTGCAGGAACATAAAGCCCATCACCACAGAACGAGTCCTCAGGAAATAACCGAGCTGCGGCGGTTGATCGCGCGCGATCTCGCCGATGCCGCGATTCCCGAACTGTCCGAAGACCG
>DATJSY010000014.1:0-31228 GCA_035503835.1 Acidobacteriaceae bacterium | reverse complement strand
CCACCTGCTGGCTGCCAGGGTGAAAATCACAACCTATAATCCTCATCACGGCTCCTTCCTTCCCGTGAAGCTCTGGCCTCCACAACACCAAAGCCTAACCGGGATTCGAGGGAGCCTTCCGGCTTATTCAATCAAGCGGAGCGCACCTGGGACCCGCCGCGCGCACTGCGCGTGGTGGGCAAGCGGAGCCGAGGGATCTGCGGTCCCCAACCATCTTCTTATAGAAGGCAGACCGCCAGCACTTCACAGAACCCCCTAACCGCCAGCCCCTAAACGCTGCCCGCTACCCCCAGGTGAGAATATAGAACCAGCCCCGTATGCTCAAGGTCCTCTCCACCCACGTCCTGCTTACCCACCGCCTGCATCCCGGTTTGCTCGACGTCTTCGCCCGCGCCGGCGCCCAGGGCGTCGAGCTCTTTGCCGCGCGCCAGCACTTCGACTACACCAGCCGCTCCCACGTCCGCGAGCTCGCCGAGTGGTTCCGCTCCAACACCCTCGAGCCCTTCTCCATGCACGCGCCCATGTTCCCCGACACGGAAATGGGCCGCAGCGGCGCCCCCTCCGTCAACGTCATCCACCCCGAGAAGACCCGCCGCATCGACGCCATGGACGAGATCAAGCGCGCCCTCGAGGCCGCCGAGCAGATCCCCCTCCGCTTCCTCATCCTCCACCTCGGCGAGCGCGACGACACCTGGGGCCTCCGCGCCCTCGAACATTCCATCACCGCCATCGAGCACCTCCGCGCTTTCGCCGCTCCTCTCGGTGTCCGCCTGCTCGTCGAAAACCTCGAAGGCGAAGTTGCCACCCCCGCGCACCTCATTGAGATCCTCAACAGCGGGCACTTCACCGACCTCGGCGTCTGCCTCGATGTCGGCCACGCGCACCTCGGCGAAGGCGTCCCGGCCGCGCTGGAAGTCCTGCGCGATCGCCTCCGCTCCTCGCATCTGCATGACAACCACGGCGACAAGGACGCGCACCTCTGGCCTGGCGAGGGCACGATCGACTGGGACGCTGCTCTCGGCGCCCTGAAAGCCGCGCCCCAAACGCCCGCCGGCGTCCTCGAAATCTCCTACGCCCTCGGCGAAACCGTCGAATCCGTCGCCGAAAACGCTTATAAAGCCCTCGACAAAATGGATCAGGCGCGTCCTGCCGCCGTTCCTGAACCGAAAGAATCCCAATGACCGAGCCCAACGCAACCGTTGCTGCGACAGAAGATCCTCTTTCCACCATCGCCCGCATCGGCGCCCACGAAGGCCAGTCCGTCACCCTCCACGGCTGGCTCTACAACCTGCGCGAAAGCGGCAAGCTCCTCTTTCCCATCTTTCGCGACGGCACTGGGACCATCCAGGGCATCGTCCCCAAAGCCGCCGTCCCGCCCGAAGTCTTCGACACCGTCAAAGGCCTCACCCGGGAATCCTCCGTCATCGTCACCGGCAGGGTCCGCGCCGACAAACGTGCGCCCGGCGGTTACGAATTAGACGTCGAACACGTCCAGGTCCTCCAGCGCGTCCCCGAAGACGATCCCTACCCGATCTCCCTCAAGGAGCATGGTCCCGATTTCCTGATGGAGCATCGCCACCTCTGGATCCGCACGCCCCGCCAGGCCGCCGTCCTGCGCATCCGCGCCGAAATCATCAAAGCCGCTCGCGACTTCCTCGACGACAACGGCTTCATCCTCACCGATCCGCCCATCCTCACCCCCGCCGCCTGCGAAGGCACCAGCACCCTGTTTCCCGTCGAGTACTTCGGCGACGAAGCTTACCTCACGCAGAGCGGCCAACTCTACATCGAAAGCACCGCGCTTGCGCTCGGCAAGGTCTATTCCTTCGGCCCCACCTTCCGCGCGGAAAAATCCAAGACCCGCCGTCACCTCACCGAGTTCTGGATGGTCGAGCCGGAATGGGCCTTCGCTGACCTCGACGACCTCATGATGCTCGCGGAAAATTTCATCAGCTTCATCGTCGATCGCGTCCTCACCCGCCGCGCCGCCGAGCTCAGGACCATCGGCCGCGATACTGCGAAGCTCGAAAACATCAAGCCGCCCTTCCCGCGCCTGCGCTACGACGAAGCCGCAGCGATGCTCAACGACGCCCACGCCAGAGGCGTGCTCGAGCAGCCCTTCGAGTACGGAAACGACTTTGGCTCGCCCGACGAAACGTACCTCTCCTCGCAATTCGACCGTCCCGTGATGGTCCATCGTTATCCCGCCGCCGTCAAAGCCTTCTACATGGAGCCCGATCCCGCCGACCCGAAGTACGCGCTCTGCGTCGACGTCCTCGCCCCCGAAGGCTACGGCGAAATCATCGGCGGCTCGCAGCGTATCGCGTCCTACGAGTTGCTGAGGCAGCGCATCAAGGACCATCAGTTGCCCATCGACGCCTTCCAGTGGTATCTCGATCTCCGGCGCTACGGTTCGGTTCCCCACTCCGGCTTCGGCATGGGCATCGAGCGTGCCGTGGCCTGGATTTGCTCGCTCGACCACGTGCGTGAGACCATTCCCTTTGCCCGGACCCTGAATCGCATTTACCCCTGACGTTGGTTATGGCAAAAGTTACGCAGATCCAGCCCGCCACGACCCATTCGGTTGGCGTTCCCGCCCCTGTCGGCGGCGTGCAAACCATCCCGCCGCGCAAGATCAAAATCATCGGCGTCCCGCTCGATCTCGGCGCATCGCGCCGCGGTGTGGATATGGGCCCCTCGGCCGTTCGCGTCGCCGGACTCGAGCCGCGCCTCGAAGCCCTCGGCCACGTCGTGCGCGACGGCGGCAACATCAGCGTCCCGCTCGCCGAAACCAAACGCTCCGGCCATCAAAGCGCGCATTACCTCAAGGAGATCACTGAAACCTGCGCGCGCACCGCCGACGTCGTCGTGAAAACCCTCGCCGAAGGCATGACGCCCGTCATCCTGGGCGGCGATCACTCCGTTGCCGCCGGCAGCGTCTCCGGGGTTTCCGAGTTCCACCGCCGCCAGAACCGGAAAATCGGCCTTATCTGGATCGACGCTCATGCCGACATCAACACCCCGCAGACTTCGCCCAGCGGCAACGTCCACGGCATGCCCGTCGCTGCGATCCTCGGCCTCGGTCCCGAGCCGCTCGCCAACATCTTCGATTACTCGCCCAAGGTCGATCCGGAAAACGTCGTCATCGTCGGCGTTCGCGACATCGACCCCGCCGAAAAGGAAAACATCCGCCGCGCCGGGGTCTCCGAGGTCTACACCATGCGCGACATCGACGAGCGCGGCATGCGCACGGTAATGGAAGAAGCTCTGCGCGCCGCCGGCCGCGGAACCGCCGGCTATCATGTCTCGCTCGATATGGACTGGATCGATCCCGAGGATGCACCCGGCGTCGGCACGCCCGTCCGCGGCGGCGCCACCTACCGCGAGGCGCATCTCGCCATGGAGATCATCGCCGACCACGGCCGCATGCTTTCCCTCGAAGTGGTTGAGGTCAACCCCGTCATCGACGAGCACAACCGCACCGCCGACCTGGCCGTCGAGCTCATCTCATCGGCCTTCGGCAAAAAAATCCTCTGAAATCCGGGCCGGGGCGCCCACCCCTGTCGCTGCTGTCAGCGACAGGGGTGGGGCGCCCCGGAGCTCTTCGCCACGTTCCGTCTCGGGATCTGCCTCCGCCTTTACCGCTCCGGAACCGGCAGGCTGCGTGTCGTGCACGGCTCGCTGCCCGCGCAGCTAACGGCCACCAGGCGCGTCACAATTTCCGGACCCGCATCCGGAGCCGTCCACTGCGCTGCCGCTGTCTGCGCGGCGGTTCGCTCGGCGGTGCTCACCATTCCACTCGATAGTAAAGTGAACCTGTGGCGCAGCCGCGCCCGGCGTATACCGGATCGCCACCACAGCGTAGCTCTCCGAGCCCGCAGCGCTTTCCGTCATCGGCGCGCTGGACCCCGACAGCACCTGAATCCGATCCTCGATGCGCTGCTTCATCTCCGCGGAGCCGTCCGTCTCCACCGCCGCGCGATACACCGTCAGCGCCGCCTGCACGTCGCCTGTGCTTTCATACGATTTCCCCAGATGGCAGCCATAGCAGGCCAGCGGATCGAGCCCCGACGCCGCCTGCAGATACCGCAGGCCTGTGTTTCCCTGCCGTTCCGGAATGCAGCCCAGCGTATCCCGGTACCGCGCCAGCTCATGCTCCGCCAGCGCCGTCCTGCCCGGCAGCGGCAGTGTCTGCGGCAGTGCAGCCAGTTGCTGCTCGCCCCCGTCACCACCGCCTGTTCCAATCCTTCCGCCGCCGCCAGTTGCAGATTCAGGCGCGTTACCGCATAGGCGATCTTGTCCTTCTCCACCGGACCCTTATCCGCCTCAGCCATCTTCATCAGCACTGCGGCCGCCGTTTGCCGACGCATCGGATCCCCGAGCTCCGCCAGGGCATCCGCATAGCTCATCGCCGGCAGGCGGGCCGTGTCAGGCCCAGTCGCCGCCAGCACCTCATTTTGATCCGAGATGCTCCCGCGCGTGCGAATCTCGTGCAGATCGTAGCCCGCCGGCAGCTCGAAGAGAGCCGGATCGGGAGGTCCCTGCTTCAGATCGGTCAAATTCCAGGTGAACGTCCCGCTCGAGGCACTGGTCTCTGTCATGGAAATGATCAGTCCCAGTTGTTCATCCCGCCATAATTCGAAGGTGCTCTTCAAACCGGCAGGTGGATCATCTGCGCGACGTGATTCAGATTGGACCAATGCAGGTTCGTATGGTGAACCGGATCGATGACCACGTGCACCTCGAGCGCAACAGACAGGTCGCCCTGGCCGGCCATCATCAGTTTGGAATCGTAGGCCATCACCCCTTGCGCATTGCGCGCTTCGGTAACCTGCCATTCGCGAGCTGAAATGGTCCCGCCGGGGAGGTACCGCCGCTGACGCTCCCCCTGATGCGCCGTGTAAGGCTTGCCCGTCACCGGCCCGTGCGTGCCGGGCGGGGAAATGGTCAACTCGTTCTGCGCCAGCGCGGTGACGGACAACAGAGCAGGAGCAGCGACACCCAGCCAACCACGAATCATAGCCATTTCCTCAGTGAAATTCGGTCGCCGCCAGCATATTGCCCCGACAGGCTCTCCACACATTAACCAGCCAGGCCCCTGCGCCGATTTGATCGTCGAACTGATCTCCTGGGCCTCCGGCAAGAAGATCCTCTGAACCCGAAAGGACTCCGGGTGCCCGATATCTGCGCGGTTTTCGCGGATAGGGGAGAAGCACGAAGCCCCATCGCGAGTCTGAAACCAGGGCCGTCCGCGTACAATTCCTTCGCAGGTCTGAACCTTCACTCCGCGGGCGGAAAGGAACTCAATGCTTCTGCGGGTCTTACGCCATCCGGCTGCTCGCGGAGCAGTCGCCCGCCGCCCGGGCAACATCGACGCTGCAATTCTGCTCCTGCCTGTCTTGCTGTGCGCAGTTTCTCTTCCATGCCCTGGCCAGACTCAGCGGCTTTTGTGCCACGAAGGCTTCGGCAGTTTTTCGTCGCAGTTTTTCACGGGAGTCACCGTATCGGTAGCACCCTCAACGAACGCCGGCTTTGCGGCTCACACCTGCGATGCGACCCTCCGGTGGGGTAAGCACATGCTCCCGGTGGCGCAGGAAGCCTGGCAGATCAACCTTGATGTCATGGGGGCGGACCTGGGGGCTCCATGTGCCCGTAGTGGCCTTTGAGATAAGAAATTCCGAGCTCGACCAGCTCGCGACCTGCGAAGTGTACTCCCTCGCGAAACCTCCCCATCTCCTGCGCGCCATCACGGACGCCGACCATTACGACGCCAGGGACGTGAATCTTCGCGACCGCGTCGAGATCTGGACCGATGACGCCCGCGCCGTCGACGGCTTCGACAACCTCCCTGTTTCCAGTTGGGATTTTGCGCCCACTGTGGTGCTTCGTTTCGACAATCGGCGGCTGATCGATGTGAGCTCCGAGTATCAGAAGTATTTCGACCGCCAGATCGCTCAGGTTCGATCTCAGCTCGACGCAGAGGCGTTAGACGAGTTTCGAAAAAGCGACGGGAAGCTTTCCTTCCCCTCTCGCCCGGAGGATCTGCACCTGCTGCTCATGACCAAAATCAAGGTCCTGGAGATCAGCTGGTCGTATCTCGAGAGCGACCGCGAGCAGCAGGCGTGGGCCGCGCTCGCTGCTGTGTGGCCGCCCTCGGATCTGGCCCGCATCCGCGCAGCCGTCCAGGATGCCCGAGCCCGCGGCATCCTTCGTCAGACGGACGGAGTTTCAAAACCCGGCGCCGCCGCGTCCCGGAAGCATTGCGTATCGATCTTCAATTGCATGCAAACCGACACCTATCAACCTTTTCCGGATGGCTCGCTCCCCGACGCATTTGGGTCGCCCGAAGCCGCTGTCCCGGAGCCCGCTCCAGACCCCGTGACCAGCCGCCTCAGCCGATCTGTCTGGGCATTCCGTTCTCAGGGCCGCAAGGCCCGCCACTCCCAAATGCAGGCTCCGAAATCTGGCTCGATCTGGTCATTGACGCAGCGGGCAAAGTGCATTCGGCCAAATTGGTCAACAAAGCGGACAGCGGGCCAGTCGCCGACCCGGTGCTCCATGCCTCGGCGGACTGGAATTTCATTCCTGCATTCATGGGCCATCGCGCCATTGCCTGCCGATTGCGATACGCCGTTTGGCCAAGCAATGACCTCTGTATTCGGACTTGATAACACGCACTCTCGCCCAACCCCTCTGCCCTCGAAAATTGTCACTCTTCCTCGCTAAACCACACCGATCCAGGCAACTCCAGCCACCCCACCCAGGGGGCACCCCTATCGCACCTCAATCACCGCCAAACCCATCGGAGGGATCTCGAGCGTCAGCTGATGGTTGCGGACTTTGATGCCCTGCGGAGATCCGATTCGGGAGGCTTTGCGCAGCGCGGCCACCTGCGCGGGGGTCGGATCGTTCGGACTCCCCATCTGCTTCCAGGCGGCCAGCGTGTCGCCGTGGGTCGTATCCACGCGCTCGACCTCGGCCCAGGCGCCGTCGCGCACGCCGGTCAGGTCGAAGGTGACAGTCTTCGTCGCGCTGGTTTCGCCGGGATCGACGAGGTTCCATGCAGCCAGAACCAGCGTGCCGTCGGCGCGGCGCGTAACCAGGGCCTCTTCCTTCGGCGCGGGCAGGCGCGTGTCGCCCAGCTCGTGCAACAACGCGAAGGCGTCGTACGCCGGTTTGGGAATGCCGTCCTCCGCGACGATGCCGTAGCCGCCGTAGAAGGGACCCTTCTTCACGCCCTGCTCCTCGAAAACATCGGAGAACGACCAGTAGGACATCATGCGGGTCATGCCGTCGCACTCACTGATGGTGTCGGCGAGCCACGGTCCCATGAAGATGGAGTCGGTGATCTCCTGCTGGTTCATGTAGGTGGCGTTGAACTCGCTCCAGATGAGCGGAATGTGGGGGCGCGCGGAGTGGAGGATTTCCTGGTGCACCTTGTCGACCGCCGCGCAGACCATCTGGTAGGGCGGTATGGGACGGTTATCGTGGAAGACGTTCCGGGAGGTGTCGTTGCCGTAGACGTGGGTGGAGACGAAATCGAGGGGGACGTGGTTCCGGGTCGCGTGGCGGATCATGTCGCCGACCCATGCCGCCTGCGCGGTCGCCGGGCCGCCGACGCGCAGCCGCGGGCTGACGGACTTCAGTGCGCGCGCAGTGTGGTCGTAAAGCTGGAAGTAGGACTGCTCCTTCGGGGTACCGGCCCAGAAGTCGAGGTTGGGCTCGTTCCATACCTCGAAGTACCACTGAGAGACCTCGTCGATGCCGTAGCGGTCGATGAGATGCCGGGCGAAGGCGCGGATCAGGGCGTCCCACTTCGTGTAGTCGGCGGGCGGCGAGACGTTGGGGTGGTACCAGAAGGACTGATGGTCGGAGTGCGCGGCGAGCGCTTTGGGCATAAAGCTGATCTCGACATAGGGACGGACGCCGCTGGCCAGCAGCGCGTCGTAGATATGGTCGACATAAGTCCAGTTATAGACGGGGTTACCCTGCTTATCGACCGAGTAGACGCCGTTCTCATCATCGAGGATTGCGTGGAAGCGGACGTAGCGGAAATCGGTGACCTGCTTCACCAGGCGCAGATCGGACTGATACTGCGCGCGCATGGCCAGGTGGGCTCGGCCGGAGCCGAACATCTGCTCCCAGAAGTGCGGGAACGGCGCTCCGACGGCGCTGGCATCCACGCGGATGGTTTCCTGCGCGAGCGTGGCGGACTGCTGCGCGCGTCCCTGGGCAGCGGAAACTGCGAGCGCGGCTGCGGCTGCCAGAACGAAACCGGTGCGTCTCATTGCGGATCTCCGAAAGAAAAGTCCAGACTACTCCCGCGCCTGGAAGAAGCCGCTCTTCGAGCCGAGGAAAAATCCGGAGGGAATTCCGTGGGGAACGCCCTCCGGATGAACAGCTTCAGAAGAGGCAACTCAGAAACGAGAAGCTGTTGGCCGCACGGCAGGACGCTTCCCGGCACGGCGGTTCAGAACTGGAACCTGCCGAAGAACTCAATGACCCTGCCGTTGTCAGCCCCCGGAGAGAGCCCGAAGAGCGGGTTGTCCACGTGAGTGCCCGGCGTCGTGACGGTGGAGATAAGGGCCTCGGTGCTGGCGAAGGAGATGGGCTGCAGGTTGGTGTGGTTGAAGATGTTGTAGATATTCGCCTGAAAGCGGAAAAGTCCGCTGTGGTCGTGGAACATGTTGAAGGTAACCTGCTTGGCGAAACTGATATCTGTATCCATGTAGCAGGGCCCGCGGAAGGAGTTGCGCCCGATGCCCGGGGGTCCCGACGTTCCGTAAGTGAAGTAGTTGGCGCCGCCCAGGGGGAAGTTACCGCCGTGGATGAAAGCGTTGTTCGAGCAACTGCTGAGAGCGTAGGAACCGGCGGGGGCTCCGGAACCGGGACCGTAGCCGAGCGGCCGCGTGGGAGCGATGGTCGATGCACCATTGGTCTCAGCTACGGAAGCCACGCCGATAACGGGCGTCCACGGGAAACCGGTGTACCAGGTATAGATGGGATCGATCTGCCATCCTCCGAGGGCTTCCTTCATGAGAAGGTGGTGCTCGGGCTCGGGCAAATTCCATGTGCCGGAGAAGGTGAAGCGGTTGCGGACATCGAAGTCCGACGGGCCGTATTCCGTCTCCGGCTGAGCCGGATCGGTCTGGTTGCTCTCGGAGCCAGGACCTTCATTCGAAGAAGTGTCCATGCTCTTCGACCACGTATAGATCAAGTTGAAGGTGACGCCGTGCTGGAGCCTTTTCTCCAGATAGGCATTCATCGCGTTGTAGCTGGTGTGAACGTCGGAGGTGGGAACATAAGCGGCGTAGAAGGGGGTCTGGTTGACGCCGGGCATGCAGGCGCCTCCACTGGCGCAGGTGCCGTTCGACTGGTCATAGAGGAAGTTTTGATCGACGAGGCGGAGGAAGTGGAAGCCGGTCGAGCCCTGATACTGCAGAGTGAAGGCCATTTGCCAGGGAAGCTGGTACTGCGTATCGAGCGAGTAAGTGTAGAGCGTGGGCTGCCTCATGTTGGGCAGCACGCTGTAGGTTTCGATCTGGGGCGTGGAGGCCGTGCCGCCGGGAGCCGTGAAGTTGTTGGGTGTGCCGCTGACTGGATTTACACCAACAGCGAGGTTGGGATTGGGAGCATAGCTGAAGGGCGAATCGCTGGTGCCATATTCGAAGACGATCCCGGTGCCGGCTGCCGATGGGTTCGCAGCCTGAAGTCCGGCGCAGCAGAGGCCGTAGTCAAAGTATCCGGGGCCGTTCTCGTAAGCGGGCGATATGGAGTACTCATCGAGGTTGTCGAAGGAGACGCCGCCGCCCGCGTGCAGCACGACTTTCCGGTTGGTGTGCGGCAACAGCCACGCGATGCCCAGCTTGGGCGCTATGGCATCCGGGGTGGCGGGATATAGCTGGCTGACCGGCACCAGCCTGGAATGGATGATCTGTAACCCAGGCGTGGTGGACAAAACCATGTTGTTGATGTTGAAGCTCTTGTTGGTGAGCGCGCCAAAATAGTTGTAGCGAATGCCGGCATTCACCGTCAGATTGGGTCTGGCTTTCCACTCGTCCTGAACAAAGGCAGCGATATAGTTGCGCCGGAAATATCTCTGGGCATTGCCGACCCCACCGGTATTGGGATTGGCGGCGATGCCCTCGTATAAGGGCGCGTCGTTGGCCATATCCCAGATGCCCTGGAAGGCGTAGTTCGGCCGCGCGTATCCGGAGTCGTCGTCGTTGTCCTGCTCCAAGCGAATCTCGCCGCCCATCTGGAGCGACTGCGAACCAAACACCTTTGTGACCATGTCGCGGACCTCGTAGGTGTTTTCCGCCGCAATGTACGGGGTTGTGGGCGCGGAGAGATTGGTGAAATCGAGCGAGCCAAACCCATAGTTCTGGGCGTACAGGCCAGGCACGCCCCAGTTCACCAGGCCGGCAGTGTCTCTGATCTGATTGTCGGCAAAGCGCGTGTAATTGGCGCGCGCCTCATTCAACAGGCTGGGGCTGAAGGTGTGAATATAGACGACGGTGGCTGAAGAATTGAATGGCCGGAAGGGCAGATCGGTGTCCGGAGCGGCGCCGGCATCCCCGTCGAAGGAGCTTTGGTCCAGCTTCTGGGTGAAGATCTCTCCGAAGAGCTGGTCTTTCCGGGTGATGAACCAGTCGGTGCGCTCATGGAGCTGGACGCCGCGATACTGGCTGGGGGTGTCGATCTGGGCGAATTCCACGTCGGGAACGCCGTCGAGGCCTGCACCCGTGTAGAGGTTGGGGCTGGCAGCAGTGCCGTTGGCGTTCACGTTGGGCAGATATTGCCCATCGGTGCCGCCGAAAGAGCCGATGTCAAATCCGGTCCCCACCGGAGCGCAGATGGTCTGGAGAGCGGAGCAGCTTCCTGGCAGGATGGCGTGCACGATGGCCTGGCCGGCGGGCTTGCTCAGTGTGCCCGCAACCAGTCCGCTGGGCCTGGACGCAGCGAGTCCGGCATACCACTGCGGAGTGGGGACGTACGTTTCGCTGAAGGACTGGAGCGAGCTCTTGACCTCCTCATAGCTGGCAAACCAGAAGAGTTTGTTCTTCAGGATCGGGCCGCCGAGGCTGGCAGCCCAGTCGCGCTGCTGGAGGTCGTCGCGAGTGGGCGGGGCGAAGACTCCCGGGGTGCTGGTGGGGCCGCCATAGGGCTGGTAGGCATTCAGGCCAGGCTCGTCGTACTGGAAGAAGGCGCTGCCGTGGAACTGGTTGGCTCCGGAATTTGTGACGGTGAGAATGTGGGCGCCGACGTTGTAGCCGAGGGTGGCGTCATAATCGGAGGTCCTGACGGTCATCTGCGCTACGGATTCAATGCTCGGCGTAATGACGGCCGATCCGCCGTGCAGGAGGCTGTCGACGCTGACGCCGTCGATGTCATACGTATTCGAGCTGACGCGCTGGCCGGCCGCGGAAATCTGAATCTGGTTTTCGGTCTGGAAAATGCCGTAGTTAGACTGGTTTTGCATCTGGTTGTTGGGCAGCTGAATAGCTCCGCCACTGCCGGAGCGAGCTCCTTCTCCGGTAATACCCACGCTGGTGCGCAACAGTTCGTAGGGATCGCGTCCGAAAGAGGGCAGCCTAGTAACCTCGTCCGAGGTAATGGTGGTGGCAATATCGGCATTGCTGGTATTCAGAATGGGCGTCTCGTTGCCATTCACCGTCACCGTCTGCGACGCGGCGCCAACCTGGAGCTGCACATTGAGGCCGCGGGGAAGTTCCGCGGAAATGCCGACCGTGGTAAAGGTCTTGCTTTCAAATCCTTGGGCAGAGACGGTAACGGTGTATATCCCCGGGGCCAGCTCGCTAAAACTGTAAAAGCCGGAGCCGCTGCTGGTGGTGGTTTTCTGCTGGTGCGTGGCGGGATTTGTCAGTACGACCGTGGCGTTGGGAATGACTGCGCCGCTGGTGTCGGCGACCGTGCCGGAAAGGGTTGCGGCAAACTGCGCGAGCAGCGCGGGCGTGAATGCGACGAGCAGCGCCGCGATGAGGGCGGGAAGAACGGCGCGATGGAGGCGCATTCCTGTCCGTGTCTCGATTGCGTCCCCCTTGGCGCGGAGGATTCCTGAAGAGTGACTCTGCATACTGGTCTCCTGAAAAACTGCCCCGAAATATGCGGTGATGATCCGGCTCGCCGCGAGGATGCCCGGCTGCGGAAACCTGGGGAGGGCGGGGAATTTGCCCGTACCTGGCACAATCGATTGCGCTCCTTCGCACAAACGGTTGTGCCACGACTACGATGGGCACCACCCGGAAAGTTCCGCTGTCAAGCCGCCGACCCTCCGCAGGTTCCCGGCAGCGAACCTGGAAACGCCCGGAGAGCGGCTGGATTTTCGGCGTAGCCGTCCCTCGTTTGCAGAAAGCGGCTGGGCGGGCAGTTAGGATGGGGCAGAGTCCGCCGAAGGTTTTCGCAGGAAATCGCCGGCATGAAAGGAACTTCGCCGAAGCCGATGGGCAAACGAGCAGCACCGCCACCGAGCAGCCGCCGCAGCGTGGGACTGAAAGAGCTGGCGGCTCATCTGGGACTGTCCCAGACGACCGTGTCGCGGGTGATGAACGGCTCCGCGGGCGAATTTCGCATCGCCGCCGTGACCCAGCAGCGTGTGCTGAAAGCCGCCGGCCTGCTGAATTACGAGCCCAACTCGTTTGCGCGCGGGCTGCGAAGCAAGCGCAGTTACACGGTCGGGGTGATGGTGCCGGAGATCAGCGAAGGCTACTCGGCCCTGGTGCTGGGCGGGGTTGAGGACACGCTGCTCCAGGCGGAATTCTTCTATTTCGTGGTCAGCCACCGGCACCGGCGGGAGTTGCTCGAGGGCTATCCGCGACTGCTGCTCTCCCGATCCGTCGAGGGCATCATTGCGGTCGATACACCGATCCGCGAGGCTCTGCCGGTGCCCGTTGTCTCCGTTTCCGGCCATCGCCACGGGCGCGGACTGCTGGCGATCGAGCTGGACCATCTGACCGCCGCCGATTTTGCTCTGTCGCATCTGCGCGATCTCGGTCACCGGCGCATCGCCTTCATCCGGGGCCAGAGCTTCAGCTCCGATACCAGGCCGCGGTGGGAAGCGATTCGCAGGGTTTGTTCGACGCTGGGCCTGCGCATTCACCCGGAGCTGGTCGTCCAGCTGGAGGGGACCGAGCCCGGGTCGCGGCCGGGCTGCGACGCGATGCAGAAGTTGCTGGCCGCCGGGCACCGCTTTACGGCTGTGTTTGCTTTCAACGATGCCTCCGCGATGGGCGCCATTGCGGCGCTGCACGAGAACGGGCTGCACGTGCCCCGCGATGTTTCCGTGGTGGGGTTCGACGACATTCCCAGCGCCGCGACGATGCACCCGGGGCTCACCACGGTGCATCAGCCGCTGCGCGAGATGGGGCAAACCGCAGCGGCCAGTCTGCTGCGGCTCATCCGCGAAGGCGTGGGCCGGACGCCGCAGCCTTCGATCCTGGTGGCGCCGAGGTTTGTGAAGCGGCATTCCACGGCGAAGGCGGCGACGTAGGCGGGGTGGGTGCGGCTTCGTGCCTTCCCACATCTGCCACCTTCAGGCAGAAGTGGGGCGCACCCATTTATTGCGCGATGACGTCGACGGCGACGGGAACGTTGCGCGGGGGGAAGCAGGTATTCGTGTCGCAGGCCTGGTAGCGCAGCGATCCCTGAATGAGATGGTTGCCGCGCCGGGCGACGATCCGCATGCCGACGACGATCTCGCCGGTGTAGACGCTGAGCTTTTCCGAGGGAAATGCAGCCAACGCATAAGGCGAGCCGGCAGGAAACTGCACCGCAGTGATCCTGACGCCCGCGGGGGCGGGGGCGTTCAGGTCGGTGCGGATAAGGCTTTTCTGCAGCGGCGTGTGCGAATTGATGTGCAGACCGCCGGCAATGCGGAAGTGCATCTCGACGGTGTACGGCTTGCCCGCCTGCACCTGCACCTGCTGCGGATAGAGGAAGCGCACCATCGGCGCATTGGGAGAATACGCGGCCGAGGTCTGCCAGGGCAGCTTTTGCAGGGGCCAGCCGAAGCCGCCCACCGTGAGCGCCGCCGCTGCGACGGCCGTCAGCAGGAGCCTCACGATTTTGCTCCGCCGCGGATGGCTTTCTGAATGTCGCTGACAATTTCATCGTGAGAAGCGAGACCCACGGTGGAGGCCACGATTCTGCCGCTGCGATCGATGAAGAACGTGGTGGGCAGGGCGTCCACGCCGCCCCAGGCGTCCGCGATCGCATCGGCATCGAGCAGCACGGGATAATTGATGTGCATTTTGGAGGCGAAGTCGCTGATCTCGCGCTTCTCGGTGAACAGCTTCGCCGGGTCGTCCGTGTCCAGATCGTCGGCGGAGAGGCCGATGACCTGCAGGCCCTGGGGCGCGTACTGGCTCTGCAGCTGTTCCAGCCAGGGAATCTCGAGCTTGCAGGGGCCGCACCAGGTCGCCCAGAAATCGACCACCACCGGACGGCCTCTGTAGCTGGCAAGGGAGACCTTTTGCCCCTGCAGGTCCTCGAGGGTGAAGTTGGGCGCCTGCTGTCCGTTCAGAGGGGTGGTGTAAATATCCTCGGCTTCAGCCAGCTCGGCGGCGGTAGGCGTGGTGCTGCCGCTGCCAGGCGGCGCGTTGGCCGGAACCAGCAGCATCTGCTCGCCCTGCATGCGGGCCCGATCGCCCAGGCGGCGATGGGCGTAGTTGATGACGCCGGCCGCGATCATGAGCCCCAGCGCGATCACCATGGCCGACAAGACAAAGAAGTTTCGGGGCAAAACGGCTCCTGCCTTCCAGTTCTATTTTAGCGGGGCGCCCGGTTCTGTGCCGCGCAGGGGTGACAGAGCGAAACCCGCGATGCTGTACCCTTTTGAGGTCGGCTCCGTGCGGTTTCTCCGTCGGAAAGCCGCGCCAGGGCCGGTGACTCCGGGATATACCGTCGCTGGTTTCGCTCCCGCATCAGGAGTTTCAGAGCATGAGCGCCGAGCACACACCGTCGCGCCTGGTTCGCACCGAGGCGAACGCGCTGCTGGCCCTGGCCGAGCGTTTGGAGGGGCCGATGGCCGCCGACTTCGAGCGCGCCGTGGAGCGCGTGCTGGCGTGCGGTCAGGCGCGCGGACGCATTGTGGTGACCGGAATGGGCAAGAGCGGCATCGTGGCGCAGAAGATTGCGGCCACGCTCTCCTCTACGGGCAGTCCCGCGCTGTTTCTGCATCCGGCGGAAGCGGTGCACGGCGATCTGGGAATGATCGTCGAGGGCGATCTGGCGATTGCGCTTTCCGCGAGCGGCGAAACCGAGGAGATTCTGCGCCTGCTGGCGACGCTGCAGCGCATGGGCAACGCGCTGATCTCGTTCGTCTGCGACATGCATTCGACCCTGGCCGCCGCCAGCGATGTGGCGCTGGACTGCTCGGTTCCCGCGGAGGCCTGCGGGCTGGGACTCGCGCCGACGGCTTCGACCACGGCCATGCTCGCTCTGGGCGATGCGCTGGCGATCGCGGTTTCGCTGCGCAAAGGCTTTCGCGCCGAGGACTTCGCCGCGCTGCATCCCGGCGGCAAGCTGGGCAAGCGGCTCGCCACCGTGCGCCAGCTGATGCGCTCGGGAGGCGACATCCCGCGCGTTACGCCAGAAACGCCGATGAAGGACGTGATCTATGAAATGTCACGTAAAAAGCTGGGCATCACAACGGTGGAGCGCGAGGGGCGGCTGATGGGGATTATCAGCGACGGCGATCTGCGGCGGCTGCTGGAGCGCGACGGCCCCGACGGGCTGCGCAGGACAGCCGGGGAGGTAATGAACCGCTCGCCGAAGACCATCGCCGCCGGGGAGATGGCGGTGCGCGGCCTGCACACCATGGAGGAGAAGAAGATCACCTCGCTGATAGTGGTGGATGTGCAAGGACAGATCGAAGGCGTCCTGCACCTGCACGACTTATGGCGGACGGAGCTGATCTGACAGCAGATGGCGGTCAGCGAAAGGAATTTGCCGGTCGGCGCAGCCCGCCCTCCGCTCGGAAGCCGACAGCGTGGAGCGTTTGACCCGCATATTGCGTCTAATTGAGCGTAGGATCGATGCCATGCGGCGGGTACTTCCAGTCGCGATGCTTTCCGCCCTGCTGGCCGTTGCACCGGGGATCCTGGCGCAGCACGGCGGATCCGTGGGCCACGCGGGCGGTTTCCATGGCGGGTTCGCGGGACGCGCCGGCTATGGCGGTTTCCACGGCGGATTTTCCGCACCCCGATTGTTCGGCCAGTTTGGCGGCCGCGCGCCGCGCGTTTACGGCATGGTTCCGCGCGGGGCATCAATGGCCCCGCAATACCGCATGTCACCGGGGGCGATGTCCGTTTATCGGCCGGCGTACGGCGCAGGCCGCGCGACCTATGGGGGGCGTCGTCGCATCTGGGGCCACCGCGGCGACTATTACACTTCAGGAAGCGGATACGGATACGGCGGGTACCCTTACGGATTTGTGAACTCCTGGGAACTGCTGCCGTGGGATCTGAACGATTCGGACTTCAGCGGCGATGATACGGACGCGAGCCCGTCGCAAACCGCCCCGGAGGCTCCGCAGGAAGCTGAAGAACCTGAATATGTGCCGGCTCCCGATAATGGCTACCGCGAGGATTACAGCCCAGCCGGGTACGAAGGGGCGCCGCCTCCGTCCGCTCCGATTGCTCCGGAGCCGCAGCTCACGCTGATCTTTAAGGACGGCCACACGCAGCAGATCCGCAACTACGTTCTTACGCAGGATGCCCTTCTGGATATGGATCAGGCCGCCTCCGGCCGCATGTTGCGCATTCCCCTTTCCAGTCTGAATCTGCCCGCGACAGAAAAGGCCGCGCAGCAGGCGGGTCTGGAGTTCGCGCCGCCAGCGTCTTAACCCACCCCACACTTTCCCGCTCCGCAGAGCAGAGAGTATGCTGAATCGATTGAGCTGGGGGTACTGGCATGCGCTCTCTATTGCGGATGGGGATGGTCTGCGGTTTGCTGGCGGCCTTCGCCGGGGGAAGCGGCGTTCGCGCGCAGCAGGCCGCGCCGCCCAACCGGAACTTCCGTGTCGCGGTCTACATTCCGGTCAACATTGTGGAGCGGATGGCGAATGACCCCGCGTGGCTGAGATCGTCGTGGCAGCAGATCAACCGCGGCGTGCGCATCGACAAGGTCTACATTGAGACCTACCGCAGCCGCAACATCGCACCCGATGCCGACATCGACGCGGTGAAGAAGTTCTTCGGGGGCCAGGGCGTGCAGGTGGCGGGCGGCATTGCCTACAGCGACGTCGACAACGGCCAGTTCACGTCCTTCTGCTATACCAATCCCGCCGATCGCGCCTATGTGAAACACGTGGCGGAGCTGACGGCGCGACACTTCAACGAGATCATCCTCGACGATTTCTTCTTCAACAACACCAAGGAGCCTTCCGACATCGCGGCCAAAGGCAACGAGAGCTGGTCGGCGTTCCGGCTGAAGCAGATGGACGAGGTTTCGCGCGACCTCGTGACGGGCCCGGCGCGCGCCGTCAATCCGAAGGTGAAGATCATTATCAAGTTTCCCAACTGGTATCCGTCGTTCCAGGAGAATGGCTACGACCTGGCGGTTGAGCCAAAGATCTTCAGCGGCATCTACACGGGAACGGAGACCCGCGATCCGGTAATCACGGATCAGCTGCTGCAGCAGTACGAGAGCTACGAGATCATCCGCTACTTCGACAACGTGGATCCCGGGCGCAATGGCGGCGGGTGGGTGGATACGTTCAGCATCCGGTATATCGACCGGTATCCCGAGCAGCTATGGGACACGGTACTGGCGAAGACTCCGCAGATCGTGCTGTTCGAATACACGCTGCTGCTGCGGCCCGCGCCGGCGGGCAACCGGGCAGCGTGGGCGGATCTGCCCACCAGCTTCGACTACAACAATCTTTTCGGCGATAAGATGCCGGATTTCGCGGCTGTTGCGGGCAAGGCGCTCGATGAAATCGATCCGGTGATCGGCAAGCTGGGCAAGCCGCTGGGCGTTGCTGTCTATCGGCCGCTGAATTCCACCGGAGAAGACTTTCTGCCGGTTTATCTTGGCGAGCTGGGGCTTCCCGTGGAGATGTACCCGCAGTTTCCAGCGAGCGCGAAGACGGTGGTGCTGACCGAAGCCGCGCAGCACGATCCGCAGATCATGGAGAAGATCAAGGCGCACCTGATGGCGGGCGGCAACGTCGTGATCACGTCGGGACTGCTGCATGCGATGCAGGCGCCGATCGCGCAGATTTGCGGGCTGCGCGACACGGGGCGGGAGATGATGCCCACGGAATACTGGGGCGCTTACGGCGCGGGCAATGGCGCGAACATGGGCAGCTCTCCGCCGCTCATGATGCCGGAGATCCACTTCTTCACGAATGACGCCTGGCCGCTCATCCGCGGCACCGCAAACGGAGGCGGCGCGCCGATCCTGCTGATGGACCGGTACGGCAGGGGTGTGCTGTATGCGCTGACGGTTCCCGACAACTTCAGCGATCTCTACTCGCTGCCCGTGGGGGTGCTGAACTCGCTGCGTCACTATCTTGGCGCGGATCTGCCGGTGCAGCTCGAGGGTCCCAGCCAGGTGAGCCTGATGGAGTATGACAACGGAACGTTCGTGGTGGAGTCGTTCCGCGACGCACCGGTCTCGATCCGGGTATCCGTTGCGGGCGCGGACAGGCAGATTCGGAATCTGGTGACGAATGAAATGGTAACGGCGAACGCACCGACGGCGACGACGGGTTTCCACCACTTCGCTCCGCGGGGACCGCGGCGCAGCAGCTTCGAGCTGACCATCCTGCCGCACAGCTATGAGGCGTTTGCGGTGGAGGGCATGGCCAGCGGCGGACGATAGGGTCGCTCAGGCCAGGTTATGGGCCCCCGAGTCCCCGAGATTTCTGCTAGTTTGGCTGCATGAAGGCGGCAACCTGCGGCAGGATTGTGTTTGGCGCGTCGGCGGTGCTGTTCGGCGTTATCGCCCTGATGTGGCACGACGCGGCAACCTGGCAAAATGTGGCGCATCTCTGGAGCCTGCCTTTGGGGATCGTCATCGGCGGGTGTCTCATGGCCGCTCAAATTGCGGGCGGGATTGGGATCTGGCACGGGCGAACAGCGCGCCTGGCCGCGGTCGTACTTTGCATCGTCTATTTGTGTTTCTCGCTGGCCTGCGTCCCCGACATTATTGCTGCGGCGAACATCTATGAAAAATACGGCGGGAGCTTCTTCCTGTTCCTGTCCTTAGTGTGGGGAGCGACGGCGGTGTACGCCGCAACGGAGGCCAGTGCGGCACGGGCGGTCGTGCTGGGGCGAGTGGTGCGCCTGGGGTTCGGCGTCTGCGCCATTTCCTTCACACTGGGTCAGGCGCTGCTTCTTCGTGAGACGGCTCAGGGGGTCCCCAGCTGGATTCCGCTCAGCCACATGTTCTGGGCAATCCTCACGACGATTGCTTTCGCGCTCGCAGCCCTTGCCATTCTCTTCAATCGCCGGGCACGGCTGGCGATGCGCATGATGGCGCTCATGGTGGGTCTGTTCGGCGCGCTGGCGTGGATTCCCCGCATCATCGCTCTTCCGAGGAACCATTTCATGTGGTCCGAATGCGCCGAGACTTTGCTGGTGGCAGGAGCTGCGTGGGTGGTGGCTGAGTCAGGCGGCACTTCGCTCCGACCGGACCACCGCACAGCGGCTTCGCGCTGACGGTCCTGCCGCCCAGCTACGAGGGGTTTGCGGCGGGTTCCAGCAGCGGGCGGTAGGCGGCGTACGCCTTCTCGAAGACCGCGTTCCACGATGCGGACAAGGCGTAGCTGCGCGCCTCCGCGCTCATCGCAGCGTGCAGGACGGGACTGTCGAGGATCCGAGCGATCGCGGGCGAAAACTCCTCGTCCTGCGCGATGAAACCCGTGCAGCCGTCGCGCACCAGCGATTTCGGTCCACCGTCCGGCGTTACCACCGCGGGCACGCCGGAGGCCAGCGCTTCCAGCACCACATTCCCGAAGGTATCGGTGTGCGAGGGGAAGACGAAGACATCCATACCGGCATAGGCACGCGCCAGCGCCTCGCCGCGCAGCACGCCCAGGAACTCCGCGCGGGGCAAATGCCGGCGCAGCCAGGGTTCCTCACTGCCCTGGCCGACAATGCGGAATCGAAAATTCCGCCGCCCGCGTTCTTCCAGTTCTTTCTGGATTCGCGCCAGCAGGGCAATGTTCTTTTCGACGCTCATGCGGCCCACAAAGCCCAGCACAAAATCGGTGTCGCCGGGCTCGCGCTCGCGGCGCTGCGGCGAGAAGAGTTCGGCATTGATGCCGCGCTGCATGAGATGGCACGGTTTTCCGGTCTTCTCTTCAAGCAGGCGGCAGAGGTCCGGATTCGGTGCGAACAGAACACGCGCACGGCGGTAGAAGCGCGCCATGCGCCACAATGCGATCTGCTGGATGGTGCGCGCGCCAGCATCGGCGGCACTCTTCGGCAGCCAGTCCAGCAGCCAGCGCGACCGCGAAGCGGCATACTCATGAACGTTGGTATGCCAGGAGGCGGCCAGCGGAATGTGGTAGTGCCGCGCGAGGCGTGAAGCGAACCAACCCAGCTCGCTGGGCCCGGTAATGTGGATGACCTGCGGACGGAATTCGCGGACAGCCTGCGCGATCGCGGGCAGGTGCCGGACCCACGCCGGATCAAAGCGCAGATCTTTATCAAGCGGAACAGAGAGAGGTCCGCGCGGCAGCTCGAGCGTGGTGACGCTGCCTTCCGTCTGCAGCGGCACAGTGCGGTTGCCGGCGCGGACGCAGAGGAAGGGCAGACCCCGCTGCCGGGCGAACTCCTCGAAATGGCGTGAAGTGTGCGCCACGCCATTGATTTCGTGGAAGGAATCAGGAAAATAGGCGACCCGGGTCAACGTGGAGATTGGCAGGCCGTGAGCGGACGGGGAAGTCAGTGGCTCCTGCGCCGCGGCTTCAGGCAATGGTGTCCTTGCCCAGGGCGAAGCGCAGCTCGCGCGACTCGCTCCAGGCGAGGCGCAGGCTGCCGGAGACGGGGCTGGTGCCCATGAGGCGGACGGATTTGATGATCAGATTGAAAAGCCACGGTGCCTGTCCGCTGGCCCACAACTGGCTGGCCGGGCGAAGCACACCGTCGGCGCCGGGATGCCACACGCGGTCATCCCAGCGCCGCGAACCCAGAGGAAAGTCAGGATAGTCGCGGATCGCATCCAGGGTGGATTCCAGAATCCGGTGCTTCCACGGTTGTGCGTACTGCGGCATGAACAGGACGTGGCTGCGGCCTTCGTAGCGAATCTCATGGACGAACTCGGTGAAGCTGCTCGCGTTCGACAGGTTCACGTTGGCATTCGGTTCGCGCCCGTGGCGGTCGCCGCCGGAGATCAGCAGCTTGTCCCACTGCTGCGCCAGCCGCCTGACGGCGCGGTTTTCCGCCCAGGGCCGCAGGCCGTTCAGCTCAAAGGCGTGCAGGAAGGTATGATTTGCGGCGAGGAAGTCGCGCACCCGCTGCGCCGCCTTGTCCTTGCCGATCAGATACAGGTCCCAGCAGGGATGGTTGAAGACGGTGAGCACGTTGGGCAGCTCGTCGAGCGCGGCGAGAATCTCCGTCAGCCGCTTCTTGTCGGGACTCGCCGTGTACTCCTCGAAGGTTTTCATCCAGGCCGCGCCGGAGTCACTGGGCAGGTTGTGAATCCCGAGGTGGAACGACTGATCGCCGCCGAAGGGCGCGCTCCACTCCACGGAAACGGGAATATGCCGGGCGGAAGCGATGGTGCGCAGCAGCATGGGCGCCGCAACCGTGTCATGGTCGGTGATGGAAACCAGCGGCCGCAGACCCAGCTTATTCTCGATCTGGCCGCTTTCGAGGTCGAAGGCCAGCTTCGGCGTCAGCGGCGGGGTCCAGTAGGCGGCGGCATAGTTCACCGGAATACCATGCCGTTCGCGGGATATCCGCTCATACCGCGAGAGGAAAGGGCGGATGAGGGGAAACTGGTTGCCGAGGTTAGCGAGGAAATCCAGCGTCTCTTTGGATTGATTGGTATGACTGTGGAGCGAAACAGCGGTCGAGAACTCGCGAGCGCCCTCCGGTTCCTGCCACAAGTACGAGATGCGTCGCATTCCGGCCATGGTCCCTCCTGGGTCGCCTACCAGTTCCAGTATCCCGAGTGCACCGTGAACAGGGCATTACGGGGCAAAAAAAGGTGGATCAATCGCCGCAGCGTACCTCTGAAGGTAACATGATCGTCCCGGCGATTGAACCGTGATTTGAAATTGAAAATACGAGGCTTGCGCCTGAAATTGAGGAGCAGTGGCGGGCTGCTGACCTTGCCTGGCGGGATATCCAAAGCGTAAGCGCCTGTCCTTTTAGCGCCGCGTTTGCGCAATGTCGGGCAAATCGGATTCCTGGGCTGTTGTTTCCGGTCCCAGGTGGTTGCGGGTAAGGCCGTCACGGAGAATCTCAAAGGCGTCCTCCGGAGTGTCCGCGATCTGAAAAAGATCGCGGTCTCTAGGTGAGATAGCGCCTTTGTCCACCAGGATGTCGAGATTAATCACCTTTTCCCAATACGAGGAGCCATAAAGAACGACGGTGATCTTCTTGGCCAGCTTCTGCGTTTGCGAGAGCGTGAGGATTTCGAACATTTCATCGAGCGTGCCGAAACCGCCCGGAAAGACGACCAGCGCCTTGGACAGATAGGCGAACCAGTACTTGCGCATGAAGAAGTAGTGGAACTCGAAGTTGAGCGCAGGCGTGATGTAGCGGTTGGGCATCTGCTCAAAGGGCAGCTTGATGTTCAGGCCGATGGTTTTGCCGCCGGCTTCCCAGGCGCCGCGATTGGCGGCTTCCATGATGCCGGGGCCTCCGCCGGAGGTGACCACGAAGCGGTTGCGCCGCGACTTGAGACCCTTGGCCCAGCCGGTGAGCAGGAAGGAGAGACGGCGGGCATCTTCGTAATAGCGCGCCATTTCCACGGCGGCCTCGGCGCGGCGGCGGCGCAGTTCGCTGGTTTCCTGCTCGATGGGTTCCCGCGCGGGCTGCTCGGATTCCGGAGCGGGCTGGCGCGAGCCCGTGTTTTCCAGCAGCTCCGTCTCGCGGCTGGCTTCGTCGAGGGCGCGAAAGCGCGCGGAGCCGAAGAAGACCACCGTGTCCTGAATGCGCTCGCGGCGGAAGCGGGCCAGCGGCTCAGAATATTCGGCCAGAATGCGGATGATGCGGCCGTCGGGGCTGTTCAGGAAGGCATCGTTCTCATAGGCCAGGGAGGCGCTTTCGAGGGGTGCGGGCGGCTTGCGTGGCATCTCAGCTCTCTTTGTAATGGATGGCGTCGAAAATAGCGATCCAGAGGTTCAGCAGGCCCAGGCCGGAGACCAGTCCGCGCACCGCGCCGCTGGCGGTGAGCCGGGCGACGGGAGCGAAGTAGAGGAAGAAGCGATTGAAGGTCCACAGATGCGTCCAGGGCAGAAACACCAGGATGAGCCCCAGGTACAGGCGCACGATGACCTGCAGGATGAGGTCTGCGCGGCGCAGCCAGCGGTCGTGGCGAGGCGGAATGGGAGCGGGAGCGGCGGCCGGAGGTTGCGGCGAGGCCAGGTTGGGCGAAGGCGGCATATCGGGCGCAAAGCGCAGGGACGCGCGCACACGCCCCGAGACAACTATGCCCACACTACCACAGGCCATCGCCGGGGTTCCGGGGGCGCACCCCGGCCGACCTTCGCCGGCGCAGCTTCGCGCCTGCGGGACGCGCGGGTTCTCTGCATCCTGGGGCGGACACGTGATATCTAAGAGGCAGGCCAGAGCCGCCGGAGGGCTGAACGAATCCGGCGGCCCTGGCCCATCTTTCTCCATCCGCGAATTTCCGACACAGGCACAGGTGCATGGCCGACGAGAGCAGTCAGCAGCCACAGAATTCTGGGGTGAACCCCTGGCTGATCGCGGTTTCCGTGATGCTGGCCACCTTTATGGAGGTGCTGGACACGGCGATCGCGTCCGTCGCGCTGCCGTATATTGCCGGATCGCTTTCGGCGACCACGGACGAGGCCACGTGGGTGCTGACCAGTTATCTGGTGGCGAATGCCGTGATTCTGCCGGCCAGCAACTGGTTCTCGCTGCGGTTTGGGCGGAAGCGCTTCCTGATCACCTGCGTCATCATTTTCACGGTTGCGTCGTTTTTCTGCGGAGCCGCGCCCACGCTGGGATTCATCCTGATTGCGCGCATCGTGCAGGGAGCGGGCGGCGGCGCGCTCCAGCCTCTGTCGCAGTCGATCCTGATGGAAAGCTTTCCTCCGGAGAAGCGCAGCGCGGCGATGGCGCTGTTTGCGTTCGGGGTGGTGGTGGCACCGGTGCTGGGGCCGACGCTGGGCGGCTGGCTAACGGATACCTATAGCTGGCGGTATGCCTTCTACATCAATATCCCGGTGGGCGCACTGGCCGTGTTCATGATCTCGCGGTACATCAAGGACCCGCCTTATATCAGGAATGCGATTGCCAGTAAGTTCGACAACCTCGGGTTTGGGTTGCTGATTGTGTGGACGGGCCTGCTGCAGGTGGTTCTGGATAAGGGTCAGGAGGACGACTGGTTCGGCGCGACGTGGATTCGCTGGGCAGTGATCATCCTGGTGGTCGCGCTGGTTTGGTTCATCGTTCACTCCTGGCGGAGCAAACAGCCGCTGGTGAATCTGCGGACGCTGAAGGATCGTAACTTCGGACTGGGCTGCGCCCTGATGCTGATGTTCGGGCTGTGCATCTATTCGATGATCACGGTGCTGCCGCTGTTCTACCAGGAGCTGCTGGGCTACACCGCCTTTGCCGCCGGGCTGGTGGTGGGACCGCGCGGCATTGGATCGATTGTCGGCATGCCGGTGATCGGTTACATGGGCAATCGCGTCGATTCGCGCTACCTGCTCACGTTCGGGTTCACCGGCTTCGCGGTCATGTCGCTGGTGTTCGGCGACGTGAATCTCGGCATCAGCCCGTGGACGCTGATCATGCCGATTGTCCTCACCGGGTTCGCGCTGAGCTTTGTGTTTGTGCCCATCGCGACGCAGTCGTACAGCACGCTGCGCATCGAGCAAATGGGCAATGCCAGCGGCATTTTTAACCTGCTGCGCAACATCGGCGGTTCCATTGGGATTTCCGTCGCGCAGACACTGCTGGTGCGGCGCAGCGATCTGCATCAGACGGAGATTGCCGGCTACGTGCCGCAGACGCAGATGTGGTTCGAGCGGCACCTGAGCGCGCTGACCGGATATTTCAGCCATCTCACATCCCCCGCGAACGCGCAGCACGCGGCAGAGCAGACGATGTATCAGCAACTGGGGCAGCAGGCGCTGCTGTGGTCATTTGTGGATGTCTTCCGATGGATGTCGCTGATCTGTTTCGCTTGCGTGGGGCTGGTGTGGTTCTTCAGGAAGGCAAGGCCGGGGCGCGCGCCGGCGCGGGTGCATTAGGGGAGTCACCAGCTGCCGGCTGCCAACTGTTCTTCCAGAGGGACGAAGCGGCGCCGGGCTTCGTCGTAAGCCTCGACCGAGCCGGAAAGAAGGTCGTAATACCAGCCGTGCAGCGCAAGCCTTCCGTCGGCAACGCAACGCGCGACTTCCGGGTGCGTTTTCAGGTGCTCCACCTGGGCGACCACGTTGCCGTAGATCAGTCCCCTGTAGAGCGACAGTCCGTCGGAACCACAGGCGGGATCGAGATACCGCGAGGCCGGCTCGATGAGGCCGAGCCATTTGGCCGTAAGCGGCAGGCGGGTGAGGTCGCGCTTGTCGAACATGGCCTTGACGGCTCCGCAGTCGGAGTGGCCGCAGACGACAATGTGTCGAACGTGGAGGACTTCGACGGCGTATTCCACCGTGGCGGAAACGCCGCCGGGCAGATAGCCGTAAGGCGGGACCACATTGCCCGCAGTGCGGCAGAGGAACATGTCGCCGGGCTCGCTTTGAAAGATCATCGTCGGCACGACGCGCGAGTCGGCGCAGGTGATGAACAGGACATCGGGCTTTTGCAGCTGAGCGAGGAGATGAAAGCGGTCTTTCCATTGCGGAAAGACGTCGCGGCGGAACCTGGCGTAGCCCTCGAGAAGACGCTTCATGGGTTTTTCCAGTGTAACGGGCGAAGGACGGGAACTCAGAGAGCCTTCGTCCGCGCACCGCGCCAGTAGAGCAGCAGGCCAAAGAGGATCGACACCACGGTGCCGACGAGCAACTGCAGCTCGAAGCCGAGCTTGTTGATCGATTCGCCGGGCGGGACGAGCGAGACTGCGATGCCGATGAGGACGACCAGAAAACCGAGGCTGCCGCAGATCCACACCCCGGCGCGGCCGCCGGGGACGAGCACGGCGTGGGGATTCTCCGCGCGATCTCGTCGCCCGGAAAGCTTGATGACGGCCGCGAACATGTAGAGGAAGGGAATGAAGTAGAGGATGACGGCCGCGTCCACCAGGAACTGATACGCGGCGCTGACGGTCTGACTGATCTGGCTGGCCAGGAGAACGGCAGCCGATATGCCGCCCTGGACCAGGATGGCGACCCAGGGCGTCTTCCATTTGGGATGAATCCTGCCGAAGGCTGCGGGCAGATAGCGGTCGACGCCAACGATAAACGGAACGCGGGCGATGCCGGCAACGGTGGAACCAACGCCGCCGGCGTTGCCCACAGTGACCAGGACCGCGGCGAGGATGCCGAGGAAGCCGATTCTCAGCGCGACGGAGCCGATGGTGATGGCGCTGAAGACGCCGCTCTGCGCGTTGATCGAGGCGGCCGGCTGCAATGCGAGAACGGCGAAGGTTCCGGCGATGTAGATGAACGCGATCATGGCGCCGGCGCCAAAGACCGCGCGGGGCAGAGTGCGGCGCGGGTCGCGGACTTCTTCGCTCATGGCGGAGACCAGCTCGAGGCCAGTGAAGGCGAAGGCAATCTGCGACCAGAAATTGACCGTGCTCCAGTTCCAGGCCGGCCGCATGGCGTGCCAGGTGAAATGCGTGACGGAACCATGGCGAAGGGCCACCGCCGCCGCGACGGCGAGGAGGATGAGCAGCGGGACGTAGGTGCCGACGCCGCCGGCGTTCTGCAGCCACTTGCCGATGTTCAGGCCGATGAGGTTGAGGCCGACCGCGACGGCGAGCAGTCCCATGGAAACCCAAAGCTGGAACGCTCGATCGCCCGCCAGCGATCCGCCGTGCGGGCCAAGGATGTACGCGGCCATGGAGGCGCTGGCCAGCAGCAGGCCGGGGAAATAGAAGAAGGTGTAAATCCAGTAGGTCCAGCCGGCGATGAATCCGTGGAAATCCCCGAAGGCTTCCTTAGCCCAGGCGTAGAGGCCGCCTTCCTCGGGGAAGCGGGAGGAGAGCTCGTTGATGACCAGCGCGCCGGGGATGAAGAAGAAGACGGCGGCGATGCCCCAGAGGCTGATTGAGGAGGCTCCATTGCGGCCGGCGGCGGCTATCCATCGCGGGCCGAGGACGGTAGCGATGTTGAAAAGCAGCACGTCCCAGAAGCCCATGGTCTTGCGCAACTGGGACTTGGCGTCGGTGGCTGGAATCATGAGGGCCGAGCTACGGGTAAGCTCCGATGATACGGGAGGGCACGGATCAGGGGATACAGGTTAGGGGGGCGGCTGCAAGGAGGCGGGGCGTCCCGGGCCAGGCAGGCGAAGCCAGCGCACGGGGGAGACAAAGTCGGGTGAAGTTCCTGCGCCTTTGCTTTTCAGCACGGACGAGACAAACTCCGGCGAAGAGCCCCCGAACGAGAACTTCTGACCCACTTTTGGGGCAAACCTGGAATCCGAATACAATGAATTTGGGCTTCTCCCGTTTCCAGGTCGAAGTGGGGAGTGGGGTGGGAATGGGTTCAGATCTGCGTTTGAGCCCGCGCGAGCGGGCGGTACTGACGGCCATCGTCGAGAACTACATCGCCACCGGCGAGCCCGTGGCATCCCAGGCGCTGGCGCGCCATTTCGGCAACAAGGACGGGATGAGCCCGGCCACGCTGCGCAACGTGATGGCGTCGCTGGCCGAGCTGGGGCTGCTGGATCAGCCCCATACGTCGGCGGGGCGCATTCCCACGGCTCCGGCCTTCCGCTTTTATGTGGAGCACCTGAGCGGCGGCGCGCCTGTGGCGCTGGCCCCGGCGCGGCTGGAGGAAATCGAGGGAAGCTTTGCCGGAATCGGGTCGAGCCAGCAGTTTCTGGAGCGGACCTCGCACGTACTGGCGCTGATCTCGTCCGGACTGGGCGTGGGCCTGGCGGCGGCGCAGGAGTTCCACATGCTGGAGCACATCCACTTTACCCGGCTGGCCACCGGGCGGGTGCTGGCAGTGGTGATTACGCGCGCCGGGACGGTGCTGGATCGGGTGTTGCTGCTGGATCGCGACCTGAAGAGCGGGGAGCTGGAGACGGCGGCGCGGTATCTGAATGAAAACTTCCACGGGTGGTCGATCGAGCGAATCCGGATGGAGCTGGCGCGGCGGCTGGAAGCCGAGCGCAGCGAGTACGACCGGCTGATGCACTCGCTCGAGGAGCTGTACCGCAAGGGCGCGCTCGAAGCGGAAGGCGGCGGCGGCCCCACCCTGTTTATGGAAGGCGTGGCGAATCTGCTGGCGGGACAGACGGATCGCGAGCGGCTGGCGGCGATGCTGCACGCGCTGGAAGCGAAGGAGCGGCTCGTTGAATTGCTCAATGCGTATGTGGATGCCAGGCAGCGGACCGTGCGTGTGGTGGTTGGCCTCGAAGACGCGATTCCGGAGATGCGGGACTTTGTGCTGATTGGAACGACGGCGCGGCTGGGCACCGACAGTCTGGGCACGGTTGCCGTGATTGGGCCCACGCGCATTCACTATCAGGAGACGATCCAGGCGGTTTCCTACATCGCGCAGCTCTCCGGGCGGCTTCTGCAGCCGCCGCAGTAGGGCTGCCTCAACGACTCCACTAAAATAGAAGCAGGGCAGATTCCCATGAGCGCATCCGCCCGCAAACAGGATTCTTTTATGACTCGAAACGCATCGGAAGAGCAGCGCCACTCCCGCGAGCAGGCGGAAGCTGCGCCGGCCGGCACTCCGGAGAACGGCGCGGTCACCACCGCGGAAGAAGAGCTGGTCCCGGTGGAAACAGCCACGGTGCCGAAGGAAGAATACGACCGTCTGAAGGCGGAGCGCGACCTGCTGTTCGATCGGCTGGCGCGGCTGCAGGCGGAGTTCGATAACGCACGCAAGCGCGAGACCAGGGAGCGGGCCGAGTTTCGGGATTATGCGGCAGGCAACGCTGTGGAGCAGTTCCTTCCCGTGCTGGACAACTTCCATCTGGCTCTGAAAGCGCACGGCTCGCCGGAACAACTGCGCACGGGCGTGGAATTGATTGTGAAGCAGATGGAAGAGGCGCTGCGCGGGCTGAACGTGCAGCCGGTGGAAGCCGTGGGCGCGGCCTTCGACCCGCGGGTGCATGAGGCGCTGGAGATGGTGGAGCGCAGCGACCTGCCGGATCATCAGGTATTCGAGGAAGTACGCCGCGGGTATAAGATTCGGGAGCGCCTGCTGCGTCCGGCGCTGGTTCGGGTCGCGAGCAATCCGCAGCAAAAAGAGGCATGAGCAGAACCGACAACGTGACGAAAACCGATTATTACGAAGTGCTCGGGGTAGCACGCACCGCGAGCGATCAGGAGCTGAAGGCGGCCTATCGCAAGCTGGCGATGCAGCACCATCCCGACCGCAACCCAGGCGACAAGCACTCGGAAGAGCGCTTCAAGGAGTGCAGCGAAGCCTACCAGGTGCTGAGCGATCCGCAGAAGCGTGCGGCCTACGACCGCTTCGGGCACGCCGGCGTGAGCGGAGCCGGCGGATTCGATGGGAATCCCTTTGGGACGCAGGATATCGGGGACATCTTCGGCGACCTGTTCGGCGAGATGTTCAACATGGGCGGCGGGCGGCAGCGGGCTTCGCGCGTGCAGAAGGGCCACGACGTCCGGCACGACGTGACCATCGAGTTCGAGGAAGCGATCTTCGGCAGGGAATTGCCGGTGACGGTAAAGCGGCGCGAAGCGTGTCCGGATTGTCGGGGAACCGGGACGGCCACGGGACGCGGGCCGACAACGTGTGCGCACTGCCAGGGGCGCGGGCAGGTGCGGTACCAGCAGGGATTCTTCTCGGTTGCACGGACGTGCAGCGCGTGCGGCGGAGCGGGCACGGTGATCAGCGATCCCTGCCCCAGCTGCCGCGGGGATGGGCGCAGGGAGCGGCAGCATGAGATCCTGGTGAAAATTCCGGCGGGCGTGGAGGATGGAACGCGCATCCGCTACCAGGGCGAGGGCGACGCGGGACGGTTCGGCGGACCGGCCGGCGATTTGTATATCGTGCTGCATGTGCGCGCGCACAAATTCTTTGAGCGCGACGGCAACGACCTGCACTGCGTGATCCCGATTTCGTTTCCGCAGGCGGCACTGGGAGCGGAGATCCTGATCACGACGCTGGACGGCGAGACGAAGCTGAAGGTTCCGGAGGGAACGCAGAGCGGGCAGACGTTCCGCATTCGCGGCAAGGGCGTGCCGCACCTGAACGCTTACGGGCGCGGCGACCTGCTGGCGCAGGTGGTGGTGAAGACTCCCACGAAGCTCACCAGGCCGCAGAGAGAGATGTTGAAGGAGCTGGGACGGACGATGACGGTAGCGAACACGCCGACCTCGCGGACCCTGCTGGACAAGGTGAAGGAGATGTTCTCGTAGGGGCGTTGCCCCGCCCCATCCGACCACTTCGGGCCGAGCTGCTCGACTCGCCTTCGGAGCCGCTCAGGCCGGACAGTGGGCAGCCACACTGAACTGCCAGGCGAGTGACGGCCGCAGGGCCTCGCGATCCCACGTCGACGGAGAGGACCGGGATCGCGAGTCAGGCCGAAATCACTGCTCCCGGGCGCTCTCTCCCGCAGTCTTCCACACGTAGAGAAAATTCTCATCGCTGGATGTGGCGATCTCGATAGCTCGCTGCTTCGTGGCACGGCTGAGAGCCGAGCGGATATTTTCCTTGCTGTCGGGCAAAGACTCGAGCGGGATGCGCAGGGCTCTTCCCGGCTCCAGCTGATGAATGTCGTTCAACAGGATTTCGATGATGTGCTTGTGCTTGCCGTCACGTCCATTAGTGCCTCTGCATTGAAAATCTGCACAAAACGGGCAGAAAGTCGGGAAGTTATGCAGGGCAGGCGGAGGCAAGCTGCGGGATGACGACGAGTTCGCGCAGCTTGAGTCCAGTGGTGATGACCTGCTTGCCGAACGGGGT
>DATJSY010000013.1:0-80062 GCA_035503835.1 Acidobacteriaceae bacterium | reverse complement strand
TGTGCCCTCCTGGCTGTTGACGATCTGGTTTTGCGCCCCGGGCAGGCTGTTGACCATGCCAGGAATCTCCACCACAGAGCCGTTCGGGAAGATCATCGAAGTAAAGTGCAGGTTGAGTTGCGCTTCCTTGCGGCGGGTGGGGCGGTCGACGCTGTCGATCACGCCCTGGACGTAGACGCCGGCGGGGATGAGCACGCGATTGCCGACGACTACGGGAAAGGTGGAGGAGAGATAGACGCCGTCACCGGGGCGGGCGCTTCTGGTGTTGATGGCGGCGCGCAGCTCAAGGAGGACTTTGGTGCCGGCGGGAACGATAAAGACTTTTGGCGCGGGTGTGGCTGCTGGCGCGGCTGCCGGCGATGGCGCCGGCGCGGAGGGCGACGCCGGTGCGGCCGGGACGGCGGCTACCGTTTGCGACGCTGAGGGCGCTGGATTCGCCGGCGCCGCCGTTTGCGCCGCGGCGGTTCCAGCGAGCAGGAGTCCGATGATGGAAAGTCTGGCGGTGTTCACAGTTGGGTCTCCCGGGGGCCTCCCCTATTGTGCCTGAAACGAGGACGGACGGCGGCGTCAAACAGGCTCCAGATTTGGACTGGCAGAGCGGGGCGTGCGTGAGCCGGGCGCCGGCCGGGAGGGGCGGCGAATCCTGCGCGAGATACGGGCTCGTCGGGCCTGGATAACGTCAGGCCTGGATAATCTGTGGACGGGTGGTGGGCAGGACATCGGACAGTTCGTCGAGGGCAGCCAGCCGCGCCAGCCGGTCTTCGATGGTCACCTGGTCGCGGGAATTGGCCCATTTGAGAGCGGTCTTCAGAATCTCCCGCGCCGCGGATCGGCCGACGCGCTTCTCCTGCACGTCTGCGAGGAACATGTAGGCGGCAGCCGAGGCGGGGTCGGTCTGGATGCCGCGAATGGCGACGCGGTAGGCGTCGTCGTATTCCCTGGCGCAGAAGAGAAGCCGACCGTAGAGGGCGAGCGTGCCGCTGTCGTCGCTGACCACTTTGAGCGCAGCGCTGCACTGGGCGAGCGCGTCGTCGTGCCTGCCCATTTCCTCATAGCAAACGGCGAGGTTGCGATGCAGCGCGGCTTCGACGGCCCGCGCGGCCGGCAACCTGAGCTGCGCTTCGCAGAAGTCGGCCATTTCGCGGTAGCGGCCCAGATCTTTCAGAGCGCCGAAGAAGCGCGTCAGGACTTTGACGCCGTCCGCCGGATCGCCCACGTTCTGCACCGCGAGGCTCTGCAGCTCGGTGAGGAGTTTGTTGCGGTCGCCGGGGTGCATTTTCGCCGAGAGCGCCAGAGACTCGACCCGCGCGCTGAGGTTCTCGGGATCCTTCTTCGCCGCCTCGTCGTAAAAAGCCAGGGCCTTGACGAAGGAAGCGCGGTCCCGGCAGATGTCTCCGGCGTGCTCGAGATCTTTGGATGTGGCGTTCTCGTGATCCATGCGGGCCAGATAGCCGGCAGCTTCGGGCCAGTCCACCGCCTTCGCCGCCTGTCCCAGCAGGGTTTCCGTGGCGACCCATTCCAGGTCGCTGCGCGCCGGGGCAAACCTGGCCACCTCCCCGCTGACGGCGCGAATCTGGGAGAGAAGCTTCTCGGCTTCCTGCTTGGCGGACGTGAGCTGGGCTTCGAACCTGTTCCTCTCGTCGTTGACGGCGGTGAGCATGCGCGCGAGAGACGAGAGCTGCTGCCGCGCATCGTCGACCCGGCGGAGAATGTCGACCGTGAAGCCGCCAATCTCGGCGCGCACGCCGGTTTCGATTTCGCTGGAAAGGTTGCCGCGCATCCTGCGCCACTCGCGCATAAGAAGAAAAGCAAAGACAAGGACGACCAGCAGAAGGGCCAGCTCCGGCATGCTCTCCCGGAGCGCGGCAAGAATCAGGTCCGCACTCATAAGCGCCTCATTGAGGGGGAGAGTGGGCGGATTATAGCAACGAACGGGAGGGGAGAGCGAGGAAAATTTGGCGGCGGGAAGGTTTTTGCAGAGACGGCGGGGTGGTCTGAGCGGGGAGACAGCTGAGCAGCCGACGCCGGCGGCGGTCTGTCCGGGATGCTCCCCGAAGGTGAAAGACCGACGCCTAACTCTTGACGCGCACTCTGGGCTCGACGGACTCGCCGGGGCGCAGCAGGTGGTCCTTGTTCTGGCTGGGATTGGTGAGGTCGATGCGCACCGGGATGCGCTGCACCACCTTCACGTAGTTGCCGGTCGCATTCTCGGGCGGGAAGAGGCTGAGCTCGGAGCCGGTGGCGCCGCCGATCTGTGTGACCCTACCGTCGTAATCGCGATCATAGGCGTCGACGTGGATGGTGACGGGCTGACCGATCCTCATGTGGAGCAGCTGCGTTTCCTTGAAGTTGGCGGTGATCCACACATCGTCGAGGGAAACAAGGGTCATGAGCGCCTGACCGATGGCCACATTCTGGCCGGGCTGGACGCTTTTGGTGGTGACGATGCCGGAAGTGGGTGCGTAAATCCGGCAGTATTCCAGATTGAGTTTGGCCTGGGAGAGCGCGGCCCGGGCCTGATCGACCTGGGCGGCAGCCTGATCGGCTTTGGCCTGCTGGATGGCCACCTGGCGGGGTCCCGTGCGCGCGTACTGGAGGGAAGATTCGGCCTGGGAGACGCGATCGCGGGCCACGCGGACTGCGTCCTGGGCGGCGACGACGTCGGCCTGGGCTTCCTCGACGTCGGCTCTGTCGGCGGTGGCCGTAGCGACGGCGGCGTCGAACTGCTGCTTCGAGATGATGTCCTCCTCGACCAGCGGGGTGTAACGCTCGACGTCGAGCTGGGCTTTGTGCCAGGTGGCCCGCGCCCCGATGACCTTCGCCTGATCGGCCAGCAGCTCGCTTTCGCTCTCGGTGACCGATTCCTGGGCGCTGGTCACGTCCACGTCGGCATTGCGCAAAATGGTTCCGGTATTGACGTGGATGACGGGCACGTTGACGCGGGCGGCTTCGTAACTGGCCTCGGCCGATTCGAGATTGGCTTCGGCCTGGCTGAGGGCGGTTTCATAGTCGCTGGGATCGAGCTGGACGAGGAGCGCGCCAGCCCTGACGTACTGGTTCTGGAGCACGTCGACGTCCTGCACGTGCCCGACGATGCGGGAGCTGATCTGAACGATGTTGCCGTCCACCTGCGCGTCGTCGGTGTCTTCGTAGTAGGTCGAATGCCACCACCACAGGATGGCGCCGACCACGAGAAGGGCGACGACACCGATGATGATGAAGCGCCGACGGGGCCGGGACTGCGGTTCCTCCGGCTGATCGTCGGGGATTTCTTGTCTGGACTGCTCAGAATTCTGCTCCGCCACGCTCACTTTCCTCCCAGGTAATCCCTGTAGTCGGTTTGGGCCACGCCGAGGGCGCGGGCCAGCGATAACTTCGCCACGTTGTGCTGGTACAGAGCCGCCACATACTGCTCATTGGCCTGCGCGACGGCCTGCTGCGCCTGTGAGACAGCCAGATTATCGGAAATGCCGGCTTTGTAGCGCTGCTGGGCCTCGCTGAGGGCCTCGCCGGCAAGCTGGACGTTGCTGCGGGCCACGTCAACGAGCTGTTCCGCGGCCTGAATATCGAGAATACTGTCGCGCACATCGGCGGCAATCTGCCCGCGCAGGTCGCTGAGGCGCGCGGTTTCCTCATCAAGCTGCGCCTGCGCCTGTTTTGCGTCGCCGCGCAGCTTTCCTTCCTCGAAGAGAGGAACGTCGAGCGAGCCGACCGCGTCGCCGGTGCCGTGCGAGTGCGCCGGATTGATGCCGATATCGCCGTAGTCGCCGGAGAAGCTGACAGTGGGCAGCCGCTCGTCGGTGGCTGCGGTGCGGGCACGCTTTGCGGCGGCTACCTGCTGCTCCAGAGCCTTGAGGTCGGGACGATTCGCCAGGGCTTCCTGGACGGCCTGGTCGGCATTGAGATGATCGAGCGCGGCGTAAGGCTCGGTATCCGACAGCACGAATTTCTGCTCGAGGGGCAGGCCGATGGCGCGGGCGAGCGCGATCTTGTCTTTGGCCCAGGCATCGCGCGCGGCGATCAGGGTCTGCTCCTGGGTTTGATAATCGACGCGGGCGCGCAGCTCATCGAGGAGCGGGGAAACGCCGGCCCTGTGGTTCTGGACGGCCTGGTCGAGGGAGACTTTCGAAGTGTTCACCTGCGCCTGAGCCGCCTGAATGCGCGCGGCGTCGGCGATGACCGTGAGATAGGCGTTGCCGACGGTGAGCACGACCATGTCGCGGGCGTCCTCAACGGAGAGACTGGCCGCCTGGAAATCGTGCTTCGACGCGAGATAATTCCGGAGCGCGGACAGATTGAACAGCGACCAATCCAGCGAGCCGCGGATATCGGTGTAGCCGTAGGGGCCAATGATGGCGGGAAATCCCGGAATGCGCAGGCCTTCCGCCTGCAGGTCCGATTCCTCGTCGGCCTCGGTGACTTTGCCTTTGGCTGTGGGCAGGAGCGACTGCAGCTCTTCGAGCCGTGAGGCACGCGCCGAGGTGACGTTCTGGCTGGTAAGGATGAGGCCGAGATTATAGCGGAGGCCCTGCTGGATGGCCTCGCCGAGTGAGAGCGGGAGAACGCCGGGGGTGATCTGGCGACTGCTCACGCTGCCCTGATACGTGGACGTGTCGATCTGCGGCTGCGGGATCTGCACGGGCGCGGCGGGCGTGGCGACGCTGCCGGACTGCGCGGGCGCCTGAGCCGGAGCCGAGACAGTAAGACAGAGCAGCAGCGCCGGCAGGAGGGCCAGTCGTCCTGCGCGCAGCGGCAGCGACTGCGCGGCGAGCGCCTCGGGCACAAGATCAGGCCTATTCGTCAGAAACTCAGGCAAAAGGTGACTCCCCGCTCGGGTATGTGCTTTGGATGCAACCCACAGGAGAAAAAATTCAGAAGAACCGCTCCCTTAAGAGTAGCGGAAGGGGGCGGACCTTTGCCGGGAAAAAGGTAACAGCCCCGGGCACAGGCGTTCGGTTAGCCGACCGGGTTGACCAGGGTGCCGATTCCGTCGATGGCGATACGGATGATGTCTCCGTGGTGCAGGGTGAAGGAATCGGGCGGGACAATCCCCGTTCCGGTAAAAAGAAAGGCCCCGGCCGAGAAGGTTTGGTCGCGACAGAGATACTCGACCAGCTCCTGCGGCTTGCGCTTCATCTCGGCCAGCGCGGTATCGCCGGCGAAGACTCGCTCGCTGCCGCGCTGGATTTCGAGGGTGATTCGGGTTGCGGGCGACAGCGGCTCATTCCGGACCAGAATCCCCGGCCCGATGGCACAACTGCGGTCGTAAATCTTCGCCTGCGGGAGATACAGCGGATTTTCGCCCTCGATGTCCCGCGAGCTCATGTCGTTGCCGATGGTGTAGCCGACGATCCGTCCCCTCGAACTGATGGCGAGCACCAGTTCCGGCTCCGGCACCGACCATGTCGCATCCTGGCGGATGGCCACTGGAGCATTGGGTCCGACCACTTTCCACGGCAGAGACTTGAAGAAGAGCTCAGGGCGCTCGGCGGAGTAAACGCGGTCGTAGAAATTGCTGGCCTGCTCGGATTCCTCCATCCGGGCCACACGGCTGCGGAGATACGTAACGCCCGCGGCCCAGACCTCCTGGTTTTCCACCGGCGCCTGGTAATCTTTGGACTCCGGTATCCTCGCCCGCTCGGGTCCGGCGGTCAGCGATCGCAAATACCCGTACAGGTCTTCGTGCGCCAGCATCAGGACCGTCAGCGAACTCTCCGGGACGTCGTAGAAACGGCCCTCGTGTTCCAGGGCCAGCACCGAGCGGGCAGGACTCGGGCTGAAATCGGCGATTTTATAGAGAATCAATTACGTCTCCTTCGTTTCCGCGGGCCTGGCCAGCCGCGCCGCAATCGCATCCACATCGTAAACGCTGCCGCCCCAGATGCCGCCACTGGCCTGGACCAGAGCGGCCCAGAGTCGGGTGTCGGCGGGGAGATCCGGATGAGGGCGGAGATCGGCGCGCGGAGAACGCGCAGCCAGACGCCGCGCGCCTTCTTCCGGGCTGAGGGCTTCACGGTTCTCGGCGACGAGGTTCACCGACGCGTCGAGGCGCTGGCGGTCGATGCGAATTTCGATCATGTCGCCGTCGCGGAGCTTGCCAATCGGACCGGCGGCGAGCGCTTCGGGCGAGATGTGGCCGATGCAGGGGCCGGTGGAGACGCCGCTGAAGCGGCCATCCGTAAGCAGCGCTACATGACGGCAGTGAGGCAGGGCTTTGAGCGCGGCGGTGACCTGATAGATCTCCTGCATGCCCGCGCCGGCCGGGCCGCAGCACGTCAGCACCATGACGTCGCCGGGCGCGATGCGCCCGTGTTTGATGGCGTCGATGGCGTCGGATTCGGCGGTGAAGACGCGGGCGGGACCGCGATGGAAGAAGATGCCGTCCGCGCCGATGAGGGAGGGATCGATGGCGGTGCTCTTGATGATCGAACCTTCCGGCGCAAGATTGCCGGCGGGAAAGCAGACCGTCGGGGTGAGGCCGCGCTGGCGCGCTCGATCGGGCGAGAGGACGACGTCGTCGGCGTTGATGCCATCGCGGTCGAGGAGATTCCTTTTGAGCGCGTGGCGGCGCGCGCTCTGCTCCCACCAGTCGAGACACTCGCCGAGGGAAACGCCTGCGACGGTGATGGCGTTCGTGTCGAGGAGGCCGGCACGCCGCAGGTGCAGCATGACTTCGGGCACGCCTCCGGCGAGAAAAACCTGGACGGTGGCGAAATTCCGAGGGCCGTTGGGCAAAGCGTCGACGAGGCGGGGGATTTCGCGGTTCACCCGCATCCAGTCGGCGATGCCGGGGCGGCGCAGGCCTCCTGCGTGGGCGATGGCGGGGAGATGGAGGAGCAGATTCGTCGATCCGCCAAAGGCCGCATAGACGACCATGGCGTTTTCGAGTGCGGCCTGAGTGAGGATGTCGCGGGTGCCGATGTTCAGAGTGCGGAGGCGGAGCAGAGCCGATGCTGAGCGGCGCGCGGCGTCGAGCCAGACCGGCTGGCCGGAGGGCGCGAGCGCGGTATTTGGCAGCGCGAGCCCGAGGGCTTCAGCAACCACCTGCGAGGTCGCAGCGGTGCCGAGGAACTGGCAGCCTCCGCCGGGTGTGGCGCAGGCGCGGCAACCAGCTTCCGCGGCGTAGTCCAGCGTGATTTGACCCTGAGCGAAGCGAGCGCCCATGGCCTGGATGCGGCCCGCGTCTTCGCCCTGCTCGGGCAGGAGAGTCACGCCGCCGGGAATGAGGACCGTGGGCAGATCGCCCGACGACGCAAGCGCCATGAGCATCGCGGGCAGGCCCTTGTCGCAGGTGGCAATGCCAAGGACGCCGGCGCGCGTGGGCAGCGAGCGCATGAGGCGGCGCAGGACGATGGCCGCATCATTGCGGTAGGGCAGGGAGTCGAGCATGCCGGTGGTGCCCTGGGTGCGGCCGTCGCAGGGATCGGTGCAGGCGCCGGCGAAAGGGACAGCACCGAGGGACTTCAGCGCGCGCGCAGCTTCGGCGACGAGCAGGCCGACTTCCCAGTGGCCGGTGTGGAGGCCGAGCGCGATGGGCGTGCCGTTTTCCGCGCGCAGACCGCCGTGGGTGGACAGGATGAGGACTTCGGGGCCGAGAAGATTGGCGGACTCCCAGCCCATGCCGACATTCTGGCTGAGGCCGAAGAGATTGCCGGAGGGCTGGGTGAGGAGCATCTCCGGCGTGAGCGGCAGCGCGCCGGCGGGACCCGGCGCGTGCGTCGCGACAGCGGAGAGGTCAAGACCCGGGGATTCCAGAACGTCAGTGGCGGAGATCGGTTTCATTGCGCCTCGCGTTCGACTTTATTTTCCGCCGGACGATCTTCGGGTGCGAAGCGCGGGTGCGCGGCGGGCGGGAGCTGGCCGGGGAGGGGATGCATGCCCGGCAGCACAGCGCCGGAGAGGATGAGCGAGAGCGACATGAGCAGAAATCCGGCCTGGGAGCCGCCGGTGAAGGTGCGCAGCAGCCCCACACCCCAGACGCCGAAGAATCCGCCGAGCGCGCCGCAACTGTTGATGAGCGCGATGGTTTCGCCGGCGACGTTTTTCGGGAGCATCTCCGGGATCATGGCGAAGAACGGTCCGTAAGGAGCGTACATGCAACTGGCGGCGACGATGAGGCACACGTAGGCGAGGGCGAATCCGTGGCCCAGAGTGAAATATGAGCCAGCCAGCGCGATGCCGCCGAGCATGAGAATGGGCCGGACGTACTCGCGGCGGCGGGCCGTGCGGTCGGAGAAATGTGACACAACCAGCATGAGCAGTACCGCGGCCAGGTAAGGCACCGCGGAGAGCAGGCCGGTGATGTCGATGGCGGTTCTCGTCGCGTTGTGGATGACGACGGGGAGCCAGAGGACGAATCCGTAGATGCCGAGGCTCCAGAAGAAGTAGTTGATGCAAAGGCGCACGACGTTGCGATCGCCGAAGGCGAGGCGGAGACTGGCCTTCGGCGGCAGATGCTGCTGCTCGCGGTCGAGTGCGGCTTCCAGCTCGGTGCGGGCGGGGACGCCGAGCCATTGCACTTCGCGCGGAGTGTCGCGCACGAGCGCCAGCCAGAAAACGCCCCAGACGACCGCGAGCCCGCCCTCGATGATGAAGGCCTGCTCCCAGTTGGTGGCGCGGATGAGGAAGCCGGTGGCGGCGGACATCCAGAGGAGGGTGGTGGGATTGCCGAGCATCAGGATGGTGTTGGCGCGCGAACGCTCGCCGCGCGTGAACCAGTGCGTGAGCACGATGAGCAGGGCGGGAAAGACGAAGCTTTCGGCCACGCCGAGCAGGAGGCGATCTGCGGCAAGCAGCCAGAAGGTGCGAATAACGCCGGTAAGCGCGGCGAACGCGCCCCAGGCGATGAGCGCCAGAAAGATAAGCAGGCGCGCGCTGTAGCGGCGGACGAGGATGACGCCGGGAACCTGGGGCAGAAAGTATCCGAGGAAGAACAGCGCGCCCAGCAGGTCGGTGCGATAGCCGCTGATGTCGAGCGTGCGCGCCATGCCCGCGGCCGCGCCGAAGCCGAAGTTGGCGCGATCGAGATACGCGAGACTGTAAGTGACAAAGACGGCGGGCAGAATGCGCGCCCATCGCTTACGCAGATCGGCCTGGGCGGGAGTTGGGGTCTGCATGAGGTCGAACCGTTCGCGCCACCAGGGCGAAACCAGCGAAGGCATACGCCGGAGCCGGAGGTCCTGACGCGACTTTCCGTCGAAAAAAGCCGGACAGTGGTGATCTCAAAAAGGGTACAGCATCGCAGGGTTCGCTTTATAAGCCGATGGGGTCAATGTCTTCCGCGCTGAGAACCGCGCCGTCGAAGACGACGATCTTTGGTCTGCGAAGATTCGCGACGGTTGCGAGGGGCGAGTGACGGGTGAGGAGAAAACGGCTGAGGAAGCCAGGACGAATCTGGCCAAGGTTGTCGCGCAAGGCGAGGCGCTGCGAGGGAGCGCCGGTGACAGCGTGGAGGACTTCGAGTGGCGACAGGCCCGCGCGTTCCATCAGCTCCAGTTCATCAAGGAGACCGAATCCGTGCAGCACGCCCCAGGAGCCGGCATCGCTGCCGGCCAGTATGGGCACGCCGAGCGCGCGAGCTCGCATCAGGCTGGCAGCGTGCTGGTCGAGGATGCAGCGAAGATTCGTGGTTGCCTTTGCGTCCCAGCCCAGGATGCCGGCGTGGTCGAGCTGCTTCTGCACGGGCGCGAAGGTGGGGACCCAGGTGATCTGCCGGTCGCGCATTCTGGCGAGTTGATCGGCGGTGACGAAAAAGCCGTGCTCGACGGAGTCGACACGGCCGGCGATGACGTTGTCGATTCCGGCTGCGCCGGAGGTGTGGGCGAGGGTCTGTTTCCCGAGAGAGCGCGCCGCGGCGGTGAACTCACCAACTTCCTCGGCGGTGAATTGCGGCTGGCCCGCGACCGCGCCTGCCTGGAAATCGATAATGCCGGTGGCGATGATCTTGATGCGGTCCGCGCCGGCGCTCACGCGGGCCTCGACGCAGCCGCGAGGCGAAGGACAATCCTCCAGCGGTTCGCCCATGAAGCTGCCGTAGCGGCCACGGCGATGGATGGCCGCGCCGGGGCTGTCAATATACGGGTGCTGGCCGCGCGGGCGGAGGCGACTTTGCCGCATATCCTGATCGAGCCGGCTAAGGGCGAGGCCAACGCCGTGGCGGTCGCCGGCGTCGCGTACCGCGATGATGCCAGGGCGGACGAGCTTGTCGAGACGCGCGCTGGCGAGCTGCAGGAGCATGTCCGGCGACTGCCTGAGATGCGCGGAACGTTTTTCCGGGTCGAGTTCGCCACCTTCGAGAAAGAGATGCGCGTGCGCCTCAATCAATCCCGGCAGCAGCGTGTAGTCGGGCAGCTGCGCGTCAGGCGTGCGCTGGGCGGGACCGAGGCAGTCGCGCGGCGGTGTGTCTGCGCCGGCGTAGAGGATGAGGTCCTGGTCGTAGACGACCTGCCCGTCGCGAAGAGGCGGATTGCCGGAGCCGTCGAGGAGAGTGCCGACACGGAGCCAGACGCGGCGATGGCCGGTTGCGGCGGGAATGGATGCCGCGGCGCTCGTGTCGGGATCGGGTTGCGCGGCCATCTCAAAAATCGGCTGCCTGGGCCCCGTGGCAAACGGCCATGATGGCTTCCACCTGGCGGAATCCGGCAATTTCGTGGGTTTCGCCGTCGCGCGGTCGGCCCGCCTCGAGGGCTTCGCGCAGCTTCGCCACCATGGGGTGGTCGTGCGGCAGGGGCGCGGGAGATTTTTCCGGATTGGCGATGGCGAAATCCAGGCCGGCGTCGGTGCCGAGGGTCAGGTACGCCCTTTCCAGTTCCTCGCGCACTCCTCTGGGCGTGCCCCAGGCGAAGTTCGACAGGCCCACCACCATGTGAACGCCCTGCAAATCGGGATCGGTGCGGATCAGGCGCATGGCGTCGAGGCCGATGTTGACCAGGCCGTAGGTGTCGGCGCCCACCGGAGCGAGACCGGGATCAATGAGGATCTGCTCGTTGCGGCGTCTGGCTTTGGTGGCGAGCAGCTCGACGAAGTGCTTCGCCGCGCGGTGTGCATCCTGTGGGTTCATGCACTGCGCGGTGCCGCCGGGAGCAAAGCTTTCTGACGCCATGACGACCACCATGGTATCGAAGTGACGGACCAGCTCGATCATTTCGCCGAGACGGTCGCGCGACGCGGCAATGGAATTCAAAATAGGCGCGCCGCCTTTCCTGCGATCGTAATGCTCAAGCCCGACACGCTGGTATTCGACCCAGGGATTGTCGAAGCAAATGGGCGTGGTGGTGACTTCCTGAATGGCGGAGACGACCTCGGGCAGGAACTCGAGCATCTCCTCGCGGCGGACCTGGAGAGCCTGGGTGCCGTCGAGGTTGAGGTCGAGATATTCCGCGCCGCCGCTGGCCTGGAGCTTCGCGAGCGCCTGATAGCCCTTGAGGTCGCGGTTGACGAAGGCTTTGCGCGCGCGGGCGTAGGAATTGTTCATCAGCTCGCCGATGATGTGCAGCCTGCGAGTCATGGTTCGGGTGATCCTTCCTGAGAATCCGTGGCCCTGCCTGCAGTTTCGAGCGCCGGCTGGGCGGCGTGATCGCGGCCGAGCCAGTTGTTGGCCCAGGCGGAAGTGCGGCGCAGGCCCTGATTTTGCACGACGGGCGCATGGTCGAGCAGGGATTGCTCGCGGCCGTCGTGGCGGAGGCGCTCCCAGGCGCGCAGCCAGATGCAGTCACCGAAGCCGTCGACCTCGCAGCGGCCTTCGCGCGTGCCGCCGCAGGGGCCGTTGCGCTGATTTTTGGCGCACTGCGATTCGGGGCAGAGATAGGCGATTTCCGGCAGCGAGCAGTCGCCGCAGTCCCTGCAGTGGTAGAGCACGGACTTGCTCAGATGCTCGAGCGCGCGGAGTGGTGCAGGACCCTGATACGGATCGTGCGCATGCGCACACGCATTTGCGCCCCACTGAGCAAAGGCCGTGCCCGGCGCAAACATCGTGTCGTGCGCGAGTTTGGAGATGCGATAGACGACGGTGAGGTGTTTGCCGGGAACGGGAGGACGCGAAGTTTCGCGTGTGGGGTCGGCGAGAGCAGTTGTGGGATCCTGCGCGTAGAAGAAGAATTCTCCGGGGCGGGAAAACTGGATGTCGCGGGCGAACTGCTTCCAGTCGTCAGGGGCAAAGCTGCGCTCGATTTCGAGAACCTTCTCCAGCGCAGAGTGCCGGTGGATTCCGCCGAGGTAGACGCCGCGATAGCCGAGGCCGCGATAGATGGCCATCTGCCGGGCGGCGAATTCGGCGAAGAAGGCGCGGCCCTGGTCGGGGGATTGCGACTGGCGGCGGCAAAGCTCAGCCAGCGGCTGCGCGAGCACCACCCCGGCGATACGGCCGCTGCGGAAGATTTCGGCGACACGCGCATTGAGCAGGCAGACATTGCCGATGAGCGGGGTCTGCGACATGCCGCGTGCGTCCATGTAGAGGCGGAGTTCGGAAGCCTTGCGGGCGTCGAAGCCGATCTGGTTGATGATGAAGTTCGCGCCGCACTGGATTTTCTTCTCCAGCTTGCGGTACTGCGGCATGACTTCGCCTTCGCGCAGCTTGAAGTTGGAGACGACGGCGCCGATGCAGAACTGCGTTTGTTCGAGGCGCCGGTCGCCGCGGGCCTCCCTGGAGCTGAGGCCGCGGTTCATGTTGTTCAGCAGGGAAATGAGCGCGACCGAATCAATGTCGAAGACGGGCTTGGCGAGGCCTCCGCTGCCGGCGACCGGATAATCGCCGGTCATGGCCAGGATATTGTGGAAGCCTTCGCTGTTGAGCATCCAGGCTTCGCTTTCGAGGCCATTGCGGTTCAGGTCCTTGCAGGTGAGGTGGAGGACCACTTCCTTGCCCGCGTAGAGGAGGGGCCGGCCGAGAGCGAGCGGGGCGAGCCGGGGATGGCCGCCGGCATTGTCGGTGATGGAAATCCAGTCAATGTTCGGGTCCGCAACAAAATCGGCAGCAAGATTGCGGGTGCGGATCGCGCTGCCTTCCGCCATGGATCCGCGGACCGACACCAGTTCCGCCGCGATGAGGAATCGTGTGCCTTCGAGCAGCTTCTCGCGCAGCGTCTGCATCTGCCCGCAGAATAGCAAATCAGGATGGGGGATGGGACTGCCCAGGCCCAGGGGAGACGTTACTTTTTGTCCTTCAGGGCCAGTGAGAGGAGCGTTTTCTGCTCCATTTCATGCGCTTTGGCGGAGCCGGTCGCGGGACTGGCCGCCGGCGAGCGCTTGACGCTGAGGACCTGACGCTGCCCGGCGATGCGGCGCAGGCGCGGGATGACGAAGGAGAACGCGCCCATATTGGCCGGCTCCTCCTGCACCCAGACGACTTCGCGGGCGTTGGGATGGGCCTCAATGACGACGCGGAGTTCAGCTTCCGGCCAGGGATAAAGCTGATCGAGGAAGACGATGCCGGTGGTGGAGTCCCTGCGTTTGGCGCGCTCGACGCGCAGCTCGTGGCCGATTTTGCCGGTGGCGATGAGCAGGCGCCGGGCGTCGGGGATCTCCGTTTCAGGAAGCACGGGAAGGAAGCGTGGGCGCGAGAAGTCGCTGATCGGCGAGAGCGCGTCAGGATGGCGCAGCATGCTCTTGGGCGTAAAGACGACGAGCGGCTTGCGCCACCTGCGCAGGGTCTGGCGGCGCAGCAGATGGAAGTACTGCGCGGCGCTGGAGGGCTGGCAGATCTGGATGTTATCGCGCGCGGCCAGTTGCAGATAGCGCTCGATGCGGGCGCTGGAGTGCTCGGGACCCTGGCCCTCGTAGCCGTGCGGCAGCAGCAGCACGAGGCCGCTGAGCAGTCCCCATTTGTCTTCGGCCGCGGAGAGGAACTGATCGATGACGATCTGCGCGCCGTTGGCGAAGTCGCCGAACTGCGCCTCCCAGAGCACCAGAGCTTCGGGATAGTCACGGCTGTAGCCGTACTCGAACCCCATGACGGCGGCTTCAGAAAGTATGGAGTTGTAGACGCTGAAGTGCGCCTGCGGATCGCCGAGATGATTCAGCGGAATCCAGTGCTGCTCGTTTTCGACGTCGATGAGGACGCTGTGGCGCTGGTTGAAGGTGCCCCGCTGCGAGTCCTGGCCACTGAGGCGCACGGGCGTGCCGGCAAGAAGCAGCGAGCCGAAAGCAACCGCTTCCGCCATGCCGTAATCGAAGCTGTGCTGGCCGCGGCCCATGGCGGCGCGCTGATCGAGCAGCTTCCTGATCTTGGGATGGACGTGGAAGCTGCCAGGGTATGTGGCCAGCTTGTCGGCGATGCTCCGGATCGCGGCGCGGTCGAGGCCGGTGTCGACTTCGAGATCGGATTGCCAGCAGCCGCCGTGGTAAGGACGCCAGTAGTCGGGCATCTCGACGAGAACCGGCTTCCTGCGTACCGTGGTGGCTTTCTTCTGCGCGTCGGCGAATTCGGCGTGCAGCTCTTTCGCCATGGCTGCGGTGTCGGCGCCCGTTTGCCTGGCGTAAAGCTCGTAGAGCGGGGGGTGGTCCTTGATGCGGGCGTAGCGGAGCGGCTGCGTGACCGTGGGATCGTCCACCTCGCTGTGCCCGTGGCGGCGATAGCCGATGAGGTCGATGACGACGTCAGACCGGAACTGGTAGCGGTATTCCGCTGCAAGCGCGGCGATGCGCACCACGGCGGCGGGATCTTCGGCGTTGACGTGAAAGATGGGAATGGGCAGACGCTTCGCAAGATCCGTCGAGAAGCGCGTGGAGTTCGACTCTTCCGGTTCAGCGGTAAATCCGATGAGGTTGTTGACGACGATCTGGATGCCGCCGCCGACGGAGTAGCCGTCGATGCCGGCGAGGTTCATGGTTTCAGCCCAGATGCCCTGGCTGGCGAACGCGGCGTCACCGTGGATGACGACGGGGAGGACGCGCTCAGAGCCGTTTTCTCCGGCGCGATCCTGACGAGCGCGCGCGCGGCCCATGGCGACGGGATCGACGGCCTCCAGATGGCTGGGATTCGAGGCCAGATGCAGGGCGATGGATTTGCCGTTGCGGGCAGGGAACTGACCGGTCGCACCAACGTGGTACTTGACGTCGCCACCGCCGAGGATGCTGCGTGGATCGACATCCTCGAATTTGGCGAAGACATCCACCGGCGACTTGCCGAAGGTGTTGACCATGACGCTGAGGCGGCCGCGATGGCTCATGCCCATGATGGAGCGCTCGGCGCCCAGTTCGGCCGCCCGGTTCAGCAGCTCGTCGAGGAAGGGAATCAGCGCCGTGACGCCTTCGAGAGAAAAGCGCTTGGTGCCGAGATAGCGCGACTGGATGACCTGCTCGAAAATATCGGCCCGGGCGAGCAGGCGCAGGATGCGCTGCGCGTCGACGGCGGGCGCGGGGGATTCCAGGCGCCCGGCCAGCCAGTCGCGCCGCTCGCGCTGCGGGATGTGCAGGAACTCCGCGCCGATGGCGGAGGCGTAGCAGCGGCGCGCCTCTTCGGTGAATTCGTTATCGATGCGCAGCTCGGGAACATCCACCGGCGTAAGGTACTGGCCGAGAGGGTCGAGGTTCGCCTGGAGATAGCCCCAGCGGCGGAAAGCGTCGAAGGTCTGCTCGCGCAGCTGCGCAGGCGCGAGTTCCCTCGAGATGGAAGTGGTCGTCATCCTGGGTATGAGTCCAGTCGCAGAAGGGAATGGGAGAGCGGACCGAGCATGGCACGGCCGCGAGGAAGCTCTGTTTCAATTTTACGCGGGCCGGCGAGTGGCGCCGGTGTGCAGGGACATCAGGAGGCGCGCCGGTGTTGGACGGCCGCATCCCCAAAGAGCCGGTTACCAAAGTCGCAGGTTGGCGAGAAGCAACCTTCAGTGGCCTTAAGTCCCTCTTATTTCGAGATATAAGGCATAGCGGGGATTGCGGCCCCTTTTTTGGAGGGGCGCCATCGGCTGCCAGCAGATAACAGAGCTGATCCACAACCTGCCCGCCGCTGCTGCACTGCGTGTTGCCGTTGCTCCCTTTTGCCGATTCAAAGGGCAAACGACCGACTTCCCGATGACGCAGGCAACAGTGGTGACTTACGTCACATAATTATGGGACGAGAGTCATATTAAAATAAATCCAAGGTCATAAAGAGGTAATCTGTTGTAGGGATCATCTCAACAAGGACCGGGTCCTCAGGAGCGAAGGGAGGGCATGATTCATGCGATACGCCCAAACTCTGCTGTGTTTCGTGATTGCTGCCACCGCTCCGGCCGCATTTGCCGGCGGTAGCTCCAGGCTGAAATCCTCTTCTGCCAGCGTGAACCTCGTCGCAGTCGTTAACGAGGAGCTGAGTATTGTGCCGGCGTCGCCCGCCATTAACTCCGCCATGCAGCCTCAGGTCATCGGCCAGGAAGATCGTCCCCTGACCGTCACCACCAGCTGGAATCTCAGTTCCGACGGCAATGGATTTGCTGTCCGCGCGTTCTTCGACGATTCAGGCCGTACGCTGGCCAGCGAAGACCAAGGCGCGCGACCTGCCGTGATTCTGGCGTCGGAGATCACCGGAGGCGCCTCCATCGGCACACTGCATCCTTTTCCATCGATTGCGAGCACCTCTGCCGGGCCGACTCGTGGCGCAGGTTTCCTGGTCTTTCACCACCAGCTGATGCCTGGAAGGAGCGAGTTCTCCAGCCACACCGATGCGGTCGAGCTGCCCGCCGATCCCGCCTGCCAATCTCGGGACACCCCCTGCGTGCGCAGCGGAGTTTTAACCCTGGTTGCAGTGGCTTACTGAAGGTGAACTCGCACGCGCCGAAGCTTGCTTATCGCCTGAGGGCGAGCTTGTCTGTGCGGAGTTCCGAGCGCATCCAATCACCATCAGTTGATTGACGCCTGCAGCGTGAGCGTCCCCGTATAGGTCCCCGCGGGCAGGGCGGGCATACCCGACAGGTTGATTTCCAGATTCAGAACGTCCGACCTCGAGTCGGAGCCGTAACGGGATTCCGAAACTGAAACATCGTTCAGAAGGGTCAGGCCGGCACCCGCGATACCCCCCGGCGTTGTCTGGGTAAAAGCTGTATACGAGGTCGGTGAACCCGTCGTCATCTGCCCCAGCACAGCCGAAGACGGTATCACATACGTGCTCGAGTCCTCGTTCGACAGCGCCGCAGTCGAGCTGCCCAGCCAGGCATACAGGCTCACCTCCGCCCCCCCTCCGGTCTCATCCCAGGTGGTCGTCACGGTCACGCCTGACGATCCCTGGGCTGTCCCTTTCGACACCAGCGTAAAGTCCACCGTGGCCGGGCTGGCGCTCACCGTCAGGGCTCCACCGCCAATGGGCGCGAGCGGCTCGAGCTCCCGCGATCTCACCTTAATGGCCTGCCCCCATCCCAGCGCACAGCTGGCAGCCAGCACAGCGAAAAGAGCCAGGCTGCGAGGAGACCTCCAGCGCATGTGAGTCATTTCCCAGCCCTTCTGCAAGGGGGCCGCCGACCGTCGTGTCCGTCTCATTGCGGTGCACCTGCGGGCAGTCCGATCGCTGTACCCGCCCCCGCCGGAGCCAGGATGCGACGCACCACAACTATCGCGCCGGGGTCGTCCTCCCGCTTACTGCTGCGGATGGTCGCCGGCGCAGAAACCACCTCCCAGTGGCCCCCGTCAAGAAACAGCAGGGTGAGCACCTTCAGCGAATGCGTCCGCGGCCGATGCTCGCGCATGGTAAATACGCCCGTATCGTCGGTGAAGACCTCTTTGCCGTCGATCATCAGCGCTGCGCCTTCCACGGGCCGGCTGTCCGGATCCACCACCTGCACCCGCAGTACGCTGTCCCCTATCGAGAACTGTTCGGCAGCCGGACCGCTCGATTCGCCGCGCACGGCGACGGCATCCGCGGTCGTGGTGTAGAGCGTTTTCCCGGTCGGGCTCATGAAGGTCGCGCCGTGCAGAGTGGCTCTGCCAAACAGGTTCAGGCTCACGTCCAGCATCAGCGACTCCTGAAACGGGGACGTGGTATCGACCGGCACATAGAAGTTCTCGTAGTTGGCGCTGAAGGTGAGAAAGTTCGTCAGCAGGGAGCCCCCATAGAGGATACTCGTCTGCCCGCCGGAGTTGTCGATGCTTTCGTTGACGCTGAAATGCTGATTCAGGGTCTCCGTAAACGTGGTGAAGAGGGTGCTCGTCGCCGTGACATCCTTCGGCTTGCTCACCATATAGTTGCTCATCACCCGAACCCAATGGGTCACGTCGCGCGACGCTGTGAACGCGGCAGCATTGGTGGTTTCCCCCAGAGCCGAGGAGTTGTAGAGGTTTCCGCTGAGCACCGCGCCGGCAACCGCCAGGTTGGCGGAAGCGCTGCGCACGCTGCTGCTGATGTTCTGATTCGTCTCCTGGCTGGGCACCAGAAAGCTCTGCGTCCCGCCGCTCAGGCTCAGAAACTGGGTGGGCTTTAGCGTGACCTGCAGGTTGCCCTTGTACGGTTCGGCCTGGATCGGCGAGGAAACCACCACCCGGCGGAAGTTCTGCCCCGCCGAAATGTAGCTGCCCAGCACATCCACCCAATTGCGCGACAGGTTCACACTGGCCGCTCCGTAAGGCTCGTTGGCGCCAACTCCCGCCGAGGCTGCCAGGGCGCATTTGCGCGCGGGCTCCCACTGCGCAGCCGCAATCTGGGTCATCTTGCCGGAGACATCCGTATCCGACCATATCGTCCATTTTGGAGTAATTGCCTTGCGCACCGAAAAAAATCCCATCCCTGTGCCGAAATTCGATCCCTCGAAGATCGGAGTTTCATACATGGTGGAGCTGGTGCCGCCGAATGCGAAGATATTGAGTCCCGGCCTTTGCGTCTGGTATCCCAGCCCGCGCGCGAACAGATAGTGGCTTGGATCGAATATATCTGTGGGCAGAAGAAAGTCGACCTGTTCGTCTCCCGCGCTGTAGACAGATTTGCCGATCTGTTTTTGCATCTTCGCGCCGTAGCCGAAGTGGCCGTTGATCATCCCGGCCCCGAGCGTGAATTCAGAACCCAGGCCATGTACCGAGACCGAGCCGCCCCCTGCCTGGTAGAGGGACGAGTTGCCGCCGCTGACTTCGAAGACCTGGGCGCGCGCTGCGGTAAAGACAGAACAGGCCATGATCGCCATTACAGCCGTTCTGAGTGCACGCCGTCTCACCGCTCCCTCCTTCCTCGCGCCGTCCTATTTCGTCGACGCAACAGCCGCAGGGGCGCCGGCCGTAATCGGCACCCTGAGCTCGAAGTGGTCGAAATGCAAAGTCAGCAGCTCCGGCGGATTCTTGCCGGACCACGGAATCTCGAGATGCCGCGGCTCGCCGGGCAGCAGAGGGAATCCGTCGATGGAAGTCGATTCCCGGCCGGCCTGTACGCTGCCTTCCCGCATCCTTCCGTAAGCTTTGCTGATGTTCTCCACGTCGCAGATAACCAGCTTCTTCCGGGCATCCCAGGTGGCGGGACCCGCGTGCACATCGTCTTTCCGGAGCGGCTCCTTTTGCAGCAGGTAGACGGTATGGGGGAGCATGATCCGCACGGTGAGCCCCGGTCCTCGGTGCGCAGGAGAAAAGGTCGCGTAGATCGTGTACCAGGCGGGCAGCGAATCCGCGGAGGTCTTGTAAAAGACGTAGTACTGCTGCCTGGGCATCAGCCGCACGCTGGTCGTGGAAAGTTCAACGTGGATCCCGGGATCCAGCGGACGATAGATTGCCCGGCCATCCGGAGCAATACTGAAGCTCTCCGGCTGCAGAATCACCACCAGCGGCGTCAGGGTATCGTTGGTCAGCAGGATCCGGCCCGCGCCCTTCTCGTGATACTCGACGATGATCGGGGAGATGGTCTGGGCATGGGCGTGCATCCCCGCCAGAACGGGAAGCAGAAGACTCAGCGAAATCAGCGAAAATCGCTTCACGGTTTGCCTCACACGCATAAACGGATTTGAGCCCGCGATCCCTGGAGCGAGACCGCAGATGGCCTGAAGGAGGACATCGGCGGAGACGCATGCCGCACGATCCGGGCCGTGAAGGGCGTTTGCAACGGTGAAGTTTGCGGGGGAAACACAAACCGTCCTTCCGCAACTTCAGGCTCGCATGCGCGAGCCTGAAATTACGTTTGCAGCCGTCCGAAGCTCAGTTAGCCTGTGCCTGGAAGGTCAGAACGCCGGTATAGGTGCCCGCCGGCAGCGACGACGGTGTAGCGATCTCTAAACTGATGCTGTCCGCCTTCGACCCGACAAAGCCGCCGCTCGTCGATACCGTGTCCAGCAGCAGGCTGGCCGAAGCTCCGCCAAAGCCGCTGTTCGTACCCGAGAAGGCGGTGGGGGTGTTCAGCGCGCCGCCCTCAGCCAGGACATCGGACGAGGGAATGTTATCCGGCGTCGTGTAGTTGTCGGTGAGCGCCGCAGTCGAGCTGGCGAAATATCCGTATACCTTCACGGTCGTGCGGCTTGGCAGCAACACGTACGTGGTGGTAACCGGAACAGCTGCGTTGCCGTCGACCGTCTGCCCGTCGGCCAGGGCGAAGGTCACCGCCGAAGTCGACCCGGTGGAAATGCTGAGCGACTCGTTCAGAGTGGCCGTCAGGTTCACGCTGGCGGCGTTTGAGGTGGTAGACGCTGCATTGGCGTGGGACGGCAGAGACGCGATTGCCAGCGCCGCCACGGCAACAAAGGAAAGTTTCGTGATCTGGGATAAAGAACGCATTTCTTGATATCTCCTGGCAAAATTTGCAGCGCAAGATTGCAGATTCGAACCGGCGCTGGTTGTTGAATTACCGCGCCTCAGCCGTAACAACCAGGCGCATGTTTTCTTGAATCTGGATTAAAACTAAACACTGCAGGGGGCTGAAACAACTCCACGTTTCGGTCTCGCGCCTGAACTTCGGTGGGCGTGGGAATGCCACAACGGATTCGCCGGGAGGTTACTGGAGTCATACCCGGATCGGACCGCGCAGTTCGGCCGTCAGACCCTGTGTCCAGGTTGGCGAAAGTGCGCCCTTCCAATGAGTTGCAGGTCACCGCCGAACCGCTGCCAAACCGGCGGAAAAGAGCACACGCGGGGCGAGCTGGCCCACCGATTGGATCGAGCCGTCGGTCCTCTGACGCAGAAATGTCAGCGCTGGTTGATGGGCACGTAGCGGACGGGGTATTCCGGTCCGGTGTACTCGGCCCGCGGGCGGATGAGCCGGTTGTCGTCGAGCTGCTCCATCACGTGGGCGGTCCAGCCGGCGATGCGGCTGACGGCGAAGATGGGCGTGAAGAGATCGAGATCGATGCCCAGGGTGGTGTAGGTGGAGGCCGAGTAAAAGTCCACGTTGGCGTTGAGCTTTTTCTCGTTCTTCACGAACTCTTCAATGCGCCGGGACATTTCGAACCACTTCGTATTGCCGGATTCGCGGCTGAGCTGCTCCGACATGCGGCGCAGGTGCGTCGCACGGGGGTCCTCGGTGCGGTAAACACGATGGCCGAAACCGAAGACCTTCTTCTTCTGCGCGAGCAGGCTGCGCACGTAGTCGACCGGGTCGCCCCCATCCCTGGCAATGGCGAACAGCATCTTCATCACCGCTTCGTTGGCGCCGCCGTGCAGCGGGCCTTTGAGTGCGGCTATGGCGCCGGTAATGGCCGAATGTATGTCCGACAGCGTGCCGGCGATGACGCGAGCGGCAAAGGTGGAGGCGTTGAATTCATGATCGGCGTGGAGGATGAGCGCGATGTCGAAGGTGTGCGCCGCCGCCTCGATGGGCTTCTCGCCGTGGAGCATCCACAGGAAGTTGGCGGCGTGAGAGAGCGAGGGATCCGGCTCGACGATCTTTTTGCCCTTGCGGATACGATCGAAAGCGGCCACCAGGATCGGGAATTGAGCGGTGAGTGCGAAGGCTTTGCGGAGATTGGAGTCGTGATCGACCGCATTTTCCGCGGGGTCGTACATGCTCAGCGCGGAGACGGCGGTGCGCAGCGCCTCCATGGGGGTGGCGGTTTTGGGGAAGGCGCGGAAGAGATCGAAAACCTGGGAGGGAACGCGGCGCGCGTCGACGAGCTTCTGGCTGAACTGACCGAGTTCCGTGCGGTGCGGGAGTCTGCCGTTCCAGAGAAGATAGGTGGTCTCCTCGAACGTGGAATTCTCGGCCAGCTCGTGAATATCGATACCGCGGTAGGCGAGCACTCCCGCATAGCCGTCGATCCAGCAAATGCCGGAGTTTGCCGCTACTACACCTTCCAGACCCTTGGTCACCGTCGCTGTCGCCATATCGCTGTTTCGTCCTCCACGCCGGAGCTTCCGGGGGCTCCGGTTATAGCGGATGCTTCCATCCCGCTGCGCGATGCAGGAGAGGTGCCGCGCGGCGAAGCCCTGCTAGGGATAGCTTACGCGAAAAAGCGGCCGCGGCCTGGACCGGCAGCGCGCCGGCCGAAAATGAGGTTACGTAAGTGAGGCGTGGCGGGAGAGTACAGGACTGTCGTCAAACCGCCCGGCGCGGAAAGCTGAAATCTCCACCTCCGGCTGGTTTCGCTGAATCCACTGGCTCATCACGCGTCCGGTAGCCGGGCCAAGCAGGATTCCATACTTGTAGTGTCCGGTGGCGACCCATCGGTTGGCTTCAATCCTGTCCAGGATGGGCAGACCGTCTTCGGAGCCTGGGCGCAGGCCGGTCCAGGTCTCCGAGATGCGGGCATCGCGCAGCGGCGGCCACAGCTCGGCAGCCCGCTCGAGCAGCTCTTCGATGCGCTCGTTCAGCACCTGCTTGTCAAAGCCGGCGGATTCCACGGTAGGTCCGATGGTGTAGCGGTTTTCTCCGCGGGGAACGATGTAAACCTTCGGCGTGCGCAGGACGCAGCGCATCTGGCAGAGACCGGGCAGTGTTGCGGTGAGCATGTGTCCCTTGCGGGGCGCCACGGGCAGAGCGTCCAGCGCGGCCGACCAGGCCCCCGCGCAGTTCACGAAAGTACCCGCCGGGACGACCCCGGCAGGCGTCTCCACTTCCACGCCGCCATTGCCGCTGCGGACGCCCTGCACCGCTGTGTGCTCGCGCAGCTCGATTCCGGCGGCGAGCGCCGCCCGCGGCAGGGCTTCGGCCAGATCCCACGCGTCGAAGCTTTGCTCTTCGAGAAGGAAAAAATACCACTCCTCCATGGCGACCCGGGGCGCGAACTCCCGGACTTCCGCGTCGCTGAGCGCCCGTACTCCGGGCGGCAACTGCTTTGCGCCCTGGACCGTGCAGTTCGTGCGGATGGGAATCTTCGCACCGGAGAGTTCTTCCACTCGCGCCAGGAAATCCGGATACAACTGCAGGCTGAGCCGGGCCAGTTCCCGCAGTTCCGGGGGATTTTCCGGGTCATTGCCGGCCAGCATGCCGGCCGCCGCCCGCGAGGCCTCCGACATGGCCTCGTCCTTGTCGAACACGGTGACCTTGTACCCTTCGGCGGCCAGCTCCAGAGCCGTGGCCAATCCAATAATGCCCCCGCCGGCAATTGCGGTGTCCGCACAACCCATGGCTCCGATTGTAGGACGGGCACCCCGTCCCGTCGCCACCGAGTCCGAAAGCAGACCTGCCTTTGGGCAGAGTTCGAGATGACTCTGGTGACCGGCTCCGATCCGGGCCAACCCTTCTTCCTGCCCGGCTGGCTCCCTGCATCATCCCCCAGGGCTCATCTATAGTAGGAGAGCACTGCGCGGTTTCCCCTTTCCGGCCTGGCCGGAAAACCATCCCCGGGAGCAGAACGAATGGCGAATGCTCAGTCGGACGCGCTGGTCTTTTTCGGCGCCACCGGCGATTTGGCCTGCAAGCAGATCTTTCCCGCCCTGCAGGGCCTGGTCCGCGATGAGGGTTTCCACCTGCCGATCATCGGCGTGGCGAAAGCCGGCTGGACGCTGGATCAGCTGAAGGCGCGCGCGAAGGACAGCCTGGAGCATCACGGCGGCGTCGATGGGGCGGCGTTCGAGAAGCTGCTTGGCCTGCTGCGCTATGTCGACGGCGACTACAACGACCCAGAAACCTTCAGCGGGCTTCGCCAGCAACTGGGCCAGGCGCAACGGCCGCTGCATTACCTGGCCATTCCGCCCAGCCTGTTTGCCACCGTGGCGGAAAGCCTGGCGAAATCGGGCAGCGCGGCGAATGCGCGGGTAGTGGTGGAAAAGCCCTTCGGACGGGATCTTGAATCCGCGCAGCAGCTCAGCCGCACGCTGCACCAGTATTTCGCTGAGGAGGACATTTTCCGGATCGATCATTACCTGGGCAAGGAGCCGGTGCAGAACATCCTGTACACGCGCTTCGCCAATCCGGTTTTCGAGCCGATCTGGAACCGCGAGCATGTCCGGTGCGTTCAGATCACGATGGCGGAGGACTTCGGCGTTGAGGATCGGGGCAGGTTCTACGACGAGGTGGGCACGCTGCTGGACGTGGTGCAGAACCACATGCTGCAGGTGCTGGCGAACCTGATGATGGACCCGCCGACGGGCGAGGATCACGACGCGGTCCGCGACCGCAAGGCGGAGCTGATGCGGGCGGTTCGGCCGCTGACGCCGTACAACGTCGTGCGCGGGCAGTATGAGGGCTATCGCTCCGTGCCCGGCGTCGCGCCCAATTCCAAGGTGGAGACGTTCATCGCGGTGCGGCTGCACATCGACAGCTGGCGCTGGGCGGGGGTTCCCATTTACATCCGCGCCGGGAAGATGCTGCCCGTCACCTGCACCGAGGCGATGGTGGAGTTCAGGCGGCCACCGCGCGAAACGTTCGGCGAGCTGGTGCCGAACAACTCCGCGCATGTGCGCATGCGGCTGAGCCCGGACATCGCGATTGCGCTCGGCGTGCGCGTCAAAATACCCGGTGAGCGCATGGCGGGCCGGGACGTGGAGCTGGATCTGCACAGCCAGGCGGTCGAGGATATGCCTCCCTACGAGCGGCTGCTGGGCGACGCCTGCAACGGCAACGCCGAGCTGTTCTCCCGCCAGGACCTGGTGGAGGCGCAGTGGCGGGTGGTTGAGCCGATCCTGGGCGGGGTGACGCCGGTCTACTCTTATCACCCGGGAACGTGGGGTCCGGAGGAGGCGAACCCGCTGATCGGGAGCGACGGGCCCTGGATCAATCCGGTGGTCAGTGCGCCCACACCCTGAGCAATTCGTACAGTGAGGCACGATGACGGAGTTCGCCCAGTTCTTCGCTCTTTCGTTTACGGCGCTGTTCCCGGTGATCAACCCCATCGGATCCTCCCTGGTGTTTCTGGGCATGGTGGGCGTGACGGAGAGCAATATTTACAAGAGCCTGGCGCGGAAGATCGCCGTCGCGACCGCGTTGTTTCTGCTGATTATGGATGTGGCGGGGGCGACGGTGCTGAAGGTCTTCGGCATTTCGCTGCCGGTGGTGCAGTTGGCGGGTGGGCTGGTGCTGGCGGCCATGGGCTGGAGCCTGCTGAACCAGAAGGACGCGGCCAGCGCGCGGGATCCGTCGCCGGTAGTGCCGGATTCTTCCAGTTTGCAGGGCAAGATTTTTTATCCGTTCACCTTTCCGCTGACGGCCGGCCCGGGTGTGCTGGTGGTCACGCTGACGCTGAGCGCGCACGCCTCCCGGGGAAGTCTCCTTCATATCGTCTTCGCACAGGCGGGAGTGGTCTCCGGAATGATCCTGATGTGCGTCGCGGTTTTTATCGCCTATGCCTGGGCACCGAGGATCACGGCGAAGATCTCGCCTGCGACGGCGCACGGCATTCTGCGGGTGATCGCATTCATCCTGCTGTGCATCGGGGCGCAGATCGCGTGGAACGGGCTGAGCAGCCTGCTGGCGACGGTGAAGCTGGCGTCGGGATAAGCGCGCAGCGCGTCGCCCTCGTTGCAATTCTCCGTGTCCGGCATCTAGGCTGAACAGGAGCGCGCAATGCTGAGGGACGATGCGAAGCTGTCCATCCCGGAATTTTTCACAAAGCTCAGCCGATCTGCATCGAGCGCTCTGGCGCTCGATTACGACGGCACGCTGGCACCCTTCCGCGTGGACCGGTTCGCGGCTGTGCCGTACCCCGGCGTGGCCGACCTGATCCGGCGTATCGCGGCAACGGGCCGCACGCGGATCGTCCTGATGAGCGGCCGCCTGGCGGAAGAGGTCCGCCACCTGCTTGGCGTCACGCCGGTTCCGGAGATTTGGGGACTGCATGGCAGGCAACGCCTGCACCCGGATGGACGCTCTGAAGTACTGCCCATGAACGATTCCGACCGGGAGACGCTCGAGCAGGCGGCAGCATGGATCGAAACGCAGTGCCTGGAGTCCCTGGCGGAGTTCAAGCCCGGCAGCGTGGCTGTCCACTGGCGTGGGCTGGCGCAGGAAGCTGCGGAGGAGGTGCGCAGCCGCGTGCAGCCGGCCTTCGGTTTGCTGGCGGGGCGGCCGGGCATGGCGCTGCTGGAGTTCGACGGCGGGGTGGAGCTGCGCTGCTCGCAGCCGAATAAAGGCACAGCGGTGCGTATTCTCCGCAGCGAACTGGCGCCGGACGCGCCGCTGGCCTGTCTCGGCGACGATACCACCGATGAGGATGCATTCCGGGCGCTGCACGGCACAGGCGCGCTGACCGTGCTGGTGCGGCCGGAATGGAGGGAGACGGCTGCGGAGATCTGGCTGCGGCCGCCGGACGAGCTGGTCGAATTTCTGGCCGGCTGGCTGGAAAGGGTCGAAGAGCTGCGATGAAGACCGGCAACATGATCCTGGTGTCGAACCGGCTGCCGACCACGGTGGAACCGGGCCCGCGCGGGCCCGTGCTCAAGCCCAGTTCCGGGGGCCTGGTGACGGCGCTGAAGCCGGTGTTCAAGGCGCGCAAGGGATACTGGATCGGCTGGCTGGGAGAAAGCTACGGGGACGAGATCGACGAGCTGCTGGCCGGCAGCGCGGCCGACTCGGCCTGCCAGCTGGTCTCAGTCGCTCTGACGCCCGGCGAGCGCAAGGGCTTCTACATGGGGTTCTCCAACGAGATTGTCTGGCCGCTCTTCCACGATCTGCAGGCCCGCTGCAACTTCGATCCCACCTACTGGAAGGCCTACGTCAGCGTCAATCGCAAGTTCGCCGAAGCCACTGCGCGGGTCGCGGACCAGAACTCCATCGTCTGGGTGCACGATTACCATCTGATGCTGGCCGGAGAATTCCTGCGCGACTGCGGTATCCGCTCGCGTCTCGGGTTTTTTCTGCATATTCCGTTTCCGCCCCTCGACATCTTCGAGAAGCTGCCCTGGCGCACCCAGATCCTCCGCGCCCTCTTCCGCTTCGACGTCATCGGGTTCCAGACGCCGCGCGATCAGCGCAACTTTCTCGGCTGCGTGCGCCGCTTTCTGCCCGACGTGGAGATGCAGCGGGACGACGACGACGTGCGCGCCGTCTCCAACGGCCAGGTCACTCTGATTCGCAGCTTCCCCATTGGCATCGACTTTGACGAGTTCAATACCCATGCCCGGCAGCCGGAGATCGCCGCCCGCGTCGCGGAGATTCGCGAGGATATGCGCGGGCGGCAGATCATCCTCGGCGTCGACCGCCTCGACTACACCAAGGGCCTCCCGGAGCGGCTCCGCGCCTTCCAGCACCTGTTTGCAAACTACAAGAACCTGCGCCGCCAGGTTTCTCTGGTGCAGATCGTCGTGCCCAGCCGCGAGAACATTCCCAAGTATCGCGATCTGAAGCTGGAGACCGAAACCCTGATCAGCCAGATCAATGGGCAGTTCGGCGATCCCGGCTGGGTACCCATCCACTACATCCACCGCTCGCTCGAACGGCCGGAGCTGATCGCGCTGTACAGCGCAGCAGATATCGCCCTCATCACACCGATCAAGGACGGGATGAACCTCGTCGCCAAGGAATTCTGCGCCTCGCAGATCGAGGAGCGTGGAGTCCTGATCCTGAGCGAGTTCGCCGGCTCGGCGGAACAGCTCAGCAATGGCGCGATTCTGGTGAATCCCTACGATACCGGCGCGGTTGCCGACGCGCTGCACACGGCCTTCCGCATGGACGCCAGTGAGCGCACGCAGCGCATGCGCAAGCTGCGGCGGCGCGTGCGCAACGCCAACGTCTTCCGCTGGTGCGACGACTTTTGCGCCTACCTCGAGAACGGATACGGAAAGGCCGCGCAGAACGGGCGTTGACGCGGGCCCCGCCACCGCGCTCCGGGATCAGCCGGTGTTGGTTTGGGATGGGACGGGATTCCTGATATTTCCAGGCGCTCGAACCGCGCCCCCACCCGAGAGGACAGAGAGAGGTCCGAACCTATCTCGCTCCCTGATCGAATTCAACTGCGGGCAGCGGTGAGCGAGGCCCGGGAATCGGGTACTCGCCCACGCGCGCCAAAGGAAGTTACGGGCAGCCGGTCGTCGAGTACGCGGAGCAAGCGGATGTGTCCGTCGTTGTGCCCATGATCTTTGACGACGACAGTCCGCCGGCGATCGCCTCGAAGATGTCAGGAATGCTGTCCGCGATCGCGCTGTTGGCAGTGCCTGTGCCGCAGGTTGTGTCGGTTTGAGTTCTCCCGATCTGGTCGAGACCGTCGTAGTAGAAGTCCTCCGTCGCATTGGGATATTGACTGGGATTCTGCTGGTTCTGGAGATAGGACGACGACATTTCCTGCATGGTCTGACAGGGGGTCAGCGTCTCGCCGCTACAGGCCGTGGTCTCCGAGCCATAGGCGACGGTGTACACCGTTGTCCCCACGTTGCTGGAATTTCCCGAGGGCCAGTTCCCGTTGGTGGCGGACTCCGCCGCGGTGACTGCCTGCTGGCACAGATCCTCGTTCGAGACATACGAAGCGGGGGAGCCGGCGGAGGGTGCGCTGAAACTGTTGTCGCTGTTGGCCGTCAGGGTCGTGGTGGTGGTGGTCACGGGCGTGCATGTCTGGTGGTTTTTCGGGCCAGTGCAGTTCTCTGACGTCGAGGTGGTGGTCTGATCGCCGCCCAGCTCGGTGGCGGTCGAAGTGGCGTCGCCGTCGCTGAGCAGGATCATGACGTTGCTGGTTTGCGAGCCGTTGCTCAGGCGGGTTTCATACTCGTTGTAAAGATCGCTCTGCGCCTGGTAAATGACGCCCGCGTAGAAGGTTCCGGCGCCGCCCTTGACCTGAAGGCCGCCCCGGTCGGTGTCGTAGCTGCAGTTCGAGCCGCCACCGGCAGCGATCACCAGGTCCGAACTGGTGTTGAGGCTGGTGTTGGTATCAGCCGACTTGTAATTATCTGAAAAGCCAACCATCTGATAGACGGGCGTACCGGGCGTCAGCGAGCCGCTGCTGCCGGGGAAGCCGTAGTAAGTGGTGGAGTCATTGACCCCGAATCCGCCGGATGCGCTGCTCGCCGATGTGATTGACGCACTACAGGTGGCATCGGCCGTTGCCGCGGCAGTATTGCTGAGGCCGGGGAAGGTATACAGCGCGACTTCGTCGAGCGGACCCTCGCCGCTGCAGTTGCCTCCGCCGGGGCAGGGGGTCAGGTTCTTGAGCAGAGACTGCACTCCGAGGAGGGCGCAGTAGAACGCAGTTTGGCCGTCACACGGATCGTTTGAGGCGGAGCAGCCGGATCCGCTGACGCAGGTGTCGGTGTCGTTCATCGAGTCCGTGGAGTCCACAATGACGGCGACGTTGTAAGGGTTGTGCGCCGAGCCTTTCCACGCCGCGGCCTCGGTCGTGGTGAAGGTGAGGCTCTTGATGCCGAGGATGCTGATGAAGGTGGTCGGCATGGTGGTGGACTGGGTGACGACCAGGGCGTTGACGGTATTCGAACCGCCCATGGTGATGCAGCCCACATTGAGACTTGAGGCGGTGGGGGAACAATATCCCTCGGCCGCGAAACTGAGGCAGGGCGAGGACGAAGAGGACGAGCACGCCGAGGTGGTGGAGGTGATGGTACCCAGCCCCTGATCCGTATCGTCCTGGGTAGCGGTGGTTTGCGCAGCAGTTGTGTAAGAGGTGGAGGGCATGTCCGTTGCGCCCGCCAGGGCTGAGGCAATGGTGCTGGACTTGAGGCGGGCGTTGACGACCATCGCGCGGCCGATGTCGATGACGAAGCCGGCCATGGTTATCATCACGACCAGCCCGAGCGCGAACATGATGATCGTCTGACCGCTGTCTTCCCGGATCAGTCTTTTGGGTTGCTTCCGCAGGGAGGCTATTACTCTCGATTGATCTTTCATTCGATTACCTCTTGCACCGTTGAAGTGAGTGTGTAGTTTTTGGTGCCAAAGTTGATAAAGCTGGCAGTAAAGGGATACGTGACCGTCAGCGTCAGAGTCTGGTTTTCGGTCAGCGCGTCGGAACAGTTCGAAGTGGACAAATCCGCGAAGTTAGTGCCCCCCGTGGTGGAATTGCCGTCATTGATGCTGGATTGCCCCGAAATGGTGAGGGAAAAGCCAAGGTTGGCCTGGTTCAGGCTGGGAGCAGCGTTGACGAAGGACTCCTCGACGAGCTCGCAGACGGTGGGCAAAGTAGGTGTCTCACTCGTGTATGCCTGGCCGCGGCTGACCGACAGTTGCTGGGCGGCGACCTCAGTGGCGTTGGTGAGAACCAGCTGCTCGTTGAGGCCGATGCCGAAGATGAACACTCCCAGCGCCAGCATGAGAATGAGGGGGGAGATGAGGGCGAACTCGAGCAGGGCCTGGCCGGAGGACTCGCTCGTGCCCAGTTGGCGCGCCCGCGCAACCAGCCCGCGACTAATCCCTGAAATCTTCATACTCTTGCCTCTGCCATCAATGGCTTTTACCTGCCGCTCTTCGGGCGAATCCACCATGGGATATATACCTCCAAGGGTAGTTCACTGCTTTCCGCAGACAATGGCTAGTTCGAGGGATAGAGTGGCCACGTCCGTAACACTATGACATTACCAGAGGACTTTTCGGTACTCTTTTTCGGGCATCTGTCGGCAGGTCAGTGACTTGACTCAGAGGGCGGGCGGCCGTCCAGACGACTCTGAACCGCGTGTCTCTGCGGCAGAGGGCACCGGACAAACACCGCCGCCACTTTGTCCTCGTACACCAGCTCGAAGCGTGAGTCCAGGCGAAGCAGCTGGGTCAGCGCGTCGCCCACCGGGGCGATCACGAGGGCAGCGGACTGCAGCTGCGGATTCGTGGCCCAGTGCGGTCCTCCGCCCCAGGTTGCCACGGAACGGTCGATGCTCGAGTCGCCGTACAGGCCGGCGCGGCCGTCGATGGTTACGGGCAGGCCCAGCTGCCAGATCAGATAGCCGCCCCAGTTGTAGTCGTTGAAGAGCGGCCCGGGGTAATGTCGCTGCTTCACCACCTGCACCGCCTGAACGGGCATCGCTTTGGCCTCGAGCGCGAGCATCCGGGTATTGTTCACATGCAGCGCGAAAAACCCGGCCACGGACACCGCCGCCGTGGCCGCCAGCGTTACCGGAAGCGCCCATGCCGGCATCTTTGCGGGCTCGCCGGCGCTCGCTCGCCACCTTGCGGCGATGAGGGCGACCGCGACGATGGCCAGAATCCAGGCGTCGCGCTGCGACCGGAACGAGAGAACCACAGACATGGCCAGGAGCAGCGTCTCAAAGGGGGCGGGCCGGCTGAGCCGGAACAGGAGCGCAGTGGCCGCGAGGGCCAGGAAGAGGAGGAGATAGTCGCCGGCCGAGCGGAACGCCAGGGCGTGCATCTCGCTGACGGTGTTCAGGACGCCGGGCTGCGAAGCCATGATCCAGGCATCGCGATAAATGCCGATGCCATAGGGGTTGAGCAGGGGAGCGGCGACGCAGGCGCCGAGCGCGAGCCACAGCGGACGGGCTGTTGCGGGGTCGTCGCCCCATTTCGTCCAGCGAGCGAGCAGCGGCTCGCAGGCCGCGATACCCAGTACCAGCAGCCCGTCGATGAACTGGATGTGGATATTCCCCCAAAGGGCAAAGAGGGGCGGCAGCCAGAGGAGAATCCTCGCCCGCCGGGTGCGCCGGAATTGCATGAGGATGTCCAGCTCGAGGGCAAAAAACAGAATGGTGAACAGCCACGGTCGAGGCGTGAAGTCCCGGGAGACCGATACCAGCGCGGCCACGGTGAGGAGCACGCATATCGTAAAATCCGTCTGCACCCGGCTGACCAGCCGATAAATGGCCGCGGCGATCGCCGCCGCCATCGCCGCTACGTACAGCACCAGCCCGTCCAGACTGAGCCAGGCATAGAGCTTGAGCAGCATCAGATCGAAGAGCCAGCTGTAGTCCTGCCAGGCAACGCCGGTTTCGGTTCGCGAAAATGGGTCGGTATGCGGGAAGGCGTGATGCTGAAGCATCCAGACCGCGCTCTGCAGTTGCCATCCCACATCCGGATCCACAGCGCAGGAGCCCAGTCCGTGGAAGCACATCAGGGCTGGCGCCGCGATCAGCAGCCCGGTGACCGCGGCGCGCGCAGCCTGGTCGGCCGATCCTGGATTCTGACTCTGCACCGGTCCTTCATCTTCCGTGCGGGATGCCGCGCTCAAAGCAGCTGCTTCGCCGGCGACTTTCCGGGCATGCATGGCCGAGCCGTACGGAAATCTTTACAAACTATATCGCGAGGAGATGGAACCGGACCGCAATCGGGCCGGCCTCCCCCCCCTGAATGCCCGCGTCAGGACGGATCGACGCTGCTGAACGGGCGGCGGGCAGAATTCCGCGTTTGTCGGGGCATACCGGGCGCCAGGATTGCCGGGATGGAGGGTCCCGGAATTGCCGCGAAAGTCGCAGCCGATAGCACGAATGGGGCATTGTTTACCGGGAAGGTAACCCCTACTCTGATGACTTAAGTACACGCTGCCGGGATTCCCTTGTGGCGCGATCTGCTTTTGGTTGAGCAGCCTATCCCCGGAGAGGAGAAATGACAGTGAAGAAAGCCCAGCAGCTTGTTGTGAAATTCATGCGCGAGGAATCCGGTCAGGACAATATCGAGTACGGCCTGCTTGCAGCCCTGATCGCCCTGGCGGTCGTCGGGGCCATGTCGAGCCTCGCCAACCACGTCGGGAACGAGTTCAACTCCATCGACAGCAGTCTGTGAACCGGCAGCCGCTTCGATACGAACGTGGCCTGGCAACCCACCAGGCCTTGCCTTAACCGGCGGGGACCTTGTCCCGAAAGTAGCAATGGCTAACACTTAATGGTCATTGCCTTGAGATGGGCACCTGCCGCACTGTGATTGCAGTCACCCTCGCAGCCTGGTTCTATGGAAGTGGAGACGGCCATGCGGCGAAACCTGAGGAGAAGATACGATATGAAACAGCTTGTGAAGAACCTTCTGAACGACGAGTCCGGTCAGGACCTGATCGAGTATGCTCTGATCGCGGCTCTCATCGCCCTGGCGGCAATCGGTGCGATGCAGACCCTGGGCGCCAAGATCGGTAACACGTTCAACTCGGTCAGCAGCAGCCTGTAGCTCATCGCCTGAACCGCTGGCAGCCGGAGTACGTTCGTTCCAGGCTGCCGGCGTCAGGAGATGAACTGTGCGGGATTCCTTGCGGGCCTGATCCTCCGGTGTGGCGGAGCAGCCTGTCAGAGGTCTCATGGATGCGCTTTCGTCAACTGCCCTGGTTGCTCCCGCCTCACAATGCGAGGCTGAGCAGGCATTGTGAAGGACGACGCCGTATTCAGGATCGATACACAACCTTCCCCGATTGTCGGCGAGCATAGTGGCGGCGGCAACGGCGAACAAGACAATCCAATGCCAGACGTCACTCGTTCCGCGGCCGCTTTGGCGACGAGCGAAAGCGGCCAGGACCTGCTCGAATACGCTCTCATCGCGGCCTTCGTGGTGCTGGTGGCGCTGCTGTCATTTTCAACGTTCGCCAACAGTGTCACGGGCGACGTGAGTAACGATTTCAATACCCTCGGGGGCTATTTGTAGGCTCTCAGGCTGAAACCAGTGGATTTGCGGGCCAGCCGATGTCAGAATCGAAGGCAGGATTCCGAACTGATTCGACTTTGGAACAGGGAGCTGACCTTTGCGAGTGATTTGCGCGCATGCGCTTGCGGCAGCTGTCCGCGTGAGAGGTTGCAGCACGCGACAGTGAAACGCAGGCAACGGAGCACCCCGGACCTTGTGCTCGGCTGCCTGGCACCCCCAGCCAGGGAACCGGCGGGTGCCCGATGTGATGCTTGGGCAGGACCTTTGCGAAGGCTGCGAAGGGAGCGCCGATTGGGGATCTCGGAATGTTGAAGCTGAATGCCGAACTGCTGTTTCTGGCCATAGCGGTAGCCTGTGCTCTCCTGGGCGCGGTCTTCGATGTCCGAAGCCGCCGAATACCGAACTTCATTACTCTTCCCGCCATTCTCCTCGGACTTGTACTGCATTGGACTCTGGGTGGCTGGCGCGAGCTGGGCATGGCGGCGCTGGCCTGCGTGATTTGCGGGTCGGTCTTTCTCATCTTCTGGCTGGCGGGCGGCATGGGAGCCGGCGACGTGAAGCTGATGGCCGCGGTCGGGTGCCTTGCCGGAATGCCGGGAGTCGCGTACCTGCTGATTTCGACGGCCCTGGCCGGAGGCGTCATGGCGATTGCCCTGGCGCTGTGGCGCGGACGCCTGAAAGACACGCTGATCAACGTGGGCGCCGTCGCTCTGCACCATCGCTCCGAAGGTCTTACTCCACATCCCAGTCTGAACGTAGCCAACGCCTGGACGCTGCGTCTGCCGTATGGGCTGGCCATTGCCGCGGGCAGCGCGGTTACACTCTGCCTGCTCGTGGTGCAGAGGTAAATCGCTATGGCTCGGCGCATTGTTATCGCTTTCATCGTGGCCCTTGCCCTTGCGCTTTCGGTGGTCTACGTCACGTGGCGCAAGATCTCGACGAACAATCGCCCCGTCGTCCAGCCTCCGATCCAGTACGTGACAGCGGCTCATCTGATGGATCCCGGAGAAACGCTGCGGGCTGAGGACCTGACCCTGGTCAAGTGGCCGCGCAGCAATCCTCTGAACGGCGCCTTCGTGCGGGTGCAGGACGTGGTGGGCCGCTCGCTTCTGTATCCGGTGGTGCCGGGGCAGCCGATTCTCGACCAGCAACTGGCGGCGGTGGGATCCGGTATCGGGCTCACAGGCGAGATTCCGCAGGGGATGCGCGCCGTCGCCCTGCGCTCCGATGAAGTGGTCGGAGTGGCGGGTTTCCTGATGCCGGGAACGCACGTCGATGTGCTCGTGACCTACCATCAGAGCAATGATTCCACCCCCATTACCGCGACGGTCCTCCAGGATGTGGAAGTGCTTGCCGTGGGACATCAGACCGAGCCCGATCCTTCCGGCAAGCCGGTCAACGTGGATGTTGTCACGCTGCTGCTTTCGCCCGAGAACGCGGAGAAAGCGGTTCTGGCCGCAGCGCAGGGGAACATCCATTTCGTGCTGCGGAACGGGCGGGACGATGAGAGTGCAAAAGCCAAGCCGGTTGACGTCGATGAACTCGCCGGACCGCCGGCCAGGCCCCGGCTGGCCAGGGTTCGCCGGCCCAAACTGCCACCTCCGCCAAAACCCTGGGTGGTTGAAACCTGGATGGGGAACAAACTCACAACGGAGAGTTTTCACTGAGGCAAGCGATGATCAGGCGACATGCGACATTTCGGATTTGGGCCCTGATTGCCGCGGCGCTGAGCGCTGTGGCAATCCCCGGTGCCGCGGCACAGTCCAGCGCTGCTGCGGCGGCCGCGGTCCCGGCGCCCACAGTGCAGGATGCCGCCGGCACGGTCCTGATCGGCAATTCCCTGCGCCTGGTGGTCGGCCGGTCCATGTTTATTAACACGAAGGAGCGGCTGGTCCGCGTCTACGTCAGCAATCCCGATGTGCTGGATTCCATGACTTCCAGTCCGCGCCAGATTGTGGTGACGGCGAAGGCTCCCGGCGAGACCAGCCTGATCCTGTGGGATGAGGGCGGCCACACCCACTCCTGGCAGATTACGGCCGATATGGACGTCTCCGACCTGCGTGAGGCGCTCCGCTCGGCGCTTCCCATGGAAGACATCCATGCGGAAGGCCGCGAGGATTCGATTACCCTGTCGGGAATCGTCTCGTCTCCCGCAGTCATGGACCAGGCGGTGAAGCTGGCTGGTCTGTACACGAAGAATGTGGCGAACTCTATGGAATTGGCGCCCCAGCATGCGTATCAGGTGCGGCTGAAGGTGCGGGTAGTCGAAATCGACCGATCGAAGGAGGAGGAACTGGGTTTCAACTTCTTCGGAACCGGCAAGAACACGTTCAACACCGGGACCGGCCAGTACCCGGCGGTGAGCGTGCAAAACACCACCGTCACCTCGCCCAGCGGCACTACGACCACCACCACAGGCAGTCCAGCCCAGGGCCTGCTCTCGGTCAGCCAGCTGCTGAACCTCTTCTACTACAACAACGCTCTGGGCGTAGGCGGGGCGATACAGGCTCTGATCAACGACCAAATCCTGCAGATTCTGGCCGAGCCCACCATCACGGAAGTCAGCGGTCAAACCGCATCGTTTCTTTCCGGCGGCGAATTCCCGGTTCCCGTTGTCCAGGGCGCCACCGCCGGCTTCACCGCCGTGACCATCCAGTGGCGTCCTTACGGCGTCAGGCTGGAGTTCACGCCCAACGTACTGCCGGACGGCACGATTCAGCTGAAGGTGGCTCCCGAGGTCAGCGCTCTCGACTACACCAATGCCGTCACGATCTCGGGCTTTACGATTCCCGCGCTTTCCACACGCCGCGCGCAAACCGAAGTGGAGCTGAAGAGCGGCCAGAGTTTCGTGATCTCCGGCCTTCTCGATAATCGCACCACCGACCTGCTCGAGAAGGTTCCCGGTATCGGAGACATCCCCATCCTCGGCAAGCTCTTTCAGTCGAAGAGTTCCACTCACTCCGTCGATGAACTGGCTGTGATCGTGACCCCGACGCTGGTGAATCCGCTGGCGGAGAATCCGCCGGTGAGACAGCCGAAGATGGTGGTGCCGTTCCTCGACGATCAGAAGTTTGATAGGACCCTGGGCGGTGGTATCGTCCCGAAGGGTGAAGCCCCGCAGGTGCCGTCCCAGCCCGCGCCGCAGTAAACGGAAGGACCGAGCATGATACAGATGACCGGCAACTCGCGCACCCTGACGGTGGCCCTGCTCACAGTGGCCGTCGACCGCGACCTGACCGATCGCATCGTCCAGGCGGCCGCCCAGTTTTCATGGTCCGTGACCCATGAGCCCCTGGATGAATACATCTCCGCCGCTCGCCGGCCGGCCATGTCCCAGGAAACGAAGGCCGCGGACGCGGTGCTGGCGATTATCGACTTCGATCGCGACGCGCGTGGCGCAATGGACACGGTCGCCTACCTGAACCAGCTTTTCTTTGGCCGGTTCTTCGCGGCGGCGCTTTCCGGGCGCAGCGATCCGGACCTGCTTCTGGCTGCAATGCGGGCCGGCTGCAACGAGTTTCTGCGCAAGCCCATCGATCCCCGTCAGCTGGCTGATACGTTCGACCGTCAGGAGAAGCAGTGGGCGGCCACCATGGGCCGCACCCGGGCCTCCGGCCACATCATCTCCTTCTTTGGCGCCAAGGGCGGGGTGGGCACCACCATGATCGGGGTCACGCTGGCCTCTTTTCTGGTGAACCTGCACAAGAAGCGGGTGCTGCTGATCGACAACCATCCCGAATTCGGCCACGTTTGCCTCTATCTCGGCCTCGACGGCACCCGTTACCACTTCGACGAGCTGATCCGCAACGTCAGCCGGCTGGATTCCGCCCTGCTGCGCGGCTTCATCGCCAAGCATTCCAGCGGCCTCGAGGTCCTGGCTTCGCCGGAGGCCCACGATCCCTCGCGCACGGTCGATCCGGACGCCCTGGAACGGACGCTTGAGTTTCTCCGCGGCGAATACGATTACGTGATCCTCGACTGCCAGACCTCGCTGGAAGAGACGAACCTCGCGGTCATGGATTGCTCCGACCAGATTTACCTGGTCGCTACGCCGGATCTTGGTTCCATCCGCGATCTTTCGCGCTATATCGACGGCCTTAGCCGCAACGAATCCACCTCGGCTCGCCTCCATGTCGTCATCAACCGCTATTCGTCGCACGGAGCCGTTTCCATCGAGCAGATTGAAAAGGCCATTCGGGTCCCGGTTGAGGTTCGCCTGCCCAACGCATACAACGAATGCCTGCGCGCCATCAACGTCGGAGAACCGGTCGCCCCCGACAAAAAATCCGACTTTGCCTCCCAGTTTTCCCGCTGGGCCGCTGTTCTTACCGGAGCCGTGGAGGAACAGCCTCAGCAGGCGCGCAAGGGATTTTCTCTCTGGGGGCAGAAAGGGACTAGCTAGCCATGGCCGATCTGAGTCTGAACCTTACCCCTCGCGCTGAACCTGCGGCCGTGCGCACGACCGGAACTGGCCTGCGCAATACCACCGGCGGTCCCCGGTTGCTCCGCGAGAAGGAGCAGCAGGAGCTGAAATCTGCGGTTCACCACGAGCTGATCGAGCGTCTCGATCTGGAAAAGCTCGGCGAAGCCCAGGAAACGCGCTCCGGGCAGCAGCAGCTCTTTACGCTCATCCAGCAGATCATCGGCGAACAGGGTGTCCCGCTCAGTTCCGTGGAGCGCGACCGCCTGGCGCAGGAAGTCCTCGACGAGGTTTTTGGCCTGGGCCCGCTCGAGCCGCTCCTGAAGGACGACACCATCAACGACATCCTCGTGAATACCTACTCCACGGTTTATGTGGAAAGGCGCGGCGTCCTGCAGCGCACCAATGTCACGTTCAAGGACAATCGCCACCTGCTGCAGGTCATCGACAAGATCGTGTCTGCGGTCGGGCGCCGCGTGGATGAGTCCACGCCGATGGTCGATGCCCGCCTGAAGGACGGCTCCCGCGTCAATGCCATCATTCCGCCGCTGGCCATCGACGGCCCCATTCTCTCCATCCGCCGCTTCGGCTCGTCGCCGCTGACTGCGGAAAAGCTGGTGATGAACAAAGCGCTCACGCATCCCATGCTGGAGCTGCTGCGCGCCGCGGTGTCCGCCCGGCTCAACATCGTCATTTCGGGCGGCACCGGCGCGGGCAAGACGACCCTGCTGAACGCGCTCTCCAGCTTCATCTCCGACCGCGAGCGCATCGTCACCATCGAAGACTCCGCGGAACTGCAGCTGCGCCAGGAGCACGTGGTCCGCCTCGAAACGCGCCCTCCCAACGTGGAGGGCAAGGGGGCGATCCGCCAGCGTGAGCTGGTCATCAACGCCCTGCGTATGCGTCCCGATCGCGTCGTCCTCGGCGAGTGCCGTGGCGAGGAGGCGATGGACATGCTGCAGGCCATGAACACCGGCCACGACGGTTCGCTGACCACCATTCACGCCAACACCCCGCGCGACGCTCTGTCCCGCCTGGAAACCATGTGCATGATGGGCGACATCCGCCTGCCGGAGAAGGCCATCCGCATGCAGATCTCTTCGGCCATCAACGTCATCATCCAGGTGGCCCGCATGAGCGACGGCTCGCGCCGCGTCACCCACATTTCCGAGCTCACCGGCGCCTACAGCGACGTCATCAGCATGCAGGATCTCTTCGTCTTCGAGAAGGAGGGGATCGGCGACAACGGAAGGGTGAAGGGCAGATTCCGTTCCACGGGGATCCAGCCGCGATTTGGCGAGCGCCTCGCAGCTGCCGGCATCGCTATGCCGACCGGTCTCATGGACCACTCCATGGAAATCTGAGCGCGAGAGTCCTCCATGATGCTTCTCCTGCTTGTTTTCGGCGCTGTCTTCCTGCTCTGCTTCGGCGGGGTGGTGGTGGCCTCTGCCCCCTCGGCCGAAACGAAGGTTTTCCAGAGCCGGATCGACGCGATCGCCGCCCGTCAGGCTGGCGGTGAGGCGCCGGCCGAAGCGATGCAGCTGTTGCGGAAGCAGCAGGTCAGCCGCTTCGGATGGATCGAGCAGCTGCTCAACCATTACGCACCCATGCAGCGGTTCCGCCGCTTCGTCATGCAGTCGGGTGTTAAGACCGATCCCACCGCGATCCTGGTGCAGTCGCTGGTTCTGGCAGCTGTGGGTTATGTCGCGGTCATGTTCTTTACCCACACCCCCCCGCTGGGGATCGCGGGTATCGTGGTGCTGGGGGCGCTGCCCCTGGCCTGGGTCGCGTGGTCGCGCCATCGGCGCGTGAAGACTTTTGAAGATTCCCTGGCGCAGGCCATCGACATGGTAGCGCGTTCCCTGCGCGCCGGCCATTCCATCGCCAGCGCCTTCGAACTGGTGGCGCAGGGCGCGCCGGAGCCCGCAAAGTCCGAATTCGCCGAGGTTTTTCGCCAGCAGAATTTCGGCATACCGCTGCGCGATGCGCTGCTGCAGATGCTGGATCGCGTTCCGTCCCAGGATCTTCGGGTGATGATTACCGGCATCATCGTGCAGCGGGAAACCGGGGGAAACCTGGTGGAGATTCTCGACCGCACCGTCTTCGTGATCCGCGAGCGGCAGCGCATTCGGGGCGAGATCCGGACCCAAACTGCCCAGGGGCGCCTCACCGGCTGGATTCTGACGCTGCTTCCGGTGATCATGCTCCTGCTCATCAACCTGATGGATCCCGGCTACTCCAAGCCACTGCTGCACGACCCAACCGGCGAGAAAATGATGTACGCCGGCATCGCCATGATCGTGCTTGGCGGTTTCCTCATCAACCGCATTATCAATTCGATCGATATCTAGGAGCCGAGGATGAGTGTCCAGATTGCTTTCTTCATCGCGCTGGTGGTCGCCATCCTGATGGGAGTGGCGCTGGTTGCGACTCCCTGGTTGCTGCGGCCCTCCGACGAGGCGCGCCGCCTCCTCGGTGTGGTGACCAGCAATCGGCCCGACCGACGCACCATTCGCAGCAAAGAGATCGTCAAGGAGAAGCTTCTCGCCGTGGCCCGCAGCTTCCGTGCCCGTCTTGGACTCTCGGAAGACGAGAAGCTCCGCCAGCGTTTCGTCAGCGCCGGACTGAAGGGCGGCAGTAAGCTCGATGTCTATTTCATTGCGCGCTTCCTGATGCCGATCGCCGGCATCATCGGCGGCACCTTCATTCCGACGAATACGGCGTTCTGGTGTCTGGCGCTCGCCGCTCTCGGCTATCTGCTTCCGGATATCTGGCTGACGCGCGCGGTCAAGAGACGCCAGAAGCGCATTCGGAAGGGAATACCCGACGCTATTGACCTGTTGGTGATCTGCGTCGAAGCCGGACTGGGTCTTGATCAGGCCATGCTGCGCGTCGGCCAGGAACTGGCCATCAGCTATCCGGAACTGAACGAGGAATTCGCCCAGATTAACCTGGAGCAGCGCGCGGGCAAGCCCCGCATGGATGCATGGCAGGGCCTGGCAGACCGCACCAAGCTGCCCGAGTTTATCGCCCTGGTGACCATGCTGCAGCAAACCGACCGCTTCGGGACTCCCATCGTGCGCGCGCTGAGCCGGTACTCGGAGGAAATCCGCCTGGAGCGCCGGCATCGCGCCGAGGAGGCCGCTGCAAAAACCAAGGTGAAGATTCTTTTCCCGCTGGTATTATTCATTTTCCCCTGCTTATTCATAGTGCTGCTGGGACCAGCCGTACTCAGCATCATGAGAAACTTCCACTAACCCGCACCCCGCCCGGCATTCCGGGCGGCGCGAAAGGAGCTCCCCTGTGTCAAACGGTCATGTCGTTCAAATCGTGGCTCTCGTTCTGGCTGCTGTTGTCCTCGCCGTCATCATCATGCGCCGGAGGAAGCGGTCGGCTTAGTTCGAGTCTGCTGCTGCGCATCGAAAGAAGAATCACCCGGAAGCGCCGGCGGCGCCTCGCTCGCCGGTGGCTGCCGCATCTTTCTCTTCGGTTGCGCAGAAACCTGAGTCCTGCCGCGCCCGGTGTTCCGGTGTGGTGTCTGCGCTCTGCCCTGGCGCGTTAGCTCGCCATCGGCCTGCGCCTCGCCGCGGGTCGCGGCAGTCCGTACTCCCCCATGAAGCAGCTCACCGTCACCATCCCGCAGAAATCCGTCACCGTCGGATCGCACATCGGCCTGGCCGATACTTCGTTCACCCGCTTTCTCGGGCTGATGGGCAGAAAGTCTTTGTCGCCCGGCTCGGGAATCCTGATCCGCCCCTCCTCCGGCGTGCATACCATGTTCATGCGCATCGCCATCGACGTGGTGGGCCTTGACCGGCAGCTTCGCGTGGTCCGGCTGTGGCCGCGGATGCGGCCGTGGCGCATCACCAGCGTCAGCCTCAAAGTGCAGAACGTTCTCGAACTGGCGTCGGGCCAGATCGAGCAGTGCGGCATCGAACCGGGCGATCAGCTGGCTGTGCTGGACAACGCCTGACGCCGGCTCCTCTCCCGCTTCGGCCCGCCGGCACTGGAAATATCTGAAACTATCCGTTGCAACGATCATCTCCTGAGCAGAATGGTTCCCCCAACCCAGCGCCGAATTGCCGACTGCCCGGAAGAAAGCCTCTTCCTCGAGCTGTACCGGGCGGCCGACCTGCTTTCCCGGCGTCCGGCTCAGCTTCTCCGCGCGCACGACCTTTCCCCCAATCAGTACAACGTCCTGCGCATTCTGCGCGGCGCCCCCGAAGGGCTGCCGTGCGGGGAGATCGGGCGGAGGATGATCACCCGCGACCCGGATATCACGCGCCTGCTCGCCCGGCTGGAGAAGCGGGGGCTGATTATGCGCAGCCGGGAGAGCGAGGACCGCCGCAAGGTGCAGTCGCGCATCTCCAGGGAGGGTTTGGCGCTGATGAGCCGTCTGGATGAGCCGGTGCGCAGACTGCACCGGCGCCAGCTCGGACACCTGGGAGAGAAGCGCGTGCGGGCGATCACGCAGCAGGTGCGCGCCTGCCATCCCGGGCCTCAATAGGCTTCTGTAATTATTCGTTGCAACAACTATCAATCCCGCGAATCCAATGCCCGAGGAGGAAAACCCCATGAGCAGCGCCCAGCAAACTACCGCCGTTTCCACCTGGAATATCGACCCCGTTCACTCCATCGCCGAGTTCCGCGTCAGGCACATGATGATTTCGAGCGTCCGCGGCCAGTTCACCGGCGTCACCGGCTCGCTCACGTACAACGAGAGCGAGCCGGAGAAGTCGCAGGTGCAGGCGACCATCGAGGTCGCCAGCATCAACACTCACGATCCGCAGCGGGACGCGCACCTGAAGAGCGCCGACTTCTTCGACGCGGAGAAATTTCCCGCGTTCACCTTCCGGTCTTCGCGAGTTACCCGCCGGGCGGACGGAAGCCTGTCCGTGGCCGGTCCCCTGGCGTTGCATGGCGAGACGAAAGAAGTGGAGTTCGCGGTCGAAGGTCCCACTCCGCCGACCAGGGACCCCTGGGGCAATACCCGCATCGGCGTGGTGGCCACGACAAAGATCTATCGCAGGGATTTCGGCCTCACCTGGAACGCGGCGCTCGAGACCGGTGGTGTGCTGGTCGGCGAGGAGGTCTCCGTTACTCTGGAGCTGGAGTTGGTGAAAGCCTGACCTCGCTGACTGCGGCATCCGTCACCATCCCCTGGGGCTCTCCTGCCGGATAATGCTCGCTGGGGGGACCTTCGGCCATTTCCGTTTCAGCCACAATCCGGTGCCAGCTGCGCGTTCGCGGCATCGTCCAGGGTGTCGGCTTCCGTCCATGGATTTACAACCTGGCGCGCCGCCATGGGCTTGCGGGATTTGTACTCAACTCGCCCCGCGGGGTCTTCATTGAGATCGAAGGCTCGCTCGCCGCCATCGGCGCGTTTCTTGCCGCTATGCACAGCGAGGCTCCGCCGCTGGTGCGCATTGCGGAGATTGAGCGCGCGGAGATTCCCGCCACCGGCGAGACTGGCTTCGCGATCCGGGAAAGCGATGCCGCCGGTTCGGCCTTCGCCCTCGTCCCGCCGGATATCTGCGTGTGCGAGGCCTGCCTCGCGGATACGCGGGATTCGGCGAATCGCCGCTTCGACTATCCCTTCACCAACTGCACGAACTGCGGACCCCGCTACAGCATCATCCTCGACATTCCCTACGACCGGCCGATGACAACCATGGCGGAGTTCGCCATGTGCGCGGATTGCCGGCACGAATATGAGGATCCGGAGAGTCGCCGCTTCCATGCCCAGCCCAACGCCTGCCCGGTGTGCGGGCCGCGGCTGATCCTGAACGTTCCGGGCCAGCCGCGGGCGCCGCTCTCCGCGCGCGAGATCCTCACCCGGGTCGCCGATCTTCTGCGCGAAGGCCGGATCGTCGCCTGGAAAGGGCTGGGCGGTTATCAACTCGCATGCGACGCCACGCAGCCGGCCGCCGTCGAAGAGCTGCGCCGCCGCAAGCGCCGCAGCGAGAAGCCTTTCGCGGTGATGGCGGGCGACGCTGACTTTGCCGCGGCCCTCTGCTTTCTGTCCCCCGCTGAGCGCGAAGCCCTCGTGAGCCGCGAGCGCCCCATTGTGCTGCTGCGCCGCCGGCCCGAGTCGCCCCTGGCCGAGGGCGTTTCGCCCGGCAATCCCGCCACCGGCGTCATGCTTCCCTGCACGCCCATGCACGACCTGCTCTTTCGTATCCTGCGCGAGCGCTGGGGCAGGGAAGCCGCGCTCATCATGACCAGCGGCAACATCAGCGAGGAACCGATCGTCATCGAGAACGCCGAGGCGGAAGAGCGTCTCGCTGACATCGCGGATGCCTTCGCGCACCACAACCGGCGCATTCACACACGCGTTGACGACTCTGTCGTGCGCGTCGTGCTGGGCGAGACCATGCTGCTGCGCCGTGCCCGCGGCTATGCTCCCCAGCCGGTCTTTCTGGGCCGCGGCGAAGCGGAAGTGCTGGCCTGCGGCGCGCAGCAGAAGAACACCCTCTGCCTCACCCGCGCCGGCTTCGCACTTCCCAGCCAGCACCTGGGCGATCTGGAAAACTTCGAGACGCTGCGCTTCTTTGAGGAGACGCTGGAGCGCATGAGCCGGCTCTTTCATGTGCATCCCACGGCCGTCGCCCACGACCTGCACCCCGGCTATCTGAGCACACAATTCGCGCTCAGGATGGAGGGCCTGCGCCGCATCCCCGTCCAGCACCACCATGCTCATATTGCCAGCTGCATGGCGGAGCATCGGCTGCAGGGGCGCGTGATCGGGGTGGCGTGGGATGGCACGGGGCTGGGCACCGACCAGACCATCTGGGGCGGAGAATTTCTGGCCGCGGATTACCTGGGCTTCGACCGCTTCGCCCGGCTGCGGCCGGTGCTGCTCCCCGGCGGCGATGCCGGCGTGCGCGAGCCGTGGCGCATCGCCCGCAGCTATCTGCTGGATACGCTCGGCTCCATCCCCAGCGGGCCGCCCTGGGACCAGATGGCCGCGCTCGAGCGCCTGCGCGTCATGGATGCGATGCTGCGCCGGCGAGTCAACGCGATTCCCACCTCGTCCGCCGGACGGCTTTTCGACGCAGTGGCTTCGCTCATCGGTCTGCGCCACAATGTTTCCTTCGAAGGCCAGGCCGCCATGATGCTGGAAGCAGCCGCGCAGGAGTTCTCCCCCGCCACTGCCCCACCCTACGACTTCACGTTTGCGGAACCTGACCGGCCCGACGCCGCCGGCGAGGCCGACTTTCGCCCCATGATCCGCCGGATTCTCGAGGATCTGGCCCGCGGCGATTCCCGGCCCCGCATCGCTGCCCGCTTCCATGCGACCCTGGTTGCGGCGATTGCCGCCGTCTGCCGCCGGATGCGCGCCGACCTCGGCCTGGACCGCGTCTGTCTCAGCGGTGGATGCTTCCAGAACGCGCTGTTGCTCCAGGGGTGCGTGAAAACGCTGCACGGCGAGGGCTTTGAAGTCTTTACCCACCATGAAGTCCCGGCCAACGACGGGGGAATCTCCCTGGGCCAGGCGGCGATTGCCTGCGAGATTCTGGCTGCCGATCCGTCGTAATTCTGTGACCCGCTTTCCCTCAACCCCTTTCTGTGCATCTGAGAGTCATAGCTCGGGGAGTGTCCGCACTCCCGCCGTATTCCTATGCCCGATATGGTCTCTGTTCGATGGTTCCTCCGCCGCTGGGTGATCCTGGCGGCCGCTCTCCTGCTTGCCGCGCCTCTGACGCCCGCGGGGGCGCAGACCACGCAAACGCCGCCGCCGGCGCCCCCGGTGGACTATACCGAGCGCCAGGCGCAGCCGCCGCTGGACGTGGACCGCGATCCCATCCCGTCGCCCGATTATGAGGCGCCCATCCTGCCGCAGAAGCCGGGTACGCCGCTGGCCAAATCCGGCAACCTCTATACTCTGGAGGAAAACGTCAATGAGGTGCTGCTGAACTGCACCGTGGTCGACCAGAAGAATCGGCTGGTGAAAGGGCTGAAGCAGAGCGATTTCCAGGTGTGGGAAGACGGGGTTCCGCAGACCATCGTCTCTTTCGTCAATCAGGATGTGCCCGTCTCCATGGGGATTCTCGTCGATGACTCCGGTTCGATGATCGGCAAGCGCGACACCGCCAACCAGGCGGCGCTGGACCTGATCCACGACTCGAATCCCGGCGACAACGCCTTCATCGTCAACTTCAACCAGAACGCGTATCTGGATACGGCCTTGACCTCGAATCTCTACGATCTGCAGGCCGGGCTGGCCCGCTTTGATGACAGGGGGATGACCGCCCTCTACGACGCTGTGGCCGCCTCCGCCGACGAACTGGCCCACCATGCCACCCAGCCCAAGCAGGTGCTGCTGATCATCACCGACGGCAGCGACGACGCCTCCCGCCTGACCCTCCAGCAGGCCGTGGAACGTGTGCAGCGGCTCGGCGGCCCGGTGGTCTACTCCATCGGGCTGCTCTACGATGCGATCAGCCCGGAGGACGCGGCCAGCGCGCGCAATGCCCTCGAAACCCTGTCCAGCGAAACCGGCGGCCTCGCCTTTTTCCCGCGCTCGCCCGATGACATCGATCAGGTGGTCGCGCAGATCGCTCTCGACATCCGCAATCAGTACACCATCGGCTACCACCCCACGCGCTCGCCCAGCCTGGGCGGATTCCGCACCGTGCAGGTCGAGGCTCAGGCTCGCCACTATGGCACGCTGATTGTGCGCACCACGAAGGGCTACTATCCGCGCCAGATTCCGCAGATGCACGAGACGGCGCAGGTCGTCCCGGCCCGCTCGCACTGACGCGAGGGCGCGTTCAGCCGCGACTGGCAGAGCCAGGTGGCTGTGGGGCTGCGTCCGGAAAAACCACGGCAGCATCGGAAATCCCGTCTGCTCAGATATGTTCTGCCTCGCCGCCGAACCTGCAATACGATTCCTCAAATTCCGCAGCAGTCCCGGAATCGTTCTGCCCAGCGGGCAGCTCAAAGCCGTCACCGGCCCGGAGGGCCGGGTCCTGCGCCGGCCGGGCGAAACCTGTGCCACCGACAAACTGAAGCTGCAGCACCTGATTTGAGCGATTCGTTCCGGGAGAGCTTCAGAACGCCAGCAGCGTCACGCCCACGCAGACCAGAAAAGCGGCCGTCCAGCGCCGGCGGTCCACATTTTCCTTCAGGAAAATTTTCGCGGCCAGCGCATTCGTTACGAAGGTGAGCGAAGTAGCGGCCGGGCCAATCAGGCTCAGCTCGCGCTGACTGAGCGCAAAGAGCAGCGCGAAGAAGCTGAGCGCCAGGCAGAGGACGCCCAGGCCGAAGCGGCCGCTGGAAAGCACCGCCGCCACCGCGCCGAGCAGCCCGCGACGCGTCCGGATGGTGTCCAGATCTCCAATCTGTCGCATCGCCGATGCGGTGAGAATGTCGCCCGTGGTCGCCGTGACCACGACGCTGGCGATCATGGCGATGGTGGCGAGAATCTGAGAAGGACTCACGGGAGCGCCTCCTCGAGAGCCGATTCTTCCGCCGTTTCCGGCCTGGCGGTGCCAGGATCGGTCCAGGAAGGACCGCGGGTGACAAATCCCACGCCTGCAGTGATGAAGAGCACGCCCAGCCAGCGCAGCGAATCCACCTTCTCGTGCAGCCAGAAACGTGCCAGGAATTCCATGATCACGTAACCGAACGAACTGGCCGGGAGCACCCAGGTGAGATCGGCCCAGGAAAGGGCGGTGAGATAAGAGGCGAAAAAGCCGCACAGCAGCACGATGCCGGCTGCGACCCAGGGAGAGAAGATGGCGTGAATCAGCTCAGCGGGATGATGCAGGGAAACAGGGCCGAGGGACTTCATGCCGCGGGCGAGAAAGGTATCGCCGCACGAGGAAGTCAGCGTGACCGCGGCGAGCACCAGATAGCGCCGGAATGTCATGGTGGATTTGGTCACGCGGCAGTCCCCAAAACAAAGTCGGGGCCAGCTCTGCGGCCGGCCGCCTGGCGGTCTGGAACTATGCCTCGGCGTTCACGGCGGGGCCGGAGCCGCCTTCGCCGGCCTTCTGGGTACGGGTCTCCTTCACCATGCGGTCCCGCTGAGCGCGCAGCTTGAGGAAGGATTTCGATTCCTGATAGAGCCGTCCGAGGTCGCGGTTGGCGATGGCCTTGCTGATCACGCGCCACGCCGCTCTGGGCCGGAAGAAGTACTCGTCGTAGAAGCGGTTGACCATCTCCAGCACGTACTCGGCGGGCAGGCCGGGGTACTCGATATGGGCGATCTGATGTCCGCCCTCATCGACCATCCTGTTGCCGTTGGTGATGAACCCGTTCACGCGGGCATATTCGTACAGCTCGGTGCCGGGAAAGGCGTGCGCCACGGAAACCTGAATCGTTTCCACATCCAGCGACTTGGCGAACTGGATGGTATTGCGAATCGATTCCTTGGTTTCGCCGGGCAGGCCGAGGATAAAGTCGCCGTGGATGGTGAGCCCCAGCTTGTGGCAGTCGCGCGCAAAATCGCGCGCCCGCTCGATGGTGGCGCCCTTCTTGATGTTTTTCAGGATCTGCGGGTCGCCGGATTCAAACCCGACGATCAGCAGCCGGCAGCCAGCGTCGCGCATCGCCTTCAGCGTGTCGAAGTCCGTGGTCACGCGCGAAGTGCTCGACCAGGTGAGCTTCAGCGGCTTCAGTTTGCCGCACAGTTCGATCGTGCGCGCCTTCTGAATGTTGAAGGTGTCGTCGTCGAAGAAAAACTCCTTCACGTTCGGAAAGAGTTCCTTCGCCTGCGCCATCTCCGCGGCGACATTGTCGGTGGAACGCTTGCGCCACGCATGTCCGCTGAGCGTCTGCGGCCACAGGCAGAAAGTGCACTGCGCCGGGCAGCCGCGCGTCGTGTACAGCGAGACGAACGGATGCAGCAGGAAGGGGACGTTGTATTTCGTGACGTCCAGGTCGCGCCTGTAAATGTCGGTGACCCACGGCAGCGCGTCCAGGTCCTCGATTTGCGGGCGGTCGGGATTGTGAACGATTTGTCCGTTTTTGCGATAGCTGACGCCGAGAATCTCGCTGAGCGGTTTGCCATTGGCGTAATCCGCTACCGTGTAGTCGAACTCACGCCGGCAGACGAAATCGATGGCCGCGCACTCATTCAGCGCCTTGTCGGGATCGGTGCTGACCGGTGGCCCGACGAAGCAGATCTTCAGCTTCGGGTAGGTCTCGCGGATCTTTTCGGCCATGCGCTGATCGAGCGACCAGCCAATGGTGCTGGTGAAGAGCACCAGGAGTTCATAGTCCGCCAGGATCTCGGTGACACCCTGCCACGAAATGTGGTGCGGGTTGGCATCCAGGAGGCGGGCGCCTTCCAGCATCCCGGTGGGATACGCCAGCCAGACCGGGTACCAGTAGGACTCGATCTCGCGAGTGGCTGGCCACCGCGAGCTGGCTCCGCCATCGAAGTTTTCAAAAGACGGAGGGTTGAGGAATAAAGTCTTCAGGGGCATCGTCTTCCCTCTAGTCTATCACCCGTTGCGAGGCAGCCGGAGCCCGGCCTAACTCATAGTATCTGCTGGGTTAAGTCCTCGGGTGGTGGGGAGTCCGCACGCCCTGTCAGGCGCATCGCACTCGTCCGTCACTTTACGGACGACAGAATCCAGCTGGTGATCTGGCCGGTGGCGCGCAGTAAATTCAGCTCGGCTTTCATCAGCACGAAATTCGCATCGAGCATGTCTTCGTAGCGTTCGCGTTCCTGGATTCCCGCCAGCCGGGCCTGAATCGGGGTGGCGGCCGGCGCGGTCGGCGATCCCGATCCGTTGGCGAGTTCGCTTTCGACGGACTTCAACTGCTCCTGCGAGATTTCGTCCTGGAGTCGGGCCACGCGCTGCTGCGCAGTCAGCTCGAGGATGGTCCGGCGCAGGGCAAGGGTTCCTTCGCTGAGCTGATCCCGCGATGCATCGGCGTCCGCCTGCGCGCGCGCAGCCGCTGCGGCGGAAATCTGTGCCTGGGCGCGCTTGGCCGCATCGAAAATGGGCACGGTGATCTGGAGACCAATGCCGGCGTTGTTGTACTGAAAGCCGTGGGTCGTGTTGTAGTACTGGGTGTAGTTGGCGAACGGCTCAAAATAACTGTATTGCGCGCCAAAGATGATGCTGGGACGCCAGTCCTGCCGGGAATCACCGAAAGCGACGTAGGACTTCGATTTTGCATTGGCAAGAGCGGCCGCGAGACCGGCGTTGTTTTGCGCAGCCAGCTGGTCATCCTCCGCATTCGCGCTCAAAGCAGGCGGCGGAGGAACGCTGTTGCTGACGGTCGTCAGGCCGTCCGCAGGCAGGCCCGTGAGGTGTCCCAGCTTCTGGCGCATCTCGTCCGCGTCGTTCTGCAGGTGGATGCGCTTTTCGTCCACCTGGGCCGCGGTGAGCTCCGCCTGTAACTGGGAGACGCGCGGGTCGACACCCGCCGCAACGCGCTGCTGCTCGATTTGCGCCAGCTGATCGGCGTCGTCCTTCTCCTGCCCGAGCGCGGCAATCTCCTCCAGGTCGTGGTCCAGCTCCACGTAATCCAGAGCCACATCCAGCGCTACCTGCTGCTGCGTGTCCTTCAGGCTCAGGCGGGCGCTGTTCAGTGCCTGGCGGGCGGCACGCACGTAATCAGGCTGGGAAAAGGAAAAAGCCAGGGACTGCGAAGTCGCAGTGAAAAGGGATGGTTGGCCAAGCGGAAAGCCGTAAGCGTACCCGGGCGAAGTGCCCAGTGTGAAGTTGGGTATATAGGCGTCCCGGGTTTGGGTGAGAGATGCCGCGGCCTGCCGCACGCCGGCGGCGGCGGAGCGCACCGAGGGGCTGTTCTTTTCCGCCAGTTCCACCGCGGTGGAAAGAGAGATCTGGCCCCGTGCGCCCAGGGGCAGCACCAGCGCCAGCATGGTGGCTGCCATCCCCAGCGCGGCTTTTCGCCTTTCTGATCCGGGCATCGTTCTGAGTTTACTGTCAGCGGCCTGCCCACGCCGAGGAGCTGGGCGCCGGAATGCGGTAGCCGGACGCCAAAGCGTGAACCTCCGCGAGCTGCTGCTGCGCCGCCAGCTCGTCGCCCTGGTTCTCCAGCAATCTGGCCAGCTGGGCGTGCACGGCAAAGGCGGGCGCTTCCTCTGACTGCGCCGGAGAAGCCAGATATTCCCTGAGCCACTGGATGGCGGTGCCCGGATCGCGCCCCGTCGCGTCCAGATCGGTGGCTCCCTGCACCAGCGCCGGACCGTGCTGGCGGTCGATCGCTGCGCCGTTGTACGCCGCCGTCACCGCATCGCTCGTTCGTCCGCAACGCAGATAGAACGAAGCCAGATCCATCCAGGCGCTCGCGGGATCCTTCGTCTGCGCGATCGCTGCCCGGTAATCGGCTTCGGCCGCAGGGTAGTCTTTCTTCTTCTCCGCAATGCGACCCTGGAGAATCAGCGCGTCAGACAGGCTCACGCTGCGCAGTTGCTGGAGAACCGCCTGTGCCCGATTGATTCCACCGCCGGCAACGTGGGGTGCGCGCACGTCGAATTCGCCCAGATCGGACAGCGCCGCCGCATTCTGCGGATCCAGCTGCACGGCCTGCCGGAATTCCGCCGCAACCTTATGCGCCAGTTTGTACGCGGCCAGCAGGGAAGAGATGCTGGCCGCTTTCTGCCCATAGGCGCGGCCCAGCCACAAATGGTAATCGCTGTTCCGGGTGTCCAGGAGGACCGCAGCCTGACAATCGGCGATCGCCTGATCCCAGTGCTGTTCCTCGTAGTAGACGCGGCAGCGCAGATTGTGGGCCACGGCGTCGGAGGGCGCCTGCGCCAGAACCGTATCCAGGCTCTCGAGCGCCACATCCGCGCGGCCCAAATTCAGATCGCGGCGTACGGGGTTCGCGGTGGTGGCGGACATCGCCCCCACGACGCTGGCCAGCACAAACACACTTCCCGGCAGCAGGAACTTCTTCAGCAAATCGCCCCCTTTACTGCACGATCGTTACAGGTTGTCCGTCGCCCAGCGGCTGACCATTGGTCGTGCCGGTCGCCACGACGTCCCCGGGCCTGAGTCCCCTGACGATCTGCATCTCGATCAGATTATTTTTCCCCAACGTCACCCGCGCGCGATGCAACGATCCGTCCGCAACGCGATAGACATAAGGCGCACCCTGTTCGAAATACAGCGCGTCGCGCGGTATGACCAACACGTTAGATTCATTCGCCACGGTCACCGTTACACGAACATTGGTATCCGGGAGCAGACTGGCGGCCGCATCTTCGAGAGAGACAAGCACCTCGCCGACATTCCGCGTGCCATAGGTGATGATCGTCGAGGGCAGCCGCACGATATGTCCATGCCACACCTGACTGGGCCGGGCATCCCAGACAATCGTGACCGGCTGGCCCACCTGTAAGTCGCCAATTTCCGGCTCGTCGAAATACGCCAGCACCTGAAGCTTGTTCAGATCGGCCAGCGAAAGCAGCCGGTCACCCTGCTGAACATAATCCGTTGGAGAAACCGGCAGGGAATAGACTGTTCCGGCGAAAGGAGCGTGCACGATCGCCTGGCGCAGCGCGTCCCGCGCAGCGGCATACGCGGCCTGCGCGTCCTCGAGCGCGGCCTGGGCATGCGCGATATCGGCCGATCCGTAGCCATTCTTCTTCTGCTGCTCCAGCACGTGCAGCGTGCTGTTGTCGGCGGCCAGCCGCTGCTGGGCGGCGCTCACCTCGCTGGGCGAAGCGGCCCCGGTGGCCTCCAGTTGCTGCAGAGCCTCGAGGTCGCGCTGCGCCTGATCCCGCTCGATCTTCGCCTTTTGCAGATTGCCGATCAGCGTAATCAGTTGCGACGGTGTCCCGCCGTGCAGGGCAGCCGCATAATTCGCCTGCGCGCCGCGCAGCGCCGCCCAGGCATTCGCCACCTGTTCCTTCGCCTGGGTATCGTCCATCGCCAGCAGCAGTTTGCCCGCCGGCACGGTTTCACCGGAGTGAACGTACACGGCGCGGATCACTCCCGGAAACGGCGCGTGAGCTTCGAAATTCGCCTGGGGCTCCGGTTCCACCTTGCCGTTGGTAGAGGAAGTCTTTTTCAGATCTCCGATCGTCGCGGTAGCCACCCGGATGGGCAATTTCTCGCGGGTTGCCATGCGCACCAGGTAAAAGGCGAGAATGAGCGCCACAACAGTGAGCATCCAGATGCGCGCGGTGTGCCGGGAGGTCTTGGTCGCCATCGAGAAGAACCGTGAGTCAGTATATAGGACTCACTTCAGGGTCCTTAGGCTTCTGAAAATAAGAAGGTTCCTTCGATTCCAACACCTCTGCCTTAAAATCGGACTATGCCCTCCGCAACGCGCTACACCGAAGAGCACGCCAGGGCCGGCCTCGACTTCGATTTTCCACCGATTGAGACCTGGCCCAACCAGTTCCCGGCCTACGAGATCGTGATCGACGATCCGGAGTTCACCTCCGTGTGTCCGAAGACGGGACTGCCCGATTTCGGAACCATCACGCTGCGCTACATGCCTCGGGAACGGTGCCTGGAACTCAAATCCTGGAAAGAATATCTGTTCTGCTTCCGCAACCTGGGGATTTTTCAGGAGAACGTCGTCAACCAGGTGCTGGAAGACGTAGTGAAGGCCTGCGATCCGGTATGGGCCGTGGTGAAGGGCGATTTCCGTCCCCGCGGCGGCATTTCCACCACCATCGAGGCGCGCTGGCCGCGCCCGCTCCCTGACCCTCGATAGGGAATCAGCGCTACTGTGGCTGCGGCTGTTGCTGGCGCTGCTGTTCGCGCTCCTGCATCATCTGCTGATACATCTGCGCCGGCGAACGCACCGGGAAGTCCAGGTTGCCGCGAGGAGGCGCTGGCGGGATCGGCTGACGCTGATAAAACGGCTGAACATAACCATCGTTCGGCTGCGGGAACGACTGCGGCGGCGAAGGCGGAGCGCCGCTTTGCACACTCAGCACCAGCTCGCGCGGCGTGCCTTCCGGCGTGATGCCGGTCATCAGGACGTTGTAGCCCGCGCCTTCGAGCAGCTCGGAGAGAATCTCGCTGGGATCGCCTGGGCCGTAGACGCCGAAGACGCGCTGATCCTGGCTGAGTCCGCTGATGGACATCCCGCCGGACTTGCCGAGTTGATCGAGAATCTGAATCAGGCTGGAGTTGTCGGCCCTGACTGCCAGCTTTCCGCCGGACAGCGTGATCGTGGCGGGCTGGGGAGGTTGCTCCTGCAGAGGAAGCGGCTTCTGCGGCTGCGGCGGTGCTGCGCCGGTGGCAGTGGAGTCGACTGCGGAGGGGGCGGGCGTTTTTCCCGCGCGCGCATACGCTCTGTGCGAGTGCGACCGGGTCGCATGCGGATGAACCGGCTGTGCCACGCAGACGGCCGCGGCGGCCAGGATCGCGATTCCTGCCCAGGCGCGCTTCCGCGGAAAGTATCGAAAGAGCATCGAACTCCGGAGGGGCTGCAGAGCGAAGCAGCCGAAGCCCTGAATCGCCTGCCGCCTGTGTACTAGACTAGCAGTGTTTCGATTTCGCTCAGGTTTCGTGCGGGAAGGGAAGAGCTCGATGCACCGGCGCCTTGTGAGATTCCTGGCTGGGCTTCTGCCTTTGGCTCTGGGCGCTGCCGCATACGCCGTCTCCTGCACCACCGAATCGATGATGACCGCGGAGGAGCGCGGCACGCTGGAGCAGACGGCGCTGGCGCTGGCCAATAACGTGAAGACCGGGAACCTGACCACGCTGAAGGCGCAAACCCTCTCCACGGTGGCCGCGAAGTTCAGCGGCATCGCGGATTCCGTTCAGGCGGTCCAGCCTTTCCTGCAGCATGCCACGCTGACAGCCGATGCGTTGTATCTGCTGAACGCCGGCGACCTGACCAGCACGGAAGAAGCTCAGTTCATCTGCGGTGTGCCCGGATCGGCGCTGATCGTGACGCTGACGATTCCCAGCCTGCCTCCGGGGCAGTATGCTCTGGCAATTCTGCATGCCACCGGCGTCGAGCATCCGCAGCAGCTTTCGATGATGCTTTCCCGTGTGCCGGGCAGCAGCGGGTGGAAGCTTGCCGGCTTCTTTACGCGCCCCATGACTCTGGGCGGCCACGATGGCGTCTGGTTTTGGCGCCAGGCGCGCGTCTACGCCGCGAAAAAGCAGGACTGGAACGCGTGGTTCTATTACCAGACGGCGCAGTATCTGCTCAATCCGGTCGATTTTCTCTCCAGCCCCAATCTTGAGAGACTGCTGCGCGAGGCCGAGGACGTGCAGCCGGGCGGCCTGCCCGGCGAGCAGCCAATGCACCTGAACGGCGATGGACAGAGTTTCGACATCACCAATCTGCATACCGGTGAGCTGGCGGGCCAGCTCGATCTGGTGGTGGACTTCAGGGGCACGCCGCAGTCGGATCCGGTAGCCGCCCGCGCCGAGGTGACCGCGGTGATGCGGGCGCTGCTCCAGCAGCATCCGGAGCTGGCCTCTGCTTTTCATGGCCTGTGGGTTTATGCCAGTTCGCCTGGGGGACAGCCCCCCTTTGCGCTCGAGCTGCCGATGAGCCAGATCCGGAATTCCGCTTCCCCGGCAGGACTACCAAGCACCGGCACCAACAATTCACGAAAGCAGGCAGGTTAGATTTTCGGGCATGGCCAGACGAATGGAAAGAACTTTCAGCGAAGTGGTCGAGGAGCGGCGTGCGACGCCAAGTTTCGACGGCGAGCCGATCCCGGATACGGATCTGAAGAGGATTCTGGAAGCCGGACTGAAGGCTCCCAGCGGCTACAACCTCCAGCCCTGGCGGTTCGTGGTGGTGCGGACGCCTGAGCAGCGCCGGCATCTGCGCGCCGCCAGCTTCAACCAGGCCAAGGTCGAGGAAGCTTCCGCGGTCATTGTGGCGTGCGGCGATAAGGACGGCTGGCGCACGGACATGGAAGAGATGATCCGCATGGGCCGGGAAAACGGCATGACCGAGAATTACGCCGCCCAGGCCAGGGTGAATATCCCCGAATATCTGGGCAACCATCCCAATCTGGCCGCCTGGCTGAACCGTCATGTGATGATCGCGCTCACCACCATGATGTGGATGGCGGAAGTGCTGGGCTACGACACCGCTCCCATGGAGGGCTACGAGGCGGACAAGGTTTGCGAAGTGCTGCGGCTGCCGTTGAGCTACGAAGTGGTTGCGCTGCTGGGCATCGGTCATCTGCAGGGGCCGGACAAATTCAGCGGCGGGCGATTCAGCATGGCGCATACCGTTTTTGACGAGGAATACGGACAACCGATCAAGTTGTAACGATGTAAGACCCTGCATGAGACGCGAATACCCTGATGCGCCCATCGCCGGAGTGGGCGCGGTGATTGTGCGTGGCGGCGCCGAGCCGGCCGTCCTGCTGATCCGCCGCGGCCAGGAGCCGCTGAAGGGCGAGTGGTCGCTGCCGGGAGGCGCGGTGGAACTGGGCGAGACGCTGGAAGAAGCGGTTTGCCGCGAAGTGCTGGAGGAAACGGGCCTGAGCGTGGAACCTGTTGGGGTCGTCCAGGCCTTCGACCGCATTTCGCGCGATGCCGGGGGCCGGGTTCGCTACCATTATGTGCTGGTGGATTTCCTCTGCCTCGTGACCGGAGGCTCTCTGGCCTGCGCCAGCGACGCGCTGGAAGCGCGCTGGGCCGGACCGCAGGAGCTGGGCGGCCTGACGCCCCTGACGGTCGAAGTGATCCACAAGGCGTTACAAATGGCCGCAGCCGTCATCTAACCCACGGGCAACCGCCGGAGGTCGACAGGGTATGGCCACAACTGCAGCTGCTCCGCAAAAACGGGGACGGCTCTGGCGCGTGCTGCGCTGGCTTCTGCTGGTAGTGGTGCCGCTGCTCGCGGCTCTGGTCATTTTCGCCCTGCTGCGCCCGCTAACGCTGCTGGTGGTCACCACCCAGACGCGCCTCTGGTTCGACGGCATCCACAGCCAGTACATGGAGATTCCCTTTGCCGGTTCGGACCATGTCCGCATCCATTATTTCGAAGGCGGCTCCGGCGACCCGGTGGTGCTGGTGCACGGCCTCGGCGGCCGCGCCGAGGACTGGGCCAATCTGATGCCGCTGCTGGTGCGCGCCCACCACCGCATCTACGCGCTCGATCTGCCCGGCTATGGACGCTCCGCATGGCCTCCCAGTGCGAGCTATTCGATCGCCGAGGAATCGGAAGCTGTCGAAGCCTTCATGGACCAGTTGCATCTGGCCCGGACGGATCTCGCCGGATGGTCGATGGGGGGCTGGATCGCTATGCAGGTGGCGCTCGATCAGCCGCAGCGCATTCGGCGGCTGGTCATCTTCGACAGTGCCGGCATCACCTTCAATCTGAACTGGAACACCGCGCTGTTCGAGCCTGACACGCCGCAGAAACTGCGCGAACTCGACGGTCTGCTGTGGCCCACACCACCGCCGCCGGTGCCGGGATTCATCCAGCATGCCATCTTCCGCTACGTTGCCCATCACGGCTGGGTGGTCAGGCGCAACATGGATTCCATGCTGACTGGCCAGGCGCTGCTCGACCACAGGCTCGGCGCGCTGAAAATGCCGATGCTGATCGTCTGGGGCCAGCAGGATCACTTGCTTCCCGCCTCCATGGGCGAGCAGATCCACCAGGATGTGCCGCAGTCGGAACTGGAAGTGTTCGTTGGCTGCGGGCATCTGGCCGCCGAGCAATGCGCGGGACGCATCGCGCCGGTGGTCAGCGGCTTTCTCGGCGGCCCCGTGCCGATCGCAGGCCGTGAGGCGGTGGTGCCGAAGTAGGCGGGACACTCGCTACTGAATCACCGACTGACGGAGTTGCTGCTGCAATTCGTCGCAAAACCCGCGATAGTGGCGCACGAAACGGAAATCGGCGAAGATCGTGGAGCCGGCCACCAGCAGACACGCAAAGAGGAACCATCGGCTGCGGCGATCCGGATAGCGGCCCATCTGCCGGAAGCAGACGGAGATGAGGAACGCGGCCAGTGTGGCCAGCACCGTCAGCGGGGCCAGAGAATCGCAGTGCATCGCCGCGGTGCGCCCGATGAGCCACGCCGACGCGCCCGCCGCCAGCAGCGCCAGAAAACCGGTGGCAAGAACCACGCGAGGAAACCGGCGCGTGGCACCGCCTGGGCCCGCTTGCTGAGTCCTGTGCTCTGAGCTCTGCTCCCTGTCTTTCAGAATCCGCCTTTTCCAATGTCCATACTTGCAGGCAAAGGGTTCCGTTCGTCAATGTAGCGCTCGATCGTCTCGTCCAGAATTCCCTTTGCGGCGAGGATGAACTCGATGGCGTCGCGGCCGGCGCCATGGCCGCCTTCATGCGGCGTCACGTAATGGGCTGCGGCCTTCACCTGCTGGCGCGCATTGGCCACGGCGATGGCCAGTCCGCAGACCCGCATCACGGGCAGGTCGATGACATCGTCGCCCACATACGCAATCTGATCGAGCCCGATGTTTTCCTTCGCCATCATCTCGCGGACAGCCTGCATTTTGTACGCCTGACCCATGTAGACGTATTCGAGGCGCAGGTCGCGCGCCCGCAGCGCCACGGTCTCCGAGATGCGCTTGGTGATGATGGCACACTTGATCCGGCCCAGCTTCGCCAGGGAAACTCCCGTGCCGTCGTGGGCATTGAATCCCTTGGCCTCGACCATGCTCTGGGAGGAGATGGCATAGCCGCCTTTGTCCTTGTGCTCATCAGCGCGCTGCGCGGTGGAGTGACCGGCGGTGCCGCCTCCGGGAGCAGGGAAGATCCAGATGCCGCCGTCGGTCAGCACTCCGTCGACGTCGAAGATCAGAAGCTGAATGCGGCGCGCGCGCTCCTCAGCGCTCAGGGTGGAGGAAGTCATCTGTCCGCATTGTAACCAGCGCTCTCTCGAGCCAGCCGTTTTGGTGTCAGCCGTTTTGGTTGACCCGGCTCGGGAAAGCCCGTAAAATGAATCTTTAAGGCAGGGGCGGTCGTGTGCCGCTGCGAACCGCATTGATTTCCGAGAGAGAGAATTTCACCCTTCATGGCGAACCATGTTTCCGCGCTCAAGCGCGCCCGTCAGACTGAAAAACGCACCGCGGTGAACCGCGCCAGCCGCAGCCGTTTCCGCTCCAGCCTCCGCGACCTCCGCGAGGCTATCCAGAAGGGCGACCGAAAAGCCGTCGGCGAGCAGTTCCGCTCCACTGTCTCCGTCATCGACAAGGCTGTGCAGAAGGGCGTCATCCACGCCAACACGGCTTCCCGCTACAAGAGCCGTCTGAACGCCCGCGTCAGGGCTGTGGCCACCAGGTAACCAGACCAGTTCTTCGTTTCAGCGCCGCAGTACCCGACTGGCTACCCTGGGAGCCGCGCCCCGAGCGCCGATTCTCCTTTCTCTCGCAACCCACTGTATTCAAAAGGGTTACTGATGGCGTGCGCGATTTCCACAGACCTATGGAAATCCCATCCCCCTGCCCCTTTCAGGTCATTGTGCCGCGTATTTTCGTGCTGTACAAAAGAAATCGGATGTGTAAACTTTGGTAATTAGTCCGAATGGCTGAACGCGGGTACTGTAGGGATGAGGTAGCAGGAGAGTCGACCTATGGAATCCGCAGTCTGTGCGGCATCCGGGATTCGCGACGGCCGACCTGCGCGGGGTTCCGTCCGATATTCCATCCATTTGCCTGCGATCGTGCTGGCGGATGGGGAACAGAGCGAAGCGGTAACGGCGGATATCTCAGCCAGTGGCGTACTGTTTCAACTGCGCCAGCCGCTCCATGTGGGGCAAGACGTGGAGTTTCTTCTGGAGATTCCCGCCGGAACCCTGGATTTTTCCCACACTGCGGCCATGCATTGCAGGGGCAGGATCATCCGCAGTTACTGGAAGGATGGCTCGCCCTGGGCGGCAGCGGTGATTGATGACTACCGATTCCAATGATTCAGGCTTTGGCAGTGAGACGATGACGCAGACAAATAATGCAAATGCGAACGGGTCGGCCGAGGGGCATCCGGAGATCCGCGTGATTCTGGCAGATTCCCAGGCGATTTACCGCGTGGGAATGCGTAAGGTGTTTGGACCGGACTCCGCCGTCACCGTGGCGGCGGAAGCTGACTCGCTGCAGACGCTGCAGGAGGTGGTGCAGAAGCATCCGGCGGACGTGCTGCTGCTCGAGGGAGCGATGATTACCGGAACGGCAAACGCGGTTCCGGCCATCCTGCGGCACGCGCCGGAACTCAAGATCATTGTGCAGGCATCCTCCTCCGAAGAGTCGCACACTGTGGACCTGTACCGGCGCGGCGTGCGCGGCATCATTCCCCGCTCCATCTCGCCGGATCTGCTCATTAAGTGCGTGCGCAAGATCGCGGCGGGAGAGACCTGGATCGACAATCAGTCGGTGAACTGGGTCATCGAGGCGTATCGTTCTCAGGCCAGTGCGCTGGTGAATCCGCGCAACCAGCCGCGGCTGAACCAGAAGGAGATGCTGATCATCGCCGGCATCACCCAGGGCAAGCGCAACAAGGAGATTGCGTACCAGCTGGGAACCACCGAGCAGGTGGTGAAGAACTACCTGCGCAAAATCTACGACAAGCTGGGCGTCTCTGACCGGCTCGAGCTGGCGCTGTACTGCCTGCATCACCAGCTGCACAAGCGCGCGGCCGAAATAGAAACGCGCGCGCTGGAAGGCTCGCTTTCCTAATCCGACGCCTGCCATGTTCGGCAGCGAAAGCCTCGCCGTCGGCGAGGCTTTTTTATGGCTCTGCGGTCATCGACTCTGGCCGAATCTCATGCGGCCGGCGAATCTTCCCCGGCGCCTTCCGGCGCGGCCATGATGGTGACAATCTGCGAGAACGGATGAAGTAAGCCGAAGGCACGGCGGGTTTCATCCGGAATCTTTCGGCGATGCGATCCGCCGCTTATTCGCTTTTGATCCGGATACCGGCGGCATCGACGCCCACCAGGGTCACCGTTTCCGACGTGGGCTGGTCCAGGAATTGCGGGCCCAGGACGACGATCCCGCGTTGCAGGAGTTTCGCCAGCTGCATTTTCATGGATGATGCACACGCACCGGCACGCCGGAGAAATGTCAGCGTTCCGGACAGCTGTGTTCCGGTTTCGCCTCGCCCTAATTCACCCCGGCAGCGATGAGGCTCGCAGCGGAGTGGGGGTGGGATGCGGCGGGCCCGCCGTCGTAGCCGCGGTAGACGTCGATGTGGAAGCAGGCCTGATGGAACTCCTCTTCGACGTCGATTTGGCCGGCGGTCTGGACGGGCAGAAGCCAGCCGCGCATCCAGGAAATCTCCGAGAAGGTCATGCCCTTCTTGCCGATGTCGATGGCCGCGCCAGTGAGATGCGGTGAGGCCAGATCGCCCTCAGCCGGAGCGGCGTTGCCGTTGATGCGCTCCAGATGGAGCTGAAAGGAGACGGTGCGGACGGCGGAATCGATCTCAATAGGGCGATGGAAGCGGGCGTAATGGCTTTGGGCCAGGGCGGCGAGAAAGCGCGCGGTCCAGGGGCGGCAGTAGCGGCGATCCGGAGGAAGGCTCGCATTGACGCGCAGCCCGATGCTGACCGGGATGGGCACCAGCTTGCCGGCCGCCTCGAGGTCGAGCAGCTGCGCCTCATCCTCAATCCGGACCAGCCCCTCGGCGTCGTCGCGCTCATTCTGGCGGAGGAGCGAGGCGCGCGAGCCGCGCAGCGGCGCGACCCAGTGGATCCGCGTTATGCCGCCGGAGTATCCGCTGTGAGAGGCGCGCACGGCGCGGCGCCGGTACCGAATTTCCTGAATGCGGGCGGGACTTTCTGAATGAGCGCGGCGGAGGCGAAGAGCGCGTTCGGCGCGGAGATGCTCCAGATACCGCTCATGCGCGGAAACGGCGTGCGCCCGGGCGCCGTACGCGCGGCGCTGCTGCGTGCGGGGATGGCGGACAGAGGAGCGCGAGACCGTCGCCGACATAGCCGGCACGGCGAGGCCCAGAGCCATAGCAAGGAGCACCAACCGACGCATACACATGATGAGGAAGACCGCTGAGACTGCTGCGAGCTTTCACAGGATAACCAATTAGGTGCTGGGGAAGAAGTAACGATTGTGGTTCGAGGGTGTGCAACGAACGGGGGATGGCGCGAATGGATGACTGTTCGCGGGATCCGCGGCTCCCGCGCTCTGGTACCGCGGGTTTTTCATTTGCGCCGTGCAGTCGTCGGAGTACAATTCCAGGAAAATCCGCTTGCAGCCTGATTTGTTTCAAAGAAAACCCTCGGAGGTCCCGCCATGCCGGAAGCCATCACCCCGCCCGAAGCTTCGACGCAGCCGCTCAGCCAGGTCCAGCGCGTGGTCGATACGTTTGTCGCGCCCACCAAAACGTTCCAGGATGTCCAGCGGAGCGCAAACTGGTTACTGCCTTACATCATTGGGATCGTGGTGACACTGGGGCTGGGCTTTGCCGTCCAGCAGAAGATCGGCTGGACTCAGACCTATCAGAACATTCTGAAGCAGAGCCCGAAGCAGATGGAGCGGATCGAGCAGTTGCCCCCGGCACAGCAGACACGGGCCGTGACGATGGGGACAAACATCACGAAGTATATTTTCTGGGCGACCCCGGCTGTAGCGCTGATAGTGGCCCTCATTGCTGCCGCCGTGCTGCTGGGGACGATCAACTTCGGGTTTGGAGGACGCGCGAAGTTCGGGCAGATGATGGCGGTGTGGATGTACGCGACGCTGCCGTGGTCGATTCAGGGATTGCTGGGGATTGTGACGGTCTATGCGGGGGTGGATCCCGAGGCGTTTAACCTGAAGAATTTTGTCGGGACGAATATCGGGTACTACCTGCCGCAGGACTTGCCGAAATGGCTGATCGCGCTGGGGACGGCGCTGGATGCGACGACGATCTGGGCCCTGATCCTGCTGACCATTGGCTGCGCGATCATCGGGAAAGTGAAGCGCGGCCAGGCTGCGGCAGCGGTGTGGGGATGGTGGGTGGTCATTGTGGCACTGAAGGTGGTAGGGGCGATGTTCACGTAGCGCGCTGAAGGGCAAACAGCGAGGCCCGCCGCGAGGACGGGCCTTTGCTGTTTCCGGCTGACATTTCGCTTTGGCAGAATGCTGAAGGTGTTCGGCAGTGCGCGCGGCACCTACTCTTCTTCCTCCTCGCCGGCGGGTTTTTTCGCGTTGGCGACGATCTTCTCCGCGATGGGCTGCGGGACGATGTCGTAGTGGTCCATGTCCATGTGGAAGCTGCCGCGGCCCTGGGTCATAGCGGTCAGCGTCTGGCCGTAGGTCAGCATTTCGGCCATGGGGACTTCGGCGCGGATGAGCGTCGTCGCGCCGTGGCTTTCCATGCCCTGGACGCGGCCGCGTCGCTGGTTGAGGTCACCCATGAGGGCGCCGGCAAACTCCTGCGGACCTTCGATCTCCACCCGCATGATGGGCTCCAGCAGGGATGGTTTGGCCTGCTCCATGCACTTGCGGAAGGCGAGGCGCCCGGCCATTTTGAAGGACAGCTCGTTGGAGTCCACATCGTGGTAGCTGCCGTCGTAGAGGATGACCTTGAAGTCGACGACGGGATAGCCGGCGAGGTAGCCGCGCGCGGCTGACTCCTGGATGCCCTTCTCCACGGCGGGAATGAAGTTGCGCGGAATCGCTCCGCCGAAGACATCGTTGACGAACTCGAAGCCGGCGCCGCGCGCCAGCGGCTCCATTTTGATTTTGCAGTCGCCGTACTGGCCGTGGCCGCCGGTCTGCTTTTTGTGGCGGCCCTGCGCGTCGGCGCGCCCGCGAATCGTTTCGCGATAGGGAACGCGCGGCGCCTTGAGGGTGACCTCGGTGTGGTAGCGCCTGCGCAGCTTATTCACCAGCGACTCGATATGCGGCTGGCCGGCTGCGGCAATCAGGAACTCGTTGGTCTGCGCGTCGCGGAAGAAACGGACCATGAGGTCCTCTTCCATCAGCTTGTGAACGGCGGGGGCGAGCTTATCCTCGTCGGCGCGGGATTTGGGTTCAATGGCCCACGTCATCGCGGGCTCGGGCAGCCCGACGGGCTCGAAGAAGATTTCGTGGGCTTTGTCGCCGAGGGTGTCACCGGTGAGGGTTTCCCTGAGCTTGGCCACCGCGCCGAGATCGCCGGCGTGCAGCTCGGCGACGGCAACGGCGGTGCGGCCCTGCATGATCGAAAGGTGGGAGAACTTCTCCGGGATGCGGCGAGTGAAATTCTGCACAGAGGCGTCGTTTTTGAGGCAGCCGGAAAAGACTTTGAAGAAGCTGATCCGTCCGGCGAACGGGTCGGACATGGTTTTGAAGACATAAAGAGAGACCGGTTCGGCATCATCCACCTTGCGCGTGACAGCCTCGGCGGACTCATCGCCGGAGGCCTCGCCGCTGGCGGCCGCGGCGACGGCCTGCAGGGCCGCGCGGGCGGCGACAGGCGCACGCTCGATGGGCGCGGGCGCGTAAACCTTGATGAAGTCGAGAAGATGATCCGTGGCCACATTTGTCAGGCCGCTCGCGTAGAGCACGGGGAAGATGCGGTCTTCCCGGATGGCCTCGTGCAGCGCGGTGATGAGGTGTTGCTCGGGGATGGTGCCCTCGCGGAAGTACTCCTCCATCAGCTCGTCTTTGCCTTCGGCGACCAGTTCCACCAGGGTTTCGTGGGCGCGTTGCGCACGCTCGGCCAGATGCGCGGGGACCTCGCCGATTTTGCCGTGGCCGTCGCCGCCGGGCGTATAGAAGAAGGCTTCCATGGTGACCAGGTCGATGACGCCTTCAAAACCTTTGTCGCCGTGAATAGGGAGCTGCACGGGGATGCACTGGCGGCCGAAGCGCTCGTGGAGGGCGGACAGCGTGCCGGCGGCGGAGTCGGCGGCGCGCGGGTGGTCCATCTGGCTGAGCACGAGGACGCGGGGCAGGCTGAATTCCTCGGCGAATTTCCAGACGCGCTCCGTCATGGCCTCAACGCCGTTGACGGCGTGCACGGCGACCAGCGCGGACTCGACGGGGAGCATCGCCGAGCGAGCCTCATGGACGAACATATGAAAGCCGGGAGTATCGACGAAGTTGATCTTGACGCCGTTCCATTCGGCGAAGGCCACGGCATTCTGCATGGTGGTGGCGCGGGCGACATCTTCCTCGTCGTAGGCGGTGACGGCGGAACCGTCGTCCACGCGGCCCAGGCTGGGAGTCATTTTGGCGGCATGCAGCAGAGCGGAGACGAGCGTGGTCTTGCCGCTGTGCGCATGCCCCACTACAGCTACGTTGCGAAGGTCACTTCCTGGATAGCTCTTCATAAGAGACTCCTTGTGAAAAGAGGTGGTTGGCGGCTCAGACGGAGCGCCGGAGAAGACAGGACAGTAGAAACGAGAGGCTGGGTGGCGAGCTGTGATGCCAGGCACAGGGACTTCGGGAGGGCGTCGCGGGTGGCGTCAGAGGAGAGACGGAATGAGTTCCGGCGCGCGGCAGCGGTGAGCCGGGGGTCCTCGTCCGGCATAGTGAGGCACCTGGCGGAGGCGGTCCGGGCCGCACATCCGCAGAAACACGGATAGTAGCACAGCGAGGGTGGAGGCAGGGAAGTGGCGCGGACCGACGACGCGGCTAGCGGATCGGCTCGACGACCACTGCCGTCCCGTAGGCCAGGACTTCCGTGACGCCGTTCATGATCTCGGTCGCGTCATAGCGCGCGCCGATGACGGCGTTGCCGCCCATTTGGCCGGCATGCTCCAGCATCAGGTTGAAGGAATCCTCGCGGGTGCGCTCGCACATTTTGGTGAAGAGCGAAATGTTGCCGCCGACGATCGTCTGCAGGCCGGCGCCGATGGAGCCGAAGATGGAACGGGAGCGCACAATAATCCCGCGCGCCATGCCCAGCGTTCGCACAATGCGGAAGTTGTCCAGTTCGAAAGCGGTGGTAACCATCTCGTGGGGTACGGGTCCTGTGGGTGCCATATGCGCAACATAGTACGCCGGATCGTCGCGCAGCGAGGGAAGTATTTTCCGGGTGTCGGCGTTACCATGGGAAGCCAGAGGAGTCGTGCGTCCTGGGTGACGCATCCCAACGAGCAGTGGGGCGTAACTTCAACTGGATCTGGTTTCTGGGAGCGGCAGTCTGGTTCTTTGACGCAGCGCTGGGCATGCACCATGGCGCGCTGGGACACGGGCTGGCGGATGCGGGGATTTCTGCGCTCTTTCTGGCCGCGGGAGTCTTCTTCCGGCGGCAGGCGAAACGAAACCAGGGGCGCGGCAGCCAGCGGTAAAGCAGCGAGGGATCTGCCGCTGAGCGCGCAGCCGATCCAGCTCACAACGATGGGAATTGAGATTCAGTGGGCCGACTGTCCCGGCTGCGCCAGCTCCTCTTCGGCCTGGCGCACGCACTCCTCGAGAATGTCGAGCGCAACTTCCAGTTCCTGTTCGCGGACAATGAGCGGCGGGGCGAGGCGAAGAGAGTTTTCGCCGCAGCCGAGAATCAGCAGGCCACGCTCGAAAGCCAGCTCCACGATGCGGTCGCGCAATCCGGGCGCCGCTTCGCGGGTCTTCTCATCCTTCACAATCTCGATGCCGATCATGAGGCCGCGGCCGCGGACCTCGCCGACGACCGGATGGCGGGAGGGCCAGGTCTTCAGTCGGCGGAAGGCCTGCTCGCCGCGCTGCGTCGCATTGGCGAGGCCTTCGCGCCCGAGCACATCGAGGGTGGCGAGCGCGGCGGCGATGCAGACGGGGTTGCCCCCAAACGTGGAGGCGTGCGAACCTGGCTTCCAGTCCATGATGTCGGCGCGGCTCATGCACACGCCCAGCGGCATGCCGGAGGCGATGCCCTTGGCCATGCAGACGATGTCCGGCTCCACGCCGGTGTGTTCGATGGCCCACCACTTGCCGGTGCGGGCAGCGCCGGACTGGACCTCGTCGGCGACGAGCAGAATGCCGTATTTGTCGCAGATGCGGCGCAGCTCCTGCATGAAGATGGTGGGTGCGACGACGTAGCCGCCTTCGCCCTGAATGGGCTCGACGAAGATCGCGGCGACTTCTTCCGGCGCCAGGATGGTGTGGAAGAGCTTGTCTTCGATGTAGCGGGCGCAGCCGAGGGCGAAGGCTTCAGCCTCCTGCGGGCCGCCCGCGCATCCGCGGTAGGCGTTGGGATACCGAATATGCGTGACGCCGGGAACCAGCGGCGCGAAACGGCGGCGCTGCTGCGGCTTGGACGCAGTGAGCGAGAGCGCGCCCATGGTGCGTCCGTGGAATGCGCCGAGGAAGGCGATGACGTTCTGGCGTTTGGTGTGATAACGCGCGAGCTTCAGCGCGCACTCGATCGCCTCCGCACCGGAGTTGCCGTAATAGAAGCGATGTGGGCCGGGCATCGGGGCAATCTTCGAGAGGCGTTCGGACAGCGTGACCAGGCTCTCGTAGTAGAAGTCCGTGCCGGACATGTGGATGAGCTCGCCGGCCTGTTTCTGGATGGCGGCGACCACCTCAGGATGACAATGCCCGGTGGAGCAGACGGCTATGCCGGCGGCGAAGTCGAGAAACTCGTTGCCGTCGACGTCTTCCACGCGGATGCCGCGGCCGCGTTTCGCCACCAGAGGATAGGAACGCGTGTAGCTGGGCGAGATCCAGCGATCGTCGGCATCGACGACGCGGCGGGCGTTAGGTCCGGGCAGGGAACCGTGCAGTTTGGGGCCGTGCTGCATGAGCATTTCTGGGGATACCGTCATGAGTTTCTCCTTGCATGCTGAAGGCGGAGGTCGAGACCATCGGAGAGGTCGCATCGGGAGAAAAAGTACCGTTCGTGCGCGGCGCTGAGGGTCTGAGGAAGCGCCGGGACAGCGGTGACTAGTCGCTGCCGAACAGGCTCGGTCGCGTGCGCGTGGGCAGGACGCGGAGAAAACGGCGCGGGGCGATGGCGCGGGCGAGGGACCGGCTCCAGCGGTGGCGGGCGGACGAATTGGAGGCGGCGCGGCGCATCGTCAGGTTAGCCCTGAGGATAGCATGCCGGAGCAGGGTCCTGACACCCGCCAGGCCGGTGTCACCACATCGACGGCCTGAGTCTTCGCGCCTGGGTCGCGAGTTTCCGGTCGAAGGGCGCGAACCCATCCGCTGCCCGCGAGCCGGGACGGACGAAGCTGCAGCGCCGGCATAACGGCACGGCACCAGCGTCCCAGTGAGACGGTGCGCGATTTCGTATACTGGACCTATGTCCATCGTGCGCAACGCTGCGGCCATTGCCAAAGGCATGAGCATCACCTTCCGCGAGATGTTCCAGCCCACGGAGGTGGAAAATTATCCGGATGGGAAGGGACCGACGCGCGGAGCGGTGCTGCAGGAGCGGTTCCGCGGCGCGCACGTGCTGCAGCGCGACGAGAACGGGCTGGAGAAGTGCGTGGCCTGCTTTCTGTGCGCGGCGGCCTGCCCTTCGAACTGCATTTACATTGAAGCGGCCGAGAACACTGCCGAAAAGCGCATCTCCTCGGCCGAGCGGTACGCGAAGGTCTACAACATCGACTACAACCGGTGCATCTTCTGCGGCTACTGCGTGGAGGCGTGCCCGACAGACGCGATTACCCACGGGCACGGCTTCGAGCTGGCCAGCCTGAACGCGACGAATCTGGTGATGCGCAAGGAAGACATGCTGGTGCCGGCTGTCGGGATGCCGGGTCGTGCAGTTGCCGGCGCGGATTCGACGAAGTAACGGGATTCTCGCCGCGCAGGATGCGCCGGCGAGCCGTCAGCAGGGGGATCGATGAAACCTGTTGTGCGCGGAATCGTTGTGCTTCTGGCGGCAGGAATGCTTCCGTTGTCTCTCGCCGCGCAAACGCTGCAATACGTGCCGCCATCGCAGGCCGGTCCGCACGGCTCTGCGCCGGGCATGCAGGTGACGCTGCTGAGCGACAGCAATGGCCAGAAGGATTACGCGGTGATGTTCCGGACAGGAGACGAGCCGTTTGCCGGGCTCACCCGGTTTGCCGAGGAGAATCACGTGAAGAGTGCGCATTTCACGGCGATCGGCGGATTCAGCGACGTACGGCTCGCCTGGTTCGACCTCGAGAAGAAGATGTTCCGCGTAAACCCGGTGGATCAGCAGGTCGAAGTCGCATCGCTCATCGGAGACATCGCGCTGCTGAACGGCAAGCCACAGGTGCACATGCACTGCGTGGTGGCGCTGCCGGACGGCACCACCCGCGGTGGGCATATTCTGGGCGCGCACGTTTCGCCTTTGCTGGAAGTCTTCGTCACCACCGATCCGACACCGCTCTACAGGAAGCACAATCCCGCTACCGGGTTGACGCTCATCGAGCCGCAGGCAAAGCACTAATCTCAGACTGCAGTCCCGCCGCGGTGCATTCGCACCCTCCCAATGCATTTACATTGGATTGCGAAGGCTCAGCCAAAGGAACTCTGCCGATGCAAGCATTTCGCCGTGTTCTTCCTGCCTGTCTGTTCCTGATTCCTCTGGTGTGCGCCGCGCAGCGGGCGCCGTATCCACCATCGCCCCAGGTGCGCGTGACGATTGCCCAGGGCGCGCTGGAAGGCACCGAGCCCGTTCCCGGCATCTTCGCGTATCTCGGCATTCCCTTCGCGCAGCCGCCCGTCGGTGACCTGCGCTGGAAGCCGCCACAACCGCCGCAGCCGTGGCAGGGAACACGAATCGCCGACAGCCACGGCAGTCCGTGTCCGCAGCTTGATGAGGGATGGAATCACCGGGACTCGCAGCACTGGAGCGAGGACTGCCTGCACCTGGATGTGTGGACGCCGGCCGGCGCACACGATCTGCCGGTGATGGTGTATATCCACGGCGGATCGAACCTGGCGGGGGATGGATTCTCGTATGGCGTGCCGCTGGTCAGCCACGGCGTTGTGCTCGTCACCATCGAATATCGCCTGGATATTTTCGGTTGGTTCCGCACGCCGCAGCTGGACGCTGAATCGGCGCATCACGCCTCGGGTGACTACGGCCTGCTGGATCAGATCGCCGCGCTGCGCTGGGTGCATGACAACATCACGAAGTTCGGCGGCGATCCGGGGAAGGTAATGATCTTCGGGCAATCCGCCGGTGCCGTGGATACGGGGCTGCTGCTGGCGTCTCCGCTGGCGCGCGGGCTCTTCCGCGCCGCGCTCGAAGAGAGCGGCCAGGTGCTGGGGCTGATGCCGACCTCGACGAAGGCTGAGTCGGAGATTGCGTGGGCGCCGGTGGCGAAGGCGCTGGGGCCGACGCTGGCCGCACAGCGGAGTTTGCGGGCCGCGAAGGTGATGGCCATCGATGCACAGGCACCCGAGCCGGCATCAGTGAACTGGTGGGGCTATCGCGGCGCCAGCGTGGACGGGTGGGTGCTGCCGAAGATGCCGTGGCGCGTCTACGCGGAAGGCAGGGAAGCGCCGGTCGCGCTGGTGCTGGGCACGAACGCGCAGGAGATTGCGCCTGGCGGCGAAACGCTGGATCAGCTTCGCCACGATATGGCGGAGACGGTGGGCTACAAAGCTGCCGTGCAACTGGAAACGCTGTATGACAATACCCCGAGCCCGCTGCTGGGCCCGCCGGCAACGCGCTTCGCCACCGGCCACGACTTCCATTGCGCCGTCCGTTTGCTGGCCGAGTGGCACGCGTCGCACGGATTCCCCACCTGGGTCTATCGCTTCGATCGCCCCGACCCCGGCCAGCCATCCGCGATCCACACCTCGGAGCTCTTTTATCTCTTCGACTCGTTCGAGGGCAGCGCCAAACCGACCGCACAGGACCTGCAAATCGGGCACGATCTCGACGACTACTGGACAAGCTTCGCAAAGAACGCGGTCCCCACCGGACCCGCGCCCTGGCCGCAGTACCAGGCAAAGCAGTTCAGCCCATGGCTCGATATCCCGAAGACCGGCACAGATATCAAGGCCGAAGACACGCCCTTCGGCGGCGAAGCCTGCGCCATCATGGATCCGGCGTATCCGAAGTGACGGCCGATTTTAATGAACCTGAAATGTTGGAGTGATACGCCTCGGTTCGGACTTACGTAAGGCGCCATGCGACAGCTTGCCAAATTGGCGATCCTGGTGATGATTTGCACCTCCGTCTTCGCGCAGCAGAAGCGCGTAGAGATGGGATGGAACGGCAATGATGGGTATACGGAGAATGAAACTCCCAGCATCAGCCGACCGCTCGATTACTACATCTCCAATCAGCGCCGGCAGGAGTTTCTGAGCGACGCTGGCGGTTGCGCCATTCCATCGGAATGCAACGACACGATGGTGAGGATCTCGCAGACCGAGATCGGTGCGCCGCTCGGCGAACGCACGATCCAAATCCTCTACGCGATGCCAGGCGAGTACCGGAGGCAGCTGGGAACTCAACTAGGCGCGCAATCATACTGGAAGTCCATCGTCATCGAACCGCGTCCGGGAATGTACCGCGAGCTGCTGCTGCTGAAGAGCGATGCAGCCTGGCTATGGCCTCCGGAGGCGCCGGAGATTGTGACAGCTGGCGCGACCACGCTGCTTGTCGACAAAGACCACACGGACAGCAGTGAAATGGGGTGCACAGGAGAGGTCTGGGTGTTGGGAAAGGCAGGTGCGGAACTGGCCGGTTTCTCTGACGTTGTGGCGGCAGTTAAGAAAACCGTGCCCAGCGGTGATCGGAATGTCAGCCCGCTGTGTTCCGGTCTGGATTTGGGTAAATCTGAATTTCGCGGCGACGTGCAGGAAACCAATCCGAAATGCATGGCGTGCGGCTGGGAAGGTCACGTTGTTGTAAGGTTCGGGTTCGAAGGCGCGCGAGCTGTCCCCATTTCAGCGACGTTCCAGCCGGAGAGTGAATAGCAGCAACCGTCGACCGGTCGCATTCGCGTCTGCGTTACATCCCTCCCGCCCGATATCCCTCCCACACGTACTCCAGCGCCTCCGGCAGAGTCTGCATCTTCACCGCGTGATCCACGTGCCCCGCATTGCGCGCAAACACAAACTGATACGTGTAGCCCTTCGCCGCCAGCGCCTTCGCCATGTCCTCGTTCGCCACCACCCAGTCGTGCATGCCGTCGCGCATCACGTTCGGGTTGTAGAGATCGCGGTCGCCGACCTCCATCCAGATGCGCAGCGGCTTGCGCGGACTCGCCGGAATGAGCCGGTGCGCGAGATCCCATGCGCCGTCGGGCGTCTTCGGATTCCACGGCCACTGCTGGTTCACATACGTGCCGGAGTACGACAGCACGCGATGGTACAGCTCCGGGTGATACCACGCCATGATGAACGCCGCCGCCGCGCCCGAGCTGCCGCCTATCGCCGCTCGCCCATCCGGGTCGCGCGTCAGCCGCACGTGGCACTTTGCCTCCACCAGAGGAAGCACCTCGTGCTCCACCCATTCCGCGTATTTGCCGGACATGGTGTCGTACTCGAGGCCGCGCTCGCTGCCCTGCGCGTCGCCGCCGCCGTTCTGGATGGAGATCGCAACCAGCGCCGGCACTTTTTTCTCGGCAATAAGACTGTCGAGGGCGGTGAACAGGCTGGGGTCCGGACCGTCCTGCTCGACCAGGAACGGCGCCGCGGTTCCGGGTACATATTGACGCGGCACGTAGACCGTGACCGTGCGTGTCCACGGAGCGGGATGGCTGGTGGTGACGATCAGTCGTTTGGGATGCTTCGGGTCGGGCCTGCCGAAGGTATGCGGCTGCCGCGCGATTCCCGGGAAGTACTTCGAATCGGCCGAGGTCATGGTGAGGACGAAAATCCGGCCGTGAGGCACCTCCGGATGGACGCTCATTTCCGGAGCCGCCGGATGGGTTGGGCCGATGATGAAGTTGCCGTCCGCGTCTGGTGGGGGCACCTGGCCGTCCGGCAGCTCCGTCGCCTTCACGTACCCCGGGCTGAGCGGATTGCGCACCGGCGGGGTGCTCTGCGTCATCGCGCCGGCGGTCAGCAGGAGGCCCGTGAGCCCAATCCATCCCATTCGCACGCATTTTCCTACCATTCGGTGGCTCATCCTCTCCGTTATTGTGAAGGCCGGGATAGTGTAGAGCAAAGCCGGAGCGGTTGTGCGCGCAGGACTTCGGGAATCGCGCCCAAGTTCGATAGCATCAGATCACCAGCCCTGCAATTTATGACTGACTTTTCCCAGCATCCGCTGCGCAGGATTCTCAACGACCGCATCGCCGTCATTGACGGTGCGATGGGCACCACCATCCGCACCTACGGCATGAAGGAAGCGGATATCCGCGCCGAGCGCTTCCGCGACGCAACGAAGGATCTGCTGAACAACGGCGACCTGTTTACACTTACGCAGCCGAAGATGATCGGCGACATTCACCGGCGGTTTCTCGAAGCGGGCGCCGACATCATCGAGACGAACACTTTCGGCGCGACCAGCATCGCGCAGAGCGAGTTCTTCGTCGAGGATCCGCGCGAGCGCGGCGGGCGCAAAGATCCGGACTTTTACCAGAGCATCATCGACGACCGCTTGCTGGGCGAGCTGGCCTGGGAGATCAACGAGCGGTCGGCGCAGCAGTGCCGGGAATGGGCGAATCGGGTAGCGAACGCTACGGGCAGGCAGCGGTTCGTGGCCGGAGCCATCGGCCCGCTGACGGTCTCGCTGTCGAATTCCCCGGATGCGGACGACTCAGGCTTCCGCGTGGTGACCTTCGATCAGGTCAGGCAGGCATACGCGCAGCAGGCGCGGGCGCTGATCGCTGGCGGCGCGGACCTCCTGCTGGTGGAGACGATCTTCGACGCGCTGAACGCGAAAGCGGCGCTGGTGGCGATTCAGGAAGTCTTTGCGGAGCAAGGCAGGGAACTGCCCATCATGATTTCCGCTGCGGTGGGACGCGGCGGCGAGACCATGATCTCCGCGCAGACGGTGGCGGCGTTCTGGAACGCGGTGGAGCATGTGCGGCCATTCTCCGTGGGCCTCAACTGCTCGCTCGGCCCCGACCTGATGTATCCGTTCCTGGAGGAGCTGTCGGAGAAGTCGAGTGCCGCGATCTCGTGCTACCCGAATGCGGGGCTGCCGAATCCGCTGTCGCCGACCGGCTTTGATCTGGGGCCGCAGGACATGGCGCGGCGTCTGAGCGAGTTTGCGCGGGGCGGGCTGATCAACATCGCCGGCGGATGCTGCGGGAATACTCCGGAGCACATTGCGGCGATTGCGAAAGCGCTGGAGGGCCAGCCACCACGGGAGTTACGCTCTTCGTCAGTCCCGGGTGCCCCGTTGGCGGATTCATCGCGGACAGGGCGGGATTTCCGCCCGCTGCGTCTTTCCGGTTCGCGGCCCTTCACGCAGCAGCAGGGAGTCTTCATCATGATCGGCGAGCGAACGAACGTGGCCGGGTCGCCAAAATTCGCAAAGCTGGTCAAAGAAGGCAAGTACGAAGAAGCTGTGGCCATCGCGCGCCAGCAGGTGGAGAACGGCGCGAATGTGCTGGACATCTGCATGGATGAGGGCATGATTGACGGCGCGGCAGCGATGACGCGCTTCCTGCAACTGCTCGCGAGCGAGCCGGAGGTCGCGGCGGTGCCCTTCATGATCGACTCCTCGAAATGGGAGGTGATCGAAGCCGGCCTGAAATGCATGCAGGGCAAGGGCATCGTCAACTCAATCTCACTCAAGGAAGGCGAGGCGAAATTTCGCGAGCACGCAGCCACGGTGCGGAAGTACGGCGCCGCGGTGGTGGTGATGGCCTTCGATGAAAAAGGCCAGGCCGCGAGCTTCGAGGACAAAATTCGCGTGTGCGAGCGGGCGTACCGGATTCTCGTGGACGAGGCGGGATTTCCGCCGGAGGACATCATCTTCGATCCCAACATCCTGACCGTGGCGACGGGGATGGAGGAGCACAACAACTACGCGGTCGATTTCACCCGCGCGACGCGGTGGATCAAAGAGAATTTGACCTCCGCGAAAGTGAGCGGCGGCGTCTCGAATATTTCGTTCAGCTTTCGCGGCAACAACAAAGTGCGCGAGGCAATGCACTCGGCGTTTCTGTATCACGCCATTGCCGCGGGGCTGGACATGGGCATTGTGAATGCCGGTCAGCTGGAGATTTACGAGGAGATTCAGCCGGAACTGAAGATGCTGGTGGAAGACGTGCTCCTCAATCGCCGTCCCGATGCGACCGAGCGGCTGGTGACGTACGGCGAGGCACTGAAAGCCTCCGGGACCGGTGCGGCCGCGACGGAGAAGCAGGCGGAGGAATGGCGGCACGGCACCGTGGAAGAGCGGCTGAGCCACGCGCTGGTGAAGGGCATCGACGCCTGTATCGAAGCGGATACGGAGGAGGCGCGGCAAAAGCTCGGCCGTCCGCTGGCGGTGATCGAGGGGCCGCTGATGGCGGGCATGAGCGTGGTCGGCGACCTTTTCGGCGCGGGCAAGATGTTCCTGCCGCAGGTGGTGAAGTCGGCGCGCGTGATGAAGAAAGCGGTCGCGTACCTGACGCCGTATATGGAAGCCGAGAAAGCGGCGATGGCCGCGGCCGGACAGCAGGTGCGGGCGCAGGGCAGGATCGTCCTCGCCACTGTCAAGGGCGATGTCCACGACATCGGGAAGAACATCGTGGGCGTGGTGCTGGCCTGCAACAACTACGAAGTGATCGATATGGGCGTGATGGTCCCGGCCGAGAAGATTCTGGAGCGGGCGCGCGCCGAGAACGCCAATGTGATCGGCCTGAGCGGACTCATTACCCCGTCGCTAGACGAGATGGTGCATGTGGCGCGCGAGATGGAGCGGCTGGAGTTTCATGTCCCGCTGCTGATCGGCGGAGCCACGACCAGCCGCGCGCACACCGCGATCAGGATTGCTCCCCATTACAGCGAGCCCGTCGTGCACGTGCTCGACGCCAGCCGCGCGGTTCCGGTGACGACCAGCCTGCTGAGTGCCGAGGGCAAGGCCGAGTTTGTGACGCAACTGCGCACGGAATATGCGGCACTGCGCAGGGCCCATGCAGCGCAGGCGCAGCCGCTCGTTTCACTCGCCGAAGCACGCTCCCGCCACACGCCGATCACCTGGCGCCCCGAGGACCTTGGGACGCCATCGTTTACGGGAGTGCGGGTGCTCGATGATTTCCCGCTGGGGGAGCTGCGCGAGTACATCGACTGGAGCCCGTTCTTCCACACCTGGGAACTGAAGGGCGTCTACCCGCGCATTTTCGAAGACGAGAAGCAGGGTGCGCAGGCGCGGCAACTCTTCGCCGATGCGCAGGCGCTGCTGGATCGCATCATCGAAGAGAAGCTGCTCACCGCGCGCGGAATCTACGGATTCTTTCCAGCGAATGCGGTTGGAGACGATATTGAACTGTTCGCAGACACATCGCGTGCGGGCGTGCTGGAGCGTTTTCATTTTCTGCGTCAGCAGGCCAACCGCGAAGGCTCCGAGCCGTGCCGCTCGCTCGCGGATTTCATCGCGCCGAAGGAAACCGGCCTGCAGGATTTCGTCGGTGCGTTTGCGGTCACCAGCGGGATCAGCTTGCAGGAGCTGGTCGTAAAGTTCAAAGCCGAGCACGACGACTACAACGCCATTCTGGCGGAGGCGCTGGCGGATCGGCTGGCGGAAGCCTTCGCGGAGTGCCTGCACCAGCGTGCGCGGCGCGAATGGGGCTACGGCTGCGCCGAGCGCCTGACGAAATCCGAGCTGATTCAGGAGAAGTATCGCGGCATCCGCCCGGCGCCCGGCTATCCCGCGTGCCCCGATCACACCGAGAAGGGCACGCTGTGGCGGCTCCTGGACGTGGAGGCGAAGACCGGCATCCGGCTGACGGAGTCGTTTGCCATGTGGCCCGGTTCCAGTGTCAGCGGCTTCTACTTCGCTCATCCCGCATCGCGTTATTTCGCCGTCGGCAGGATCGGCCGCGATCAGGTGCAGGACTATCGCGAGCGCAAGGGCATGAGCCTGGCCGAAGTGGAGCGCTGGCTGGGTCCGAGCCTGAACTACGAGCCCACGGCTTGGTAACCGCGGCAATCAGTACTTCGATTTGATCGCGTAGGTCAGGCCCATCGTGAACTGGAACGAATTGAGCTTCGTGGTCGGGTAGGTGATGGGCGGATCGTTCAGGTAGCTGTCGATCGTCCCCAGTGAGAAGGCGAAGTTTTTCCAGGTTGGGAACGCGACGGTGTCGGTTTCCTCCGCGGAGTAAGCGTGGAGGTTATTGAAGGCCGGAATATAGGCGATTTCCTGGGTAAGCGTGAAGATCTTCTGCTTCCGCATGTAGTCTGCGGAGAGCGTAGACCCGATCAGGTTCTGGTTGGCGCTCGATGAACCGCTGATGAAGTTCTGCTTCTCGTACTGGACGGTAGCCTTGACATCGGCCTGCTGCCTGGAAGTCTTGACAGCCGTCCAGCCAATGCCGCCGCCGTAGATCTGCTGCAGGCTCAGGTCCTGGCTGAAGTTGTGGTCGAACGAAGTCTGCGCCAGGCCGAACATCCGCGGCGAGAAGTACTCGTCGCGCTCCGCGTCGAAGTGGAGGATGGAAGTCTTGGTGACGGTCGCAGCCACCGGTCCCGTTGGGCTGCCGTACGCCGGCTGCGTGATCTTGCCAAAGGATCCGGTGAAGTCCGCCGAGGTGCGGTTGCGCGTGTCCAGCCAGCTCACGGTGGGGACCGCGCGCGTCAGGCCCACGCTGCCGGAGAAGGTGTACTGATTCTGGGTCGCGGTTACCAGCGTCGCCCCGGCGGTGGCGGCGCCGTTCCAGCCCTGAAAAAAGCCCGGCGTGTGGTACAGCTGCTTGTACAGCGTGTCCTCGCTCACGATGAACGCGGCGTCTTTGCTGGCAATCGGCTGCGGAACCCCCTCCTGCCCCTTCGGATGCACGGTGACCGATTCGCCGGTGGCGTCCAGGGGACCCACCGGCAGCCGCACCGCGGATTTTTTAGGCAGCGACTTCATGTGCGCGGGAAGGACGGCGAAATCCTCTGTGGCGTGGAGTTCCTGAATTTTCGCCCAGGGCACATTTACGTCGCCCAGCGCGGGCGTGCTGAAGATCACGGTGCCGCCGGCTTCGCTCACCAGCTTGCCGTGCAGCGTGTTGCCGTCTTTCAGCACCAGCGTGTCGGGAGTCGCGTTCTTGTCAGCCGCACGGGCGCGCGGCAGAGTGGCGGCGCAGAGCACCAGCAGCGCGAGGGCGGCCAAACGGAAACGCAGGACGTACAGGGGCATAGGGGATACTCCTTCCTGGGGTTCAGAGCTATGTTCTCACGGTGCGATGCGCAAGTCGTGGGACCGCGTTGCAGGGAACGGGCCAAAGCAGAGGAATGAATCCTCGCCGCGACCGCCCGAGGCAGCCCCGGCTGGACGCCCGGCCGCTTTTTCCCGACAATGAAGCTATGGCGCTGACCCGCGAGCAGGCTCTCGACTATTTCCGCTCCGACGATCTCATCGGCCTCGGCATGGAGGCGGACGCCGTACGCCGCCGGCTGCATCCTGAGGGCGTGGTCACCTACATCATCGACCGCAACATCAACTACACCAACTTCTGCACCGAGTACTGCACCTTCTGCGCCTTCTACCGGCCGCTCAGGGGCAAGCTCGCCAGCGAGGGCTACATCCTCGACTTCGAGACCATCTACCAAAAGATCGCCGAGACGCTGGAGATGGGCGGGACCGGCGTGCTCATGCAGGGCGGCCTGCATCCTGACCTGAAAATCGACTGGTTCGAGCGGCTGCTGCGCGGCATCAAAGAGCGCTTCCCGCAGATCTGGCTGCACTGCTTTTCGGCGTCGGAGATTCTGGCTATCGCCGAGTACAGCGATCTATCCGTCCGCGAGACCATCGAGCGGCTGCGCGATGCCGGCCTCGATTCGATCCCCGGCGGCGGCGCGGAGATTCTGGACGACGAGGTGCGGCAGCGCATCGCGCGGCTCAAGTGCAGCACCGGCGAGTGGGTCCTGGTGCATCGCACCGCGCACCAGCTTGGCATGCGCACCACCGCGACCATGATGTTCGGCGTGGGTGAGACGCTGGAGCAGCGCGTGAACCATTTCGAGGTCATCCGCCGCCTGCAGGACGAAACGGGCGGATTCACGGCCTTCATCCCGTGGAGCTTTCAGCCGAAGCACACCGCGCTGGGCGGGCGCGGCTGGGACGAGGCCACCGCGGTCGACTACCTGAAGGTCCTGGCCATTTCACGGCTGTATCTCGACAACGTCGAGAACGTGCAGTCGAGCTGGGTGACGCAGGGGCTCAAGGTGCTGCAGATGGGCCTGCGCTTCGGCGGCAACGACGTCGGCTCCGTCATGCTGGAGGAGAACGTCGTCCGTGCCGCCGGAACCGCGAACTGCACCACGGAAGAAGAGCTGCGGCGCGTGATCCGCGACGCCGGCTTCCGCCCCGCGCAGCGCGACACGCTGTATCGGACGATGTTTCTGAACTGACCCATGGCCGAAAGTCGCCGGCGGCTGGAATTCTGGTCGGTGCGGGTGCCCACCGGGATTTTCTTTTTGATGTCCGGAACGTGGCTGGCTGTAGTTCTTTCTGCCGGCCCTCCGAGCTTCTGGTATTGGATTTGCGCAATAATCTGGATACCCTGCGGACTTTTGTGGCTGGTAAGGCCCTCCATCGCCGCCGGCGTCAGCTCATTTCCGGTACTTAGCATGGCTGGCGTACTGGCCTGGTTCGGCACTGCCATCGTTCATGGCAGGATCAGTTTCGAACCCTGGGTAATCGCTGCGGTTGGGTTGGTCGTGGTGGCCCTCGGCATAGTTTTTCTGTCCCTGCGCGATCGCAGGACTCACAGGCGCTGGACATTCGCTGTTTCGCTCGGGTTGGTGCTTGTCTCCTTCACGGTGGACCGGCTTTTCACGAACAAAGTTCAGGTGAGGATGCTGACAATGCAGTGGTCCGCCAACGGCGCGGCGCCGTGGAGCGACGCGGCGGAACGGGGCGAGCACGGGGAGGTTCCCGTCCTTCTCTACCTGAAGGTGAAGGGCGGCTATTGCTGCGACGCGGTTTTCTCGCAGGATCTTAGTATTACTACGTTAAGTATTGACATCCTGTTTGGGCGCTGGTACGCTCAGGCATGAACGAAACCCAGATCGCCAGGTCGCGGCAGCGTTTGGAGCAGTTCCTGATCGACTTGCTGGAGCCGATGGGGCGCAGCGAGC
>DATJSY010000012.1:0-4762 GCA_035503835.1 Acidobacteriaceae bacterium | reverse complement strand
GGGGCCGTTCGGGTTTTCGATGAGCCAGGAGGGCGAAGTGTCGCGGGAGACGCTGGAGATTCCGCGGCTGCCGGAGGATCCGAAGCGGCTGTGGAAGCTGCTGGGCGAGCATGTGGCGGCGCGGGCGCGGCGCGGAGTGGTGCAGGCGGTGGCGATGGCCGCCAATGTGAGCCTGGCCGAGCCGTCGGCTGAGGGATACGTGGACGCGGTGGCGATGGCGATCGAAGTGGAGGGCGGGTACGCCATCGAAGTGACGGTGCCGTACAGAATTTATGGCGGGCAGGTGTGGAATCTGCTGCCACGGCGGATTGCGGTGGGAAAGGTTGTGATGGAGGATCGGGAGGGGCGGATCTTCACGCCCGCCGGTCCGACCCTAGTGAAGGGATCTGAGCAGCACAGTGCATAATTGAGTCGACTATGCCCACGAAACGCAAATCCAAAGGCGCGTACATGATCTCGGCGGTGGCCGAGATGTACGACATTCATCCGCAGACGCTGCGGCTCTACGAGCGGGAAGGGCTGCTGAAGCCGTCGCGCACGGAGGGCAATACGCGGCTGTATACGGACGAGGACCTGGAACGGCTGGAGTTCATCCTGAACCTGGCGCGGGACCTGGGGGTGAACATCGCGGGGATCGCGATCATCCTGCAGATGCGGGAGCGCATGGAAGCAATGAACCAGCAGATGCAGGACTTTGTCGAATACGTGCGCACGGAGATGCTGACGCGCATGCAGCGGGTGGGCGAGCCGGGCGCGGCGATGGTGCCGCTGCGGCGGACGGTGATGGTGCCGGAGGAAAAGGCGAAGCGGTAGCCGCCTCAGGGGCGCTTGCGGAAGGGCTCGGCGTGGACGATGCCGGAGCCTTCGCGAATGGTGAGAATCTGATCGGCGGGAACGTTGGTGAGGCGCGTGACTTCGCCGCTGGGCCAGTGGACCTCGATGATTTCCGCACGAGTGGAGGAGCCGAGGCCGAAGGTGAGCAGCAGCTCGCTGGCTGAGAGGTAGCTGGAGCCGCTGCGCAGCATCTGCTTCTGCGAGGTGGTGGGGGATTTGACCCAGACCACGGAGCCGATGCCGTCGCGATTCGATTTCGTTCCAACCAGTTTGAGGCGCAGGGCGTGGTTGGTGGCGCCTTCATTGAGAAAGAGCTGCGCGGGGCCGCCGTTGGTGGTGATGGCGATGTCGAGCGCGCCGTCGTTGAGAATGTCGCCGTACGCTGCGCCGCGAGCCACGCGGGGGGCGTCAAAGGCTGCGCCCATCTGCGCGGAAACGTCCTGAAATCCCTTGCCGTCGAGATTGCGATAGAGGTGCGGCGGCTCGGCGTAGTGCACGCGATGCTGGATGGCCTCGATGGAGGGGTCGAGATGGCCATCGGCCACGTAGATATCGGGCCAGCCGTCGAGATTGTAATCGAAGAAGAAGCAGCCGAAGCCGAGGGTGAGCAGGCTGGTGCGGCCGATGGCCGAGGTGGGCGCGACGTCGACGAAGAGGCCGTTTTCTTGGTTCTGATACAGGCCGATCATCTGGTTGGAGAAGTTGGTGATGAGCAGGCTGGGGTAGCCGGACTGGTCGTAGTCGGCGGCGTCGATGCCCATGCCGGCGCGAGCCACACCGTCCTCGCTGTAGGCGATGCCCTCGGGGATGCCCTTCTCAGTAAAGGTGCCGTTGCGGTTATTGATGTAGAGCTTGTTCGGCTCGGTGTCGTTGGAGACGGCGATGTCGGGCCAGCCGTCCTGGTTGGCGTCGAGGATGGCGATGCCGAGCGACTTTGACGTGGGATCGTAGAGGCCGGATTTCTTCGTCACGTCGGTGAAGGTGCCGTTGCCGTTGTTGTGCCAGAGGCGGAGCGATGCGCCTTTGTAGGATTCCGGCGTGCAGTAGGACTTGTGGACGCCGTCCATAGTGCAGTAGAGATCGGTCTGGGGAGTCCACTGGACATAGTTGGCGACGAGCAGGTCGAGAAGGCCGTCGCGGGTGGTGTCGACCCAGGCAGCGCTGGTCGAGAGCTCGTCCGGGCCCCAGAGGCCGGCTTTCTTCGTCACGTCGGTGAAGGTGCCGTTGCCGTTGTTGTGGAAGAGATGGTTCTGGCCGTAGGCGGTGACGAAGAGGTCGTCGTAGCCGTCGTTGTCGTAATCGCCGACGGTGACGCCGAGACCGTACATGGGAATGGCGAGGCCGGCCTCGCGGGTGACGTCGGTGAACGTGCCGTTGTGGTTGTTGCGGTAGAGCGCGGGGGTGGTAACGCGGCCGGGATGGCCGGGCCAGCGGGTGCCATTGACGAAGAAAATATCCTGCCAGCCGTCGTTGTTGTAGTCGATGAAGGCGACGCCGGGGCCCATGGTCTCAGGCAGATACTTCTTGCCGAAAGCTCCGTTGTTGTGGACGAAGTCGATGCCGGCGGCGCGGGTGATGTCCTCGAAATGGATGTGCTCGGCAGGCGCTGGCGGAGCGGCGGGCGATGCGGCAGCGAGCACGGTGAGAGCCGCGAGCGCGAGGGCGGAAAGCGGAATCCAGGGAGAACGCGGCAGCTTCAACGTCCACCCCCGCCGGCGGCAGCGGCCAGGATCTCCGCCAACTGGTGCGGCGGCGCCTGGGGCGGGGCCGACTTTGCCGAGGCAGGCTGCGCACCCGGCGGGAGCACGACGTTCGGCTCGGGGCCGTTGTTGGCGTTGGCGACGGCGAGGGGCACAGAGTCGTGCTCGTGGATGGGCTGGCGCTCCAGATTATCGTCGGGGTGCTTCTCGCGATAGGGGCCGGTGAGGGTCTGCGAGGCTTCGTCGGCCTTGAAGCGGAGATAGCGGACCTCGTAAGCGGCGGCGTCTTTGGGATCGTTGAGGCCGGTGTAGCAGAGCATCAGGTTGTAGTTGGCCTCGAGGTCTTCGGGGTCGATGGTCATGGTCTTCAGGAATTCGTCGCGGGCGGCGGCGTAGTGGTGCTCGAGGAAGAGCACGCGTCCAAGGTCGTTGTGGACGACGCGGTCGTAGGGATATTGCGCGAGCACGATGCGCAGATGGTCGATGGAGCCGGCGTAGTCGCCCTGCTGGCGCAGGACGCGCGCGTAGAAATAGTGGGCGCGAGCAAGCTGGGGCGAGAGTTTGAGCGCGGTGTCGAGGACCTGGCGCGCGCCGGAGAGATTGCCTTCCTCCAGACGGACGCGGCCGATGTTCACCCAGCCGTCGGGATTGGCGGGATCGGCCTGGGTGGCGTGGGTGAAGGCGATTTCGGCGGCTTTGAGGTCGCCCTGGAGAAAGAGGCCGATGCCGCAGTCATTCCAGCGCGACCAGTCGGCTTTTTCGGTGACAATTTGCGGCGCGGGCAGCGGCTTGCCGGCGGGGAGGACGGTGAGCTCGGCGGTGGATTGCGCCATGACAACGATGGGCAGATTGGGAATCGCCTTGACCTTGCCGGAAACGTCCTGGGTGCTGGCGGTGAAGACCATCTGGCGATCGTCGTAGGCGGGGTTGACTTCGCCAGCGTGGGTGCTGAGGAATGCGGCGGCGAAGGCGAACTGGGTGTTGATCCACGCAAATTTGCGGTAATTAACGCGAGCGGTGAGATGGATGTGGCCGCGGGCGTCCTTCGGAATCTGCAGGCGGAAGTGGACGGTGTCGGCAGCTCCGGGCGGAATGAGGTGAACGTAGACGGTGGCGCGGTCGGCCCAGGCGTTGCGCTTGTCGATGGGATTGCCGTGCTCATCGATCTGGAGGGAGCGGTAGAAGTGGGCGCCGGGATCGACGGGGCCGCGGCCGTGATCCTCGACCATGCCGCTCCAGAAGAGGACTTTGCCCTGATCGTCGGTGGCTTTGAGCTCGAGCCAGCAGTCGAAGGCGTCGACCGTGCCGCCGGGGAAGAAGTGGCCGACGCCGAGGGTGCGCACGACGACGTCGACGCGGGCGGTTTCACCGGGGACGACAGTTCCCTGCACGCGATCGAGGGGCGCGGTGACGGGTGCGACATTTGTTTCGCCGGTGATGCCGGTGGGGACTTCCTGCTCCGACTCTTCGCCGACGGCGAAGGTGGTTTCAAGCTGCATGGAGGGCGCGGCCTGCGGCCCCTGGATGATGCGATTGGCAGCGGTTTCCGGCGAGACGGCGAAGATGTCGACGCGGACCTTGTGGTCCTGAAGGAAGTGCTCGGTGTCGTCGAGCTGAGTCTTGTCCTTATTGACGAAGGGCAGCGCGGTGTTGGCGCCGATGAAGCGATGGGAGTGGACGAAGCCGTCGAAGTTGCCGGCGTCCATGGAGCGGACTTCGGGCATGTGGCAATCGACGCAGTTTTCGGGGTGGGGCGGGTAATAGAAGGAGCGCGCGCCGAAGCCGGAGACGCCGCTGGCCTGCCAGTTATCGTAATCGTCGAAGCCGCGCACCCAGCGGTAGTTGTTCACGGGGACGTCGAGGTGGACTTTGTGGCAGACGGAGCAGAACTCGGCGGGATTGTTCTGCATGAAGGGCTTGAGGAAGGTGCGGCGGTGAGGCTCGGGGTCCTCTTCGATGAGGAAGTCGATGAGCTTATGCAGGTAGGGATTTTTGGTGTCGACGAGCTTGAAGAGGGCGGGGTATTCGAGGACGTAATCGCCGTTGCCCATGGTGCTTTTCACAGCACGGATGGAATGGCAGACCATGCAGCCGATGCCGGCCTGGGCGGCGGGGGTGAAGATGCGGTTTTTGATGGGCGTGTTGAAATTGCCGGGGAAAAAGAGCGCGGCGTCGTGGCAGCCGGCGCACCATTTGGATGACTGCACGCCGTTGACATCCTGCATGTA
>DATJSY010000011.1:0-5181 GCA_035503835.1 Acidobacteriaceae bacterium | reverse complement strand
CCCCCCCCCACCGCTCGTGGATGGTCCTGCTGAGCGACCGGGCCAACAAGGACCGCATATGCGTCGCACTGGAAGCCGGGTGTGACGATTTTCCGTTGATGCCGCCCGATACGGATGATCTGAGTGTGCATTTGCGGGTGGCCGAGCGGGTGCTGACGATGCAGCACCAGATCGGGAGGCAATCCACCGAGCTGTGCTACCGGGTCACCCGCGATGGGCTGACCGGCCTCGGGAACCGGGAGGCACTGCTGAGCCTCCTCTTCCAGGAGACGGATCGGGTGCGGCGGATGGAAAGCACCCAAGAGTCCGCTGCTGATGGACCTGGATGACTTTTCGCGAATCAACCACGACTACGGATACACGGATACGACGCGGGGGACCGGGTGCTGACGGAGCTGGCCAACCGGTTCCGGCGCCATCCGCGCAGCTACGATCCGGTGGGACGCTGCGGGGGAGGACGAATTCCTGCTGGCGCTGCCCGGCTGTGCGCCCGAGAGCCCGATGTCGCTGGCGGAGCGCGTGAAGGAGGCGGTTCTGGCGCGGCCTTTTGCCGTGAGCGGCGAGGTGAGCACGGTAACGGCGAGCTTCGACGTGGCGAGCAGCGCTGGCCGCTCGCCGCTGCTCGTGCTGCGCGCAGCCGAGCGCGCTCCGGCCGGGGCCAGGCCGGATGGACAGCACTGCGCCCGCTGTTGTGCAACTCCTGTGCCCCTGGGGATGGCGCTGACGCCGGAGTGCGGTAAAAAGACTTGCGAACCCGCCTTCAGCGCGGCTGGCTGAGAGACGGCCGGCGATGAGCTGGCCCGCGAGGGGTCTCGAAAGGCAGGGGAGGGTTGCGTTCTCGGTCCTCCGTATTTTTCTCCGCACTGTAAACTTGCCGCGTGAAACCCCGTCTATCTCGTCGCATGGAAGAGATTGCCAGCACTCCGGCCAGCATGCTCGCCGGTGGTTCCGGAAACGGCAACGAGTTCGCCATCGAGAAGCGGGAACAGGCCATGCTGGAGATGGCCGACTTCGACGAAGTCGTGCGCGTTTACCGGCCCCGCATCCTGCGTTTCCTGCTGTCGTCGCTGGCGGACCGCGACGCCGCCGAGGCGCTGACGCAGGAATGCTTCCTGAAGGCGTGGAGCGCGCGGCAACAGTTTCGCGGCGACTCGAGCGTGGCGACGTGGCTGACGCGGATTGCGGTGAACCTGCTGCGCGACCACCTGCGCAGCCGGAGCCTGCGCTTCTGGCAGAAGACGCGCGGGGCTGCGCTGGATCCGATGGATATCAGCGACTGGCTCCCGGACGGGCGCAGTTCGCCGGAGAGCGTGACGCTGGCGCGGGAAAAGGTCGCGGCAGTATGGCGGACGGTGGAGGAGTTGTCAGCCCAGCAGCGCACCGTGTTCGCGCTGCGCTTTGTGGAAGAGATGGAGCTGGACGAGATCGCGGAGACGCTGGAGATGAACCTGAGCACCGTGAAATCGCATTTATATCGGGCGCTGGCGATCGTGCGCGAGCGCATGGAGGCGGGACGATGAAATTCCGCGGCAGAACAGAGGAAACGGAGACGCGGGAAGAAGTGCGTGAGATGGCAGAGGCGCTGAGCCTGTTTGGCTCGGCGATGCGGCACATGGCGGAGCGGCGCGCCGAGCGGCTGTGCACGCAACCGCGCAGGACGGAAGAAGGCAGGGCGAGATCGCTGCGCGTGCGCCTGGTGCTGGCTCCGGCGCTGGGTGCGGCTGCAGTCATCGCCGTCGCGGTCCCGGCCTGGACTCATTTCCATCAGGGAGAAGCCGCGGCGCAGAAACCGGCGCCAGCGGCGCAAGCCAGCGCAGAGACCCGCGCGAGCGTGAGCGATACCGTGCTGATGAATCAGATCGACACTGACGTTTCAGAAGAAGTGCCTGACGCACTGGAGCCGCTGGCTCAGCTCAGTGAGCAGGCGGCAGCGGCAAAAACTACAGTTTCGGAGAAGAAAAATGGTACGCAGGAATAGCTTAGTATTGGCAGCTCTCGTTTGTTTCGTGTTCTGCGGGTTAGCGTCCGCTCAGGACTGGGGTGGTCCCGGACCTGGAGGTGGGCAAAGGGGCTTCGGTGGGCCGCCCATGGTGCGGACGTTTCACGATCGCCGGTTCGGGCGCTGGTGGAACGATCCGATGGTGGCCCAGAAACTCGGCATCACTGCCGATCAGAAGCAGAAGATGGACGGTATCTACCAGCAGTACAAGCTCAGGCTGATCGACCTGAATGCGGACCTCGAGAAGCAGCAACTGCTGCTGCAGCCGATGATCTCGTCGGATAACCCGGACCAGGCGAAGACGCTGGCGCAGATCGACGCGGTCGTGGACGCGAGGGCGGCTCTCGAAAAGGAGAACGCCGACATGCTGTTTGCGATCCGCGAGACGCTGACGCCGGACCAGTGGCAGAAGCTGAAAATGCTGCACCAGATGCGCCGGATGGATCGGCGTCGCGGACCGCAGGGACCGATGGTGTGGCACTACAGGATGCATCCGCGGCCGGGGCAGGCGCCGCCGCAGCCTGGGGCTCCGCCCGCATCGCCGCAGAACCAGACGACTCCACAGAACCAGGCGCCACCGCCGCCGCAGTAGGTGTAGGACAGCAACAGCGAGGTATTCCTCCTGGACGGGCCCTGAAGCGGAGCGGCGCCAGCCGCTCCGCTTCTTTTCGGGATCAACCCGGGGCCGGCCGGAGCCTGGACTGGCCGCCGCGCGCCGCGGCCAGTCCAGGCGTGAGCGACATCGCGAAAGTACCGTGCCGCCTGCGCTGAGGTTGTGCTTCTTCAATTGACATGCCCCAGGTGCGGCTCTATAGTTTTGACAGAGGGCCTGCGCGTTCGGGATTCGTTGTGCAGACCCACGATCGCCACTCCTGCCGATCCCTTCCTGCCGGATGCTCCAGATGGAGACAAAAACTCGCGTCGCGAGCGGTCTCTTGTGGGGGGCTCCGTTTGGAATCGAAGCGGAAGGAGGGACGATCCCCGGACTTCGCCGAGAACCGCGTGGGTGGAACCCGCCTGACGCCGATGGCGAAGAAAGCCGCGGCCAGTATCGAGACCCGCGCAGGCGGGCTGGATTGGCGGTTGCGGGGCGGATGCCGGGAGCCGCCGCCAGAATCCTGGAGCTGGATGTATGGCACACGTCCTCAATCCTGAACAAACCGAGAGCACTCCTCTGAACACCGAACTGGAAACCCCGACGCTTGAAGCCGCGGCCGAATCCCACGAGCCGTCCACCGAAACCCCAGCCACCCTGGAGACGGTCTCCGCGCCGGCCGAGCACCACGAAGAGCCCGATCTGAGCATGGAAGACTTTGCCGCGGCACTCGAGTCGTTCGACCGCGAGCAGGCCGCCGAAGCCGCCGCTCAGGCCTTCGACGAGACGGCAACTGTCTCCGGCACGGTCATCAAGCTCACCGACAAGCATGTGGTCGTCGACGTGGGGATGAAGTCTGAGGGCCTGATTCCCATCGAGCAGGTGGTGGATCACACCGGCCAGCCGATGCTGCATCCCGGCGATGCCGTGGAAGTGGTCATTGAGCGCGAGGAGCCCGAAGGCGGCTATCTGCTGAGCTATGAGAAGGCCCAGCGGCTGCGCGTGTGGGACACGGTGGAGAAGGCGCACAACGAGAAGATTCCCGTCACCGGCACAGTGGTGGGGCGGGTGAAGGGCGGGCTGACCGTCGATATCGGGATCAAGGCATTTCTGCCCGGTTCGCAGCTGGAGCTGCGTCCGGTCCGCAATCTGGACGTATACCTGGGCCAGCCCATCCAGGTCCGCGTGATCAAGCTGAACAAGAAGCGCGGCAATGTGGTGGTTTCGCGCAAGGAGATCCTCGAGGAACAGCAGGCAGAGCGCCGCTCGCACACCCTGGAGCATCTGGAAGAAGGCGCGGTGCTGACCGGCACGGTGAAGAACCTGACCGACTACGGCGCCTTCGTGGATCTGGGCGGGATCGACGGCCTGCTGCACATCACGGATATGTCGTGGGGACGTCTGACGCATCCGCGGGACCTGGTGAACGTCGGGGATGAGATCCAGGTGAAGGTGCTCAAGTTCGACAAAGAGAAGCAGCGGGTTTCGCTGGGCTTTAAGCAGCTGACGCCCGATCCGTGGCTGGACGCCGCCGAGCGCTATCCCATCGGCGCTCACGTGCGCGGCCGGGTGCTGAGCGTGACCGATTACGGCGCCTTTGTGGAGCTGGAGCAGGGCATCGAGGGCCTGGTGCACGTCTCCGAGATGACCTGGTCCAAGCGGATGAAGCATCCGTCGAAGATCGTCAAGCCGGGCGAAGAAGTCGAGACAGTCATTTTGCAGGTGAATCCCGCGGATCGGCGCATCTCCCTCGGCATGAAGCAGCTGCTCGAAAATCCCTGGGAGCACCTGGGCGACAAGTACCCGATCGGCGCGACCGTGGAAGGGCGCGTGCGCAACCTCACCGACTTCGGCGCGTTCATCGAGATCGAAGACGGCATCGACGGCCTGGTGCACGTGAGCAATCTGAGCTGGACCAAGCGCGTGAAGCACCCCTCCGAAGTGCTGAAGAAGGGCGAGAAGGTGCGCGCGGTGGTGCTGGGCGTGGAGCCGGAGAACCGCCGGCTGTCGCTGGGCATCAAGCAGCTCCAGCCGGACGTGTGGGAGAGCTTTTTCGCGCAGCATCGCGTGGGCGATGTGGTGCACGGCAAGGTGCTGCGGACGGCGCAGTTCGGAGCCTTCGTGGAAATCGCTGAGGGCGTTGAAGGCCTGTGCCACGTTTCCGAAGCCACCGACGGGCACGGCGCGCCTGTGAAGCTGGAACAGGGCGATGAGCGCGAATTCAAGATCATCCGGATGAACCCGGAAGAGAAGAAAGTCGCGTTGAGCGTGCGCGCGGTCAGCGGCGAGGAAGCCAGCCGCGCCGACGTGGAAGCCTACAAGCAGCCGGTTTCCAGCTCGACGACGACGCTCGGCGATCTGGTGAACTGGAAGCGGGAAAAGTAATCCGACGGCGAGTTTACGCCCAGATGAGCCCCGAAGGAACGCCCTTCGGGGCTTTTGCTTGGTGCGCCAGGCATGGCGCGCAGCGCGTAAGCGCAACTGAAGTGGCTGTGGTGGTCACTTGGGAGACTTGGGGATGGAAGTCCCTTACAGGCCCTGATGGCGGGAACTGTTAGCCGAACACCAAGGGTGTCCACCGCGAGGT
>DATJSY010000010.1:0-11179 GCA_035503835.1 Acidobacteriaceae bacterium | reverse complement strand
GGAGGGCAAGGGCGAGGTGGTGATGTTCGCGACCAATCCCGTGTGGCGCTGGCAGAACCTGGGCGAGTACCGGATGATGTTCAACACGCTGATGAATTACCGGAATCTGGCGCCGGCGAGCGGGGCTCAGGCGGCGGCTTCCACGCAGTAGGTGCGGCTGGTACGAGGCTTCCGGCTCATGGTGCCGGGCCGCACCCAAGGGAGACGTCTTATGAGCAAAGCGGTCGACAATTTAATGAAAGCGATGGAGCGAGCGGCCGCGATTCGCCCGAAAGTGGGCGGATTTCCTTACCTGGCTGAGAGCCTGCGACGGGCCGGGGTGACGCGCAACCTGTGGTCTCTGCCGGCGTGCCAGAGCCTGTTCCTTACCCGGGAGGGATCGGTTGTGATGCAGGGTACGCCGCTGGTGTCGGGCACCGCGGACGTACCGCCATTCGATCGGGATGCGTTGATCAGGGCGCTGCGAACCGATCAGGCTGGAGAAAGCACGTTTCCGGAATTTCTCGAAGCCAGCTGGCGTGCCGGAGTGGTTCGCTACGACGTGGATTTTGCCGCGCGTACCGTCGCCTACTTCGGCTGCAACGGCGAGGAGTACGTCGAAGCGTATGCGGCAGTCGAGATCGGGTAGCGAGCCTCAGCGGGCGGGGGTGGGAAGCTCGGCGGGGAGGACGCTGCCCGCGCCCATGAGGACCAGCGAGCGCTGAGCGAAGGGCGACCAGGCGAGCAGGGCCGTGCAGGCGATGGCGAGTCCGACGTTGATGTGGTGCAGGAGCAGAAAGGGCGCGAGGGCCCAGAGCTCGTCGAGGGGAAGAAGCACGAACCAGAGATGCAGGAAGTGGCGGCGGGCGGCCGGCGCGCGGAGCAGGACCGCGGCGAGAATAAACGCGCGGACGGGGATGAGAAGCGCTGCCGTGACGATGAGAACGATGAGCGCGAGCGTGGGGCGCGACAGGACAGCGAAGAGGTCAGCGATTTCGCGGAGATTGGCGAGCGCTCCAACGTAGAAACCGACGTACATGAGCTGAAAGAGGACGAAGAAGGTCTGGGCGAGCGACGGAGAGATTTTGGGGAGCTGGTCGGGCGTGGCGAGAATTTTCGCGGTCGTGGACTGCGCATCCGGCGAATGTTCCTTCGGAGTGGGGCTGGTTGAGGGCGCTGAGGCTTCGGCGGAGATGGTTTCGACGGGAGCGATGAAACGGTAACCGCGGCGGGCGAGGGTTTCGATGAAGCGGGGGCTCGACGCGGTATCTCCGAGGGTTTCGCGGAGGCGGTTGATCGCGGAGTTGACGCCGTGCTCGGCGTCGACAAAAGTGCCGTCGGGCCAGAGGGCGCGGGCGATCTCGTCGCGGGTGAGCAGCTCGCCGGGGCGCTCGAGGAGCAGGCAGAGAAGCTGAAAGGGCTGCGCGTGGAGGCGGACACGGATACCCCGGCGGCGGAGCTCGCCGGTGGCGGCGTCGGCTTCAAAAACGCCGAAACGGTAGCGGGCTGCGCCTGGGCCGGACATCTCGTGTGAGAGTGTAGCCGATCCGCGGGGCAAATCCGAGATCCTCGTTGCGTGAGAAGTGCGCGCAAGTATGGCGCGCGCTGGCACTTGCGCCGTGAGAATCATTCCTGAAAGAGGTGAGGCGGATTGCATTGCTGTCACGCGGCGGCGCGGGGCAGAGTGCGAGTCATGCGGCGAGGATTTGGGGTCGGGATGGGAGTCGCGGGGCTGCTGGTGGCGCTGGCGGCTCCGGCGAGTGCTGCAGGGCAACCTGCTTCGGCGACGGCGATCTTCGATCAATACGTGAGCGCGGTGGATGCGCGGATGACGCGGGAGCATGAGACGGCGGACGGATTCCTGGCGCCGGCGGAGTGGGCTCGGGTGCGGGCACAGGGGGTGGTGGTTGATCCGGTGACGCCGCCGGGCGGACCGGCGCTGCCGGGGGCGCTGCTGCACGACTGGCGGGCAACGGCGTTTGTGCCGGGGGCGACGGCGGCGGATCTGGAGCGGGTGCTGCGGGATTTTGTGGGGTATCCCCGGGTGTTTGCGCCGCAGGTGATGAAGACCCGGGTGACTGGGCAGGCGGGCGGCGTGACCCAGGTGTGGATGCGGGTGCGGCAGCGGCATGTGATTACGGTGACGATGGACGCGACCTACGATGTGCGCTTTGGGCGGCTGGATAGGACGCACGAGTGGAGCGTTTCGCGGAGCCGGGATGTAAGGGCGGTGAACGGGGACGGTTCGCAACCGGAGCGGGCGCTGGATGGCGCGCTGTGGCGGCTGGATACGTGGTGGAGCTGGGAAGAGCGTGACGGCGGGCTGGCGATCCAGGTGGAGACGGTGTCGCTGACGCGCGCGGTGCCGTGGGGATTGCGGTGGGTGGTGGACCCGTATGTGGAGAGCGTGCCGCGAGAGTCTCTGGAGTTTACGCTGCGGGCGGCGTGCCGTGCGGTGACGCAGGAGCGGGCAGGGAAGTGACGGAACGGTGGATTGGAAAGGAGAGAACGATGGCGACGAAAACGGTGACGGTGGGAGCGGGGTTCAGGGCGGCGCGGCGACTGAACCGGTCAGTAACGGCGGGCGTGGAGAAGCGGTTGCTGGTGTGGATGGCGGAGCGGACGCCGCGGTGGGTGACGTCGGACGGGCTGACGGCGTTGGGACTGGGCGCACAGATTGCGGCGGGAGTTTGCTATGCCTGGTCGCGATGGGAGCATGTGGCATTGGCGGCGGCGATGGGGTGCATTGCGCTGAACTGGCTGGGAGACAGCCTGGATGGAACGCTGGCGCGGGTGCGTGGGCAGCAGCGGCCGCGGTACGGGTTCTATGTGGATCACGTGGTGGACATTTTTGGCGCGGTGGCGCTGATGGCGGGGCTGGGCGCGTCGGGATTGCTGCACTGGCAGACGGCGGCGGGGATGCTGGTGGGGTTTCTGCTGCTGGCGGGGGAGAGCTATCTGGCGACGTACACGCTGGGGGATTTTGAGATGTCACAGGGATTTCTGGGGCCGACGGAGATTCGGATTTTGCTGATTGCGGGGACGGCGGTCGCGGCGTGGCGAAGCCCGTATGCGACGGTGCTGGGACACAGGCTGCTGCTGTTCGACGTGGGCGGAGCGATTGCCGCGGCGGCGATGCTGGCGATGGCGGTCGCAGTCACGGCGCGGCATACCGCGGAACTCTACCGGCAGGAGCCGCTCCAATGAATCTGCTGGCGCGGTGGGGGAAGTTCAACGTGGTAGGCGCGATGGGGATGTGCGTGCAGCTGGGCACCCTGGCGCTCGAAAGCCGGTGGATGGATGGGCATTATCTGCTGGCGACAGCGGCGGCGCTGGAGGTGACACTGCTGCACAACTTCGTGTGGCATCTGCACTACACGTGGCGGGACCGGAGAGATCGGCGAGCGGTGGCGGGACAGCTGGTGCGGTTTCATTTGTCCAATGGAATGGTTTCGCTGGTGGGGAATCTGGGGCTGATGCGGTTGCTGGTGGGCGAGGCACGGATGCCGCTGCTGGTGGCGAATGGGATTGCAATCCTGGTGTGCTCGCTGGTGAATTTCGCGCTGGGGCACACGTGGGCGTTCGCGTTGCGGACGGAGGGGTGCGGGGTGGGCGGGTGAGATGGAGTGGGCGGCACAAAAAAGCCGAGGCGAACGGGCCGCAACGCGCATGAATCCGCGCACAGCAAACCGTTCGTCTCGCAGGAAGCTGCCTACGGCCTTATGGCTGGTATTGCCACAGGTCGTTGAGATATCCCTGGTTTCCCGTCGAGTCGTAGCCGTCTCCGCCGAAGAGCCAGAGATTGCCCGACCCATCGATCCAGCCGGCGATGCCGAAACGTCCTCCGGGAATGTTGGCAGCAGCCGGGGTTCCCGGGATTCCATAAACTCCGGCCTGGCCACCGGTGCGGCCGACGATACTGGGGCCGCCCATCCACGTCCACTCTCCGGTTGTCCCCAACGTCGGGTCATACTCCCAGAGATCGCTGAGATATCCCTGCGCAGCGGTGGAGTCGTAGCCATCTCCGCCGAAGAGCCAGAGTTTGCCCGACGCATCGATCCAGGCAACGCCGCTGAAACGTCCTCCGGGGACGTTCGCAGCCGACGCCGTTCCCAGCGAGCCGTAGACTCCGGGTTGCGCGGTGCCGTAGTTGGCGGCTATGTTGCTGCCGCTCATCCACGCCCACGCGCCGGCTGCCCCGTTTGAGCCGGGGGTGTACTTCCACAGGTCGTTGAGATAGCCGTCGTTTCCGATGGAATCGGCGCCATATCCTCCGAAGAGCCAGACATTACCGGCCGCATCGACCCAACTCATGGCGGCGTCTCGTGCTCCGGGAGAGTTGGTGGACTCGGGTACTCCCAGGGTTCCATAGACTCCCTGCGTGCCGTTGCCGCCGTTGCCCACTACGCTGCTGCCGCCCATCCAGGTCCACTCGCCCGCGGTTTCGTTCGGACCCGGAGTGTACTTCCACAGATCGTTAAGGTAACCCAGCGTCGAACCGGTGGAGTCAATGCCATTGCCGCCGAAGAGCCAGAAATTGCCTGACGCATCGACCCAGCTGATGGCGCCGTAGCGTCCTCCGGGGACATTCGTCGGCGAGGGGGTTCCCATGATGCCGTACACTCCGCCCGGGCCGCCGAAAGGAGCGCCGACGGAAGAGCTGCCGCCCATCCAGGTCCATTCGCCGTTTGCGCCTTGTTTCGGGTCAAACTTCCACAGGTCATTCAGCTCTCCAGTGACTCCGTTGGCGTCGATGCCTTCGCCGCCGAAGACCCAGATATCGCCAGAGGCGTCGATCCAGCTGACGACCTGCTCTCGGCCGCCGGGAACGTTGGTGGGTGCGGCGGTTCCCAGGGTGCCGTAGACGCCGGGCGCGCCGGCTGCGCCGTAGGTTGTGCTGGGCGGGGTAACGGTGCTGCCGCCCATCCACGTCCACTCGCCGGTTGGGCCTTGTCCGGGTTGAAACTTCCACAGGTCGTTGAGCAGTCCGCCGTAGCCGGTTCCGGTGGAATCCATGCCATAGCCGCCGAAGAGCCAGAGAGCGCCGGAGGCATCGGTCCAGGTGAGGGACTGTTCGCGTCCGCCGGGAATGTTCGTTGGGGAAGCTGCGCCGAGGGAGCCATAGACGCCGGGTTGGGCGCCGTTGCTGCCGACGGTGCTGCTGCCGCCCAGCCAGCTCCAGTCGCCGAGGCAGATAACGCCGACGCTGGTGACGTTGGCGGTGGCGGTACCGGTGCCGTTGCTGACGACGCAGTCGCGGGCGGGCGGCTGAGCAAAGACCGAGACATTGTATGCCGTGCCGCTCAGGACCGGATCGACGAAGGTAAAGCTGCCGTTGCCGGTCACCTGAAGCAGATCGGTGTCGTTGATGCCGAGGCTGTCCTGCAGCATCGGACCTGTTCCGGTGAGGCCCGAGATCGTGCCACCGATGGTATAGGTGGTTCCGGTAAGGCTGGTGCAGGTGATATCCACGTCGGATACGTCCGCCGTGGCGGTGCCGATGGGATTGGCGACCGTGCAGGCCTGGCCGCTGGGAACCGAGAGCGCGGTGACGCTGTAGGCTGCGCCGCCGCTGGGAATCGGACCGTCGAAGGTGAAGGTGTAGCTGGTGGCACCGGAGCTGACGCTGAGGTTGTTGCCGCCATTATCCTGGAGAACGAGTCCTGAGCCGCCGAGGCCGAAGATCTGGCCGCCGATGGTGTATGCCTGCTGGCAGGCAATACTCACACTGGTGACGTTGACCGTGGCTGTGCCGCTGCCCGCGGTGACCGCGCAGCTCTCGCCGGAGGGCTGGGTGAGCACGGTGACGCTGTATGCGCCACCGCTGGTGATCGCAGTGGCGAAGACAAAGGTGGTGGCGCTGGCGCTGACCGTCAGGCTGTCGCCGCCGTTATCCTGCAGGACCAGGCCTGAGCCGGTGAGTCCCGTGATGCTGCCGCCGATGGTGTAGGTGGAGGGCGCCGGTGGAGTCGATTTGCCTCCTCCACCACAGCCACTCATAGCGATGCATGCCGCGGCCGACAGGGTGAAGACTCCGAATCGCATTGTGCTTCTCATCTCTTCAATCCTCTACAAGTGAAATGGAACTGCGGTGATTGCGACGGAACGCGGGATTCATTCCGTCCGCGCGTTGTTCAACACAACATGAGCCTGAAAACATCAGGCGGCCGGGCCGAGGAGGAGGATCAGCCAGATGCTTATAGCGAGGTGTGGCCGATCACGCCTCACGCTCGAAACAGGTCAGTAGTCACTTGGTCGATCCTCGGCAAGAGTATTGCGTGTCAGGGACACGTACAGCGACGACGGAGGCACTTTGCGGTGGAACGGCAGGAGAGGGCGGGGTTCAGGATCTTTTCACGACGGGAAGCGCGCGGCGATCAGGGCATCGGGCGGATCACGCCGATGTAGCGCCGGGACCGAAGGGGAGCCGGAAATCTCCAGGTGGAGACAATCACAGGCTGGGAATGCATGGCAAAAATATACCGGCTTTTCGCGCGGTGTCAAGGGTGATTTATCGATTTACCACTGACGAGAGGGCGCCCCAGCGACGGTGGCGACCGGACGCGGCGATGGCAGGGATCGGCCGGGGCTTCGTTGTTGGCGTCAGCGGAGCCCGCGGCCGATGGGACGCAGGTTATTCCGCGCCGGCGTATTTCACGCTGCAGCCATAGGAGCGGGTGTAAGCGACGGCGATGGGCTGGCCGTCCATGGCTTCGCTGAGCGCGGCATCGACGTAGTTCTTCGAGTGCGGAATGTCAGCGGGGTCGGTCGTAGGGTGGTCGTCGATGGCGCCTTCGTAGATGACTTTGCCATTGGGATCGATGACGACCATGTCGGGTGTGGTTTTGGCGTCGTAGAGATGGCCGATGGCGCCGGTGGGATCGAGGATGGCGGCGGTGGGTGCGGCGTGTTCACGGGCCATGTAGGCGTTCTCGTCGGAGGCGGTCATGTAACCCTGCTGGCCGGGCGCGGAAGACAGGATGGTGAGCCAGATGACGCCGCGGCTGGTCCACTTCTTCTGGAGGGCCTGCATGTTGCCACTCTCATAGTGCTTGCGCGTGAAGGGGCAGCCGTTGTTGGTCCACTCAAGGACGACGTACTGGCCGTGATATTGGGAGAGGGTGTGCGTCTGTCCGTGGGTGTCGGTGCCGGTGAAGTTGGGCGCCTGGGTGCCGACGCGGACGGCGAAGGCGGCCAGGGTGCAGGCGAGTACGGCGGCGAGAACGGGAAGAGTGCGACGGGGATGGGTCATTGGGGAAACCCTCCTGAAGACAGGGTACAGCGGACAGGTTACAGGTGGTAGGCCGGGCTGAGGTTCAGGGGGTGGACGAGGGCGGATTCGAGGCGGTGTTTTGCTGGGGCAAAGACTTCAGCGCGTCGAGGACGATGCCGGGGGTGAGGACGGTGGGCAGGACCTGCGGCGGCGCGGAGGGATCGGCGGGGTAGATGGCGTAGGTGGGGACGCCGCTGCGTCCGAGGGCGGCGAGAGCGCGGGTGATGTCGGGATCCTGATTGGTCCAGTCGGCGCGGAGGAGGGTGACGCCGGAGTCGTGGAGTTTCCGCTCGACGTCGGCGCGGTCGAGAATGAGGCGCTCGTTGACCTGGCAGCTGAGGCACCAGCTCGCGGTGAAATCGACGAAGACGGCGTGGCCGTGGGTGCGGGCGTCAGCGAGAGCGGCGGGGGTGAAGGGCTGCCAGGCGGATGGTGCGATTTTGCCCTGCGTGACATCGCTGACCAGGCTTGCAGTCTGTGCGGGGCTTGGCTCGCCGAGAGTATTGACGGTCCACACCGATGTCACGATAGCAGCGATCAGCACAAAGGCGGCGGCGAGACGCGGAATGGCGCGGCCGGGCCAGCGGCCGAAGAACCATCCGGCGATGGCGAGGAGCAGGAATGCGGCGAGGAGGCCCATGAGGGCGGCTGCTCCCGCAACTTGCGTGAAGACCCAGACGAGCCAGATGACGGTCGCGAAGATAGGGACGGCGACAGCCTGCTTGAGGATCTCCATCCACGCGCCGGGTTTGGGGAGCAGGCGCGCCCAGCCGGGGAAGTACGCGAGCAGCAGGTAGGGAATGGCGAGGCCGAGGGCGAGCGCGGTGAAGACGGTGAAGCTGACGAGCGGGGAGTGGGAGAGCGCGTAGCCGATGGCGGCTCCCATGAAGGGCGCGGTGCAGGGCGTGGCGACGATGACGGCGAGGACGCCAGTGAAGAAGCTGCCGGCGTAGCCATGCTTTTGCGCGAGCGATCCGCCGGCGCTGGTGAGCGAGAGGCCGATTTCAAATTGTCCCGCAAGGGCGAGGCCGAGGAAGAAGAGCAGCATGGCCATGAGCGCGAGGAAGATGGGGGACTGGAACTGGAATCCCCAGCCAAGCTGGCGGCCCGCGGCGCGCAGGATGAGAAGAACGGCGACGACGATCCAGAAGGAAATGAGAATGCCGAGCGTGTAGACCCAGCCGTGCGCGCGGAGGCGATGGCGCTCCTGCTGCGAGGATTGCACGAGCGCCAGGCCCTTGATGAAGAGCACGGGGAAAACGCAGGGCATGAGGTTGAGCAGGATCCCGCCGAGGAAGGCGAGGAGGGCGGAGGCTGCAAGCCCACCCTGTCGCAACGGCAGCGACAAGGATGGAGCACCCGCGGCGGTTGTGAGCGTGGCGTGGATGAGGTAGGCGGCGCCGCTGGGCAGTTCGAGGACGCCATTGAGCTGATGGGGCTTGCCCTGGATGTTTTCGTCTTTGGTCAGGGCGAGCTGAATGCCGTTGCGGAGCGGATGGGCGGGCTGCGGCGCGGCGTTGGCGACGACGGTGGAGTCGAGCGGGAAGAATTGTGCCGATGACGGTGACGAATTTGTCCGGAGGTCGAGGACGAAGCCCTGGGGAGTGGTGCTGAAGGTCGCGGAGTCGGCAGCGGGGAGGGGCTGCGGGAGCTTGTTCTGGAACCGCGCGATAAGAGATTGCGCGTCGGCGTCGATGGAGGGCGCAGCGGGCGCGGCGTTCAGTGCCGGACGCGTGAGGGAGAGATCGGCTTTGCCGGGGATGCAGACTGCGCTGCAGACAAGCCAGCCAACGTGAGCAGAGAGAACGGCTGGGTTGCGGGCGGAATGGAAGTCCGACGCGACCTGGATGGGAATGGGGAAAACGACTTCGTTCTCATAGCCGAAATCCATGAGCGGGCCGAGGGGCAGGCGCGCGGGAGCGGGGAACTGCATGGGGCCGGCGGTGATGCTCGGCGGGAGTTTCCAGTCGATGGTGGGCGGCTCGCCGGAGTCTCCGGCGTTGGTCCAGTAGACGTGCCAGTGGGGCTCCAGCCTGAAGTCAAGGCCGGCGGTGAAGGTCTGGCCTGGGTAGAGCTGCCGCGGCGGAACGAGCAAAGAGACGGTGAGGTGCTGCGCGGAGGCGGTTGCATGCGCATCAGATTGCGCCGAGGCCGAGGCGGCGCAAAGAGCTGCGCAGACGACGGCAAGCAGCAGCGAAGAGAATAACGGCGTACGAAGGCGGGCGCGCATCTGAGGCTCTGCAATCATTTTAGGCGCAAGCCTCATGGTTTCAGTATGGCGTGTCAATTTTGGAGGGCCGCCGGAAATTCCGCAGTGGTTTATAGGACAATGGAGGTGCACACTGCCAGAAAGGTTCCGAAGTGAGAGCCACATCCACGACGGCGGAGGCCGCCGAGACCGCTGCAATTCGCGAAATCAGCATTGCCCACAGCCCCGACTCCGACGACGCCTTCATGTTTTACGGGCTCGCGACCAATAAAGTACGGGTGAATGGGTACAAGTTCAACCACGTTCTGTGCGATATCGAGACTCTGAATCAGCGGGCGATCAAAGAAGCGTTTTTCGACGTGACGGCGATCAGTTTCCACGCTTACCCATATATGCAGGACAATTACGCACTGATGACCTGCGGCGGATCGGTGGGCGAAGGCTACGGGCCGATGGTGGTGGCCTCGAAGCCGCTCGATCTGGACGAGATTCGCAGGGTGAAGATTGCGGTTCCGGGGACGCTGACCACGGCTTACCTGGCGCTGAAGCTGTTCGCGCCGGAGATCGAGACGGCCGTGGTGCCGTTCGACCAGATCATTCCTCAGGTGCTGGCGGGGAATTACCCGGCGGGACTGATTATTCATGAAGGGCAACTGACGTACGGGCAAAGCGGGCTGCGGCGCGTGCTGGACTTGGGCGTGTGGTGGCGCGAGCAGACGAAGCTGCCGCTGCCGCTGGGCGGGAATGCGATCCGGCGCTCGCTGGGCGATGGGGCGATGGAGACGGTGACGCGCGCGCTGCGGGACAGCATCCAGTACGGGCTGGACCATCGCAGCGAGGCGCTGAACTACGCCATGCAGTTTGCGCGCGATCTGGAGGCCAATCTGGCGGACAAGTTCGTGGGTATGTACGTGAACGAGCGGACGCTGAACTACGGCGACGACGGGCGCGCGGCGATCCTGCGGCTGCTGGAGATGGGCCACGAGCGCGGCATCATTCCCTATGCGGCGAAGGTGGATTTCGTCGGGTAGGTGTGAGGGGTAGTTCTTAGTCGCTAGTTCTTAGTTGCTGGTTGCTGGTCGCCAGGCGACAGGCGACGCATCTCCCGCACCTGTCGCAACGGCGGCGACCAGGGTGGGCACCCTTATTTCTCACGCTCAGTGCGGCGTGGGGATGATCTTCGGCTCGGATTGCGCCGGTAGCGGGATGGTCTTTGGCTCGGCGCCGGGAGGGATCAGCTTCTCTTTTGGTTCCTCGTTGCTGGTGGTGCGGGCAATGTAATCGGCGAGCGTCGATTCGGTTGCGGCGACCACGCGGCCCTTATTGGTGAAGGTGATGTCCCAAACCTGATAGCGGCCAGGCGCGTCGCGATCGGCAAAGACCACGTGATCGAGGTGATCGACGTCCGAGATGCGGAGGATGGGCTGCGGCGCGTGGACGAGGCCGGTCTCCTGATTCGCCTCGGTGATGACCCACGGCTCCGCGCCAACGAACTCCGCATAGCAGACCGCTAACTGCAGCCAGTTGCCGCTGCCGCTGGGGTTGAGCGCCTTTTCGGCAGAGGCGGCGGCGACGGCGCGATTGAAGACGGCGAGGCTGCGCTCGCTGCCCGCGGCGGAGGCGAAAGGTGTTGCCCCGTTGTAGAGGACGGGGACAACGTAGACGCGGGAGCTGTCGCGGGGAATGAAGGCGGCGAAGAGGGATTCGGCGCCGTTGCG
>DATJSY010000009.1:0-95827 GCA_035503835.1 Acidobacteriaceae bacterium | reverse complement strand
TCGCTGACCACGCGCAGCGCCTGGTAAATGGGAGGCATGGTCGCCTCTTCGAACTGCACGTCCACCGCGGGACCGGAAATCTGTACGACTCTGCCGATGTTCTCTGCCTTCTGTGCCATAAATCTCGCTCTAAAGGGCGGCTGCGCCGCTCACAATTTCAATGATTTCTTTGGTGATCGCTGCCTGACGAACGCGATTCATGGTCAGGGTCAGCGAATCGATCATGTCCGATGCGTTGTTGGTTGCCGAATCCATCGCCGTCATGCGGGCGGCGTGCTCGGCTGCCACCGATTCCAGCGTCGCGTGGTACAGCTGCGAGGTGACGTAGCGCGGCAGCACGTCGGCAAAGATCTCCGCCGGCGGCTGCTCGTAGATGTAATCCACCTCGGCGGTTCCGAAGTGCTTCACTTCGTCTTCAAACTGCTTTTGCGCCGCCGCGGCTTCCTGCGGATACAGGCTCACTCCTGCAGAGAGGGCCGCTTCCGCAGCGCGTTCGCGCTCCTCGGTGGTGAACTCCTGGGTTTCAGCCAGCTGCTGCTCGCCCAGCGTCAGAATCGGCAATACCCGCTCGACTACGACCCGCTGCTGGATGACGGACTTGAACTCGTTGTACACGAGGTAAACGGCGTCGATCTCCTCGTGCGTGTAGCGCGCGATGATCTCCTCGACGATTGCGCGGACACGCTCGTAATCGAGCTTCTCCAGAAGGCCGGTTGGCTCGCCAGTCACCTCAATATTGCTCTGCCGGCGTCGTTCAGGACGCTCCGATCCCTCCGGCGCGTCCGAAAACTGAGCCGCAGGGTAGCGGCGGCGGAACAGATCGCGCCCTTTGCGCCCGATCGCCTCGATGTCGATCTGCCTGCGGTCGTTCTCCAGAATGAAATTCGCAGCGGCCTTAAAAATATTTGTGTTGAAGGCGCCGGCGAATCCCTTGTCGCCGGAAACAACAATCAGCAGAATCCGCTTTTCCGGCCGCGTCAGCAACAGCGGGTTGCGGCATTCGCCGGTTTCGGGATCGTAGATTTCAGCACGCCTCTTCAGCGACTCGAGCACGCTGGCCAGCATCGCCGCGTAAGGACGCGCGGCGATCGCCCGCTCCTGGGCACGGCGCAGTTTGGCCGCCGAAACCATCTTCATGGCTTTGGTGATCTGGCGCGTGTTGCGCACGCTGCGGATGCGCCGCCGTAAATCGAGGACATTCGCCATGGCCTAGTCCTGGTGCGCCGCTACCGGCTGCGCCTGTTCCTGCGCCTTTTTCCTGCCCTCCTGATTCGGCGCCGGGACCGCTTTCGCCGCCGCGTCCGTGAATCCGGCGACGAAGTTCTGCTTGTATTCCTTCAGCGCCGCGTGAATCCGTCCGCGCAGATCGTCGTCCAGAGCCTTCCTCGTCGCAATGTCCTTCAGTAACTGTGACTGCGACGCATCGAGATATTTGTACAGCCCGTCCTCGAACGCCCGGATCTGCTCCACCTTCAGGTCGTCCAGATAGCCCTGCGTTCCGGCAAACAGGATAACCACCTGTTTCTCCGCCGGCAGCGGATGGAACTGCGGCTGTTTCAGCAGCTCCGTCAATCTTTGTCCGCGATTCAGCTGGTTCTGCGTCACCTTATCCAGATCGCTGCCGAACTGCGCAAACGCCGCCAGCTCGCGATACTGCGCCAGGTCCAGCTTCAGCGTCGAGCCCACCTGCTTCACGGCCCTGATCGCCGCCGAAAATCCCACGCGCGACACCGACAGGCCTACGTTCACCGCCGGCCGCACCCCGGAGTTGAACAGGTCCGTCTCCAGGAAGATCTGCCCGTCGGTAATCGAAATTACGTTCGTCGGAATGTAGGCCGAAACGTCGCCCGCCTGCGTCTCGATGATCGGCAGCGCCGTCAGCGAGCCTCCGCCGTTCTTGTCGCTCAGCTTGGCGGCGCGTTCCAGCAGCCGCGAGTGCAGATAAAACACGTCGCCCGGATACGCCTCGCGTCCCGGCGGACGCCGCAGCAGCAGCGAAATCTCGCGATACGCAATCGCGTGCTTCGACAAATCGTCGTAGATCACCAGCGCGTGCCGGCCCTTGTCGCGGAAGTACTCGCCCATGGCGCACGCCGCGTAGGGCGCCAGATAGAGCATCGGCGCCGGCTCTGACGCAGACGCGGCCACCACAATCGTGTGCCCCAGCGCGCCGTACTCGTCCAGCGTCTGCACCACCTGCGCAATCGACGAGCGCTTCTGCCCGATCGCGCAGTAAATGCAGATCAGGTCGTTCTTTTCGTTATTGATGATGGTGTCCAGCATCACCGCCGTCTTGCCCGTCTGCCGGTCGCCGATAATCAGCTCGCGCTGTCCGCGGCCGATCGGAATCATCGAGTCGATGGCCTTCAGCCCCGTCATCATCGGCTCGCGCACCGGCTGCCGCGCGATCACGCCCGGCGCCAGCCGTTCCACCGGCAGCGTCTCCGTCGTCGCAACCGGACCCTTGTCGTCGATCGGCTGCCCCAGCGCGTTCACCACGCGCCCAATCATCGCGTCGCCCACCGGCACGCTCAGAATCTTCCCCGTCCGCTTCACCTGATCGCCTTCGCGGATCTCCGTATAGTCGCCCAGCAGCACGCTGCCCACCTGATCTTCTTCCAGGTTCATCGCCAGCCCGGCGATGCCGTGCGGAAACTCCAGCAGCTCCCCGGCCATCACCTTGTCCAGCCCGTGCAGCCGTGCGATGCCGTCGCCCAGGGTGATCACCGTGCCCACTTCGTCGACGCGCATCTTCACGTCGTAGTTCGCGATCTGCTCCTTCAGGAGCGCTGTTATCTCATCTGCTTTGATTTGCGCCATGCTGGTTATCCTGGTCTGCTTACCGCTCTGGTTTCTGGTCCTGCTTTACCGCCGTGGTTTGCCGGCAGCCGTGGGGGTCTTTCAGTCTGCGGTCAGTTCCTGTCTCAGCCGATCCAGCCGCCCGCGCACTGAACCGTCATATACCGTGCTGCCGGCCTGAACCACTATCCCGCCGATCAGGCTCCTGTCCACTGCATACCGCGCTTCCACCCGGCTCCCGGTCAGCCGCGCGATCTCGGCCTCCAGCTGCCGCCGCTCGCCTTCGTCCAGGGGCCGCGCCGATGTCACCTTTGCCTCCTCGATGCCCAGCCGGCGGTTCACCTCCCGCCCAAACTCCGCGACCACCTCGTCGAAGCCGCCCATCCGTCCGTTCCGGATCAGCACCGCCACAAAATTCCGTGCCGGCTGCGCCATCTCGAGCTTCGCGTTCAGCTTATCCAGCACCCCGACCTTCTGCTCCACTGGAAACGATGGATCCAGCAGGAATTCCCGCAGCTCGCGGCTCTCGTGCCAGGCCGCGGCAAAGTCCCCAACCTGCCGCTGCGCCTCTTTCGGATTCAGATGCGCCTCGAACACCACCTCGGCAAAGGCGCGGGCGTATTGCGATACGTAACTCGCCATTTACGCCTTCCCTCCGGGGCCCATTCCCTCTCCGAATTCCTTCACCAGCGCCCGGTCCGTCTCCACCGAAAGCTGAATCCGCCGCATGGCATTGTCGATCGCCAAATCCGCGGCAAACTTCTTCAGATCGCGCTGCGCTCCCGCCTGGGCCGCCGCAATCTCCTGCTCCGCAGACGTAATTATCCGCTGCCGCTCCGCTTCCATCGCCGCCAGAATGCGTTTCTCTTCTTCAGCCGAATCGCGTTCCATGACCGCGCGCATGGACTCGATCTCCGTGTCCAGCCGGCTGAGCCGCGCTTCCACCTGCGCCAGCAGCCGGTTCGCCTCCTCGGTCGCCCGCCGCGCCTCTTCCAGAGACTTTGCCAGCCGCTCCGACCGCCCCCGGAACAGCTTCGGCAGCGCCTTCCACAGAAGCCAGGCGATGGCCAGCAGAATGACTCCGGAATTGAAGTCCTCGAAGATATCCGCCGCGAAGTCTGTGCTCACGTGCAGGTGCCGCGCAATCGCCTGCACCACCGCGGCATGCGTGTACTGCGTTTCGCTGGAATCCGCGTCCATGTGCTCGGCTTTGACCGGACCCTGGTTGGCTTGCCGCGAGGCCGGTGCGGCGGTCTGCTGCGCGCGCAGCAGCGGCCCCGGTGCTGCCAGCAGCCCCACTACAAATATTGTTGCCAGGATGGAAACGATTCTCTTCACTGCGCCGACTCCGCTGTCCGGGCCGGTGGAAGCACCGCCGCCAGCACCCGCGTCGCCAGATCTGGAGCCGAAACCTCGATCTGCTTCCGCGCCTCGGCCTTCTGCGCGGCCAGCGCCTGCTGGGCAGTCCGTGTCTTCTCCTGGACCGCCACTCGCGCCGCCGCCAGCGACCGGTCCCGCTCCGCGTTCCACTGCTGGACCATCTGTTCCCGCCGCCGCATCAGGTCGGCGCGCGCCGCCCGCAGCCGGGCCTCATACTCCTGCGACCGCAGGTCCGCCTGGGCCATCGCCAGGCGCGACTTTTCCTGCGCCCCGGCGGTCCGTTCCCGCCGTTCCTCCCGCACCTGCATCATCCGCCCGTACAGGATGAACCGATAGCTCAAGATCAATACAATGAACAGGATCGCGGTCGGTATCGAACCGAGCACAAGATCGCCGATTTCACGCAGCAATTCATCCATGGAGTGCCCACCGTGCGCCGCCGGGAACAATTTGGGAACAATATAGAAAGGCTTTCAAAGGAACAATAGGTTCTAACAGACGCTCAAAATGTGTGTCAAATATCTATAGTTACCTGGCAAACTGGCCCCATCCATGCTCCTGGGTCGCCTCTGATTTCGCGTGCGCCCCGCTCGTTGAGGCCGCAGGCCCATCGAAAGAGACCAGCCCGCAGCTACACCCCACCTGTGCGTCGTTTTCGGCGTTTCCGGGATTTTCCCCGGATGAGACCAAATAAAAATGGCGCCTTTGCGGCAGGGGCTTGACCTGAAAGGGTTACGGCGTACAATGAGGATACCACCTCGACCCGGTTCAGGGTCGGCGAGCCGGACGATCGGAGTTCCCACCACTCTGTCGCCTGGCTCGTTCTATTTCCGCCGGATTTTTAATCTTTCTGCCGGAATCGCCGGTATCGCCCCAGCAGCGACGCCGAACCCGCCACCGTCATCGACACCAGGTTTCCTTCGTACGTGCGCTCGTGAATCACCGCGCCCGCCTCCAGCGCCGCCAGGGCATCCCCTTCCGACTGCGGAATCCGCAGCCGCTGTTCCAGAATCGGGTCCTGCACCAGCTCCGAGTCGATGCGCTCCAGCAGCGCCTCCAGCCCGACCCGCTGCCTCGCCGAAATGGCCACAGCCTGACGGTTCGCCTCCAGCGCCGCGCGCTCCTCCTCGCTCAGCAGATCCACCTTGTTCAGCACTTCGATCCGCGGCCTGCCGAAGACCTCCAGCTCCACCAGCACCTTCTCCACTTCGGCCTTGTGCTCGTCGCGCATCGCGCTCGACGCGTCCCGCACGTGCACCAGCACCTCCGCCTTTCGCACCTCTTCCAGCGTCGCCCGGAACGACGTCACCAGCGTATGCGGCAAATCGCGGATAAACCCCACCGTGTCCGACAGCAGCACCTTTCGCCGGCTCGGCAGCTGGATCGCGCTCAGCTTCGGATCCAGCGTCGCGAACATCCGCGCCGACTCGAGCACCGGCGTCGCGCGTGTCTGTCCCCGGATCTCGGCCAGCGCATTGAACAGCGTGCTCTTGCCCGCGTTGGTATACCCTACCAGTGCTACCGCCGGCACCGGAACCGATTCTCTCCGTTGCCGCTGCTGCGAGCGGATGCGCCGCACCGCCTCCAGTTCCCCGCGCAGTTGCTGCACGCGCCGCTGAATCCGCCGCCGGTCGGTTTCCAGTTGCGTCTCGCCCGGTCCTCTGGTTCCGATCCCGCCGCCCAGTTGCGACATCGCCTTCCCGCGCCCGGTCAGCCGCGGCAGCATGTACTCCAGCTGCGCCAGCTCCACCTGGAGCTGACCCTCCCGCGTTCGCGCGTGACGCGCAAAAATGTCCAGAATCAGTTGGGTCCGGTCGATCACCCGGCAGGGCAGCGCGTCTTCCAGATTGCGCAGTTGCGTGGGGCTCAGATCGTGGTCGAAGATCGCCACGTCCGCCTGCGCGGAGGCCGCCGTTCCCGCCAGTTCTTCAACTTTCCCGCTGCCCACCAGGGTCGCGGGATCGGCTTTCGGCCGCCGCTGTTCCACCTCGGCCGCGACCGCCGCTCCGGCGCTGGTCACCAGCTCCCGGAACTCCTCGCGCCGCGAATCCTCTTCCTCGTGTGGATGCCGGGCCGTACCGCCCGCCGCATCGCGCGCCTGCGCTGCTCCCCGAGGCACAACTCTCCTCGCAGGGCCGAAGGCCACGGTCACCAGCAGCGCCTGTTCCAGACCCATACCTACCGGCATGTCACGGCCAGCGGCCGGCTGCCTCCCTCAGGAGCCGGATGCCTCCTGCGCTGGCTGTCCCTGCCCTACTCCAACCGGGCCGGCCTGCGCCGCATGCGGCGGCCGATGTTCGCCGTGCAGCACCGCGCGGGTGCTCACCACCGTCGAGATGGCGTGCTTGAAAATCAGTTGCTCCTGGCTGTTGTTCTCCAGCAGCACTGAGTATTTATCGAAAGAACGAATCTTGCCCGTGAGTTTGACGCCGCTCACCAGGTAAATCGTGATCGGAGTCTTGTCTTTCCGGACCGTGTTCAGGAATGTGTCCTGAATATTCTGCGCCGGCTTGCTATCCATGTGCCGATCTCCTTTGCCATCTCTCAGTTCGAGCGCTGAATCTGCAGGTTAAAGGGAAAGAACCGTCGGCCGAGTCCTGCTCTCCGCGGCTCCCGAAACCACCCCGCGTGCTAACCACCATACGAGGTATGAACCATTTGTGCAACATTCCGGCCGCCTCTCGGCCGTTCCAGGGCGCTTCGGCTACGCCCGGATCTCCTTCCGGAGAAACGTATCCATAAGTCTGACGTCCACCCGTGAGGTTTGGCCGCAGGTTACTCCAAAAGCCGGAACATTCGCCAGTATCCGCCATCGCTGCCGCCAAATTTGCTTTATTTGGGCGCTCTCAATCTTTTTTCCGGCTCCGGTCCGCTGATCTTCCGCACGATCACCCCCTCCATCCGGAAGCTCTCCGTCGCCGCTGTCCCCGGCTCTGCCCGCCCGGTCTTCGCGTCGATCCGCGCCGAGTCGTCCGTCGCCACTTCAAACGAGAACACCGGATCCGCCTCCCTCCCGAACGTTTCCTTCCCGACTTTTACCGGGAGGTAGCCCTCCAGATCGTGCTCCAGATACGCCGTCTCGTATCGGTGTCGCCTCACATTCCACGTAAACACGCGAATCTGATCGAAGTCATACGGCAGCCCAGCCTTCCACGGCGTCAGCGCCGCCAGATACTCCGGCACCAGCCCGTCCGGCGTATTCGCCTCCGGGTCGCTCACCTTCCGGATCACGTATGCCGCCACCACTTTCTCGTCCGGGATCAATATCGCTATGTCTTCCGGCACATCTTCATCGAGCACTCCACCCCGCACCCAGCCCACCTGGCCCCTGCCGTCGCGCGCCAGCCAGAAATCCTCCAGTTCCGGAGGAGCCGGTTTGCCGCTTTTTCCCGCCGGGAGCAACCACGCGGGCTCCGGCCGCGGCAACGATACGCGTTCCAGCAGTTCCAGCTTAGTGTTGGGCTCGAGCAGATAAAAACGGTCCGAGTCCCGCCCCGGCGCATCGCGCAGCCAGTAGCTCTCCCGCAAAATCCCCTTCGACAGCACAGGATTGTGCGCGGTGTCCTTCGCCAGCAGCTGGAACCTGTCGTACGTCGCCTCGTCGATCACCGTCTCGTTGGGGAGCCATCCCACCTTCCCGTCGGGCGTCATCACTTTCGTGAAGCGGCCGTCCTCCTCGAGCACCTCCAGCTGCTCTCCGTTGGTCGCCCTCGCCACGCGCTTATTCACCGGAGCCACCCGGTCGCGCAGGTACATGTCCTTCACCCAGACATAGACGTACTCGCGGTGGGCATGCGGCGCGAATCGCCCGCAGCCTGCGGGAAGCAAGAGTGCCAGCAGCGCGCCCAGAACCACGCGGCGCAGGCTGGAACTCCTGAGCCCTGGGCTCTGTGTGCTGATCGCTGGCTTTCTGAATGTCACGGGTTAGCCAAAGAATATACCCACCGCACCGCCCAAAAACCAGACCTCAGAGCGCCGCAGCATTTCGCCAGCAGCTCCCGCCAACCGCCTCTTCGCTGCCCGCTTTTTCGCCGACCGCTGCTTCGCCAGCCGCTTCTCAGCCGCCCGGCTTTCAGCTCGTCCGCGGCACCAGCCGCACAAACTTCGCCGCCAGCTCCTCCCACTTTGACAGCAGCCAGTACGCACGCGTGCTCGCCGTCTTCTCGCCGTGCAGTTGCACCAGCCCCAGCAGCCGATCGCGCGACTCCTCATCCAGATCGTCCCACCGCCTCGCCTCAAGAAAATCGGCGTGATACCGCGCCTCGCCCAGGAAGCGCCCTGTCTCGTCGAAGACCCACGCCTCGCCGCCGGTCATCCCCGCGCCGAAGTTCGTGCCCGTCGCGCCCAGCACCGCAACCAGGCCACCCGTCATGTATTCGCAGCCGTGGTCGCCAACGCCTTCCACCACGGCCAGTGCGCCCGAGTTCCGCACCGCAAAGCGTTCCCCCGCGCACCCTGCGGCAAACAGCGCTCCGCCCGTGGCTCCGTAAAGCGCCACGTTCCCCAGGATCGTGTGCAGTTCCGGCTGCAGCGCTGCGCGTCCCTGCCCGCGCAGGATAATCTCCCCGCCCGACAGGCTCTTGCCCACAAAATCGTTCGCCAGCCCCTTCAGCATCAGTTGCATGCCCGGCACGGCGAACGCCCCAAACGACTGCCCCGCTTCTCCGGTCAGACGGAACGTCAGCGGCGCTCGCGCCAGGATCCCCGCCGATTGCAGCATCGCCAGTTCCCCGGCCAGCCGCGCGCCAAACGTCCGATCCTCATTCGCAATCAGCGAATCCACCAGAAACGGCTCGCCCGCCTGGTACGCCGCCACCGCCTCGTCTACCCACGCATCGTCGATCGGCGCGTGATCCTCGGGCCGCAGATTCCGCCGTCCCTGCCAGTGCCGCTCGCCGGACTTGCCGCCGCTGGACGGCGCCGCCAGCATCGCCCCCAGGTCCAGGCACCCGTCGAACCGGGCCTGCTCCAGCAGGTCCGTCCTTCCAATCGCCGCGTTCAGCGATGGCAGCCCCAGCTCCGCCAGCAGCAGTCGAATCTCCTCGGCCAGTCCCTCGAAGAACCGCACCAGATGCTCCGGCTTGCCGCGAAACTTCGCCCGCAATTCCGGCTTCTGCGTCGCAATCCCCGTCGGACACGTATTCAAATGACACTGTCGCGCCATATCGCAGCCCAGCGCCACCAGCGTCGCCGTTCCAAAGGCGTATTCGTCCGCCCCCAGCAGCGCCGCAATCACGATATCCCGCGCCGTCCGCAGTCCGCCGTCGCAGCGCAGCCGCACGCGTCCGCGCAATCCGTTCCGGATCAGCACCTGCTGCGCCTCGGCCAGTCCCAGCTCCCACGGATTCCCCGCGTACTTGATGCTTGACAGTGGCGACGCGCCCGTTCCGCCGTTGTGCCCGGCGATCACGATGTAGTCCGCGTACGCCTTCGCCACGCCCGCGGCCACCGTGCCCACGCCGCACTCGGAAACCAGCTTCACGCCGATCGCGGCCCTGGGATTGATCCTCCGCAGATCGTGAATGAGTTGCGCCAGGTCTTCGATCGAGTAAATATCGTGGTGCGGCGGCGGGCTGATCAGCTGAACTCCCGGCTGCGCATGCCGCAGGCGCGCGATCAGCTCCGTCACCTTGTGCGCCGGCAGTTGTCCGCCTTCTCCCGGCTTCGACCCCTGCGCGATCTTGATCTCCAGCTCATCGGCGTGCATCAGATACTGCGCCGTGACCCCGAATCGCGCCGACGCCACCTGCTTCACCCTGTTGTTCAGCAGATGCGACGGCACCCTGGTGCCCACCAGCGGCAGCTCCACGCCCGGCTGGTACACTGCGGGATCTTCCCCGCCTTCGCCGGTATTGGATCGTCCGCCCAGCGTGTTCATCGCCGCGGTAATCGTCTGGTGCGCCTCCGGGCTCAGCGACCCCAGTGACATGGCGCTGGCAATGAATCGCCGATAGAAGTTCTGCGCCGGTTCCACCGCTTCCGCCGCCAGTGGTCCGGCTGCCGGACGCACCTCCAGCAGATCGCGCAGCGTCGCCGGCTCCTTTTCCGTCGCCTGGGTCGTAAACGCCACCCACGCCGCCGTCGGATCGGTTGCCGCGGCAGCGCCCGCCTTCGTCGCTCCCGTGATCGTCTGCAGCAGCCGCACCGTCTGCGGCTGCCATCCGTGCGGCTCCGCCTTGTCCGCCTTGCGGAAGCGCACCCACCCGTAATCCGGCAGCTCCTTCGCCGCCGCCACCGTCACCAGCGGCCCGCCACTGTCCCCGGAGTCAGAGCTTTCCGACGCCGGCTCACCGTTGTGCGCCCCAATCCACAGCAGGCGCAACGTCGCCTCCAGCTCCGGGAACCCGATACCCCCGATCGGCGCCGGCATTCCCTCAAAGCAGCGGTCCACCACTTCCTGGCTCAGCCCCAAACAGTCGAACAGATGCGCGCCACGGTAGCTGTCCACCACCGAGATGCCCATCTTCGACATGATCTTCGCCAGGCCCAGATCGAACGCGTGCAGCAAATTCTCCTGGCCGTGCTCCGGATTCATCTGCCGCGCCGTCTCCAGCGCCAGCCACGGGCAGACCGCGCCCGCGCCCAGTCCCAGCAGCACTGCCGCGTGGTGCAGGTCACGGCAGTCGGCCGCTTCGACGGCCAGCCCCGCACGCACCCGCTCGCCGGCGCGGATCAGCGCGTGATGCACCGCCCCCGTCGCCAGCGCCATGGGAATCGGAATCGCGTTCTCGCCGCAGCCGCGATCGGTCAGCAGCAGCACCGCCGCACCGCCGCGCACCAGCTCCACCGCCCTGTCGCCCAGATCCTCAACTGCCGTCACCAGGTTGCAGCCCGGCGCGAAGATGCAGTCCAGCACCGCCAGCGGCAGATCGCCCGCCAGCTCGTGCCTCCGGCTGTGCAGCGCGTCCATCTGCGCCAGCGACAAAAACGGGGACTTCAGCGACAGGCCCGGCAGCCGCTCCCGCCGGTGCAGAATGTGCGGCCAGGGTCCCAGCCGCGTGTGCAGCTGGATCACGCACGCCTCCCGCAGCGAATCGATCGGCGGATTCGTCACCTGCGCAAATCTCTGCCGAAAGAACGCATAAACCGGCCGCGGCGTCCGCGCCAGCGGCGCAATCGGCGTGTCGTCGCCCATCGACCACACCGCGTCCTTGCCTTCCATCGCCATTGGCTTCAGGATCATGTTCACGTCTTCCTTCGTGAACCCGAATCCCAGGTGCAGCCTGTTCAGCTCCGCCGCAGCCAGCGCCCCGGTCGGCGCGCTCGCCTCCGGGGGCCCCTGGGGTTCGAGCGTCGCGTTTCCCAGCAGCGCCTCGTACTCCGGCGCGGAGCGGTCGAACAGCGCCTGCAGTTCGTCCTCCTCGTAGAAAACGTGCCGCTCCAGATCCGCCAGCAGCATCTGCCCCGGGCCCAGCCGTCCGCTGTGCACAATCCTCTCCGGATCCAGATCCACCAGCCCCGCTTCCGATCCCGCCACCACCAGGTTGTCTTCGGTCACGAAGAACCGGCAGGGCCGCAGACCGTTCCGGTCGAGCGCCGCGCCAATCAGATGGCCGTCGGTAAATGCGATCGCCGCCGGCCCGTCCCACGGCTCAATGCAGTCCCCGTGATATGCCAGGAAAGGCGAATTCCGCGCGTTCGCCGGCGGCATCGCCATGCGCACGCTCTCCGCCACTGTGCGCCCGTTCCGCGCCAGCAGCTCAATCACTTCGTCCAGGCTCGTCGAATCCGATCCGCTCGGCGTATAAATCGGCCGCAGCTCGTCCGGCAGCGTCGCCGCCCGCGCGTTCATGCGCGCGCGGTTTCCCCAGATGGTATTGATCTCCCCGTTGTGGCCCAGGACCCGGAAGGGCTGCGCGCGATCCCACGACGGCGCCACATTCGTCGCGTACCGCTGATGGAACAGCGCAAATGGCGTCCTAAACCGCTCATCCGCCAGGTCCGGATAGAACTCCGGCAGCAGCCGCGCATCGCACATCGCCTTATAGATGACAGAAGACGACGAAAGCGAGCAGACGTAACCTGCCGCGCCGCTGCGCTCGAACTGCTTCCGCGCCAGATACAGACGCCGGTCCCGGTCCACGTAGTCGGAAGCGCTCAGCGCCGCATCGGTGAGCAGCACTTGCCGGATCACCGGCATAGTGCTCAGTGCAATTTCGCCCAGGATTTTCGGCCGCGTCGGCACTTCGCGCCAGCCCAGGATCGCAAATCTCTGCGCCGCAACTGCCCGCTCCAGCTCGCGCACTGCCGCCGCCGACGCCTTCGCGTCCTCGGGCAGAAACACCATTCCCACCGCCAGCGGGCTCGCGTGGCTCAGCGCAACGCCCGCCGTTTCCAGCAGCAGCGTGCGCGGAATCGCGGTGTGAATGCCGATGCCGTCGCTCGACTTGCCGTCCGCGGCCACCGCGCCGCGATGCGCCAAACGCGACAGCGCCGTCAGCGCCATCTTCAGAATGTCATGGGAGGGCTGGTTGTCCAGCGTGGCCACAAAGCCAACGCCGCACGATTCATGGTCGAAGCGCGCGTCAACCAAACTGGGGCGGGAGCCGCCGGTCGACACGGCCGGTGCAGCACTTTTTCTCGTTCCCATATCCAACTATAACGGCCTTTCTCTCTCCGCCGAAAGCGAAAACCTCGTTTTCCACCAAAGAATTCGCGCGCCCGGCTCCGCACAAGCTGCCGCGCAGCGGCACGACGGTAAAAGCTCCGGCCCCCGGGCCGGGGAACAGGCCCGGCGATCTGCATCAGGGCCGGGGGCCCCCCGCTCCTGGCGACAGAGTGGGTCGTACCAGCCCTGACAATTTCTCGCTTGCATATTTATACATCTCTCCTGTATTTTTATACATAGAGAGGCGCGGCTGGCCCGTCGGCTGGCCGCGATTTTTTGCGTGCAGATTTCCGAGTCCCGGCAGGAACGCCACAACACCATCCGTCACCTCATCGCGGCCGAGTCCATCGCGAGCCAGGACGAGCTGCGCCGCAAGCTCGCGCGCCGCGGATTCGCCGTCACCCAGGCCACACTCTCCCGCGACATCCACGAGCTCCGCATTTACAAGGGGCCGGCCGGCTACGCTCTGCCCAATGGCAGCGCCCACGCCGACGAGCAGGAAGATGAGCCCTCCGTCGAGCAGGTGCTCGAAAGTTTCGGCATCGCCGTCCGCCAGGCGCAGAACCAGCTCGTCCTGCGCACCACCAGCGGCGCCGCCCAGCCCGTCGCCCTCGCCATCGATCATGAGGTCTGGAGCGAAGTCGTCGGCACCCTCGCCGGCGACGACACCATCCTCATCGTCTGCCCCGACACCAAAAAGGCGACCGCCCTCCGCGAAAAACTGGAGCGCATGATCCGATGAGTGCCGAGATTTTCGACCTGACACGAACCGTTTTACTGATCACTGGCAACCGATTACTGACTACTGATCACTGATCGCTGGTCACTTTTTCAGGAGAAGGATGACAGAAACGCCACAAACCGCGATTCTCGGAGTCTCCGGCTACGCAGGCATGGAGCTCGCGCGGCTCCTCCTGCGCCATCCCCGCCTCGCCGCCGCCGCGCCTGTCTTTCTCGGCCGCCCCGACGCCGCGCCCGAGCCGCTCACCGCCGTCCATCCCCAACTGCTCGACAACAACGGCGCCGGTTCTCTCCGAATCGAGCCGTTTTCCTGGGATCTCCTCCGCGACCGCGGCGCTCAGGTTCTCTTTCTCGCCACGCCCCACGAGCAGTCCCGTGAGCTCGTTCCCGTCGCTCTCGATCGCGGCCTCCGCGTCATCGATCTCAGCGGCGCATGGCGACTCGAGCAGCCGGCCAATCGCGCTGTCTACAGGTTTTCCGACGAAGGCTCCTCCGTCGCCACGGCCATTCAGACCCAGGCCGTCTACGGCATGCCCGAGCTGCATCGCGACGCGATTCGTCACGCGCTGCTCGTCGCCAATCCCGGCTGCTACGCCACTTCGGTCATCCTCGCGCTCAAGCCGCTGCTCTCGGCCGGCTGGGTCGACCCCGATCGCGGCATCGTCTGCGATTCCAAATCCGGCGTCTCCGGCGCGGGCAAAGCTCCCACCGCGAAAACCCACTTCATGCACGCCGCCGACAATCTTTCCGCGTACGGCGTCTTCGGCCATCGTCATACCGGCGAATTGCTGGAGCAGCTCGACCTCGCGCCCGACCAGATCGTCTTCACTCCGCATCTGCTGCCCATCCCCCGCGGAATCCTCTCGACGATCTACGTCTGGTTCCGCGAGCCAAAGCAGCCCGCCGACGTCGAAGCTTTATACCGCCGGTTTTTCGCGCAGAGCCCGCTGGTCCGCATCTTCGCAGCCGCACATCTGCCCCAAATCCAGCACTCCGTGCGCACCAGTTACTGCGACATCGGCTTCCATCTCGCTGCTGACGGCCGCCGCTGCGTCATCGTCTCGTGTCTCGACAATCTGCTGAAGGGCGCGGCCGGCCAGGCGGTGCAGAACCTCAACCTCATGCTCGGCTTCCCGGAAAGCGAAGGCCTGTCATGAAATACGTCGTCAAACTCGGAGGCGTCACGCTGGAAGATCCTCAGCTCCTCCATCAGTGCGCCCAGGCCATCGCCGTACTCGCCAGGGACGGCAATCAGGTCGCCGTCGTCCATGGCGGCGGCGTTCAGCTAACCCGCACCCTCAAGCAGCTCGGCAAGCAGAGCGAGTTCATCGCCGGCCTCCGCGTCACCGACGCGGAAACCCGCGATACCGCCCTCATGGTTCTTGGCGGCGGCGTCAACAAGGCGCTCGTCGCTGCGCTGGGCGCGCACGGTCAGCCCGCCGTTGGACTTTCCGGCGGCGACGGTCTCGTCTTCCGCGCGCGCAAAAAGCGCACCGCTCCCGACCTCGGCTTTGTTGGCGAAATCGCCGCCGCCGACCCGCGCTGGCTCGAAGCCATCTGGCAAATGGGCGCCGTCCCCGTCATCTCCTCCATCGCCCTCGGCTTCGACGGCGAGTACTACAACATCAATGCCGATGAAATGGCCGCCGCCTGCGCCGGTGCCTGCCAGGCCGACGCCCTCGTTTTCCTCACCGACGTCCCCGGCGTCCTCGCCGCCGATGGCTCCGTAATGCGCTGGCTCTCGCTCGATCAGATTCCCGCGCTCACGGCTCAGGAGGTCATCAAGGGCGGCATGTTGCCCAAGCTCAGCGCCTGTCGCGAAGCCCTGCTCAACGGCGTCAAGCGCGTCCGCATCCTCCCCGCCAAAGAGGCTGAAGTTCTGCCTGACCTCTGCAGCGCCCGCATCCCCCACGGCACAGAGGTGATGGTCGCATGACTCATTCCTGGCTCCCCGCTGAGCCCATACAGGAGGTTTCCATGTCGAAACTCGAAGAACTGAAGGCTGCCGAATCCAGGCTCCTGCTCGGAACTTATGAAAGGAATCCCCTCCTGTTCATCTCCGGCTCGGGCGTCTATCTGCACGCCGAAGACGGCGCCCGCTACCTCGACCTCCTCAGCGGCATCGGCGTCAACGCCCTCGGCTACGCCCATCCCTCCATCGAGCAGGCCATCGCCCAGCAGAGCCGCAAGCCCATCCACATTTCGAACCTTTACTACCACGAGGGCCAGGCCGCGGTCGCCGCGCGACTGACCCGCATCACCGGCCTCGATCGCGTCTTCTTCGCCAACTCCGGCGCGGAAGTCAACGAAGCCGCGCTCAAGCTCGCCCGCGCTTACGCCAAACTGAAGCGCGAAGAAGGGGCGCCGCTGGGCACGAAAATCCTCGCCCTCGAAAACAGCTTCCACGGCCGCACCATGGGCGCGGTCGCCGCCACCTGGAAAGAGAAATACCGCGAGCCCTTCGAGCCGGTTATGCCCGGTGTTGAATTCGTCCGCTTCAGCGACGTCGCCGACCTCAGGGCGAAATTCTCCACCGAAGTCTGCGCCATCCTCGTCGAAGTCCTCCAGGGCGAAGGCGGCATCCGCCAGCTTTCGCCGCAATTCCTCCGCGCCGCGCGCGAGCTTACCCGCTCCACCGGCGCGCTCCTCATCGCCGACGAAATCCAGTCCGGCATGGGCCGCACCGGCCGCTGGTGCGCCTATCAGCACTATGGCGTTCTCCCTGACGTCGCCACCCTCGCCAAGCCGCTCGCCGGCGGCATTCCTCTGGGCGCTTTGCTTTGCTCCGAAGAAGCTGCGCGCGCCATCCACGCCGGCATGCACGGCACCACGTTCGGCGGCGGACCGCTGGCCTGCGCCGTCGCTCTCGCGGTCCTCGACGCCATCGAGCGCGACCGCCTTCTCGATCATGTCACCGTCATCGGCACATATTTTCGCGAGAAGCTCGACCGGCTCGCAAGGAATCATCCTGCGATCGTCGAAGTCCGCGGCCTCGGCCTCATGCTCGCCGTCGAGCTGGACTCCGCCGACCTGGCGAAGCGGGTTCTCGCCGAGATGATGAGCCGCCGCATGCTCATCAATCGCACCAGCGAAACCGTCCTGCGTTTTCTGCCGCCCTACATCCTCGAACGCGAGCATGTGGATGCGGCCGTCGACGCCCTCAGCGAAATTCTCAGCGAACAATCCGCGGTTGCCGCGGAAATTTCCCCGGCGGGAGGAACCCACAGTGGCAGGTAAACCGCTCTTAGTTCAGGAACTCGATTCCGTCAATCCCGGCGAGTCCCTCGCCGGACGCGATCTCTGCTCCGTCGCCGACCTCAGCCCCGGTGAACTGGACGCGATCCTCGAGCTCGCTCACCAGGTCAAGCGCGAACCCGCCGCATTCCGCTGGGCCCTCGACGCGAAGCAGATGGTCATGTTTTTTGAGAAGGCTTCCCTGCGCACCCGCCTCACCTTTGAAACCGCCATCAACACCCTGGGCGGCGCGGCCGTCTTCGTCGACCAGACGCAGTCGCCCCTCGGCGAGCGCGAGTCCCTCGCCGACATCGCCCGCAACGTCGAGCGCTGGGTCTCCGTCATCGTGCTGCGCACCTATGCGCACGACACCATTACCGAAATGGCCCAGTACGCCAGCGTCCCGGTCATCAACGCGCTCAGCGATCTCGAGCATCCCTGTCAGGCCATCGCCGACTTCATGACCCTCCAGGAGCGCTTCGGCAGCCTGCGCGGTTTCAACTTCACTTACGTCGGCGACGGCAACAACGTCTGCCACTCGCTCATGCTCACCGCCGCACTGCTGGGCGCGCACTGCACCATCGGCACGCCGCGCAACTACGCGCCCAGGGCCGACATCGTCGCCCAGGCCCGCGCCATCGCCAACGTCACCGGCTCGCACGTCACGCTGGTCAACGATCCGGTAACCGCCGTCAAAGACGCCGACGCCATCTACACCGACGTCTGTACCAGCATGGGCTTTGAGCACGAGGCGACCAAGCGCGCGCCGATTTTCAAGCCGTATCAGGTCAATGAGGCGCTCCTGGCGCATGCCTCGGCTAATGCCGTCTTCATGCACTGTCTGCCCGCGCACCGCAACGCCGAAGTCACGGACGCTGTGCTCGACGGGCCGCAGTCTGTCGTCTTCGACCAGGCCGAAAACCGCATGCACGCGCAAAAAGCTCTGCTCCTCATGCTCCTCGGCGCCGGCGGCAACCGCAGCGTTCACCATCCCAGGGCGGTTCTGGACTAACCATGTTCGAGCAGTCCGCCAACCAGGAACCACGCCCCTCTCGGCGACAGCGACCACCGCGCTGGGGCTTGCCCGTGGTGTTGCTCGCCACCAGCCTTGCCTTGGCGGCACACTACGGATCTCTCGCCCGCCGGGACGCTGCCGCAGCACCCAGACAGCAGGTTGCCGTGGGCACGATGGTCAAACTCACCCACGGGAAGTACACCACCGCCTGGTATTCATTCACCTACGCGGGACGGCAATATCGCGGAAAAGACGGCGTCTCTTCCAGCCATTGCTTCTGCGATGTGACCGTCTACTTCGACCCCCGGCATCCCTCAACGAATTCGCTGGTCGAGTACAAACGAAGGACCTGGGCCGATCACTCAACAATGATCATCTGTCTCTGGATGTCGGCAGCGTTCGCGGCAATACTCGTTTTGGCCCTGCTGAAGCGGAGAAGCAAGGCCGAACCTGGCTATTCGCATGTGCCTTAATTCCCGATCCTGTTTTGTAACAAACGACGTTGAATCACCCTAAGGTCCTCGAAGAAATGTCCGTCATACTCGAAACTTTGCCCGCAGGCCAAAAAGTCGGCATCGCTTTTTCCGGCGGCCTCGACACCAGCGCCGCGCTGCACTGGATGAAGCAGAAGGGCGCGCTGCCCTATGCCTACACGGCCAACCTCGGGCAGCCCGACGAAACCGACTACGACGCCATCCCGCGCAAGGCGCTCGAATACGGCGCCGAGAATGCCCGTCTGATCGACTGCCGCGGACCTCTGGTGCGCGAAGGCATCGCCGCCCTGCAATCCGGGGCCTTTCACATCTCGACCGCGGGCGCGATCTACTTCAACACCACGCCCATCGGACGCGCCGTCACCGGCACCATGCTCGTCACCGCTATGAAAGAGGACGGCGTCGACATCTGGGGCGACGGCTCGACCTTCAAGGGCAACGACATCGAGCGCTTCTATCGCTACGGCCTGCTCGTCAATCCCCGCCTCAGGGTCTACAAGCCCTGGCTCGACCCCGTCTTCATCGACGAGCTCGGCGGCCGCGCCGAAATGTCGGCTTTTATGCAGAAGTCCGGCTTCGCCTACAAGATGTCCGCCGAGAAGGCCTACTCGACCGACTCCAACCTCCTCGGCGCGACCCACGAAGCCAAGGACCTCGAGCAGCTCTCCTCGAGCATCCGCATCGTCGCTCCCATCATGGGCGTCGCCTCCTGGTGCGACGACGTCGATGTCCGCCGCGAAGAGGTCACCGTCCGCTTCGAAGAAGGCCTTCCCGTCGCTCTCAACGGCACGGAATTCCCTGACCCGGTCGAGCTGCTGCTTGAAGCCAATCGCATCGGCGGCCGCCACGGCCTCGGCATGAGCGACCAGATTGAGAACCGCATTATCGAGGCCAAGAGCCGCGGCATCTACGAGGCGCCCGGCCTGGCCCTGCTCTTCATCGCGTATGAGCGCCTCATCACCGGCATTCACAACGAGGACACTATCGAGCAGTACCGCGAGAACGGCCGCAAGCTCGGCCGCCTCCTCTATCAGGGACGCTGGTTCGATTCCCAGGCCATCATGCTCCGCGAATCCGCGCAGCGCTGGGTCGCCAGCCCCATCACCGGCCTGGTCACTCTCGAATTGCGCCGCGGCAACGACTACTCGATCCTGAATACCGAGTCGCCCAATCTCACCTTTCACCCCGAGCGCCTCAGCATGGAGAAGACCGACTCCGCGTTCTCTCCCCGTGATCGCATCGGCCAGCTCACCATGCGCAATCTCGACATCACCGACACCCGTGCCAAGCTGATGACTTACGCCCAGAGCGGCCTCATCACCCTGAGCAAAGGCTCGGAGATGCCCCAACTCAACAGCGGAACCACGAAAGGCGAGGAAGCTTCATGACCGAACAACCCGCCAAAATGTGGTCCGGCCGCTTCCGCGCGGCCCCCGATGCATTCTTCGATCAGTGGCAGCGCTCCATTCGCTTCGATTGGCGGCTCCTCAGTGCGGAACTGCAAGCGAGCTCGGCGCATGCGCTCGCCCTCCGCGCTGCCGGCGTCCTCACCGACGACGACTGTTCCCGGATCGTCCGCACTCTCAAAGCCATCGGCACGGACTACTCCGCCCGCCCCGCCGACGTCCGCGACGATCCCCAGGCTGAGGACATCCACCACTTTGTCGAGCTGCGCCTCACCGAAGCCCTCGGCCCGCTCGGCCTCAGGCTCCACAGCGGCCGCAGCCGCAACGAGCAGATCGCCACCGACCTGCGCCTCTTCGTCCGCGACGCCATCGACGCCGCCAATGCGAAGCTCACGGAATGGGCCATCGCGCTGCTCGAGCTCGCTGACGAAGTCGAAACCTCCGCGATGCCCGCCTACACCCACCTCCAGCGCGCCGAGCCGGTCCTCGTCGCCCACTGGCTGCTCGCCTACGTCGAGATGATCCTGCGCGATATCTCGCGTTTCGACGACTGCCGCTCCCGTCTCAACTTCTGTCCTCTCGGCTCCGGAGCTGTCGCCGGCGCGACCCTCGCCCTCGATCGCTCCATCGCCGCCCGCGAGCTCAATTTCACCGCGCCCACCGCCAACAGCATGGACGCGACCTCCGACCGCGACTTCGCCCTCGAATTCGCCCAGGCCGCCTCAACTCTCGGCATACATCTCTCGCGCTTCGCCGAAGAGCTCACGCTCTACTCCACATCGGAGTTCGCCTTCCTCGATCTCCCGGAGGAATTCTCCACCGGCTCCAGCGCCATGCCCCAAAAGAAGAATCCCGACCTCACCGAGCTGCTGCGCGGCAAGAGCGGTCGTCTCCTCGGCGCGGCGGCCACCCTCGCCACGCTCCTCAAGGGACTGCCCCTTGCCTACAACAAGGACATGCAGGAAACCCAGGAGCCCGTCTTCGCGGTCGCCGACACGCTCTCCGGCATTCTCGCCCTGCTGCCGCCCTTCACCCGTGCGCTCCACTTCCGCCACGACCGCATGACGGCCGCCACGCAAACTGGCTTCCTCAACGCCATGGCCGCCGCCACGTACCTCGTCCACAGGGGCGTGCCCTTCCGCACCGCCCACGAGAAAATCGGAAACGCCGTCCGCTACTGCGTCGACAAAGGCTGCGAGCTCGGCGACCTTTCCCTCTACGAGCTCCGCAGGTATGGTGAAGAGTTCGACGAGGATTTCTTCGTCGCCATCTCCCTCCAGGCCACCCTCGATTGCCACGACGTCCCTGGCGGGACCGCGCGCCATCGCGTGCGCGCCGCTCTTGCGGACGCGCAGACCCGCGTGCAGACCCTCGCCGCTCGTTACGGAATCAGCCCTGAAGCCGAACCGGAGGACAGCCATGCGCGTGCGTAAGGCCCGCCTCCAGGACGCCACCAATGTCTACGAGCTGGTCAACAGTCTCTCCTTCGACGGCACCCTCCTCCGCCGTCCCTTTGCCGAGATCTGCGAGAATGTCCGCGACTTCACCGTCGCCGAGTCCGAAGGCGGCATCTTTCTCGGCTGCGGCGCGCTGCACCTCTACGGCCCGCATCTCGCCGAGGTCCGTTCGATCGTGGTCCGCCCCGAGGCCAAGAGCCACGGCGTCGGCGGCGAACTGCTCCAGGCCCTGTTGAACGAAGCCGAGGAGCACGGCGTCGGCTGCGTCTGCCTCTTCACCCGGATCCCCGACTTCTTCTTCCGCTACGGATTCCGCGAAGTCGAGGACCGCGCCGCCCTGCCCGACAAGATTTTCAAGGATTGCCAGAACTGCCCGCGCCTCTACAAATGCGACGAAGTCGCCATGGCGCGCGGCCAGGTGCCGAAGGTTTCCATACTCGGTCCCCGCGTCGAAGCCGAACAGCTCGTCCGCCTCACCGGCTGAACGTCTCTCGCCGCAGCGGGCCTGCGCCGCATCACACCCGCGCTGTACGGCTCCGCGGCTCGTCCTGGTGCAGCCCCGGCACCGCTGCCTGCGGCGTCACCGAGCGCGTCGCGTCCTTCGCCGTGCTCGCCTCGCGCGCCGGATGCGCGCCCGGCCGCCCTACGCTCAGATACGTGAATCCCTGCGCTGCCATCGCCCCACCATCGAACAGATTCCGCCCATCCACCACAATCGGATAGCGCAGCGACGCGCGCAGCCGCTGCAGATCCAGCTCCGCGAACTCCTGCCAGTCATTCAGGATCACCACCGCGTCCGCATCCCGTGCCGCTTCGTAGGGATCGTCCATATAGCGCATTTGCGGCCCCGGCGGAATCACCTCGATCGCGCGCGCCGCCGCGGCCGGATCGTACGCCCGTACCAGCGCGCCCTCGCGCAGCATCAGTTCCACAATTTCCAGCGCCGGCGACTCGCGGATGTCGTCCGTCCCGCCCTTGAACGCCAGTCCCAGCGCTGCAATCTTCTTGCCGCGGAACGTCCACAGCGCCGACCGCACCTTCTGGAAGAACCGCCGTTTTTGCTCCGCGTTAATCTTCTCCACTTCCCCCAGCAGCCCGAAGTCCAGGTTCATCTGCTCCGCCACCTGCCGGAACGCCGCCACATCCTTAGGGAAGCACGATCCGCCGTATCCGATCCCCGCCCGCAAAAACTTCGGCCCGATGCGGCTGTCCATCCCCATGCCCCGCGCCACGTCCTCGACATCCGCGCCCACCGCCTCGCAGATGTTCGCCACCACGTTGATGAATGAAATCTTCGTCGCCAGAAACGCGTTCGACGCGTGCTTGATGATCTCCGCCGCTTTGGTCGTGGTCAGCAGCACCGGCGGCGGATCGTTCGTCTTCCGCGACCCCGGCACCGCATGTTCCACGCCGTAATACGCCCCGGAGGTCAGCGGTTCGTAGATCGCCCGCAGCACCGCCGCGGCCCGTTCTGTCTCCGCCCCCAGTACAATCCGGTCGGGGTGCAGAAAATCCGTCACCGCCGTTCCTTCGCGCAGAAACTCCGGATTCGACGCCACGTCGAACAGATCCTGCGGAACTCCGTTCCGCTCCATCACCTTCCGAATCCACTCGTTCGTGTACACCGGAACCGTACTCTTCTCCACAATCACCTTGTAGTCTTCGATCGAGCGCGCAATCTCGCTGGCCACAGCGTCCACATACGACAAATCCGCGCTGCCTGTCTCGCCCTGAGGGGTTCCCACCGCGATGAAGATCGCCTGCGCCCCCTTTGCCGCCGCTTTCAGATCGGTCGTGAACTCCACGCGGTTCGCCCGGTGCCGGTTCAGCAGCTCCGGCAAGTACTGCTCGTGGATCGGCACGCCGCCCTCGCGCAGCATCTGCACTTTCGCTTCATCGTTGTCGACGCACACCACGCGGTGTCCGATCTCCGCAAAGCACGCCGCGGCGACCAGGCCCACGTAGCCCGACCCCACCACGGCAATGGATACGCCTTCGCTCATCGCCCCTCAAAATCCCGCAAATTTCCCGATCGAATGCCTCATCCTAGCATGCGCCTCCCCGGATATTCATCACTTTTCGTGCATCCTGGCCCGGCTGTCCGTCTCATCCCTAACCGCCTTATCCCTGACCGTCTTATCCCTGACTGCTTCCACCCTGGTTTACAATTTTCCTGTGCTCGCCCTCGCCCATGCCGCCATGCGCCTTGCTGTCTGGCTCTTCTTCATCGGCAGCGCCGGCTCCCTCCTCGTCATCGTCATCAGCTTCGCTGAGGATCTCCACGAGCTCCTCGGCAGGGATTAGCCCCTTCGCCGTGGCCTCCCGCCTCGGTACTCCGTCCCTGCAGGCCGAGCAGTCCACCCGCTCCGCTCTGTGGCCCTCCCTGCTCCTCGCGCTCGTCTCCTCCGTTCTGCTCGATCTCTGCTTCCCCATCGCCGGTCCGCTGCATCCCTGGCAGCCAATCCTTGCCTGGATCGCCCTGGTCCCGCTGCTCGTCGCGCTGCTCGCCGCGGGCAACGCCGCCCATCCCCGCTATCTCCGCCGCGCCGCGCTCACCGGCTATCTCTGCGGACTCCTCTGGTACGTCCTCAACTGCTATTGGATCTACAGGACCATGCGCCTCTACGGCCACGTCCCCGCCATCGGATCGGCCGGCATCGTATTCCTGTTCAGCGCCGTCCTCGGCCTCTATTTCGGACTCTTCGGCCTGGCCCTCGCCTTCTTCCGCCGCCGCTTCGGCCTGATCGGCGCACTTTTCCTCGCGAACTTCCTGTGGACCGCTCTCGATCTCGCCGCCGCCCGCATCACCTCCGTCCCCTGGGATCAGTTCGGCTACTCCCAGGTCAACAACCTCTGGCTCACGCGACTCGCGCCCGTCACCGGCGTCTACGGCATCTCCTTCGCCCTCGTCGCCGTCAACGCGCTACTCGCCGCCGCTCTGCTCTCGCCTGCGCGCCGCATGCGTCTGATTTCCGGACTCACCGGCCTCCTCGCCGCCTTCATCCTCGCCTGCGGAGCCTTCATTTCCCTCCCGCCGTCACCCACCTCCGCCTACGCTGTTCTCCTCCAGCCCAACGATAATGTTGAGGCCGATCAGTCCTGGCACGGCGCGCAGTGGAACGGCACCGCCGCCTGGCTCATCGAGCAGGCCCAGCTCACCTGCACCCCGGCTTACGCCGGCATGCCCAAAGCCCACACTCCCCCGCCCCCACGCGCCTGCCCGCAGAACACACCGCCCCCCGGCGTCGTCCTCTGGCCTGAAACCGGCTCCTGGTTCGCCAGCAACGATCCCGAGACGCTCGCCGCCATGGCCGCCATCGCCCACGCCGCTCGCGCCCCGCTCATCGTCGGCATGGCCGGCATCGACCCCACCGGCTACTACAACTCCGCGCTCTTCGTTCGCGCCGACGGCTCCGTTGCCGGACGCTATGACAAGATCCACCTCGTACCCTTCGGCGAATATGTCCCCTACCGCAGCCTTTTCTTCTTCGCCCACAAGCTCACGCATCAGCTCGTCGATCTTCAGCGCGGCCACGCCCGCGTCGTCTTCCGCACCGACAGCCACAGCTTCGGTGCCTTCATCTGTTACGAATCCATCTTTGGAGACGAAGTCCGCCACTTCGCCCGCAACGGCGCCCAGGTCCTCGTCAATCTCTCCGACGACGGCTGGTACGGCGACACCAGCGCTCCGTGGCAGCATCTCGACATGACCCGCATGCGCGCCATCGAGAACCACCGCTGGCTTCTCCTCGACACCAACTCCGGCGTCACCACTGCCATCGATCCCCGTGGCCGCGTCACCGTCTCCGCCCCGCGCCGCACCCTCACCACGCTCATCGCGCGCTACGGATACCGCTCCGATCTCACCTTCTACACGCGCCACGGCGACCTCTTCGCCTGGTTCTGCTGCGGCCTCATCGTGGGCGCACTGCTCGTGGGCCTCCGCCGCCGCCTGCTAATCGCCAATCACTGACCGCTCCTGCTTCGCCGCTATCCTGCTGGCTGCTGACCGCTTCATCGCCGCCCGCTATACCCTGCACCCCATCCCCTGTACGCTAGAATTTCTGCATGCTTTCCGATCTCGAATTCGCCTACGCTCCCGTCCGCGAAAAAGTCCGCGGTCTGCGGGAGTATCTTTGACCAGGCCCGTCTCCGCTCCGATCTGGCCGTCCTCGAACAAAAATTAGCCGACCCCGGTCTCTGGTCGAGCCCCGCCGCATCCCAGCCGCTCATGCGGGAGCGCAAGCGCATCGAGTCTCAGCTCGCCGACGATGCTGAGCTGGCCCGCCGCTCCGGCGACATTGAGGCGTACTTCGAGCTGGCCCGCGAATCCGGACCGGAAAACTCCCAGGAGGTCGTGGCAATCCTCGTCGATCTCGAACACGAGATCAAAGACCTCGCCGCCTTCGCCGACCAGCTCGAGACCCGCACCCTGCTCTCCGGCGATACCGACCCCCTCAACGCCATCGTCACCGTCCATCCCGGCGCCGGCGGCACCGAGTCTCAGGACTGGGCCGAGATGCTCATGCGCATGTATCTCCGCTGGGCCGAGCAGCAGGGCTTTCAATCCGAAATGAACGACTACCAGGACGGCGAAGAGGCCGGCATCAAGTCCGCCACCTTCACCATCACCGGCGACTACGCCTTCGGCCTGCTCTCCGGCGAAACCGGCGTCCACCGCCTCGTCCGCATCTCGCCCTTCGACCAGGCCAAGCGCCGCCACACCAGCTTCGCCTCGGTCTTCGTCTCGCCGGAAATCGATGACTCCATCCAGATCGACATCAAGCCCGACGAGCTCCGCGTCGATACCTACCGCTCCGGCGGCAAGGGCGGCCAGCACGTCAACACCACAGACTCGGCCGTCCGCATCACCCACCTCCCCACCAACATCGTTGTCCAGTGCCAGAACGAGCGCTCCCAGCACAAGAACCGCGACAAGGCGATGAAGATGCTGCGCTCGCGCCTGTATGAGTACGAACTCGAAAAGAAGCAGGCCGCGACCAAAAAGCTCGAGGACTCCAAGCTCGACATCAATTTCGGCTCCCAGATCCGCAACTACGTCCTCCAGCCCTATCGCATGGTGAAGGACCTGCGCACCCGCGTCGAAACCGGCGACGTCGACAAGGTTCTGGGCGGCGGCCTTGACCCCTTCATCCGCGGCTACCTGCTGGCGAAACGCCAGGGCGGCGTCCCAGTCGCCGCCGTCGCCGACGACGATCTGGACTGACTCCCGGCATCCTGAAGCCCGGTCGCCGGTGATTCCACACTCAGCTTCTCGGATGACTCCTTCGCTTGCAATAAGATTTCTGGTAATTTCCGCCAATTGTTCGAAATTGATCCGGAAGATCCGGTCGCGTGTTGCCGCAGGCGCCGGCAACACGCGGCACCGGCTCTGCCGGGCCGCAGCCGACAACTCAAACCGTCGGCCTTTGCGCCAGCAAAGGCCATCCATATAAATCTAAAAATGGTACGCGACGCCCACCCCGACCGGTAGTGGGAAGGCGTTTCGTCCGGTCCCGACGTCGGCGTGATGGTCGAGTTCAGGTAGTCGCCCGTCACGCGCAGCTTGAAGTGGGAAACCATCGGCGCGTCGGCGCCTCCGCGAAAAGCGTAGCTCCCGAAATGGCTGTGAGACGTTCCGAGCCCGTACACCTCGTTGTCGGACTCCAGGCCCAACCCGCCCAGCGCGTGCGCGAAGATCTCCACCCCCGCAGCCTGAACAGTGGCCCGCGAATCCAACATGATCAGCGTCACCTGTGCTGGCCGCCGGAGCCGGCCTCGAGGCTGTAATGCGAAATATCGCCTTCGACGCCCACAAAGCGTGTCGGACTCACCTGCAGCGCAAACTGCAAGCCGTTCATGCCGGGGTTATTGGGGCCATAGAGGCTCTGGCCTGCGCGGCTGTACCCAGATAGGCGTCTCCCTTAATTGTTTTTGCCTGCGCCCCAGGTCCTGACCAGAACACCAATGCTCCCAGAAGCATCAGCAGGGTGTACCGCTTCATCACTGTCTCCTGAACAAGAACTGTACGAATTGCCCACCTGGTCTGCCCGCCCTGACCCGCAACCCCTGCCGCTCAAAAAACTGTCAAGCATCCACCGCCCGCACCGAAGTAACTCTTGTTCATTCCACTCACTTTCTCCACCAAATCCAGCAGAGATATTTGGCGGGTTAAATCTTTCAACCAGATATTCTGAACTCAATAGAGCAAAAAGTTCAGCAGAACTGGAAATAGTCGAGCAAGAGGCCGCGCCCAACGCGGCTTTTTCCTTTTTCCCCGGTCGTTGTTTTTCTGAACGCTGACCGCTGATCGCTGAACGCGCTTTGCGCTCTGTGCTCTGAACTCTGTGCTCTGAACTCTGAAAGGAACTAATTTCCTCCGCCTCCCAGGCCATCGCCGACAACCCCGTTCTCCGGCCGCCCTCCATTCGCTGCCGCTCCCTCACCCTCTCCGGACGCATGTGCCGCTCCCATGCGCTGCGCGGCCAGGACCTCTGCGGCGGTACCCCCCTCAACGAAACGCCGCCGCGCTATCCTCACTCCATGCCTCTCAACCTCGCTGACGCTCTCCGCATTGGACGCTCGTTCCCCGACGTCAGGGAGACGACTTCATGGGGCGCGCCTGCGCTGAAGGTTTGCGGAGAGCTGATGGCCTGCGTCCCAACCAACAAATCTGCCGAGCCCGGCTCGTTCCTCATCCGCATGGACCGTGCCGAGCGGCCGGCTCTGCTGGCCGAAGCGCCCGACCTCTACTACGCGCCGGACCACTACCTCGGCTACGACGCGGTCCTCGTCCGCCTCGCCCACTGCACGCCGGAACTCATGCACGATCTGCTCGCCATGGCTCATAAATTCGTCTCCCGCAGGCGCACTTCCCGGAAGAGGCGCCCGAACCGGTCCTGACTGAGCCCCGCGACCCATGGGTAACCTCATTGGGATTACAAGGGTAATGCGCAATCCGGGGTGGTCGCTGCCACGGATGGACCATTGAGATCAGCCGGCCCGGGGCGAACACCTGTATCAGCTTCCGTTACGTGTTTCTGCAATGGAAGCCTCCCAGCTGAGAGCCATTCCAGCGTTCAGGAGGAATTCCATTTTGCAGCGCACAATCAACTCCCTCAAAAATCTGTGGCAGGACGAAACGGGACAGGACGTGGTCGAATACGCGCTCCTCGCGGCTTTGGTGGCTCTGTCGGTGGCCAGCGAGATGCACAGCTTCGGCAAGACCATGAAGAAGGACTACAACACCATCGGCAACGATTTCGTGAAGCACAAGCAGTATTAGGGCAAGCCAGCGCGCCGGCTGCGAATCCATGAAGCACCGCCGCAGCCGATTCCGAACCGAGAGTTCGACGCCCGGAATCGCTCCGGGTTCCGATCCATAACAGAAAAGTTAACGCCGCGAGCCGCGTCCCACGGTATGATTGGGCCGTCCGGTGAACCAGCATCGGAACCCGGCTGTCTCCGTGCCCATGGCTGTGGGAGAGATTGCTTGCCTGCTCTGCGCCTACTCCGCTGTCTCCCGCTCGCGGCGCTGCTGACCGGCGCCGTTGCTCAGCAGCCAGCTCCGGACGCCGCCCCGCAGACCGCGCCAACCCTCACCTACCACATTTCCGTACAGGAAGTTCTCCTCGACGTCGTGGTCATCGACCACGCCGGCAATCCGATCCCGGGCCTGACCGCGGCGGACTTCAGCGTGACCGAGGAGGGCGCGCCGCAGACCATTCGAAGCCTGAGGTGGCACGGGCCGATGACGCCGGCTGAGCTGGCGCGGATGGAGACGATACCGGCGCTGCCGCCGAATACTTTCACCAACTACACGCCCGTGGCCAACACCAATGTGGCCACGGTGATCCTGCTGGATGCGCTCGATACGCCCATCGTTGCGCAGCAGTACCTCCGCCAGGAGCTGATCCGCTGCTTTCGCCACATGCAGCCGGGCGTACCCATCGCCATTTTCCAGCTGGACACGGAGATGCACCTGATTCAGGGATTTACCTCTGATCCGCGGGTGCTGCTGGCGGCCGCGGAGAGCAGGCGGGACATTCCGTCGTTGTCGAAGCCGATCCACGGCGACTACGGGCAGTACCGGCGCGCGCGGGCGGAGATCCTGCGCGACGGAATGAAGATGATGGGGCGCTATCTGGCCGGATTTCCCGGCCGGAAGAACCTGATCTGGTTCACGGGCGAAGCGCCGATGACCCTCCGCGGCTACGGCTTTGGCGATCCGTTTCATGACAGCTTCTCGGTCGCGGGGGACGATCCCGCGGACGATCTGGACAATCTGACGGCCGCGCTCACGACGAGCCGGGTGGCCGTGTATCCGGTGGATGCGCGCGGGCTGAAGGCCCCTCCGGGATTCTCAGCGGCGCGAGCCGGACGCCCTGGCTTCAGCACGACGCGGTATTTCTACCGCCAGAACGAGAACGACGACAATCTGGAACTGGTGGCGCGCCAAACCGGCGGCCAGGCCTTCTATAACCTCAACGACGTCGGTTCGGTGATCGCCAAAGTTACCAGTGAGACGTCGGGGTACTACACGCTGGCGTACTCCACCACCAACACGAAATGGCAGGGCGAGTACCGGAATATCACGTTGACCGTCGATCGGCCGGTGGCGCAGCTGGAGTACCGGCACGGGTATTACGCACTGAATCGGGACCGCCCCGTCCAGCGGGCGCTGAAGCGCCGCCACGGCAAGGCTGCGGTGAAGCCGGTGAGTGGCGGAAACGCGGCTCCGGTTGGGGCGCCCACCCCGACGGTTGCGAGTACGCCGCTCATTCCGGTCGGCGCATTGATCCGCCAGCCGAAGCAAGGAGGATTTGGCGCCGTTATGCAGCTGGGCGCGGTGCCGCCGACGGAGATTGTCTTTGTTGCGAGCATCCACCCTGAAGCCACGGTGGAGAAGATCGACAAACACGATCCCATGCCCGCGAACAACTATCTCGCTCAGCCGTGGCAGCACAAACCGTTCCGGACGTATGACATCCTTTTCAACGCCAGCGGGCGCAACCTCGAACTGACGCCAACGGCGGACGGCCGTCATCACGGGAATGTCGACTTTGTCGCGGTGCTCTACGATGCCCACGGCGACATTGTGAACACGATCGAGGACAACACGAAATTCGACTTCAACGATGCACTCTGCCTGCGGATGCTCGAGCAGGGGCTGCCGTGGATGACGCACATTGCCGTGCCGGTGAAGGGCCATTATTTCCTGCGGCTCGGCGTCCACGACGTAACCGGCGACGCCGCGGGGGCGATGGAGGTTCCCGTCGATCAGATTCGGTCGGGTGCCGCGGTCCCTGGATTTCCGGCGCCGTGACCGGCTGGACAACGGTCGTGCGAAACTCATGAGAGACCACCTCTGAGGGCACCGTGCACGAGTTTCCCCGCATCAGGCGGCTTCCCGCCTACGTCTTCAACATCACCGGCGAGCTGAAGGCGGCCGCGCGGCACCGCGGCGAGGACATCATCGACTTCGGGATGGGCAATCCTGACGGCGCAACGCCGCAGCACATTGTGGACAAGATGATCGAGGCCGCGCGCAGGCCGGAGACGCACCGCTACTCGCTGTCCAGGGGCATTCCGCGCCTGCGCCGCGCCATCTGCAACTGGTATCAGCAGCGTTACCGCGTCGCGCTCGATCCCGACAAGGAAGCGATCGTCACCATTGGCTCCAAGGAGGGCATCGCGCACCTGTGCCTGGCCACGCTGGACCAGGGCGATGTGGTGATGGTGCCGAATCCCAGCTATCCGATCCACATCTACGGGCCGGTGATTGCAGGCGCGACCATCCGCAGCGTGCCCATCCACGACTCAACCGCGTTTCTGGCGGAACTGGAGACGGCGATCCCGCTGATGGTTCCGCGGCCGAAGATGCTGATCCTGAATTTTCCGGCGAATCCGACGACGCAGTGCGTGGACCTCGAATTCTTCGAGCGGGTGGTCGCGCTGTGCCGGCAGCACGGCATCTGGCTGGTGCACGACCTCGCCTACGCGGACATCGTCTTCGACGGATATCGTGCGCCGTCGGTGCTGGAGGTGCCCGGAGCCAGGGAAGTGGCGGTGGAATTCTTCACGCTTTCCAAGAGCTACAACATGCCCGGCTGGCGGGTGGGATTCATGGTCGGCAACGCTGAGCTGGTGACCGCTTTGGCGCGGCTGAAGAGCTACTTCGACTACGGGACCTTTACGCCCATTCAGGTGGCATCCATCCTCGCGCTGGAAGGTCCGCAGGACTGCGTCGCGGAGATTCGCGACACCTACCGGCGGCGGCGCGACTGCCTGGTCGCGGGACTGAACAAGGCGGGGTGGGAAGTGGCCTCGCCGAAGGCCACGATGTTCGTGTGGGCGCCGATCCCGGAGCCGTACCGTTCGCTGGGGTCGCTGGAATTCTCAACCAAGCTGCTGCGCGACGCGAAGGTCGCGGTGAGCCCGGGCATAGGTTTCGGCGAATACGGCGGCGGGCACGTGCGCTTTGCGCTGATCGAGAACGAGGAGCGCACGCGCCAGGCGATGCGCGGCATCCGCCAGATGTTCCAGAAGGACGGGGTCCCGGCGGCCGTGGCTCACTGAAGCGCGGGCCGGCGTGAGGGGTCGCCGGCGGACTCAGACGGATTCGCGCGCGCGATCAGCCTGGTGGTGCCGAATCCTTCTGCGATGGGCACGATCCTGACGCGTCCTCCCCGGGAACGCACTTCCTGAGCGCCGACGATGGCGTCTTCGGCATAGTCGCCACCCCTCACGATCACGTCGGTACGCGGCGCACACGCACCCGATGCCGGTCACCCTGAATGCACTGAATGGCGCAATGGAGATCCTGGATCATCGCGTCAGGCTTCCCTTTTCCGATGCGGTGCGCGCGCAAAACTCCAGCTCTACCCAGTCGCAGAGCATGTGCCCGCAGAGGATGTGCCCTTCCTGAATGCGCGCAGTATCCCGCGAAGGGATGCACAGGACAATATCGGCGATTTGCTTCATGGCTCCGCCGCCCGCGCCGGTGAAGGCCACGGTCAAAGCCCCCAGCGCGCGCGCTTCCGCCAGCGCGAGGCAGACGTTCCGGCTGTTGCCGGAGGTGGACAGGCCCACCAGCACATCGCCGGCCACGCACAGCGCTTCTACCTGGCGGCGGAAGACCTGCTCATAGCCGTAATCGTTGCCGATCGCAGTCAGGATGGAGGTATCCGTGGTAAGCGCGATCGAGGGCATCGCGCGCCGCTCGCGGCGAAAGCGACCCACCAGCTCCGCGGCCAAATGCTGGGAATCGGCCGCGCTGCCGCCGTTCCCGCACCACAGCACCTTGTTGCCGCGCAGCAGGGCCTGGGCCATTTCCGCGGCAACCCGCTCCAGCACCGGCTGCTGTCCGCCCAGCGCTTCGATCACCGCCAGATGCTCGGCGATGGCCGACGCAAACACCTGTTTCTTGTCCGGCATTTCTGCCATACCTGCTCCCGCCATCGGCCCGCGCGCGACCGGTGCAATTCGCTGAGGATTCTTCGCTATCATACTAGCTGCGTCCAGCGCCAATCCTGCGAGACTCCGCCCACGGTGAACCCTCTTTTCCATGGCATCCGTTGTATCTTCCTCGATCGCGATGGCGTCCTGAACCGGAAGGCGCCGGAGGGCGAGTACATTGGCCGCTGGAGCGAGTTCCATCTGCTCCCTGGCGTGGAAGAGGCTATCGCGGCGCTGAATCGGGCCGGGCGCCGCGCAGTGGTCGTCTCGAACCAGCGTGGCATTGCTCTCGGTCGCTACACCGCCGGCGACGTGGAGGCGCTGCATGCGCAGCTGCAGCAGCACCTGGCAGCGCACAGCGCACACATCGACGCCTTCTATTATTGCCCGCACGATCTTGATGCGTGCGATTGCCGAAAGCCGAAGACCGGCCTCTTCCGCCAGGCGTTTCGCGACTTTCCGGACGCCTCGGCAGAGAACAGTGTAGTCATCGGCGATTCCCTTTCCGATATTCAGGCGGCGCGCAACCTGGGTACGCGGTCCATTTTTATTGAAGGCGATCCGGAGACGGGGAAAGCCGCCGCCACGCAGGCTGCGGAACTGGCCGATGCTGTGGCTGCTTCGCTGGCCGAGGCTGTCGCGCTCCTGGACTGAAGGCTGAGCGCCTGGCCTTAGTGCGCCTCCGGCTTCCAGACATACGCGCCAGGCTGCGGCAGCCCGAGGTGCGCGAGCACGCGGAAGACAAACTGGCGCGCCATCTCGGTCGAATTCGCGGGGTGGTTGTAGAAGGCGGGCATGACGGGAAAGATGGTGGCTCCGGCGTCCGCGGCGAGGCCCATGTTCCGGATATGAATTTTGTTGAAGGGCGTCTCGCGCAGGCAGAGAATGAGCGGCCGACGCTCCTTGAGGCAGACGTCGGCGGCACGCTCGATCAGGTTCCCGGCCATGCCGTTCGAGATACCGGCCAGCGTGCCCATGCTGCACGGCAGCACGATCATGCCGGCGGTGGAATAGCTGCCGCTGGCGATGGGCGCGCCGATATCGGATTCCGCGTGCTGCACGATCTTCGCCGAGGTGTGGCCGAGGAGCTTTTCCAGGAGTCCATTGCGGCCGGAGATCCCCAGCTCTTCCACAATCACGCGCAGCGAATTCTCCGAAGGAACGAAGTGCACGCGGCCGACGCGCGGATCGGCGTCGAGGGCGGCCAGAAGCGCACTCCCGAAGACCGAGCCGCTGGCGCCGGTGAGTGCGACGGTGAGGGTGAGGCTCTGTTGCTCCGGCATGGTCCTAGGCCTCGCCTGCCAGCACCCGCTCGAAGATGGCATCCACGTTGCCGAGCTGGCGGCCGAGATCGAAGGTCTGCGCCAGCTTTTCCGGGCTGAGCCGCGTGTACACCTCGGGATCGGCAGCGACCAGCTCGCGGAAGACGAGGTCGTTCTGCCAGGCATTCATCGCGTGCTGCTGCACCCGCCGATAGGCGTCCTCGCGCGACATGCCGGCTTCAGCTAAATCGAGCAGGAGCTGGCCGCTGAAGATCAGGCCACCGGTGGAGTCGAGATTCTTCTTCATGCGCGCAGGGTAGACCACCAGCTTCTCGATGAGGTCGGCGGTCCTGGCGAGCAGGTAGTCGGCCAGGATGGTCGAGTCGGGCAGGATGATGCGCTCCACTGAAGAGTGGGAGATGTCGCGCTCGTGCCAGAGGGCGACGTTTTCCAGAGCAGCCTGGGAGTTGGCGCGGACCACGCGCGCCAGGCCGCAGATCTGCTCCGCGGTGATCGGGTTGCGCTTGTGCGGCATGGCCGAGGAGCCCTTCTGCTTCGGCGAGAAATACTCTTCGACCTCACGCACCTCGGTGCGCTGCAGGTGGCGCACTTCCGTAGCGATCTTGTCGAGGGTCGCGGTCAGCACCGCCAGCGTGGCGACGTAGTACGCGTGGCGGTCGCGCTGGATAACCTGCGTGGCGATGGGCGCGGACACCAGGCCGAGGCGTTCGCAGATGCGCTCCTCGTGGTGCGGGCTGAGGTGGCCGAAGGTCCCGACGGCGCCCGAGAGCTTGCCCACGCGCATCTGCTCGGCGGCGGCCTCGAAGCGTTCGCGATTGCGCCGCATCTCGGCGTACCAGTTCAGCACCTTGAGGCCAAAAGTGGTGGGCTCGGCGTGCATGCCGTGGGTACGGCCGACCGTGGGCGTGTTCTTAAATTCGAGGGCGCGGGCCTTCAGCACGCCGAGCAGGCGGTCGATGTCTTCGCGCAGGATGGCGGAGGCGGCTTTGACCTGAAGGGCCTGCGCCGTGTCCACCACGTCGTTGGAGGTGAGGCCGAAGTGCAGCCAGCGCGCCTCGGGGCCGACCTTTTCGGCCACCGCGGTGGTGAAGGCGATGACATCGTGGCGAACTTCGGACTCGATGGCGTGCATGCGCTCCAGGTCGAAGCCGCCGCGCTCGCGGATGGCGCGGGCAGCTGCCGCGGGAACCAGCCCGTCCTCGGAGAGGACTTCGCTGGTCACGGTTTCGACTTCCAGCCAGGCGCGGAATTTGCTTTCCTCGCTCCAGACAGCGCCCATCGGAGCGCGGGTATAGCGCGGAATCAAAGCGGAAATCCTCCGGAGAACTCCTTATTCTACAGCGGCTTCAGAAACCGCCGGGGAGGCGGCGCGGCGCACTGAAGTGCAGAGTGGTACTCTGCGACAGGAGAAACGAGCCCGGGGGGATTTATGGCAGACGTGGTGACAATTGCGAACTTTGTTGAGCCGCTGGAAGCGGAAATGGCGAAGCTGCGCCTGGAATCGGCGGGAATCGAGGTTTTCCTGTCCGGAGAGAATGCGCGCATCATGGAGCCGGGGCTGGGGCCGCTGCAGCTGCAGGTCAGCCAGGAGGACGCGGAAGACGCCCGGGCGATCCTGGCCGATCCGGGCACCGAGGGGCAGCCGGAAGACGTTCAAGCATCGTAGCACGATATATCGTGCTACGATGTTGGCATGATGCAAGCCGAGAACCGCGGAATCCATCCCGTCGCCTCCTACGGCCGTTCCCCATCCAGCGAACCGATCCCGCTCACCCGCGCGCAAATGCGCAGGCTGGCGGAGTTCCGCTTTCAGTTGCGGAAATTTCTGCACTTCAGCAGCCTGACGGCCGACGCCGCCGGGGTGCGGGCGCAGCAGTATCAGTTGCTGCAGTGCATCTGGGGCATGCCGGAGGAGCTGGATCCAACCATCGCTAACGTCGCCGCGCGCATGCTGCTGAAGCATAACAGCGCGGTGGAACTGGTGGACCGCACCATTGAGCAGGGACTGCTGCGGCGCTGCCCGGACCCCACCGATCACAGGCGCATCCTGCTGCGCATGACACCTCTCGGTGAGAAGCTGTTGGCCTCGCTGGCGGCCTGGCACCTGCGGGAGCTGGAAGAGACGGGGCCGGAGCTGATCCGGGCGCTGCGGCGCGTGCTGCTGACGCCCCAGCAGAACGGCAACAGCCACAGTGCCGAGAACGTCCGCACCCGCCCTGCCGCGCGCCGCGAAGTATCGGCCTGAGGCAGCTGTCGGCGGGGGGCAGGATCCCGCGCCGCACGAGGATTGGCGAAGACGCGTGCAAGCTCGCGCGGCCCGAGTGTGGTGTGCGCGGGGCGGCTCGATCGAAAGGTGGAGGGAAAATGCGATCTTTGGCGCGAAGACAGCGGTGCGCCGGACTTCTACTCTGTGAGTGAAAGTTCGAAGACCTCCTGATCCCCGGCCGATCGCGGCCGGGGATTTTTTCCTGCCCGCAGCCGCTCCGATCTAATTCGAGCCCGTCTCTTCCACTTCTTCCGGCACCGGAGCAATGATGCCGAGCTGCTCGTAGACGGGACGCATGTCGCGGCGGACGGCGGGCATGCGCGACCAGAACCACAGGCCGCCGAGGATGCAGCAGGATCCGGTGAACATGACGGTGCGCGGGGCGCCGACCCACGCCGCCAGCGTGCCGGCCAGCAGACTGCCGAAGGGCGCCATGCCGGTGAAGGACGCGGTGTAGTAGCTCATCACGCGGCCGCGCTTGTCCTCGGGAACCAGCGTCTGGATGATGGTGTTGCTGACGGTCAGCCCCTGCAGCATGCCGAATCCGGCAAAGAGCATCAGGACGAGCGAGGTCCAGATCCAGCGCGAGAATCCGAAAAGCACCAGGCTCAGGCCGAACATCACCGCGGCAATGGGGATCATCTTGACGAGACCGCGGACCGAACGGCGCAGCACCAGAGTAAACGCGGAGATGAGCGCGCCCGCGCCAGCTGCACCCATCAGGAAGCCCAGGGTGTGCGGGCCGCCGTGCAGGACCTTGCCGGCGAAGATCGGCATCAGCACCATGTACGGCATGCCCATCAGGCTGATGAGCGCGAACAGCGTGAGAATGGTGCGAATGGGAGTGAAGGTGGAGACGTAGGCCCACCCCTCGCGAAGCTGATCGAACATGGAAGCCGCGTGACGGCGCACGGCCCTCGCGTCGACGTGCATCATGAGCAGCGAAATAATCACGGCGACGTAGCTGAGGCCATCGATGAGGAAGCACCAGCCCTCGCTGCTGGCGGCGATGATGATCCCGGCGATCGAAGGGCCGACCAGCCGCGCCACATTCACCATCGAAGAGTTGATGGCGATGGCGTTGGAGAGATCGCTGCGGTCTTCCGACCCGCCTCCCGGCGAGCTGGCTCGCTGGGGCGTGACCATCTGCACCATGAATGCCTGGCGGCCAGGCATGTCGAAGGCGTTGATGACGCCCTGAAACGCGCTGAGCGCCAGGATCTCGGGGATGGTGATGATGCGCGCCAGCGCCAGCCACGCCAGCAGCAGCGACTGGATCATGGCCAGCGACTGCGTCCAGACCAGAAGATGCCGGCGATTGGAGCGGTCGACCAGAACGCCGGCAAAAGGCGCGAGCAGGAAGGTGGGAATTTGTCCGGCGAAGCTGACTGTGCCCAGCAGCAGCGCGGAGTGTGTGAGCCGGTAAACCAGCCACGCGGTTGCGATGCGCGTCATCCAAGTGCCGACCAGGGAGATGGTCTGGCCGCCAAAGAAGAGGCGGAAATTGCGATGACGCAGGGCGCGCCACGCGTGGGAAAAACCGCGCGGCGCGGAAGATTCGCCGGAGGTGGGTTGTGGGCCGGGCATGCTTAAAAAGCGTAGCGTGAAAAAGGGAAAGCCAGTCTCGCGAAGCAGGGCTGTGTTACAAGGCCCTGGCTCGGGAGCGACCGACGTCGAACATCACGCGGTCAGATGTTTTTTCAGGAATTCCAGCGAACGCTGGCGAGCCAGCTTTGCGGCTTCGGGGTTATAGCTGGCGCGGTCGTCGCAGTTGAAGCCATGGCCGGCGTCGTACCAGAAGATCGGGACGTCCGGATGCGCCGCGGCAATCTTCTCGTCGATCTCGGCCTTGGGAATGTGCTGATCCCGGAGCCCGAAGTGCAGCATGACCGGCGCCTTCGGCTGTTCCTCGGCGTACTTCGCGATGTAGCCGCCGTAGTAGCCTACCGCGGCGTCAGGATGCAGCCGCGTGGCTGCCGTCCAGGCCATCGATCCGCCGAGGCAGTAGCCGATCACCCCGACTTTTTTCTCCGTCTCGCGGCGCGCGTAATCCAGCGCGGCGCTCACGTCCAGCAGGGCCGTGGCAGGATCGATCTGGCGGGCGATCGTGATCCCCTTCTGCATGTCTTCCCCGGCGTAGCCCAGTTCCACGCCACGCTCGACGCGGTCATAGAGCGCGGGCGCGACGGCGAAAAAGCCGTCCTTTGCAAAGCCGTCGGCCACCGAACGGATATGGCGATTGACACCGAAAGCTTCCTGCACGACCACCAGGCCGGCGATCGGCTCTCCCGCGGGACGCGCGACGTACGCATCGAATTCGTGCTCGTCAAAAGCCTGCAGCTTCACATGCTCGCCCATGTAATCCTCCTGAGATCTGAATCTACCGCGTTTCAGATGCGAGGACCCGCAAGCCCGGAGCCAGCCGGCGTGCGCTCACGGCTGCAGCGGCGCACCCGGGGCGTCGTCGCGACGGATCACCCAGTAGCTGTTGCGGGCGATCACGCGCGCGCCGTAATTCCGCGTGAGCTTGACCTGAATGGCGTGCAGGCCGGGCGTCAGGTCCGTGGGATGAAAGCTGAGAATGCAGCGGTTGCGGGCGTGGTTGGCTTCCTGCGCCACGCGCCTCTCGAAGGCTTTCTCGCGCGTAAAGGGCGCGTATTCGCCGCCGCTCAGCTCGGCCAGAGTTTTGGGCGTGTTGCGGCGCATGGCATTGACGGTCATCAGCAGCGGTGCCATCAGGGTAAGCTCCGGACCGTCGCCCAGGTTGCCGCGCGCCCAATTGATGATCTCGGATTTGGACGGAGCGAAAACGAGGCTGAGCACCAGCGTGTTGCTGGTGCCGATGCGCTCAACCAGATGCGGAATGTCGAAGTGATGGCTGCCGTGGTCGCGCGATTCGCTGACGAGGAGCAGAATGCGCCGCCGATTCGGGGGCTGCTGCTCCAGCAGATTCACGGAGTAGCCCACCGCGTCCAGAATGGCCGCGCCGCCGTCGCCGGCCGGCAGATTGGCCAGATCGTGCGCGATCAGGTCCGTATTGGCGGTGAAGGGATCCACCCACACGGGCCGCGAGTCGAAGGCCACCAGCGCGACATTGCCGCGGCTGCCGCCGGCAAACAGATCGAGCAGCGGCCCCAGATGGCGGATGATGTTGAACTCCAGCGGCGCATCCCGGCCGCGCTCCACGCAGACCACCAGCGAAACCGGCTGAATGTCCAGATCGTCGTCGACGTGGATCTTCTGCTGCACTCCATCGTCGTAGAGAGCGAAGTCGCCGGAGCTGAGGCCGCAGACGATTTGCCCGTTGGGCTTTTCGACGAGCGTCGGCACCACCACGAGGCTGGTGCTCACGCGAAAGGTGGGCGGATTCAGATTGGCATCCGTCGGCTCGGGGAGCGCGTGCGCGGCCGGCTGCGCCTGCTTTGGCGGCATCTGCACCGGCTCGCCAGGAAACGGTTGCTGCCGGGCGTGCGCGATCGGGAACGCCGCGAGCACCAGCGCGAGAGCAAGAAGGCGCATGGCGCGGGTCAGCCCGAGTCTCCCGTCTGTCGGCTCGTCCAGGAAGCCATCTTGTCCGTCCAGTGCAGGAAACGGAGCAGATTGCCCTTCTCGCGCCAGACAAAAGCAAGAACGTCGCGAGTCTTCAGCTCATCGGCCTTCAGGCCGGAGTAGGTCTCGATGCGCCATTTCACATATTCGCTGCGCCAGGGGCGCAGGCGATGACCGCTGGTCGCGTTCCAGATGAAGCGCAGCGAGGCAACCATGGCAGGGACCTGGAACGAGTATAGCGGGGGCAGCGCGGTTTACGGTGCTGGATCGTGGGCGCGGATGCGACGATTGTTGTTGCCTGCGCTGATTGTCGATGCCAGATTAGATAACAATGAGAATTCGATTCCCGGGTGTTGCCGCTGCCTGCTGCGTGGGCGCTTTCGCCTGCGCCGCGCAAACCGCACCCACGGCACAAAGCGTTGAGGCGCAGCTCAAGGGGCCATTCCTGATGCTCCGCGGGATGTACGACGGGTGCAAGCTGGCGTTTGACACTCAGGGAAATCTCATAGGCACGGCGGATGTGCTGCCGTTTTCGCTCAGCGCGCTGCGCGTGAACCGCGTGAAGGTGACGGACTCCAACGTGGAGATTGATGCGATGCGGGAGGGCCTCATATTTTCTTACGGGAGGGCGGCCGGTATCAGCGCCAAACCCTGGGAGCGGCATAATACGGTGGAGGTCGACATTGCCAGGGAACCTCAGCATCCCGAGGTGCTGAACGCCGTCCTCCGCAAAGTGTTCTCGGTCGGATTCAACGAGGCGCTGGTCGACGAAGTCCCGGATTACTGGCGGCCCTGGCTGCGGCACGAACTGGATCAGACAACGAAACTGGAACCGCCATCTGTTCCGGGAGTGTCACGGCTGGGCAGTCCGGAGATGCCGTCAGGCGCGGCGAAATTGGAGCCGCCGACCATCCTCCACTCTGCCGACCCGCTGTTTACCCAGGCAGCGAAGAAAGCGCATTACCAGGGAATCGAAATAGTCGGGCTGATTGTGGACACCTCGGGACAGCCGAGGATGTTTATATCGTCAGACCGCTGGGCATGGGACTTGACGAGCAGGCGGTGGAAGCTGCAAGGAATTTCCGCTTCAGCCCCGCGCAGTTCAACGGAAAACCGGTTCCTGTGCGGATCAATCTTGAACTGAACTTTCGAATCTACTGAAAAGGCGACCGCCTACACGTCCATCACGGAGTCTTCAATCGCGCGGCGGACGTTGCCTTCGGCGCGGGCGAGGCGGCGGACGGCTTCCGGCTTGTCCACCCTGGCCTTCAGCATCACCAGCGCTACGGGCACGCTGCGCCCGGCCGACTTGATGACCTCGACGGCCTGGTCGCGGCCGACTTCGCAGGCGCGCATCAGAATCCCGATGCCCCGCTCGATCAGCTTGGAGTTGTGCATGTGCACGTTCACCATCAGGTTCTCGTACACATAGCCCAGGCGGGTCATGGCGCCGGTGGTGATCATGTTGGTGATCATCTTCTGGGCGGTGGCGGCCTTCATGCGCGTGGAGCCGGAGATGACCTCAGGGCCCACCTCGGCCACGATGGCGGTTTCCACGGCCAGCGCCAGCGGCGAGCCGGGATTGCAGGTGATGCAGGCGGTTTTGGCGCCGAGGCCGCGGGCGTAGGTCAGCGCGGCCACCACATAGGGAGTGCGCCCGCTGGCGGAAAGCCCGATGATGACATCGCGGCGGCTGGGACGGCGGCGCGCGATGTCGCGCTTGCCCAGATCTTCGGAATCCTCATTGACCTCGACGGGCGATGCGAGAGCCTTGGGTCCGCCGGCCATGATGTACTGCACCGTCTGCGGGCTGGTGGAGAAATAGGCGGGCAGCTCGCAGGCATCCAGCGCGGCGAGCCGGCCGCTGGAACCGGCGCCGACGTAAATGAGCCGGCCGCCCTCGCGCAGCGCGTGCGCCACCATGTCGATGACCTGGGCGATCTCCGGAATGGCCTTCCTGACGGCCCCGGCAACCTTCTGATCTTCCTGGTTGATGATGCGGGCAATTTCCACCGCGGAGCGGGTGTCGAGCCCGCGCGTGGCTTCGTTGAGCTTTTCTGTCAGGAGATCATTGATACTGCCTGCGCCCGAGCCGTTCGATCCGTTCGTCGACGCGGAACCTTCAGCTTGCGTATGCAGTGTGGTGGCCATTTTTCCGATTTAAAGCGGGGAGTCCCTTAATAAGTCTAACCCGATATGACGTGCACGCAATGAATTTTGTGAGCGTGCTGATATTTTGCGGGATCATCGGAAATCCCGCCGGGAAAAGCCCTGAATGGTCCTACCAGCTATGCGTTCCGATGTGGCCCTGGCCCGGCTCGATGCCGCGAATTCTGCCGTCGCGCATGTGGATGATGCGGTCCGCAATGGCCGCGGCTTCGGGATTGTGCGTGATCATCAGAACCGTCTGCTTCAGCTCCAGATTGGAGCGGCGGAGCATCTGCAGGACGGCATCGGAGTTCTCCGTATCGAGGTTGCCGGTGGGCTCGTCGGCGAGCACGATGGCGGGCTTGGTGACGAGCGCGCGGGCGATAGCCACCCGCTGCTGCTCGCCACCGGAAAGCTCGGAGGGACGGTGGTGGAGGCGCGTGTCAATGCTGAGCATCTCCGTCAGCCGGTTCAGAAAACCGCGGTCGGGCGGCTTGCCGGAATCCGCAATCTCGTGGGCGATTTCGATGTTGGCGCGGGCGGAGAGCGTGGGCAGCAAATTGAATTTCTGAAAGATAAAGCCGATGCGCGCGCGCCGCATCTTTGTCCGCTCGGCATCGCCCAGCGCGGAAAAATCGACGCCGCCGATGAAGACGCGGCCGGAGGTGGCGCGGGTGAGGCCGCCGAGCAGATAAAAGAGTGTCGATTTGCCGCTGCCGGAGGGTCCCACGATGCTGACGAACTCGCCGGGATCCACCGAGAAGGTGGCGTCGCGGAGGGCCGGCACGTCGAGCTTGCCAGAGCGGTAGACCTTGCCGAGGTGCTCGGCGCAAATCATCGGTTCCACGAAAGCGATTGTAAATGGAGTAGTCAGCGGTCAGCGGTCAGCAGCCGGTAGGCATTGGCAGCGGGGAAGTTGGGAGCGCAGAGTGCGCCCAGGGACTGTGCCTGGCCCGCCGGAGATCAGGAAGCGACTGGATGCGAGGCCGCCTCGTAGCCTGCGCCGACGGTGTCCGCCGGCGCAAAGACCGGGCGGATCACCTTGCGCGGGCCACGCTTGCGCGCGATCATCACCCGGATGCGCTCCAGCATCTCGATGGGCGTAGAAGCGCCTTTGGGCAGAAAGGCGTCGGCGCGGTTGGCGCGCTCGAAGGCTTTCACCGTTCCGCTGATCAGGATCATGGGGATCTCCGGGGCGATGTCCTTCATGCGCCGCACCATCTCATTGCCGTCCATCTGCGGCATCAGCACGTCGCCCAGCACCAGGTCGATGCCTCCCTCGCGGAAGCGCTCGATGGCTTCCTCCGCGGAATGGGCGGACACCACACGATAGCCGCGGGTTTCCAGGAGGAATTTGCGAACGGCAAGCACCTGATCGTTATCATCGACGCAGAGGATGGTCTTCTTCGGTCTCATCGGTTCTCCCGGCACGAGCCTCGCAGCGCCGGAATGCGGCAACAGAAAGGCTCAGCCCGCGCGAGGCGGGGTGCGGCGGCAGGGCACACCCAGGGGGATGGACCATGGGCAATATGCCAGAACGCACGGCGTGCGCCTGCCGACGAATTCCAGTGGCCCGCATCCCGTGCCCCAGGCGGTTGCCGGCACGCAGCAACACCCAGCGTGCGCGTGCAATGCCCGCCAGGGCGCGGGATGCGGAGGAATGGAACGCGATGACGCGTGGAACCCGGGGCCGCGGTTCCCGAAAAAGGGGACGGCCGGGGGCGCCGCGCAGCGGCTACGTTCCGTTCCAAATTCAGTTATTCAGCAAAAGGCGAAAGTGTGTTCCCATGCCGCGTGCCGCATCGGCGGTAGACCGCTTCGGAAAGCGGCGAATCTGCGCCGGAATCCGCCCTTCAGGCCAGTCCGGCCTGGGGCGATCGCGGGACAAATTCCCTCCGCAATCTGAAAGTTCAGCGTGACCGCGTACGACACGCTGCATGGAAACGCCACGCCAGAGTACGAAGCCCCTCCCACCCTGTAAATAGGGAAAAAGAAGCGAAGCTGCGGGCCTGAAAGAGGGGATGTTTGCACCGGTTCCGTGAAAAGGCGATGAATACTGCCCGCGCGGGGCAAAGGCTCTGTTGAAACTATGTGGATTGTCAGGGGAAAAGGAGAAAATTTGCAGCGAAAGCGGTGCGCTCCCCGGGAGGACTTTCGTCCGCTGCCGGGCGACCGCGAGCTGCGCCCGGCAGGAATTACTGCTCCAGGACCTGATTCAACATCTCCGCCTGCACCTGGTTGAGCTGACGAATGGTCGCTTCCAGCGTGGGCCGATCCCCGAGCGATGCCCCCAGCAATAACTGGTGGAGACGAAAGGCCGTGTGGCGGACGAGAATCTCGGCCTTCTGCAGCCGCCTGGCATCGCGCAGCAGGTTCAGGCGGATTCGCCCCGCATAGCCCTGAGCCTGTCGCAGCGAAGCGTAGGCCTGCTGATCCTGGCCGGCTGCAAGCTGCTCTGTGGCGATGTCCGTCATGGAATGCACCAGCTCGGCATAGAGCCAGGGCTGATCGCGGGGCGTCGCCGCGGCTGCTTTCGCCTCGAGTTGAGCCAGCTGACTGGCGTCGGGCGGACGGTCGTTCGAGTGGAAGGCCCAGGCGAGTGGAGAGGAGAGCAGAACGGCAGCAGCAAGAAACGCAGGAAGAACAGGACAGCGCATGGCGCACCTCCGGAAAACGCGCCGCCTCAGCGCGAGTCCCACGTTCTGCGCACTGTGCCTCGGCGCCGCCCCCGGGAAGCGCGGAGCGGCCGCTCAGAACCCGAATGCTCTTCCCGCGGACGCCGTGCGGCGACATGAGGGATGAGCAGCACCACTTATTTTTCGAGAGCGATCAGTCGGTGCCGTGCCTGCCACTCCTGGTCTGGGTATTTTCCCTGGGCCGCGGCGAGGAAGCGATGGTAGTAATCCGCCGCTGCGTTCTTTTGATGGAGATTGTCGTATGCCGTTGCCCAGAGGAACAGGGTACTGGGATTTTCCGATGCGTATTTCGATCTCATGGAAAGCGCCTGGATTTCGTCGGACCAGCGCTCGAGTTTCGAGTCGGCAAAGGCAATCCCCGACCAGGCGTCCACGTCGTCGGGGCGGGCGGCTGCGGCCTTCCGGAACGCCGCGAGGGCTTCGGCATAATGCTGCCGGCGGATCAGGATCTGCCCATGGGAGTCGAGCAGGTCGGGATCGTTGGGCGTGGCGGCCAGGAGCTGCTGGTAGAGCTCGTCGGCCGCATCCAGATCGCCGACCTGGAATTCCGCGTCGGCCAGCATCCCGGTCACGTCATGATTGGCCGGCTCCAGCGTGTGCAACTTCCGGAGCACGTCCAGCGCATCGGCCTGCCTGCCCTCGGCGCTCAGGATCACGGCCATCTGCGCATTCAGCGCGGGGTCGTTGGGATGCTGTTGCAGCGCCGCGGAGATCAGCGGCTGCGCGTCGGTATAGCGCTTCTGCCGGATGAGCAGATGGGCCAGGCCCGCCGTCGCCTGGGGCGAGTCCGGCTGTTCCTGGAGCAGCTTGCGATATTCCTGTTCCGCCAGGTCGGCGTCGCCGGCGGCATCGGCAATCTGGGCGGCCAGCAGGGTGTCGGCCGGAGTTTCCGGCGTCAGCTTCAGCGCCTCCACGAGCGCATCGCGCGCGCCAATGGGGTCGGAGGTGCGCAGCAGTTGCGCCAGCGCCCGGTAGGCCTGCGCTTTGGCGGCGGGATTGGGCGGATCGGGCTCGAGCGTGGTGGCGGCGTAAAGCTGCTGGCGCGCGCCGGCCGTGTCGCCCTGGGCGGCAAGAATCAAACCCAGGGCCAGGCGCGATTCAAACTGCTTTGGATCGGCCGCGATGGCCCTGCGATACCACGACTCGGCGTCCGCCGTCTGTCCCTGCGCATCGGCCACGTAGCCGCGATCGAAGAGTGCGCGAGCATCGGTGGGGTGCGTGGTGAGCCAGACATCCAGCTGCGCCGCCGCGGCGGCGTAGTTCCTCCCCACAATGGACGATTCGGCCTCCTGCAGCGCTGTGGGCTGCGTTTGCTGCTGAACGTCGCCGGGGACAGAAGTTCCCGGTGGCAGCGGCGCAGACTGGGCAAGACAGAGCGCAAAAGCGAGGGTACAGGGTGCAGGGTACAGCGTGCAGCGGACAAGGCGGAGGACGGATCGATACGGAAACTTCACAGAACAACTTCGCTTTCGATGGCTGGGGTGGAATGGGACGCGGCGTGGCCCTGAAGAATGCGAGCCAGCCACTGGCCGGTGTGGGAGAGTTCGTTGCCGGCAACGTCTTCCGGCGTGCCGGCGACGACGATCTGGCCACCCGCAGCGCCACCTTCGGGACCGAGATCGATGACCCAGTCGGCGGACTTGATGACGTCCAGATTGTGCTCGATGACCACCAGCGAGCCGCCGCTGTCGATGAGCTTGCGCAGCGCGACCAGCAGCTTGCCGACATCGTCGAAATGCAGCCCCGTGGTGGGCTCGTCGAGAATGTAGAGCACGCGGCTGCCCCCGCGTTTGCCGTCGCCGGAACCGCGCTCGGCCGAGCGCGTGAAGGCCAGATGCGCGGCGAGCTTGACGCGCTGGGCCTCGCCTCCGGAGAGTGTGGTCGCCGATTGGCCGAGCCGGACGTAGCCGAGACCGATTTCCTCCAGCACCGCCAGCTTGTCCACAATTTTTGGGTGGCCCGTGAAGAAACGCAGTGCCTCGCGGACGGTCATCTGCAGCACCTCGTGGATGCTGCGGTTTTTGTAGTGAATCTCCAGCGTCGAGGCTTTGTAACGCGTGCCATTACATTCATCGCAGGGCAGCTCAACGTCGGCCAGGAACTGCATCTCCACAGTTACAGTTCCGTCGCCTTCGCAGACGTCGCAGCGGCCTCCGGGAACGTTGAAGGAGAAGTGGCCCGGGGTGTAGCCGCGCCTTTGCGCCTCGGGCTGCGCTGCGAACAGCTCGCGAATCGCGTCGAAGGCCTTGATGTACGTCACGGGATTCGAGCGCGGCGTGCGGCCGATGGGCGTCTGGTCGACGAGCACGATGTCATTCAGGCGCTCTGCGCCCCTGAGGTCGCGGTAGACGCCGGTCGGGTCGCCGCCCTCGATGCGGCCCAGCGCGTGCGAGACAGCCTTGTACAGCACATCGTGAACCAGCGTGGATTTTCCCGATCCCGAAACTCCGGTGATGCAGACCAGCAGGTTCAGCGGAATGTCGACGTCGATGCCTTTGAGGTTGTGGGCGCGCGCCCCGCGCAGGCGCAGCCAGTCGCGGGCGCTGCCCGGCGTCTTCCGGCGCGATGGCACGGGGATGGTGAGGTGACCGCTGAGATACCGCCCGGTAATGGAAGCGGGGTTCTCCGAAACTTCGGCAATCGATCCGGCGGCCAGCACCTTGCCGCCAAATTCGCCCGCGCCGGGGCCGAGATCGAGCAGATAATCGGCGGCGCGCAGAACGTCGGGATCGTGCTCGACGACCAGGATGGTGTTGCCCAAATCGCGCAGCTCATCGAGGATGCGGATGAGCCGCGCCGTGTCGCGCGGATGCAGGCCAATGGAAGGCTCGTCGAGAACATAGAGTGCGCCCACCAGCCGCGAACCCAGCGAAGTGGCGAGCTGGATGCGCTGCGATTCGCCGCCCGACAGCGTGGAAGCCAGGCGATCCAGCGTGAGGTAATCGAGGCCGACCGCATCGAGAAAATGCAGGCGCTGCCGGATTTCCTCAAGGATGCTGCCGGCGATCTCTTCCTGCATGGGAGTGAGCCGGAGCGATGAGAAGAACTGCGCCGCGGCGCCGATGGTGAGCGAGGCTGCTTCGCAGATGTTCTTCTCCGCGATACTGACGGCGCGCGCCTCCGCGCGCAGGCGCTGCCCTTTGCAGTCGGGACAAAGCGCGTAGCCGCGGTATTTCGACAGCATCACGCGGACGTGCAGCTTGTACTTCCTGCGTTCGAGCAGCGCGAAGAACCCGTGCACCCCCGGAAACGAGCCGCAGCCGTCAAGGACGAAACTCTGCTGCTCCGGCGTCAGATCCCACCAGGGCACATCGAGCGGGATGCCGTTTTGACGGGCCGCGCGGCGCAGCTCGGTCAGATAACTGCGGTATTTGGGCCGATTCCAGGGATCGATAGCGCCTTCATCGAGCGCCTTCGTCTTGTCCGGAATGATCAGGTCGAGGTCGAAGTCGATGGTGTTGCCGAATCCCTGGCAGCGCGGGCAGGCGCCGAAGGGATTGTTGAAGGAAAACAGGCTTGGCTCCGGCTCGCGATACACCCGATAGCAGGTTTTGCACTCGAAGGCGGCGGAGAAACGAGTTGCTGAAAATGCAGGCCCTTCGACTGCGTTCCCTGCGCTCGCTTCGCTCAGGATGACCGGGGAGAATGGTTCGCCACGGCGAACCAGCTCGAACAGAATTTCTCCTGACTCGCGGTAGCCGATCTCGGCGGCGTCCACAATGCGGGCGCGGTTCTCCGGGGAGATCACGATGCGGTCGACGAGAACGTAGACCGGCAGGGCGAAATCGATCTCCAGCAGCGACTCGGGCGTGGAGAATTCGTAAATCGCGCCGTTCTGGTAGAGGCGATTGAAGCCGCGCCTGCGCAGATCGAAGAGCCGTTCGTGCAGCGCGTCGGACAAGCCCGATTGGGGCCCGTCCTTCGTCGCTTCCGCAGCGGCAGGGGCGGCTTTGCGCGTCCGTCGGGGGGATTTGGCCGGCGCGGATTTCCCGTCGCCTGCCGGCGAGACCGGCGCAGCGGCCAGTGGCTGCACCGGAAAGAGCGCGTGCAGGCGGGTTCCTTCGCCCAGAGTGAGGATCGTCGCGACAATTTCGTCGACGGTGTCGCGGCGGACCACGCCTCCGCAAACCGTGCAGTGCACCACGCCGCAGCGCGCCCACAGCAGGCGCATGTAGTCGTAAATCTCGGTCGCCGTGGCCACGGTGGAGCGCGGATTCCGCGTGGAGTTCTTCTGGCGGATGGCGATCGCCGGCGCCAGCCCGTCGATCAGGTCCACATCGGGCTTCTCCATCCGCTCCAGAAACTGGCGGGCGTAGGCGGAGAGCGACTCCACGTAGCGCCGCTGGCCCTCGGCATAAATGGTGTCGAAGGCGAGCGAAGACTTGCCCGAGCCGGAGACTCCGGAAACGACGGTGAGCTTCCCGTGGGGGATGGCGCAGTCGATGTTCTTCAGATTGTGAGTCCGCGCGCCGCGGATAATAATCTCATCGCTCAAGACGTGGTTCCGGGGCCGATAGATAAAGTCGCCCAGTCTGATTATAGAGGGGCAGGTTCCAACGGGTGGAGAATGAAGCCATGCACGGAAACGGGACCTGGGTGCTGCTGATTTTCGCCGCGGCGTGCGTGGCGACCATGCTGATTCTGCTGTATCTGACCGAGGCTGGCCGCATCCTCCACGAGCGCATCCCCGACCGACCGCGCCGGCGTCTGCTGATTGCGGCCACCAGCTTTCTGGTGGCGTTTGTCGGGGTGCGGCTGGCGGTGGTCCTCGTCTACTTCCACGTTCCGCCTTTCGCCTGGGTCACGATCGGCGGCATGCACGTCCACCATCTGGTGTGGGGTATTCTGCTGCTGCTCGTCTCCGGCTACGGCATGGTGGCGGAGTGGGGCACGCGGGCGACGCCGCTCTCGCTGCTGGCCAGCCGCCTGGTGTCGATCTCTTATGGTGTGGGTGCCGCGCTCACGCTCGACGAGTTCGCCATGTGGACCAACATTCGCGACTCCACCTGGACCTTTCAGGGGCGCGAAAGCCTGGACGCGGTGGTGGTCTTCGCGGCCTTGTTAGCCGCGGGCGTGTGGGGCGCTCCGTTGTGGACCAAGCGGCCGCGGAAAACGAAACACAGACATGCGGGCAAGCCGCTCGCGCGGTAGTTCCGGCATCCTGCCCTCCCACTTCTGCCAATAACGGGCAGAAGTGGGGCACCCGGCTCTCTGTTCCCTACCCTGATACCTGCCGGATTTCCCTGCCGATCCACAGGGGCGGCACGCTATAGTCAAAGCGGCGATTCTCACGGCCTTGCTCGGGCGTGGCGAGACAACCGGACCAACACGGAGGCACAGCAATTCTGGAGGAGCCAGGGGACGATTTTTATCGTCCGCCCGCGGGCGATTCCGAGGCGTTGCGCTCATTTCGTGACTCGCGCGCGGATGCGGACAGCGAGACCGGAGAACCTTTCCTGCGGGCGCGGCGGCGCGTTCCCATCCGGCGCGGCATCCTGCCTGCGTGGGCCCGCACCCGCTGGGGAAGGCCGGCGTTCGCGGCCTGCGTGCTGGCGGTGCTGGGCGGCGTGGTCGCCGTCGTCTGGCAGACGACAGATTTCCTGCACCATGACCCGCGCTTCACCATCGCGTCGGCGTCCTCCATCCAGATTGTCGGCAACAGCCAGCTGACCCGCGCCGATCTGCTGTCCGTCTTCGGCCACGACATCGGGCACAACATCTTTTATGTCCCGCTGGAGCAGCGGCAGACGCAGCTGGAGCAGATTCCGTGGGTCGAGCGCGCCACGGTGATGCGCATTCTGCCCAACCAGATCCGGGTCGCGGTCGCGGAACGCACGCCCATCGCCTTTGCCGAAGTGAACGGCCAGATTGAACTGGTGGACGCCGCAGGAGTGCTGCTGCAAATGTCGCCCCAGGAAATGGCGGCCAGGCGCTATTCGTTTCCGGTGGTGACGGGCATCCATCCCAGCGATCCGTCCGCAGTGCGCGCCGCGCGCATGCAGCTCTACCGGCGGTTCCTGCACGACCTCGATGCCGGCGGACAAAGTATCTCCGCGCAATTCAGCGAAATCAATCTGTCGGATCTGGATGACCTGAAGGCCACCGTTGCCTCGAACGAAACCGGCGTTCTTCTCTACTTCGGGCACGAGGATTTCCTGGCCCGCTGGCAGAATTACCAGGCGCACATTGCGCAGTGGCGCGCGCAGTATCCGAATCTGGCGTCCGTGGACCTGCGCTACAGCGATGAGGTGGTGCTGAAGTTGGCGAATCCGCCGGCTCCGGCAGCAGCCAGGCCCGCAGGCGGAAAGAGCAGGCCAGCCAGGGCAGCAAAAAAGCAGAAGGCCAGGCAGACCGGGCGGCCGATCAGCAGCCGTGCTCGCCGGAGGATGCGTTGAGCCAGCAGCCGGAGAATGTCATCGCCGTCATGGATATCGGCAGCGCCAAAGTGCGCGTGCTGGTGGCCGAGATTCAGGAGGGCGCGCTGCGCTATCGCGGGCACGGGATGGCCGACGCGGCGGGCATGCGCAAGGGCATGATCGCCGACCTGCGACCGGCCACTGAGACGATCAACCGCGCGGCCACGGCGGCCGAGGAGTCCGCGGAGACCGCGATTGAAAAGTGCGTCGTCGCTGTGGGCGGCCCGCACATCCGCGGCGTGAACAGCCGTGGCGGCATCAGCCTGGGCGCGCGCCTCCGCGAGATCACCCGCGACGATGTCCGCGCGGCGGTCGATCGCGCGCGGTCCATCTTGCTGCCCGCGGACCGCGATGTGCTGCATCTGCTGCCGCAGCAGTTCATCCTCGACGAGCAGCCGGGCATCCTCGATCCAGTGGGGATGATCGGCAACCGGCTGGAAGTGAATCTGCACATCGCTACCAGTTCGGCCAGCGCGCTGCAAAGCCTGGTCACCTGCGCCAACCGCGCCGGCCTCGAGATCACGGAAACGGTCTTCGAAGCCATCGCCGCCGCGGAGGCTACGCTTTCTGCCGACGAGCGGGAGCTGGGCGTCTGCCTGCTGGACATCGGCGCATCGACCTCGGAGCTGGTCGTCTTCTTCGAGGGCTCGGTGGCGCACACCTCGGTGGTGCCAATCGGCGGCGACCACTTCACCAACGACCTGGCCGTCGGGCTGCGCGTCACCGCTCCCGAGGCGGACTTCCTGAAGCTCCATTACGGACACGCCACCGTGACCGCGGTCCCGCAGCTCAGCGAGGTGGAACTGACCGGCCTGCAGGGTTACGCGCCGCGCGTGGTGCGGCAGCGCATGATCAGCGAAATTCTGGAGCCGCGCGCGAGAGAACTCTTCCAGATGCTGCGCACCAATCTGCGCCAGGGAGGCGTGCTGGAGGCGCTGGGCGCGGGCTGCGTGCTCACCGGCGGCGGCGCGCGCCTGCCGGGCATGCTGGACACGGCGGAAAGCCTGCTCCGGGTGCCCGCGCGCATCGGCTCGCCGGTACCGCTTTCGCGCATGCCTTCGGAGCTGGCCGTGCCGGAGTGCGCCGTGCTTACCGGAGCTTTGCTGTACGCGCACCGCACCAGCCAGTCGCGTGCGGAGGAAAACCAGAGTCTGCGCGCCAAGCTGCGCGCAATGTTTGCCGGGAGCCTGTAAGACCAGGGCTCCGGGATAGAGGAACGGAAGCAACCAGCAGGAACACAGAGGATCCGATGCCGACGAATCAGCCAGAAGAAATCCGCATTCAGTATCATGACGAAATTCCGCGCAGCGCAAAGATCAAGGTCATCGGGGTGGGTGGCGGCGGCGGCAACGCGGTCAATCGCATGATCGCGGCCAGCATGGAAGGCGTGGAGTTCATCGCCGCCAACACCGACCGCCAGGCGCTGCAGTTGTCGCACGCCGCCGTCAAGCTGCAGCTCGGGGTCAAGCTGACCAGCGGGCTGGGCGCGGGCGCGAACCCCGATGTCGGCCGGCGCGCCGCGCTGGAAGACTCGGAGAAGATCATCGAAGCGCTGGAAGGCGCGGACATGGTCTTCGTCACCGCCGGCCTCGGCGGCGGAACGGGCACCGGCGCCGCTCCGGTCATCGCCTCGCTGGCCAGCGAGATGGGCGCGCTCACCGTCGCGGTGGTCACGCGGCCCTTCGCCTTCGAAGGCAAGCGCCGCATGGTGCAGGCCGAGCGCGGCATGGCCGAGCTGCTGGAGAGCGTGGACACCATGATCGTTATCCCCAACGAAAAGCTGCTTGCCGTCGCCAGGGACGCCGGCTTCTTCGAGTCCTTCCGCATCGCCGACGACGTGTTGCGCCAGGGCGTCCAGGGGATCTCCGACATCATCACGATTCCCGGCATCATCAACCGCGACTTTGCCGATGTGAAGACCACGATGGCCGGCATGGGCTACGCGGTCATGGGCACCGCGATTCGCAGCGGAACCAACCGCGCGATCGAGGCGGCGCAGGCGGCCATGGCTTCTCCGCTGCTGGAAGCCGGCGCCATCGACGGCGCACGCGGCATTCTCATCAACATCACCGGTTCGAGCACGCTCAGGCTGAGCGAAGTCAATGAGGCATCCTCGCTCATCCAGTGCGCGTCGCACGAAGACGCGAACATCATCTTTGGCGCGGTACTGGACGAAAAGATGGGCGACGACGTCAAGATCACGGTGATCGCGACGGGCTTTCGCCAGGGATCGGAGGAACGCCGCGAGCACCTGCTGAGCGCGGCTCTGCGCGCACAACCCGCGGGCAGCCGCCAGCCCTCGATCGGCGCGCAGCCGGTGACGCCGCGTTTTGCCGGCGAGGAAGAGGACGATGATATCGCCCCGGCTGCTGCGCCCAGCGAACCGTCGGTCTTCGTGCCGGTGACCGCGCGGGAAGTGATTTCGGCGTTCCGGCCCCGCGAGGAAGAACCGGAAGACGAGACGACGCGCGCCGATTCCGCTCCTCTGAAGACAGCGTCCGGCGAACAGCCGGCACAGGAAGCGGTGGTCCGGGTGGCCGTCGCTGAAGATCCGAATCAACCCCCCACCGTGGTCGCGCCCCACGCGGGCTTCGAGGAGGAACCCGCGGAGAACCTGGAAATCCCCGCCTTCCTGCGCAAGGGCGGGCTATGACACCAAAGTGACATGATCGCCGTGCGGGAATGTACTGGACAGGCAACAGATACCGGCTATAGTGAACCCAGAGTTCCTGTTCAGCATCCTGATTGGCTGCGCAGCAGCGGCCTTGCCGGTCGCCACGCGCGCTGTGCAGGATGCGGAGAACAGGCGGAGTCGCCACTCGCGTAATCCGAAACTGGAACCGAGTTGCCGATCCGGGAAACTGCGAAAGACTCCGGCTCCCGGCTGGCTGTACCCGGTCCCTTCCGCAGCACGACAAGAGAAGCAGGCCGAGGCAGAGGAAGACCATCTCGTGATGAAGCGTGTTGCTCTCTTTTTGCTGTCAGCACTTCTTGCCGGTCCCACTCTGTTTGGGGCCGCTACCACCAGCACGGCTAAGCCTGTGCACCGCACCCACACGCGAACCCATATCGCGACGACCGCGCACCGGCGGACCATCACACAGCGCAGGACGGCAGCGCGCGGGTCCACGCGGCGGACGACCCACGCTCACGTGGCGTCGGCGACCCTGACCCGCAGGCGCATCCGCCGCCATTATGTGCGGCATCGGTACTACGAGCGCTTCACCGCCGACTCCTTTGCCACCACCGATCAGACCGCGGGCGACGTGACCGCGGGCGAAGACCCCGTGGTGCGCCAGGCAGCGATCGACGCGCTCGGCAACATGAACGGGACTGTGGTCGCCATCGATCCCTCGAACGGCCGCATCCTCGCCATGGTGAATCAGAAGCTGGCGCTTTCCAGTGGCGCCGAGCCCTGCTCGACGATCAAGCTGAGCGTGGCGCTCGCAGCTCTTTCCGAGGGCATCATCACGGAAGACACGCCCGTGAATCTGGGCGGGCATTACTATCTGAACCTCACCGAGGCGCTGGCCCACTCCAACAATCTTTACTTTGAGACGCTGGGCCGCCGGCTGGGCTTTGAGCGCGTGCGCCACTATGCCACGGAGTTCGGCCTGGGTGAGCTGGCGGGCTGGAATATCCCGGGCGAAAAGCCGGGCCTGTATCCCGACCAGCCGATTCCGGCCAGCGCAGGCGGCGTGGGGCGCATGTGCTCCTTCGGTGAAGGCGTTTCGCTCACGCCGCTGCAACTGGGCGCGCTGGTCGCCGCCATCGCCAACGGAGGCACGCTCTATTACCTCCAGCACCCCACCACGCCCGAGCAGGTGGCGGATTTCCAGCCGCGCATCAAGCGAACCCTGGACATTTCCCGGATTCTGCCCGCGCTGCAGGATGGCATGGCCGCTGTAGTGCGCTACGGCACGGCCCGCTCGCTGCGCATCAACTTCAGTCAGTTTCCCGTGCTCGGCAAGACCGGCACCTGCTCCGACGACGGCACGCGCTTCGGCTGGTTCGCCTCTTACGCGGACACGCAGTACGGCAGAGTCGTGGTGGTCTTCTTCCTCGAGGGTGGCCGCGCCACGTATGGCCCGAAGGCCGCCGAACTGGCAGGCGTCTTCTACCGCGATCTGTGGAACGACAGCTACTTTGCCGCGAAGCAGCCGCTGGAAAGCTCGGCCACTGACTCCGCGACGGGTACCGCCGCGGGCGACCCACAGCACTGATCCCACTTTCTGATTCATGGCGGATGGCAGGCCGTTAGACCGCCGGCTGTCTGAAAGTCCGGCGCTCCGCGTCCTCCCTGGCCGGCCGCTCCATCTCGTCGACGGTCTGCTTCAGGTGTCCGCGAAACAGCGCGTCGCGGTGTTTCGCAAGCTCAGCATTCACCTCGCCGCCGATCAGAATCGCCAGCGCCGTCAGGTAAATCCAGAAAATGAGACCGAAGACCGCGCCCAGGCCGCCGTAGAGCTGCGAATAATCCGCGCCGTGGTCGAGGTAGAAGCTCAGCGCAAAGGATCCGCCGAACCACAGGACGATCGCCACGATCGAACCAGGAATCGTGGACGAAAATCGCTGCCGCCGGTTGGGGGCCAGGAAGTACGCGATCTCCAGCCCAATCGCGAATGTAACGAATACGGTGGCGATGCGGATGGTCGGCCACAGCCTCTCCACAAACCCGGGAATCTGAACGACCTCGCCGACGATGTGCCCAAAATGCGGGCCGGCCACGATGGCCAGCAGCGAGATGCTGAGCAGGATTCCGCTGGTGAAGGTGAGGATCAGGGCGCGGATGCGGTCCTGGACCCACGAGCGCTCCACCTTCACGTCGTAGGCGACGTTCAGCGCGGAGATCATGGAGGTGAAGCCACCGGTGCACGACCAGATGTAGCTCAGGATCCCAAAGGAAAGAATTCCGGTGTGCGGCTGCAGCACCTTCCCCAGCAGGTTTTCAACCATGGCCAGCGAGTTGGCCGGCACCAGGATCGCCACTTCCGCCAGCAACTGCGGAATCAGGCCCGGGATGGGCAGCAGCGAGACCAGCGCGATCACCGCCATCAGCAGCGGCGCCATCTAGAGCATGAACCAAAACGCCAGCCCTGATGCGGAATCGATGACTTTTGTCCGGAGCAGCTCCCGGCCGACAATGCGGATCAGGCATTTTGTCTCGCGCCATCGCCGCCGCACGCGGTGCGTCCGGCACCGAAACGTTTGCCGCCGGCGCAGACGACGCGCCGCTCGCATGGTGCCGACAGGCCGCGGCGCCTCGGAAACCGCAGTGTCTTCCCCGGCTCGGGAAATGCCTCGCTCCGGCAACGTGGGCCCCCGCCAGCTGACCAGTCCTCCCCAGTGCGATGTGAAAATCCGGGCCACGGATGCGCGCCCGTTCCCGTTTTTGCCCCGGCGCTTGCTCATCCCGCCGTTTTCTGCGATACAGGTAGGTTCCTCAGGAGGTTCCCTATGAACCGCGGGAATCTTTTCCCGGCCCTGCTGGTCGTCGGCATGCTGGCCGCCGGCAGCCCCGCTCGTGCGCAGATCGCGCAGCAAGTCGGCTGGTCCAGTGGCACGGAAACCGTGCATGGGCTCCTCTATCTGCCATCGGGCTCGGGCGTGCATCCGGCGCTCGTGGTCATCCACGAGTGGTGGGGCCTGACCGACTGGGTGAAGGATCAGGCGCAGGACTTCGCGCGCCAGGGCTACGTCACGCTGGCGGTGGATTTGTACAGCGGCCAGGTAACGAACAATCCCAACACGGCGTATCAGTTGATGAGCGGCCTGTCGCAGGAGCGCAGCATCGAGAACCTGACCGGGGCCGTGGCCTTTCTCTCGCGCCGCAGGGACGTCGATCCGCATCGCATCGGCGCCGTCGGCTGGTGCATGGGCGGCGGCTACGCGGCGCAACTGGCGATCGCCGACCCGAATCTGCGCGCGGTGGTCATCAACTACGGCGAGCTGCCCACGGATCGCACGTCGCTGGAGCGTATTCATGCTGCCGTGCTGGGAAACTTCGGAGGACTCGATCAGGGCATCACGCCCGCCGACGTCCACGCCTTCGCAGCCAGCATGCAGTCCCTGGGCAAGAGCATCGATGTGAAGATTTATCCCGACGCCGGCCATGCCTTCCAGAACCCTGACAACAAGACCGGCTACCGCCCCGCCGACACCGCGAATGCCAAAGCGCGGGAGCGGAAATTCCTGGCGCAGGAGCTGAAACCCGGGATGTAGAGCACCGGCAGTGGGAGGATCGTATGCTGCGAAGCGAACAACTGGTGGCCTTCGTGCCCATCCGCGAGGCGGATCGGTCGCGCTCGTTCTATCGCGACACACTGGGCCTGCGGCTCCTCAGCGAGGACCGCTTCGCGCTTGTTTTCGAAATCAATGGCGTGCCCCTGCGCGCGACGCTGGTAGGGGAATTCCAGCCACAGCGATTCACCGTGCTCGGCTGGCAGGTCTCGGACGCAGCAGCCGCGGCGCGCAGGCTCTCCGCTGCCGGCGTGCACTTCGAGCGCTATTCCGGCATGGAGCAGGACGAGCTGGGCTTGTGGAGCGCTCCTGGCGGCGCCCGCGTTGCCTGGTTCCGCGATCCCGACGGCAACGTGCTCTCCATCACGCAAATGCCGGAAGCGGCGTAGCGCGCCAGTTCGCGTCGGACGGTGCGCCGGAGCTAATCTCATATAAGAAATGCGCGCCGTCGTCCTCCATCATCCCGCGCCGATCGCAAGCCGTCCGCTGACCGTGGAGAACCTGCCCGTCCCTGAGCCGGGTCCCGGCGAAGTTTTGCTGAAGGTCGAAGCCTGCGGCGTCTGCCGCACCGATCTCCACATCACCGCCGGCGAACTTCCTCCCCTGGGCGACGCCGTCATTCCCGGCCATCAGATTGTCGGACGCGTCGGGAAGCTGGGCGCGAGCGGAGGCGATGTTCGCGTGGGTGCTCGCGCCGGCGTCTCCTGGCTGGGCGGCGTGGATGGAACCTGCCCGCTTTGCCGCAGAGGGCGGGAAAATCTCTGCGACCATCCCACCTTCACCGGCTACTCCGTAAACGGCGGCTATGCGGAGTACGCGGTGGCGCGCGCGGACTTTCTGATTCCCCTGCCGGAGCAGCCGCCTGCCACGGATCTCGCGCCGCTGCTCTGCGCCGGCATCATCGGGTTCCGCAGCCTGCGCGTGGTCGAGGCTCAGCCCGGCGACCGCGTCGGCCTCTTCGGCTTTGGAGCCTCCGCGCATCTCGCCATCGAAGTGCTGAAGTTCTGGAAGTGCGAAGTCTACGTTTCGACGCGCGGAGCGTCGCACCAGCAACTGGCGCGCAGCCTGGGAGCGACGTGGGTGGGCGACGCCACGGATCGGCCTCCGGTCCCGCTCGACTGCGCCGTGACCTTCGCGCCCAGCGGCGACGTGGTTCTGGCCGCGCTGGCCTCGCTGCGCAAGGGCGGCAATGTCGCCATCAACGCGATCCACCTGGACCGGATGCCGCAGTTCGACTACGACCGCCTGCTGTGGGGCGAGCGCCAACTGCGCAGCGTAGCCAACATGACCCGCGACGATGCTCGCGATTTTGTGGCGCTCGCGCGGCAGATCGGCATTCGCCCCCGCACGACCGTCTTTCCGCTGGAAAAGGCCAATGAGGCACTGCTCGCCGTGGCCGAGGATCGGATCGACGGAGCCGCGGTGATCGCTCCTTGACACCCTAGGATCGCGCCCTTACGCTGCTCGTATGGATGTAAGCCTTCGTTCGAATTTGTCCGCGCGGCTGGAAGAATGGGCTGCACAAACGGGCCGCGATCCGGAAGAACTGATCGCGGACGCGATGGCGGGCTATTTCGAAGAGCTGGCTCGGACGCGTGAGCTGCTCGACAACCGCTTTGAGAGTCTCCGGAGCGGGAAAACGGACCTGATCGATGGAGACGAGGCTTTACGCCTGCTGAAAGAACGCACCGAAGCAAAGCGCCGCCACACGTGAGCCGGTTCGCGCTTCACAGAGGTGCATTCGCGGACATCGATGAGACCCGGGAATACATTGCGTACGAAAATCCGGACGCAGCCGATCGCATGATGGACGAGCTGTTCCAGGAATTCGCAACTCTGGCTCAGTTTCCGCAAATGGGCCATGCGCGCCCGGATCTCGCATCCGCCCCGCTGCGTTTCCATATCGTCCGCGAGTACCTGATCGCCTATGCGCCCGACGAGACGCCAGTCTGGATTGTTGCGGTCCTGCACGGACGACGCAATCCGCGTATTCTGGCCGCCCTTCTGCGCGATCGGGTTTAGTTCACCAGCGCCAGCGTGAATCCGTCGTAGCCCTTGCTGCCCACGGTCTGCAGACTGGTCGCGCTGACCCGCGGCTCGGCCGCCGCCGCATCCAGGAAGAGCCGAATCCCCTCCACGCGCGAATCGGTCGTGTTCGCATTGGCCACTTCGCCGTCGCGCACGACGTTGTCGACCACGATCACCGCACCGGCGCACGACAGCCGCACCGCCCAGCCAAAATACTCCGCGGTGTTTTCCTTGTCGGCGTCGATGAAGACAAAGTCGAAGGGCTCCGGACCTTCAGCCGCCAGCTCCGGCAGCAGATCGAGAGCCTCGCCCAGCCGCAGGTCCACGCGCCCGCCCACGCCGGCGCGCAGGAGGTTGGCGCGGGCCACTTCGCAGTGCTTCGCCTCGGCTTCGAGCGTGATCAGCCGCCCGTTGGCGGGCAGCGCCCGGGCCAGCCAGATAGTGCTGTAGCCGCCGAGCGTGCCAATTTCGAGGATGTGCCGCGCTCCGCGCATCCGCGCCAGCAGATGCAGAAATTTGCCCTGTCCTGGAGTGACCGCGATATCCGGCAGACCCGCGGCGGAGCTCGCCTCCCGCGCGGCATCCAGCGCGGAATCGGGCGGAATGAGCAGCCCATCCATGTAATCTTCGACGGCTACCCAGGTCTTCTGTGGCTTCTGCCTGGGGTTACCGCGGGAACGCGGCCGATTCGCAGGGCTCATGACGCGGACACCAGTTCGGAGAAGTCGGCGATGCGCGAAAAGGTCTGGAGCACCCACCCAATCAGGTTCAGGCGAACGTCACGAAGTGGTGCATCTTCGACCATGACCATGACCTTATCGAAGAAAAGATCGACGTGAGGACGGAGTGTTGCGATTGCTTCGAGAGCCGGACGATATTCCCGGCGGCGGCGGAGTTCCTCAACCTTCGGAATGAGCTTGCTCGCCTCCTCGAAGAGCGCCCGTTCGGCTGGCTCCTGGAGGTGGTCTTCCATCGTGGCGAAGCCAAAGTCACGGCCGGGACCGATCATACCTTTTTCGGTGGCCTGACGCAGAATATTCCTGATCCGCTTAAAGGCCGCGGAGATCGCCGCCAGGTCCTCCGAGCCGCGCACAGCGGTGAGCGCATCGGCGCGCGCGATGGCGTCGCGGACATCGTCCGCGTCGGCTGCGACGACCGCGTTCACCACGTCGTAGGTAAAGCCACGCGCCTCGCGCAGGTAAAACTCAACTCGCTCGCCAAAGAAGGCAACCAGTCTCTGATTCGCTTTTATGTCGGCCTCAGGGGCAACAGCGCTGAGCAGATCGGAGATTGTCAGCGGCAGTTCTGACTCGGCCAGAATCTTCACAATCGCATTCGCGGCGCGGCGCAGCGCAAAGGGATCCTTCGATCCGGTCGGCTCCAGGCCAATGCCGAACATCGCGACCATGGTCTGGATACGGTCGGCCAGCCCGAGCACCTGCCCCTCGACGGCAGGCGGAATCGGGTCCTCAAGCGCCGCCGGCGAGTACTGCCAGTAGATCGCCTGCGCGACCGTCTCGCCCAGTCCCTGCGCGCGCGCGTAGAGACCGCCCACAATGCCCTGCAGCTCGGTAAATTCCCTCACCAGCTCCGTGGTCAGGTCGGCCTTGGCCGCCCGGACGGCCTGGTTCAGCGCCTGCGCATCAAGCGACACGCCACGCTCCGCCAGCGTCCCGGCCAGGCTCTCCGCAATGCGCAGATTGGCCTGCGTCTTGTCCCGGTAGCTGCCCAGTTCCTTGTGGAACGTGACCGACTTCAGCATCTCCACGCGGTCTTCGAGCGCCGTCTTCTGATCGACGTCCCAGAAAAACCGCGCGTCGTTGAAGCGCGCCCGCAGCACGCGCTCGTTGCCGTGCCGAATGGTCTCGGCGCCCGTTTCCTCAGGATGGGTATTCAGCACCGCCAGAAAATACGGCTCCAGCCTGCCCTTCGGATTTTCAACCGCAAAATACTTCTGGTGGTCGCGCATCACGGTCACCAGCACTTCTTCCGGCAGCGTCAGGTATTCGCGATCGAAGCTGCCCATCACCACCGACGGCCACTCCGTCAAATGGGTCACAGTTTCGACCAGGGCGGCATCCTCGCGCCAGCGCGCGCCGGGAATGCCGCGCGTCTCCTGGTCGAGCGCCTTGCGGATGCGATGCCGCCGCAGCGCTACCTCCGCCGTCACCTGCGCAGCCTCCAGGACGCCCAGGTAATCGTCGGGGTGGTCGATGACGACCGGCTCGCTGCCGTGCAGAATGGGATGCCCGAAGGTCTGCCTGCCGGCACGCACGCCCGCGAACTCCACCGGAATCTCCTCATGATTCAGCATCGCGACCATCCAGCGGACGGGGCGCACAAAGCGCTCCGGCTTCCCCGCGCGCCAGTACATATTCTTCGGCCAGTAGAGCGCGGCCAGCTCCGCCGCCAGCCGCTCGCCCAGCACTTCCGGGGCGCGGCGCCCGCTATGTGTCACCGTCGCAGATACATATTCGCCCTTCGGGGTCGCAACCTTCTCCAGAGCCTCGACGGCCACACCCGCTTTGCGCGCGAAGGCCTGTGCCGCCGCCGTGGGCTGCTCCTCTCTGAACGCGACACCCCACGCGGGGCCCGTCACCCGCTCAGTGACATCCGGCTGCCGTTCCAGCACCCCGCTCACCTGCACGGCCAGCCGCCGCGGCGTGGAGTAGCTGTGTACTTCATTTGGCTCGCCCAGCAGCCGTTCGCGCCGCAGCAAAGCCGTCACCCGTTCGGTCAGCTCCGCCTCGGCGGCCGCGATCATGCGCGCCGGAATCTCCTCCATCCCCGCTTCAAACAGCAAATCCGGCATGGCTACGCGGCCTCCGTTCCCTGGCGCTGCGCCGCATACGCTTTGGCCACGCCCACCACCATGTTGCGAATCCGCGCCATCACCGCGACGCGCTCCGTCACCGAAATGGCCCCGCGCGCATCGAGCAGATTGAACAGGTGCGAGCACTTCAGGCACAGCTCATACGCGCCCAGCACCGGAAACCGCCGCAGCGCCGCGCGCAAATCCTCGCCCGCCGGCGGGGCGGATTCCGCATGCACCAGACGCTCGTGAATCTTCTCGTGGCGTTCGGCAGCTTTCTCAGCTTTGGGGCTGAAGCGCGTGTGGAACTCGTCCAGCAGCGCCTGACATTCGGCCTCGTAGAGCCGCAGGTGCTCCCATAGTCTGCTCATGTCCGCCGCCTCGAAGTTGTACACCGACAACTGCAGCTCCTCCTGCAGCCGAACCTCGCCATAGGTGATGGCGCGGCCGGTCTTCGGATCGCGCGCCCACACAATGTCGTAAATCGACTCCACGTCCTGCAGAAACGCGGCAATGCGCTCCATGCCGTACGTGATTTCCCCCGAGATCGGATCGAGGTCCATGCCGCCGCACTGCTGGAAATAAGTGAACTGCGTGATCTCCAGGCCATCCAGCATCACCTGCCAGCCCACGCCCCACGCGCCGCCCACCGGCCACTCCCAGTTGTCTTCCTCGAACCTGATATCGTGCTCGCGCAGACGAATGCCGATCGCTTCCAGCGAGTCCAGATAGATCTCCTGAATGTCCCGGGGCGGCGGCTTCAGGATCACCTGCAACTGCGTGTGCTTGTACAGGCGATTCGGATTCTCGCCGTAGCGCCCGTCGGCAGGCCGCCGCGAGGGCTGCATGTAGGCAATGGCCACCGGATCGGGACCGAGCACGCGCAGAAACGTATCCGGCGACATCGTGCCCGCTCCCACTTCCACGTCATACGGCTGCGCCAGAACGCAGCCCCGCTCCGCCCAGAAGTTCTGGAGGCGCAGCAGAAGTTCCTGGTAGGTCATGGCCGTGGTTGGCGTCAAAGCTGGCTCTCGTAAGGTGCTTTCACGATTCTATCGGCAGCGCGGTTTCGCTGCATTACGGGCATTTCGCTTCAAGCTGCAGTGTCCGCCGGCACTTCGGGCACTGCGGCAGACGCATCCTCGCCCGCGTTCCTGCGATCGCCCGCAAACACGCACGCCGCCGCCAGAATCAGCATGGGGAAGTATTCCATCGTGTAGCGCTGCTCAGGATCCGGCATGGTGGCCAACACCACGCTGCGCAGCAGGATGTAGGCGAGCAGCGCGCCCGCCAGCGGAACCCTCCGCCGCGCAAAGCCCACAATAGCGAGCACCACGTAGCCCAGATTCATCAGGCCCAGCAGGATGGCGATAACGCTGTCCGCCGGATGATCGGCGAAGGCCCACCAGTCGTCATCGATGTCGAACAGCTCCGTCCGCGGCCGCAGCCACATGTCGGCCACGCGCAGCGCCGGCATCGCGAGGTAATAATCCCACGGACGCTCGCGTATCCTCTGCGCGGCCAGCGCGGCGAACTGCGCGTCGAGTGCCGGCGTCACGTCGTGGAGCCGATTGTGCTCGGCAATCAGCGCCATCGTCTCGCTGCACTCCTGCGCCGTCGAACAGGCGCGCGCAGGAATGTCCTGCGGATCGATGACGCCCGACTGATTCCACGCCACGTTTGCGGTATCCACAAAGTCGATCGACCAGGTGCGCAGCCAGCGATGAAAGCCGCTGGGCGTGAACTCGCCGGGATTGTTGGCTTCGCGCGGCGCAAGCGGCTGAAGCTGGTGGAAGGTCCGCTCGTTGCGCAGCGTCCACGGCACCAGCGGCAGCGCAGCCAGAGCCGCGGCGAACACGGCCAGCCGCAGCGAGCGCGCCACGCCCAGTCCCTCACTCCCATACCAGAAAGCCGCCGCGGCGAAGACCACGAGCAGCAGCACCCCGTCCGGACGCAGCAGGGTAGCGCATCCGGTCGCAGCGGCCAAAGCCAGCAGCGGAGCCACAGTGGTGCGTCCTGCCCGCGCGGCCCGAACAAATCGCGCCAGCGACCAGATGGCCAGGCTGATGCAGGCCATGGACAGACTTTCCGTCATCCCGTCAACGGAATAGGCAGCGGTGAACGGGCAGAAGGCCGCCAGCAGCAACCCGGCCCACGCCGCTCGGCTGGAGACTTCCGCCCGCAGGCAATCGAACAGCAGCCAGCAGGCGCCCAGGTCAATGAGCCCCTGCAGGATCAGCGCCGCGCGGATGTTGTCCGGCCCGAAGACCGCGAAGACCACGCCCAGAAACAGCGGATAGCCGGGCAGCCGGATCAGGCTGGGCACGATGTGGCCGGCATGAACGAATCCGTACACGCCGTGACGGAACCAGTTATGGGCCAGTTGCGTGTAAGCAGCGGTGTCGTCGTCGACCGTGACCGGCAGAAAGAGGTAATAGAGCCGCTGCGCCAGTCCCGCGGCCAGGATCAGCGCGACCGCCCGCCACTCCGCCCTGTGCCTGCGACGCAACGCCACGTCCCCTTGTACCACCATGGGCGCGCGGCGTACCGCCGAAATTACCCGTCCCCGGCGGCGATCTCTTCGGTCTTGCGCGACATGCGCGCGGTGCGCTCGATCTTCTCCCAGTTGAACGGCCGGCCTTCAATGGCCCGCTTGATCGTGCGGAAAAGCACTACTGAGAAAATCTGCCGGTAGGAGAAGCGCTGCAGCCAAATATGGAAGAGCAGCCAGCCGTCGCCCTTGTTCGCGGGATGCCGCGGCTCCAGCAGAAAGGCCAGCGTCGAGGTGAGGAAATCGATGAGGATGAAGATGAAGAAGTACGCCAGCAGCTTCTCAAAGCTGGCCGCGCTGGCGGTCTCCGGATGGAAATGGAGATCCACCAGATACTGCACGACCCCGGCGGCGAACATGATGTCGATCAGCGGCGAAACCAGGGGAAAGAGAATCTGGAAGATCAGAATGTTGGGCAGCGCAAAGAAGCCCATGGCTCGGTTGGTGCGGACGGCGCCCCAATGCTTGAAGACCGCCTGCAAAATACCGAAGGACCAGCGGAAGCGCTGCTGCATCAGGCTGCGTGCCGTGGCCGGCGCCTCAGTAAAGGCCAGCGCGCGATCGTCGTAAATGACTTTGTACTGCTGCTCCAGCAGATTCATGGTCAGGTCGGCGTCTTCGGCGACGGTATTGACGGGGTAGCATCCGCCACGCTTCACGGCGCTGGTGCGCCATGCCCCTATCGCTCCCGGCACCACAGTCACCACATTGAACAGATCCATGGCGCGGCGCTCGAAGTTCTGGCTGGTGATGTATTCCAGCGCCTGCCACTGGGTCCACAGATTGATGCGGTTCCCCACCTTCGCATTACCGGCCACGGCGCCGACGCGCGGATCGGCAAACCAGCGCACCAGCTTCGAAATCGCGTCCGGCGCGATGATGGTATCCGCATCGATGCCGACGTAAACTTCCTCGTCCACGTAATGCAGCCCGTAATTCAGCGCCTCCGCCTTGCCCGCGTTGCGCTGGGTAAGCACCATCAGGCGGCGAGCGGCAATCTCCTCGGGAAACGACTCGCGCGCGGTCTCAAAGGTGCGATCGAGCGACCCGTCATCGACCACAATCAAGCGAATGTCCGGATAATCCGACTTGAGCACCGACCGGATCGTCCGGACGATCACCACCTCCTCGTTGTAGGCGGGAATCAGCACAGCCACGCGCGGCCGGTACTCGCCCGGTGGAATGTGCCGCTTCCGGAAGCGATCGATCAGCGCGAAGATGCCGATCAGCAGCAGGCGCACGCTCATCAGCACGTCGCCGATAAAGAAGACGTCCACCAGGAAATGCGCAAAGACGGAAAAGAAGAAGAACGCCACCCAGTCGACGCGCGCCTGCCAGCGCAGATTCGCCGCGATGGGCGGCATCACTTCCGCCCGCGTCTTCCCCATCAGGTCTGAGACCAGCACGAACTTGTAGCCGCGCGCGCGCAGCGTCGTGATCAGCATGGGCAACGCGGCCACCGTCGCCGAGCGGTTCCCGCCGCCGTCGTGCATCAGGATGATGCTGCCCCGCATCCACGGCAGCGCCTTCATCGCCTGAATCTGCTGCAGTACGCTGTCGGTAATCTCCTGGGGCGTCTTGTGCGGATGCTCATTCCAGTCGTCGGTGTCGATCTTGTCGCCGATGATGGTGTAGCCCATCTGCTGGATGCGATACGCAGGTGCGGCCTCTCCGTTGGTATCGGGCTCCTGATCGATCGAATACGGAGGCCGGAAAAACAGCGTGTGGATACCCAGCTCCGCGGCGAAGAGGCGCTCCGTGCCGTTCAGCTCCAGCACCAACTGGCGGGGTGTGATCTCCGCGATGTTCGGATGGGTGAAGGTGTGGTTGGCGATCTCCTCGCCGTCGGCCACCTCGCGCTTCACCAGTCCGATGTTGTTCATCGCCTCTTCGCCGATGATCATGAAGGTACCCGGCACGTGGTACTGCTGCAGCACGTCCAGAATCTTCGGCGTCCAGGCGGGGTCCGGCCCGTCGTCGAAGGTCAGCGCCATCTCGTGCGGATGATAGCCGTACTGCTCGATGGTGTACGACCGCGGCAGGCTGGTCATGTCCTCATCGATCAGCGTGTAGTTGTCGGACGCCATCTGGATGGTGCGTGTACCCGTTTGCGGTGTCGAAACGATGCGCAGAATGTCGCCTTCGCCTTCGGTGTCCACGTCCTGGCCCGGCGGCACCGTCTCCAGCAGGTCGGGAGCATTCCTGGCTCCGGGATCGTTCCAGACCTTCCACAGCGAAGGATCCTCCTCGCCCAGGCGCCACAGCGCGAAGGTGCGGATGCCCATCAGATTCCCCGCCCGCATCTCATTCAGCGCGGTCACTGCGTCCAGAAACCACACCTGATGGCGCAGGTGCGTATCCTCATCCACGTAGGCGAAGGACGGATTCAGCTCATCGCCCGCCAGATGCACGTCCGCTCCCGCATCGGCTGCCAGTTGCCACGCGTCCTGCACCGTCAGGTCGTCGACACTCACCACGCGGTCGGAGACCTTTTTGCCCTTCACCGCCGCAGGCATCGCCCAGTCGAAACCGTAATTGCCGATGCCGCAGATCAGCTTTTGCAGGGGCACGTATTTGAGGGCGCGCGTCAGGTTCGCTTCGAACCACGGCTCGCTGGCCACCGGCCCGGGATCGCTGGTCTCCTCGTGCTCGTCGTAATTCATCAGGATGATGCCATCGCTGCTGCGCGACATCCTGCGCAGCACCGGCGCCGGCGCCTGGGACGGAAGACTGACGTAAACCTTCAGGTGCTTGGCCTGAAAATCGCTGTGCAATTCCCCGACCCACTCCGCATACAGCTTCTGGTCCTCGTCCGGCACCTGCTCGAAATCCAGAGCGATCCCGCGATACGACGGATTGGCGTACAGGAATTTGTCCAGCTCAAGGTGCAGACGCTGGCGCGCCGCCGGACTGCGCAGCATGCGCCCGATCACGTCCCCCTCCCACTCCGTGGTGAGAGTGTCGTAATCATTCAGCATGGGATAGATTTCCGTATCCTCGTGGGCCGCCGCGATCGCGTCCTTCACCTGGTTCTGCGGATCGACACTGTGCACCCCGCTCGCATCCACCACGCTGTAAAAATGCACGGGATACATCGGCGTCGCGCCCACCAGATTGCCGTCGGGCGAGATGACGTGCAGCCAGTCCGGAAACAGGATGTCAATTTGGTGGATGTGCGCCTCGAGCGATGCAAAGTCCGCCGAGTCGTTCTGATAAAACGCCGCACGCAGCGGCTGGTCCTGGTTGGGAACGACCTCCGAGGCGCGCCGCCGCCTGCGCCGGGACGGTGGCCGCGCCGCCGCCGTCTTCCTCACCATCTCCAAGTGCTCATTGAGAGCCTTGTAATTCGGCTTCTGTGTCGGCAGCAGGAGCCCGGGCAGGTCCTGCCGCGAAATAACGCTGAAAATGAAGACCGCCAGCACCAGCGTGAGCCCCACCACCAACACGTCAGTGAGCCGCCGGAGCACTCTCCGGCGCAGTTGCCTGGGATCGTAGAAGACCTGCTTCATCGTTGGCCGATTATGCTTTCAATCGTACGACAGCGCCGCCCTGCGACTGGCCTGTAAATGCACACCCGCCCTCCCGCCGCGCGCCGCACCTGTCGCCGTCGCGGTGGCGCCCACGACTCCGCAACGATTCTTTCCCATTCCCTCACGCCAGCAGGCTGGTCTAATAATCGCAATGCTCTCTCCCAGGCAGAAGAAAACCGGGCTGCTGCTCCTTCCGTTGCTGGCCGGGGCCGCTCTGCGCCTGTGGTTCATCCGGGCCTACCCGGAAATCGGAGGCGACACGCTCGTTTACGGCGGGATTGCCAAAAACTGGATGCTCCACGGCGTATACGGCGTCTTCAGTCCCGAGGAGGGCCTTCACCCCACGCTCATGCGGCTGCCTGGCTACCCTTTGTTTCTTCGACTCTGCTTCCATCTTTTTGGCATCGAGCGCTACTACCCCATCATGCTGATTCAGGCGCTCATCGGCCTGCTCTCCTGCCTGCTGATCGCCGGGTTTGCCCGCCGGGTGTGGAGCGACCGCGCCGGCTGGTGGGCGCTCTGGCTGGCCGCGCTCTGCCCCTTCACCGCCAACTACACTGCCGCGCCGCTCACGGAGACGCTGGAGCTCTTCTGCATCGCTCTCGCTTTCTACGCTCTGCCGCGCTTCCTCGATGCGCCCGGCTGGAAATGGGCACTTGTCCTCGCCGCCGCCTGGAGCTACGCTGCCCTGCTGCGGCCCGACGGTCCTCTGCTGGCTCTCGCCCTCTGCCCCGCCATGGTCTTTTATGGCCGCCGTCGCTGGGGTGCGGCGCGCATGGTTCGCTGGGCGACGCTCTGCGGCGCCCTCTCCATCCTTCCGTTCATTCCCTGGACCATCCGCAACTGGGAAACCTTTCACGTCTTCCAGCCGCTCGCTCCCCGCTACGCCGTCGATCCCGGCGAGAGCACAGACCCCGGCTTCAATCGCTGGACCAAAACCGTCTGCGCGGATTTCGCCTGCACCTGGGATGTTTACTGGAATGCTAACAGCGATGCCATCGACCCGTCCAGGCTGCCTGCGCGCGCTTTCGACTCCGAGGCCCAGTACCGCCAGACCGTAAAGTTGCTCGACGCCTACAACGACGAGCTCGAGATCACGCTGCCAATGGACGCCGACTTCGCCGCCCTGGCCGCGCAGCGCATCCGCGCCCATCCCTTCCGCTATTACCTGGAACTGCCTCTGGCGCGTCTGGCGGACATGTGGCTGCGCCCGCGCACGGAGATGCTCTGGATCGAGGTGCGCTGGTGGCAATTTGAGGAGCATGAAGGCGAAACGGAGTTCGCCTGGGCCTATGCCGGGCTGAACCTGGCGTATCTCCTCGCCGCTCTGGCCGGATTTCTGAAGCGCCCGAGCTTCCGCGCCGCGATTTTCGTTTTCGTGCTGCTGCGCTGCCTGCTCCTGCTGACGCTCGAAGCGCCGGAGCCGCGTTATACGCTGGAATGTTTTCCGTCACTGATCGCGCTGGCCGCCATCGCGTTTGCCGGACGCGCTCGGGAGCCCGAGCCGTGCGCTCCGCCGGCTCACGCTCAGTCATCTCCCTGATCCAGGCTCAGCGGCGTCACCTGAATCCGCCCGCCGCACACGCTCATCGGCTGCGACACGGAAAACGTCCGCGTGGTGCCGGGCGGGGTGATCAGCAGCCGCGCGACGCTCGAGCAGTTTTCCCCCGCGGACCACACGACCTGGAATGCGGCAACCTCTTTCGGCATCACCACCACCACCGGTGAGGAGCTGCCGACGGTGCCCGCCGAGACGGGTTCCAGGGCAGCCGCCGAGCTGGCCGGGCCGTTTGCTGATTGCGGGGATCCCGGCGCACCTGCGCGTTGAGGCGCTGGTTCCCCCAGCTCCGCGCGAACTTCCGCCGTCGTCGTCCGTTCCACGGCGATACTGCCCAGGTTCTGCCCCTGTCCATTGAACAGCGCCACCATGGGATACCCGCTCAGCCGGCAGGCTACGCCGGTCTGATTCCGGAAACCCAGCTTGATCGAGTGGTAGTCGCCGTGCATATTTCCGGCGATCTCCTGCACCTTCAGCGCATCGGGAGAGCAGGGCGACGCCTGCCCGGCGGCTACAGGAGCGACTTGCGCCGCCACGGGATGCACCGGAGCCGGAATCATGTAGGGTGCGTTGGGATCAGGACGCTGGGACTGGACGGGCGCCACGGCCTGCGCCAGCACAGCCGCAGCAGGCGAAGTGACGGCGCAGCCGGTCCACATCGTCAGAGGGAAAGCGGCAGCGACGGCCAGAATCGCGAAACGGAAGAGCACGATCGGCTCCTTCTGTCATTCATTAGGATGTTGCTTGTGGCGTCCTAAGTTGCAACCAGCGCGCTGAGGGTTGCCTGCCAGCCAGTAAAATCAGTGCATGAAACCCTTGCAGGGACAGGCGGCTCTGGTCACCGGAGGCGCCAAACGGATCGGGCGGGCGCTGGCCCTGGCCCTCGGCGCAGCCGGCGCGCAGGTCGCCATTACCTGGCGCGATTCCGAATCTGACGCGCTCAGAACCGTCGCCGATCTGGAAGCTGTCGGTGCCGTGGCTTCAGCCTTCCGCGCCGATCTCCGCCGTCCCGAGCAGATCCGATCCGCTGTCGACGCCGCCGTCGCCCGCATGGGCCGCCTCGACATCCTGGTCAACAACGCCGGCCGCTACGAAACCAGCGCTCTGGAAACCATCACCGTGGAGCAGTGGGACGCTATGTTCGAAATCAACACCCGCGCCCCGTTCCTCACCGCGCAGGCCGCTTGGCCGCATCTCAAAGCCGCCCGCGGCCGCATCGTCAACATCGGCTCTCTGGGCGGCATGCACCCCTGGCCCACCCATGCCCATTACTGCACCTCGAAGGCCGCCCTGCACATGCTCACACGCACCATGTCGAAGGCATGGGCGCCGGAGATCAGCGTGAACTGCGTGGCCCCCGGAATGATCCTGACGGGCGAACTCGCCGCGGAGTACGAGCCCTTCGCCCGCCGCACTCCCATGAAGCGCAACGGCACCGTCGAGGACGTCGCCGCCGCGGTGCTCTTCTTCCTCACCGGCCCGCACTTCATCACCGGGCAGGTGCTCAGCGTGGATGGCGGCCTGGGCCTGTAGCCGCCCTGCGCTCTCAGGGTGCGGCTTTCCCGGCCGATGAGCTCGAGGGCAGGACCCGGTATGGCCGAATTCGCATGGGACGAATCCTGCGGTGTTCCCGTGCGTGCATTCGACGAGCAGCACAGAAAGCTCTTCGAAGTCATCGGCAGCCTGGCCGAGGCCACGAGCGCCAGCAGGAGCGAGGAAGTGATCCGCCATGTTGTTCACAGCCTGGCTGTGTATACGAGCACGCATTTCCACCAGGAAGAAGTCCTGATGGACCGGACGGGCTATCCGGCTCCTGCCGCTCACAATGCGCAGCGCGCCCGGCTGACGGCCGAAGTGGGGAAATACAGGAATGAACCGGATGAGGGCGGGCGCCCCAACACCGCTGCCCTGCCCTCATTTCTGCGAAAGTGGCTGAAAGAGCACATCCGCAAATCGGACCTGGAGTATTCGGCTCACCTGAACGCGCACGGCGTGCGCTGGAAGTGGTCTCATAAACACGTCCTCGGCTCCAGCGAGCAGCTTGCGCCCCGCCTGGATGGCGGGTCGCACTCGAGCCAGTTCTGAGTGCGAGGCATTGATGAGACCAGTTGCAGCCCGCGGGGCTACTTCCCGAAAATTCGCGAAAAGAACCCTCCGTGCCGGGCCGGCTCATGCTCATCGGCATAAACCCCCTGCGGATCCGGCTGGGGCGGCAGCTTCCGGCTCTCGAACGCAGCCCGCGGGTTTTCGATGCAGAGCCGGTCCGCCGTCGCCTGCCCGCAGCGCTTCGCAATCGCCTCATACGCCACGCTCAGGTGCGGCGGGCGTCCTTCCAGGTTGTGCGCGTCGGTGGCGATGAAATGCACCCAGTTCTTCTCGATCATCTCCCACCCCATCGCCTGCGCCCGCCTGCCGAAGCGCCCGCTCAGCGACGCCGCTGTAATCTGCACCAGGCATCCCGTGCGCATCCATTCCGCCATCCGCTCATCGTCGCGCTGGAGCAGCGGATTCCGCTCCGGATGCGTCACGATCGGGCGGATTCCCTTGATCGTGAACTCGTAAAACGTATCCCCGATGTTCTGCGGAATCATAAATTCCGCGAATTCCACCAGCAGATAGCTGCCCTGATTGATGGTGAATTTGTGGGGATGTTGCAGTGCGTCCTCAATGTTGTCGAACGAGAGATGGAAGTCGCAGCCCAGGCCCAGCGTCAGCTTGTCGCCTATCCGCTCGCGGATGGCCGCCAGCCGCTCCTGATTCGTCTCAGGACTGAATTCGTAGACATCATTGGCATGCGGCGTGCACACGATGTGCGTGATGCCATCCGCCACCGCCGCCTCCGCCTGCGCCACGGAGCGATCCAGATCCTTCGGCCCGTCATCTACGCCGAACAGCAGATGATGATGGATGTCGATCATGAGCGTTGGGCCAGCGCGTCCACCAGCGACGCAAAAATCTTAAACCCGTCGGCGGAGCCCAGCAGCGCCTCGCTGGAGCGGTCCGGATGCGGCATCATCCCCAGCACGTTCCGGCCTTCGTTCAGAATTCCCGCAATGTTGTCGAGGGATCCATTGGGATTCGCTTCCCGCGTCGCCTCGCCCTCCGCCGTCACGTACCGGAAGGCGACGCGATCGGCGCGGCACAGCTCCGCCAGCGTCTCCGCATCGCAGAAGTAGTTCCCTTCCATGTGCCCGATCGGCATCTTCAGCACCTGCCCGCGCTCCAGATTGCGCGTAAAGAGCGAGTCCCTCGTCTCCGCGCGCAGGTACACCTGCCTGCAGAGGTATTGCAGCCCCGCGTTGCGCAGCAGCGCGCCCGGCAGCAGTCCGGCTTCGCACAGAATCTGAAATCCGTTGCAGATGCCCAGCACCAGCCCGCCGTCCGCGGCAAAATTCTTCACCGACTGCATCACCGGCGAGAAGCGCGCTATCGCGCCCGTGCGCAGATAGTCGCCATAAGCGAATCCGCCGGGGACAAGAATCGCGTCACAGTTCTCCAGGTCCGGCGAGTCGTGCCACAAATACACCGCCGGCTGCTGTGCGATCTCCGCCAGCACATGCCAGGTATCCTGGTCGCAATTCGATCCGGGAAAGACGAGGACTCCGAACTTCATACGCTATGTCTTCAGGTTAGCAGGATTGGCTGTCCTCGCGCTTCGCGCAGAAACGAGGCCTGGCCGCAGGCTGTGATCTACGGGGCAGCCAGCCACCTCTCCATTGCCGCCAGTGCCCGCTCGCACTGCATGCAGTGACGCTCCCGCTTATCCCGCACCCGCTGGCGAGTCGCTTCGTCGAGAGGCTCCAGCAGATCGAAGGTAATGTTCGCCGGCTGAAAGCGCTTTGGATCGGCCTGGGTGATGTAGTTCACCAGCGACCCCAGCGCCGTCGCGCGCGGAACCGGTTCGGGCCTGCCGCCCTGCGCCAGGATCGCGGCATACATTCCCGCCAGCATTCCCGTCGCGATCGATTCCGTATAGCCCTCCACGCCTGAGATTTGCCCAGCGAAAAAGATCCTGGGATCCTCCCGCAGGTTGAGCAGCGGCGTCAGCACCCGCGGCGCGTTGATGTAGGTGTTGCGGTGAATCTGCCCGTAGCGCAGAAACTTCGCCTGTTCCAGCCCGGGAATCATCCGGAAAATCCGCGCCTGCTCGCCATATTTCAGGTGGTTCTGGAAGCCGACCAGGTTATACGAGTCGGCGCGCAGATTCTCGCAGCGCATCTGCACTACCGCCCACGGCATCTTGCCGGTCCGCGGATCGCGCAGCCCCACCGGTTTCATTGGCCCAAAGCGCAGGGTGTTGCGCCCACGCCGCGCCAGCTCCTCGATGGGCAGGCAGCCCTCGAAGTATTCGAGCTTCTCCCACTCCTTTGCTTCCACGCTCTCGGCCCCGAGCAGCGCGTCCAGAAAAGCCTCGTACTCCGCCTGCGTCATCGGACAGTTGATGTAATCCGCCGATCCCTTGTCGTACCGCGCCGCCAGGTATACTCGATCCCGATTAATCGAATCCGCCTCGACAATCGGGCTGATCGAGTCGTAGAACGCCAGATGCTTGCTGCCGGTCAGCCGCGCAATTTCATCCGACAGCGCATTCGAGGTCAGCGGCCCCGATGCCACGATGGTCAGCTCGGCAGTGGGATCGTCAGCGGACGCGAGCCGCGTCACTTCCTCGCGGTGCACGCGAATCCTCGCCTCCGCAGCGATCATTTCTCCAATCCGCCGCGAAAACTCCACGCGATCCACAGCCAGCGCGTGGCCCGCGGGAACCGCGGTCGCGTCGGCGCAGACCAGCAGCGGGGATCCCGCACGCCGCATCTCCTGTTTCAGCAGCCACGGGGCGGTATTCCTGCTCTCCGATTTCAGCGAATTCGAGCAGACCAGCTCGCCGAAGTCCGCAGACTGATGCGCCGGCGTCTTCCGCACCGGGCGCATCTCGCAGAGATCGACCTCGACGCCCATGCGCGCGGCTACCAGCGCGGCTTCCGGCCCCGCCAGACCACCACCAATCACGCGAATTCTGCCGCCCGCCGTCATGCCTGGCGGGCCAGCGCCGCCAGCGCCTCATCGCCCAGCCGCATCCGCTGCCAGCTCTCCATGGCGCCCGCGCCCAGCGAGCGGTAGAACCGGATCGCCGGCTCGTTCCAGTCCAGCACATGCCAGAAGAGCAGCCGGCACCCGCGCTCCACGGCCATAGCCGCCACCTGCGTCAGCAGCCCCTTGCCGATGCCCCGCCCGCGAAAGCGCGGCCGCACAAACAAATCCTCCAGATGCATCGCCCGCCCCCGCCACGTCGAATACACAGGAAAGAACAGCGCGAACCCGGCCGGCTCGCCATCCTCCTCGGCCATCAGGCACTCGAAATAAGCGCTTTCTCCTGCGCGCGGAAAGCCATCCCGCAGCAGCTCGGCTTCGCTCACCTTCACCGCGTCGGGCTCGCGCTCATATTCCGCCAGCTCGCGCACAAACGCAAGAATCTGCGGCACATCGGCGGCAGAAGCGGGGCGTATCGTGGCCATAGGCTCTCATTATAGAAGTCGTGCGCAAAGGCTCAGGCCCGGGGGCTGGCGATCCCCCTTTTGGTTTCCGGGAGCGCCCGGTTAACTGTCGTGATGCCACAGGGGGGATGGCACAGAAGTGGTATGACCGTGCGTCCGGTCGCGGGCATCCTGGTTCGACGACTTAAGCCGGGAGCACGCTGATATGGACACCTGCGAAATCATACAGACGCCGGTTGAAGCAGAGCCGGCATTCCGGAGGCACAACTGCGCTGCCGCTTACGCAGCAGTGGTCGCCGCTGAAAGCAAACTGCCTGGCCTCGCACGGGACTTCCTCGCATACCGGGACCGAAACCTGCAAAAGAAGGCGCAGATGGGTGCGGAGGTTGACACAAGGCGCCCATCCGGCCCGCAGCCAACCAGATTCTGTTACCGTCGCGGCATCCGTCCCGGGTCAGCAAAATCGCCTGATTTTGCCCATTTTCCCAAAAACAGACTTCCCTTTTTCGCATTTTGGCGTCATGATGGGGGCATTGCGGTCCTCCGGCGCGGAGGCGCTTATGATTCGCTGCCTCATGGAAGCAGCGCGGATCGGCCTGGTCGCGGTCATGGCCGCCCCGGCGGTAATCACCGCCCACGGCGCTGCTCCGCAGATGTCCCCTCCTCCCACTCCCCCTGCGCACATCAGCCTGCCGCCCGAAGCCCTCGGCGATCTGGCTCTCGCCCGCCAGCAGTACATCCAGGCCATTGAGGACTATCAGCAGGTCCCCCGGAAGACGGCCGCCGTCTGGAACAAAATCGGCATCGCCTACCATCACCTGTTCGCCTACGACGTCGCCCGCCACGATTACGAGCGCGCCCTGCGCATGCGTCCCGACTTTCCCCAGGCGCTCAACAATATGGGCGCCGTCTACTACGCCAAAAAGAACTACGGCAAAGCAATCAAGTTCTACCGCAAATCCCTCCGCCTCGATCCGACCTCCGCGCCTGTTTACAGCAACCTGGCGGTGGCCTACTTTGCGCAGGACAAGGTCCCGCAGGGCGTGGAAGCGATCCGCGCCGCCTTCGATCTCGATCCCTCCATCTTCTCTCTGGACTCTCCGCAGCTGATCAGCTCCGCCCTGCCCGCCCGCGATCGCGCCCAGCAGGATTTCTGCCTGGCTCGGCTCTTTGCTCAGGCCGGCAATTTCCGCCAGGCCATCAATTTTCTCCGCCGCGCCCTCGATGAAGGCTTCAGCGACCAGAAGAAACTCCTTGATGACCGCACCCTCGCGTCTCTGCGCGCCACGCCGGAGTTCGCCGAGTTGATGAACGAGCAGAAACTCCAGAAGCGATAGCCGATTCCGGGCCCTCGGCGCCCAACCAGACGCAAACTTTCCCGCTCGGCGCCCACCGTCCAGACAACCTGCATCGTCGAACTCGCCACTAAAGCACAGACAGGCGCTGAGGGCAGATGCGAACTGCGGCATGCGTCGTGAATTTTTGCTGAACGGCGACTGTAATGGGTTGAGGTTTCTGCGTGCAGCGAATGAACGGATATTCCTGGCCAGGCGCCACAGAACATCGCGCCCGCGCTTCCTCCCAAGGAAAGAACATAAGCCACTCTGATCCAACTTCTCTATGAGCATCTCCGCACCTCAGTCCCCCCTGGGTTCGACGCATCGCCATCATCCGTCTTCGCTCACCCTCGGCATCGCGTTGCTGGCTGCCTTGCTTGCAACAACGCTGGCCGGCTGCGGAGCGGGGAAATCTGCCCCGCCGCCGCAAAAGAACCTCAAGACGATTGCCGTCACCCCCGCGACGGCGAACCTTGCCGCCGGCGCCACGCAGCAGTTCACCGCGACAGCGACCTACACGGATGGCTCGACCTCCAATGTGACTTCGACGGCCAAGTGGGCTGTGGCCAGTTCCACCGTCGCTGGCGTGAGTTCCTCCGGGATGGTCACCGCTGCCGCCGCGGGTTCCACCACCGTCACCGCCTCACTGGATGGATTTAACGGCACAGCGTCCATTACGGTAACCTCCGGCACATCATCGTCGACGTTGTCCTCGATCGCCGTCTCTCCCGCTGCGGCGACCTTCACCGTTGGCGCCACGCAGCAGTTCACCGCAACAGGCACCTACAGCGACGGCACCACCGCGAATATCACCTCCCAGGTCACCTGGACATCGTCCATCACCGCCGCCGCTACCATCAGCTCCGGCGGCCTGGCCACCGGCGTCGCGGCCGGCTCTTCCACCATTACCGCTTCCCTCAGCGGCGTCAGCGGAACGGCCAGCGCGACGGTCACAGCAGGCAGCGGTGTTACAATGACTTCGATTGCGGTCACGCCCAGCCCGGCGGTTCTTCCGGTGGGATCGGAGCAGCAATTCACCGCCACCGCAACCTACAGCAACGGCTCGACGCAGAACGTGACATCGAGCGCGAGCTGGTCCGGTTCCAACAGCGCCGTGGCCGTCGTGTACTCCTCAGGCATGGCGCAGGGTGCCAGCCAGGGAACGTGCGTGGTGACGGCCTCGCTCGATGGCGTCAGCGGAACGGCAAACCTGAGCGTGAAAACGGTTGCGTCGCTGGCGGTCACCCCCACCAACCCCAGCGTCGCGATGGGATCGACGCAGCAGTTCACGGCGACGGCCACTTACACCGACGGGACCACCGGAAACGTGACCGATCTCGCCACCTGGTCAGCCGGCAGCTCGCAGGTGGCAACCATCAATGCTTCAGGATTGGCCACGGCGGTCGATCCCGGAACCACCTACATCCAGGCAGACGTGGATGATGCAACTTATGCAACCAACATTACCGTCGTCAACGCGCCGGGCAGCGGCGAAGTGGATATTCCCACCTGGCACGTGGATAACAACCGCAGCGGGCTGAATTCCGGCGAAACCATACTGACCCCCGGCAACGTCAACTCGTCGAGCTTCGGCAAGCTCTTCTCTATCCCCGTCAACGGTTACGCGTACGCCGAGCCTCTCATTCTGTCGAACGTCCAGATCAATGGCGGCGTACACAACGTTCTCTACGTCGCAACGGAAGCCGACTGGGTTTACGCCTTCGACGCCGACACTGGCCAGCAGCTGTGGGGGGAAAGCCTGCTCAATACCGGCGAGACGCCGTTGACCAATGGCGCCATCCAGCCGTATCAGGGAATCACCTCCACTCCCGTGATCGATCGCAGCACCGGCACCCTCTATGTGGTGTCGGCGCAAAAGACGACCTCCGGCGCGACCACATTCCGCCTGCACGCTCTGGATATTACAAACGGCTCGGAGAAATTCGAGGGACCGGCCACCATCACCGCGTCGGTGCCGGGCACCAATCCCGGCGGCAACGGTTCCACCGTCACCCTCACCACCAGCTGCGTGCAGCGCGCCGCTTTGCTGCTCGTCAACAGCAATATCTACATTGGCTTCGGAGGCTGCCCCACCGGCTGGTTGCTGGACTACAGCGCTCTGAACCTTACTCAGGAAGCGGTCTTCAATATGAGCCCGAACCTTGCCGGAGTGGGCCCGTATGCCAGCGCCGGCGGCGTCTGGATGGGCAGCGGCGGCCCCGTCGCCGACAGCAGCGGCAACGTCTACGTCGTCACCGGCAATGGCCCGTGGGACGGCAACACCGCCTGGGGCGACTCGGTTCTGAAATTCAGCCCGTCGCTCCAGCTGGAAGACTACTTCACGCCCGCCGCTTACGAATATATGGACTGCGACGATGCCGACTTCGCCTCCGGCGGGCTGCTGATGATCCCGGGCACCGCCGATCTGGTAGCCGGCGGAAAAATCGGCAAACTCTTTCTGCTGAATTCCGGGAACCTGGGCCATGAGCAGGCCAACGATGCCGGCGCGCTCGACACCACGTGGTTCGAGGCGGACCTGTCCCCACCCTATACCTCCCAACCCTGCACCTATATGACCCCCGAGCCCACTGCGCAGGTCAGTTCCTACGAGATTTTCGGCACGTCGGCATATTTCAACGGATACGTCTATCTCGGCATCACCCCGACGGACTCCAGCGCGATTGCGCCCGTGCGGCAGTTCGCCTTCAGCAGCAGCAACAACACGCTCACTCCAGGCGCCTACGCCACACCGAGTCAGGGACTGGATACCCGCGGGACCACGCCCTTCATCTCCTCCAATGGCACCCAGGACGGCATCGTCTGGATGATCAACGAGGGCATGCCTCTCCAGGAGGGCACGCCGACCGCTGCGACTCTCTACGCCTACGACGCCCAGAACTTCCCCAACCAGCTGTACAACAGCAATACGAACTCCGCCGATGTCCCCGGCTACGGCATCAAGTTCACGTCGCCGGTCGTGGCCGATGGCAAGGTCTACATCTCCACCGGACACGACCTGACCACGGCAACCAATCCCCAGGGCGAGATCGATGTCTACGGATTGAAATAGGGACAGGCCTGGCCCGGGTATCCATGGATCGTCGCGGCTCATTCGCTGCCGAGCCGCGACGGTCTATAGTGGAAATCGAAGATTTCCCACGGAGAGACCCACCTGGCCTGCGACGATCTCAGAGACTGGATCAAAACCCTCGACAAAGCCGGCGAACTGCGGCGGATTCGCGCGGAAGTGGATCCGATCCTCGAAATGGCCGAGATCACCGACCGCGCCGCAAAGACGCGTACCTCGGCTCCCGGTGGTCCGGCGCTGCTCTTTGAAAACGTCAAAGGCTATCCCGGATCCAGCGTCCTGATGAACCAGTTCGGCAGCCAGCGCCGCATGAAGCTCGCTCTCGGCCTCGATCCGGACCATGGTTCCCTGGACGAAATCGCCGACCGCCTGCGCGCTCTGCTCGAGGTCAGGTCTCCCGAAGGCTTCCTTGAAAAGCTGAAGATGCTGCCCATGCTCGCCGACATCGGCAAAATCTTCCCCAAAACCATCGCCGCCAAAGACGCGCCCTGCAAGCAGGTCATCCTGCGCGAGAACTTCAGCGTCCTCGACTTCCCCGTCCTGCAAACCTGGCCCCTCGACGCCGGCCGCTTCATCACGCTGCCGTGCGTCGTCACCCGCGATCCGCGCACTGGCAGGCGCAACATGGGCATGTACCGCATGCAGGTCTACGACGGCCAGACCACCGGCATGCACTGGCAGCGTCAGAAGAACGCCGCCGAGCATCTGCGCGAACGGCTGCGCGCCGCCGCGGGTGATGCCTCTTCGCGGGTCGAGGCCATGGCGGAAACCGCCGGCGCCACCAGCAATCTCGCCGTCGCCCAGCTGGACCCCGCACACAACCGCCTCGAAGTCGCCGTCGCCATTGGCACCGATCCCGCAACGACGTTCTCCGCCATCGTCCCCGCGCCGCCCGAAGTGGACGAGTTCCTGATCGCCGGCTTTCTCCGCCAGCAGCCCGTCGAGCTGGTGAAATGCGAAACCGTGGACCTCGAAGTCCCGGCCCGCGCAGAGATTATTCTCGAGGGCTGCGTTCGCCTCGATGAGCTGCGCTCCGAGGGCCCTTTCGGCGATCACACCGGCTTCTACACGCTTCAGGAGGACTATCCTGTCTTTCATATCACCTGCATCACCCACCGCCGCGACCCCATCTGGTCGGCCACCATCGTCGGCAAGCCACCCATGGAAGACGCCTGGATGGGCAAAGCCGTCGAGCGCATCTTTCTCCCGCTCTTCCGCCTCACGCTGCCCGAGATCGTCGACATCAATCTCCCCGTCGAGGCGGTCTTCCACAACCTCATGATCGTCTCGATCCGCAAGTCTTACGCCGGGCACGCGCGCAAGGTCATGAACGGCATCTGGGCGATGGGCCAGGCTATGTTTACCAAGTGCATCGTCGTCGTCGATGAGGACTGCGACGTGCAGGACCTGCGCGAGGTGGTCCTGCGCGTCGCCAACAACATCGATCCCGAGCGCGACATCCAGTTCACCCTCGGTCCGGTCGACTCGCTCGACCACGCCGCCCGCCTGCCGAACTACGGCAGCAAGATGGGTATCGACGCCACCCGCAAGTGGGCCGCCGAAGGCTTCTCCCGCCCCTGGCCGCGGCTCATCGAAATGGACGCCGCCACCAGAGCCCGCATCGACAACCTGTGGAAGAAGCTCGGCATCGATTGATGCCACAGGCCCGATTCCCGTCCGGGAAAAACCTCCTCCTGCTCCCTCGTTCTCGTTCAGTGCGCGTGCTGGTCTTTGTTACTGCGCTTCTCGCTCTTCCCCTCCGCGCGCAAACGGAAACTCCCTTGCGCGACTTTTCGCTCAAGCACAGCTGGCCGATCTTCACCGAATACTCGCCGGACTCCACGCACCTCTTTCTCGGCATCTCTCAGGACCGCGAATTCTTCTCCATCGGCCTCGCGTTTCACGACCGCCTCGCGCTCAACCACGTCCGGGAGATCTCGTGGACGCCTGAAATTCGGCCCCTGACGGCCGAGAGCGACCCGGTCCGTACCGGCGAAAACTACAACCTCTGCGTCTTCCCCGACGGCAATACCAACCAGCCCTGTACCCCCATCTCCGGCTACGACAGAATCATCCCCCACGAGCCAGTCCTCAGTCCGACGCCGCAAACCTGGAGCGAGACCGGCTCCGTCGCCGGCCAGCCTTACTACGAGAACAATACGTATCACTATGGTCGGCGCTGGACCTGGGTTCCCGGCCTCAGCCCGCTCGGCTTTCAGGGCGACTTCCTTCCCCGCTCCCACGTGCAGCCGCTGGTCGGGATCTCCGGAGGTTTCGCCGCTTCCCCGCGCGACATTCCCCTCTTCGATACTTCGGCCCTGAACTTCACCTTTTCCTTCGGCGCCGGGATTCGGGTGTTCAGCAGCCTCACGCACGCCACAGAGCTCAAATTCCGCGTACAGCACTTCTCGAATGCCTGTCTCGGCACGAATATCGATCCCGGCATCGACTCCCGCATCCTCCGCCTGAGCTATGTCTGGGGTTCGCGCTGGAAAGAGCCCATTGTAAATTGGCACTTCCTTGTGGCAAATGCCATACCCATATGGTGGCAAAGTGGAACTGATGCAGGTATCGATCGACAAAGCGGGCCGTGTCCTCGTGCCGAAGCCGGTTCGTCATCGCCTGGGCCTCCGCGGCGAAAGCAAGCTGGATCTGGTGGAAACCACGGAAGGGATCTTTCTGAAGCCCGCGGACCGCCGTCCCGGCCTCTCGCTGGACGACGATGGCTGGCTGGTTATTTCGGGCGAGCCCATCGGAAACCTGGACTGGGGCCGCCTCGTGGAGACCAACCGCGAAGAGCGGATGCAAAAGATTGCCGGACTGTGAACGTCTACACCGACACCAGCGTTGTCGTCGCCAGGACATTGTCGAGCCATCCCCACTATGCCAACGCGGTCGAGTTGTTTCGTCACCTGCGCGCGCAGCGGTGGACGCCCCTGATCGCCTCGCACGGTCCTGCGGAGATTTATTCGGTTCTCACTCGCTTGCCGATGCCGCACCGCGTATCGGCGGCCGAAGCGTCGCATCTGATTCAGGAAAACATCCTGCGACAGTTTCAAATTCAGGCGCCTGGCAAAGGCGATTACGCGGAAGTCGTGCGGTCCTGTTCAGTGCAGGGCCGGGTCGGCGGGGCCGTATACGACGCCATCCACATCCACGCTGCTCGAAAGGCAAAGTGCAATCGCATTTACACTCTCAATCTTTCTGATTTTCGCCGTATCGCTCCCGACCTCCACGATCACATCCTCAGCCCCTGAGCCGCGCTTTCATTCCGCCCTCTTCACTTCAATCTCCACCAGGTTCCGCACGCTTCGCGCCGGGCGCTTGTCCAGGCTCACCACCAGCCGGAAAGGTCCCGTCTTCGCGCCCAGCGGCTTGCCGTCCAGCGTGTCCGCCACCAGCACCACGCCCGGATGAAACGCCGGATCGATCTCGCCCAGCGCCACCACGGTCCTGTAGCCGTCGGACCCGGTCGCCACGATGTAATCCGCCAGCGCTTTGCCCATCAGCGTCTTGCCGTGCGGCACGCCCAGCGGCGCCAGCAGATCCATCAGCGGCACCCCGGAATACGTCTGCTGCTTCCTGATGTGGTGGTTGAAGAAGGTCACCGTCACATGCGGATAATCCTTCAGCGTGGCCGGCGTAAACACGCCGCGCTCCTGCGGCCCGGCAATGATCGTCAGCACATTAGCGGCAGCCTGGTTCCCCACTGCCGGCTGAGCGTGCAGCGGCATCGTGCCGGAATGGGCCGGAGGATTCTGCTCCTGCGCCGCCGCGTCGACTGAGATCATCGCCGTCCGCAGCATGGGCATTATCTGCGACGGAGGCGGCTCCGGCGCAGGCGGCCCCGGCACCGCAGGCGGTGGTGCCAGTTCCACGCGAAGCACCATGGCTCTGGTGACGGATAAGTGCTCCTTCACTGTTTCGAGGCCTGGCACATGGACGACGAAGTCGTATTCGCCCGGATCGAGCGCCACCGTCGCTCGCCCGTCGGCACCGGTCCTGACAACCTCGGCAGCGCCCTTCCCCTGCGGAAAAACCTGAATAGCCGCCGCCGGAACTGTGGCGTCCGCCGCGCCGGTGAGCTGCACCGTCACGGGCACCGAATTCTGCTGGACCGCCTTGGCGGCGCTCTGAATCATCGTCGTCCGGAGCGTCGATTTTGTCAGGAGGGGAAGAGCAACTGGAACGACCTCCACCTGGACCCCGATAGATTTCGCACGCAGCACGACAGGGCCGCGCACGCCAGGCGCAACTGTCAACTGCGCCCACATTTCTCCTGTGAATCCAGCTGACGCACAGACCTCATAATCGCCTGGGCGAAGCGTAATCGTGAATCGGCCATGCGAATCGGTGCTCGCCTCGATGGCGACCTCTTGCGATCCGCCACCCGGGAGTTTTTGAAACTCACCGCCGTATCGAGGATATATTTTCAACGGAGCGCCCGGCACTATGGCCCCTTTTCTGTTCTCCACCTGAACCGTCACTGTCACTGGAGCCCGCGCCCAGGCCGAGGCCGCAGCACTCAGCAGAACTGCCACCGTCACACGCTGCAACCCTCGGATCTTCACCATGGGCTTGCTCCTGCACCCCATAGTAACCCCAGGTCCGCCGATCCACCCTTCCCGCTCTCCGTCCACCATCTACACTAAGGATGTATGGCGCACCTCCAGGACCAGCTCGACGAGATCACCGCCCGCACCCGCACCCTGGTGCAGCCGGAGCGCCTCGCCATCGGCGAGCGCTCCATCGAAGAGCTCTTCGCGACGGGCATCGAGCAGCGCATCCTCCCCGTCGGCGCCACCGCGCCCGATTTCTCCCTGCCTGATTTCTCCGGCAAGCTGGTCCGCTCGTCGGACCTGCTCGCGCTCGGCCCGCTCATCGTCAATTTCTTCCGCGGCCGCTGGTGCCCGTACTGTGTCACCGAGCTCGAATCCTGGCGTGACCTCTACCCGGCCCTGCGCGAGCGCGGCGCGCTGGTCGTCGGCATCTCGCCGCAAACCCAGCGCCAGTCCGACTTCACCGCCAGCCAGCACTCCATCCCGTTCCCCATCCTCACCGACGCCGGCTGCGCGGTCGCCGGGCAGTTCGGCCTCGTCTGGACCCTGCCTGACTACCTCCGTCGCTACTACCTCGGCATTCTGCTCAACATTCCCTTCATCAACGGCGAGCCGAGCTGGAAACTGCCGCTGCCCGCGACCTGCGTCCTCGGTCCCGGCGGCCAGGTCCTCTACGCCCAGGCCCATGCGGACTTCCGCGTCCGTCCCGAACCGGAAGACGTGCTGCGTGTACTGCCTGCCTTTGCCAGAAGCGAATAGTCCGGGAACCGCCGCCTTGCTCCCCGCGTACCTCTCTGTGAAATCCAAATCCGGAGGAGCATCCCCATGCATTCCGTCGCACGCGTCATCATCCAGGCCAGCCCCGCCGCCATCTGGCAGGTCCTCGCCGACGTCGAGCGCTGGCCGCACTGGACCCCCACCGTCCTCGACGTGCAGCCGCTCACCAACCACGGCTTCCATGTCGGGTCGCGCTATCGCATCATCCAGCCCAAACTGCGCCCGGCTGTCTACGAGGTCACGGAGTGCGTGCCGCACCAGGCCTTTACCTGGGTGCAGAAAGCCCCCGGCGCAACGATGATCGCCGACCACCGCATGACCGCCTCCGATGCCAGCGGCACCGAGGTCGAGCTTACCTTCTCAACGGAAGGCCTGCTCGGCGGCGTTCTCGGCAGCATGTACGCGAAGCGCATCTGCGATTATCTCCGCACCGAGGCGCGCAGCCTCAAGGCGCACTGCGAATCGCCGCACATCGCCGCGGCTCTGGCCTGAGAATTACTCTTCGCGCTCGTACGGCACGTAGACCGGCTCCCACACATTCGCCGCCACGGCCGCATCCACGTCCTTGTCTTGCAGGTCCGACAGCCCCTCCGCGATCGCCTGCCGGGCAGCTGCAATCGCAATCGAGCGGCTGATCTCCCGCGACTTCGCCATCGGCGGCAGCAGGTTCGCGTTGCGATCCTGCTCCACCGGCGACAGCTTCGCCAGCGCCCGCGCCGCCGTCATGATCATCCCGTCCGAAACGCGCTTCGCCTGCGCCGCCACAATTCCCAGCGCCAGCCCCGGGAAAACGTAGGAATTGTTCGTCTGATCGATACAGATTGTGCGCCCGCCGAACCTCACCGGCTCAAACGGACTGCCTGTCCCGATCAGCGCCTTGCCCTCCGTCCACTGCAGGATGTCTTCCGGCACAGCCTCGCTCTTCGACGTCGGATTCGACAGCGGAAACACAATGGGCCGCTCCGTGTTCTTCGTCATCGCGCGCACCGCTTCCTCGGTGAACATCCCTGCCTTCGCCGCCACGCCGATCAGCACCGTGATCTTCCCGCTGCGCACCGTTTCTTCGAGGGTGACCTTCTTCGGATCCTGCACCTGCCAGCCGTCGAGGTCCCTGCGCGAGTGAACAAAATCCTTCTGCTCCGGATGAATCCCGTCCGCACCCTCCACCAGCAGCCCCGGCCGCCCAATGGGATACACGCGACCGCGCGCCTCCCGCTCGCTCATCCCCTCATCCGTCAGCGCCTTCACCAGCAGGTTCGCAATGCCGATCCCCGCCGATCCGAATCCAACGATCGCCACACGCTGATCCCGCAGCTTCGTCCCTGCCGCTTTCATGGCAGCGAACAGCGCAGCCAGCACCACCGCCGCGGTTCCCTGAATGTCGTCATTGAACGTGCAAAGCCGGTCCTTATACCGGGCCAGCAGCCGGGCCGCATTCGATCCCGCGAAGTCCTCCCACTGCAGCAGCACGTGCGGCCAGCGCCTCTCGACCGCCGCAACGAAGGTCTCAATAAACGCGTCGTAGTCCGCGCCCCGCACCCGCTTGTGCCGCCAGCCGATGTACAGCGGATTTTCCAGCCGCTCCTCGCCGTCCGTGCCGACATCCAGCAGCACCGGCAGGCAATGGGCGTGATGGATACCTCCCAGCGCGGTGTAGAGCGCCATCTTCCCGATCGGGATGCCCATGCCGCCCGCGCCCTGATCGCCCAGTCCCAGAATCCGCTCGCCGTCGCTGACCACGATGCACTTCACCTCGTCGTAGCGCTTGTGGCTGAGGATCTTTTCGATCCGCTCCCGGTTGGGATAGCTCAGGAACAGCCCCCGCGGCTTGCGCCAGATCTCGCTGAAGCGCTGGCATCCCTCGCCCACTGTCGGCGTGTACACGATGGGCAGCATCTCCCGCACGTAGCGCGTAACCAGCGCGTAGAACAGCGTCTCGTTGATGTCCTGCAGATCGCGAAGGAAGCTGTACTTCTCAAACGGGGTCTCAAACTGATCGAAGACCTTCTTGCGCCGGACAATCTGCTCCTCGAGCGTCCCCACATGCGGCGGCAGCAGCCCATGCAGATCGAAGGAGTCGCGCTCCTCCGCGGTAAACGCGGTGCCTTTGTTCAGGCGCGGAGAATTCAGCAGAGCAAAACCGGTGAGTTTCGTGCGAATCGCGGATTCCGGCATAGAGGGCCTCGTCTGCGGGAATTGTGCCGGGTGTTAGCGTGCCATCACGGCCACCCTCCGGCAAACCTTTGAGCCTAGCCCCCGTCCTCAGGGATGTCTGTGAGCATCGACACATCTTCCGTGACCGCAGAAATTCCCCGTTTTGCCGCCAGCAGATAGCGCTCGAATCGCATCTGCCGGATGCGGTCCTTCCCCACGCGTTTCAGCACGCCCTGCTGCGAGTGATGCCGGCTGAATGCCTCCGCTTTGCGCTCCGCGAGCTCGCCCAGTTCGAGCGTCAGCGACCACGGTGTGGTCGGCGACCCAGTCAGCTCCGGACGATCCCGAACCGAGACAAACGGCGTGCTCGCGAGGTACAGCCTGGACGGCGTCCACGCCGGCGCGTCGCCGGGGAACAGCTCCGGCCGCGCCGCCCAGTGGAACGCGGCCGTCGCTACCGCGGAGATCATCGTGTGGTCGCGGTGCAGGTTCACGCCACCATCGGCGCCAAAGGTCAGCACCACATGCGGCCGCCAGCGCCGGATCCTGTCCACCACGACCCCGGCCATTTCCAGAAAACTCTGCTGGCAGAGCGCGCCGTCGGGAAAATGCAGCACCTCATGCTGCGTTACGCCCAGAACTGCGCACGCGGCGGCCATTTCCTCGCGCCGTATCCTGCCCAGGTCCTCACCGGCCGCCACATCGCCGCGAAAGTGCGCGGCCTGCCCATCGGTAAAGCACAGCACGCGGGTTTCCGCCCCGGCCTGGTGGGCCAGCAGCAGCGCGCCGCCAAAGGCGCCGCTCTCGTCATCGGGGTGCGCGGTTACACAGAGGAGTCGACGAGACAAATGACTTCATCCTCGGCAGGAAAATCCTCCCACGGCAATTCCGTCTGCGCCACGGGCGTGAAGCTTCTTCGATGCAGCGGGCAGGGTCCAAGATTCCTGAGCGCCAGGCGATGCTCCGGCGTCGCGTACCCTTTGTGCGACGCCAGGCCGTAGCCGGGATACTGCGCGTCCAGCTCGCACATGCGCCGGTCGCGATACACCTTCGCCACCACCGACGCCGCCGCAATCGAAATACTCAGCGAGTCGCCGTAAATAATGCTGGTCTGCGCATGCGGCAGGTCCAGCCGCAGCGCGTCGATCAGCAGATGATCCGGCTGCGGCTCGAGGCGCAGCACCGCAGCCGTCATCGCCATTCGCGACGCCTGACAGATGTTCACGCGGTCGATGGTCTCCGCGTCGACCTCCTCAATCGCGACGGCGATCGCACGCGACTCCACAATCTTCGCCAGCCGCTCGCGATCCTCCTGCAGCAGTTGCTTCGAGTCGCGCAATCCGCGAATCCGCGTATCCGGCGGCAGAATCACCGCCGCGGCGACGACCGGGCCGAACAGAGCTCCGCGACCGACCTCATCCACGCCCGCAATCAGCGCCGCTCCCTGAGCGCGCGCCAGCTTTTCGTATTTATTCCCGCAGGCCAGCGAGCGCAGCATCCGCATCTTGCGCGTCGCCGCGGAGACTTCCTCATCTGCGGCGCGCCTGCTGCGCGGCCTGACAATCGGTTCGGCGCCCGGCTGCGGATTCCGCTCCATGCCCCGAGTGTATCGCCGCGCCCCCTGCGGATGCCCGTGGAAATCCGGGTCGCCAAAGGGAACACGTCCCGGCAGAATCGAAATCAGCGGGTCACACCTGTTTCCGCTGTTTTCGGCGAAGCGCGATCGCCTGGACGGCCAGTCCCTACTGCCAGCCCCGCGGCAGCTCGATCCGGTAGCGACGCATGTAATCCAGAAAAACCAGCCCGCGCATCTCCTGGAGGCGCCGCTTCTCGAAATCCACCAGCTTGTCGTGGTTTTTCAGCTCGTCAAGATCGATGTCGTATTGCAGGGGATCCATCGCTACGTCGAGCTGCTCGACTGCGGTGCCATGCGGCGGAACCGGCGTCCCCTGATCCCACTCCACGGAATCCACTTCCTTCATGGATCCGTCCGGCGTCCTCCGCATCAGCTCGCCATAGGTCGGCTTCTGCATCCGGTACTTCTGCCCCGTCCGGTTGGTCAGCTCGTAGCGGAGGACGAGGTGCACATCCGTCTGTCCCCTGGCCACGCTCAGCTCCACAAAACGCGCAGTGATCGCCTGGTCGTTCCAGAGCGCCTCCCGCGAACGGTGAAGAGCCCACCAAACCAGAGCCGCTGCGACCGCGATCCCCACCGCCAGCAGCGCGCTCCTGGGCACGCGCGTCTTTCCGGGACCGGCGGGATGCAGCTCCTCGGCCATGGCGTCTCACCTCTCTCCCGCGCAGTCACCCGCTGCGCGCCAGGGATATGAGATGTTAACCCAACATGCGGAGACGCGACGCGGCAACGCCCCGGCCTACACACGTCCGCCGAGGCGCCGCAGAACCTGATGGATGGTTTTTCCTGACTCGCCGGTGATCGCTGCCGGCTACGGGCTGGCGGTTGGCAGCCGACTACTGGCTCTAAGCCCGCTCCACTTCCTTCAGCCGCGCCGCCTTGCCGCGCAGCCCGCGCAGGTAGAACAGCCGGGCCCGCCGCACTTTCGACGAGCGGATGGTCTCCACCTTGTCGATGACCCTGCTGTTGAAGGGGAAAATGCGCTCCACGCCCTGCCCGAAGCTCATCTTGCGCACGGTAAAGCTGCCCTGGGGGCCGTTCTTGCGGGCAATGACAACGCCCTCAAACGCCTGGAGACGTTCCTTGTCGCCTTCTTTGATCCTCACCTGGACGCGCACTGTGTCGCCTGGCGCAAAGGGGGGCAGATCGGTGCGGTTCAGCTTATCGGCAAGGCGCTGCATGACGGGGTGTATCGACATAGGCTTGATCCTGTTGGGAGATTGCGAATCTTCAGTTTACAGGAAAATCCGCGATCCCGGAGCCGCGCGCCGCCCAAATCGTGCTCACGAAGACCCGAAATGCATCCCTCCCGAAAAATGTAGTAACATTGCTACATTGGAGTTGCCATGCGGATCACGACCCTCAGCAGCCGCGAATTCAATCAGGATGTGGGACGAGCCAAACGTGCGGCCGGCAGGGGCCCTGTGATCATCACCGACCGCGGCCGCCCCGCCCATGTCCTGCTCTCGATCGAGGAGTACCAGAGGATTGCCGGAAAAGGCCGGAGCATTGCGGATCTGCTGGCGGACCCGAAGGCTGCGGAGATCGGTTTCGAACCGCCCCGCCTGGACGACTTGCACCGCTCGGCGGGTTTCTGATGTTTCTGCTCGACACCAACATTGTCTCGGAGCTGCGCAAAGCCCGGAAGGCCAATCCCGGCGTGCGACGCTGGGCGGTTCGCGTTTCCGCCGCTGATCTTTACCTCTCTGTCGTCTCGGCTCTCGAGATCGAGATCGGCGTTCTGCTGGCGGAGCGCCGCGATCCTGCGCAGGGAGCGATGCTGCGCTCGTGGTTCGAGGATCAGCTTTTGCCAGCCTTTGAGGGCCGTCTCCTTCCCGTCGACCTGCCGATTGTGCGCAGATGCGCCCTTCTCCACGTTCCCGACCGCCGCTCCGATCGCGATGCGCTGATTGCGGCTACCGCGTTGACTCACCGAATGACGGTGGTCACTCGCAACACGCAGGATTTCTCCTTAGCGGGCATCCGCCTGCTGAACCCGTGGCAGGAGTGATCAGTCCGCCGCCGAACTTCCGCTCCTACTCGTCCCGCAGCAGAATCATCGGATCCACCGCCAGCGCCTTCCGCGCCGGAATCCACGCCGCCAGCAGCCCCAGCGCCAGCATCGTCAGCACCACCCCGGCCAGCACCACCGGATCCTTCGGCGTGGCCTGGTACACGATGTAGCTCAGAACCTTCGTCGCCAGCAGGCCCAGCACGATCCCCGCTGCGGATCCAAGCGCCAGCAGGCGGAACGCCCGTCCCAGCGCCGCCCGCAGCACTTCCTGCTGTCCCGCACCCAGCGCCACGCGGATCCCCAGCTCCCGCAGCCGCTTGCTCACCACATACGACGCCATGCCGAAAATCCCCGTCACCGCCAGCATCGCGCCCAGCAGCCCCAGCACCCCGAGAGCCACCGTGGCCACGCGCGCCGGAAACAGTGCCGAATCCATCTCGCGGTTCCAGGTCTGAATCGTCAGCGGCAGACCGGGGTCCAGTCCGTGCAGCGTCCGTTCCAGAGCTCCCGCAGTCTCCCGCGGATCGCGGTCGGAACGGACCAGCAGATAAAACTCCGAATCCGTCTCCTGCAGGATGGGGAAAAACATCACCGCCTGCGGCCTCTCCGTCAGCGATTTGTACTTACCGTCCTGCACCACCCCGACCACTTCCTTCCTGACTCCGTTCCAGACCCTGAAGTCGCTGCCAGGGGCTTTCTGCACCGAGCCGAAAACTTTACGGGCGAAGGTCTCATTCACGATCGCAACGCCAGGCGTCTTCGCATCGTCGTGCCACGTAAAGCCCCGTCCTCTCATCAGCACCGTGCCGGCAGTTCGGAAGTAACCAGGAGAAACATCGTAATCGTCTGCGTCCGTGACCGCATTCGAGGGCCGAAAATCCGTGACGCTCTCCCGATATGCGTAGGTGTCGCTGCCTCCGCCCAGCTCCAGGGGAAGGTCGCCCGCATAAGCGGCGTTCGTCACGCCCGGGATATCCGCCGCTGCATCCCGCATCCGGCGTTCCATCTGCGTCGCCTGATCGCCCTTGTAGCCGGCCATGTGCAGATCGACGCTGACCAGCATCACGTGATTCGGGTCGAACCCGAAATTGCTGTGCAGCGACCGCACCAATCCCCGCACCGCCACCAGCGACGACGTCACCAGCACCGCACAGATCGCAATTTGTCCCGCCAGCAGCAGATCGCGCAGAGTGAAGCGCCGTGATCCTGTTACGCCCAGCGCACCGGCGCGAATGACCTGATAGGGATTCGACCGCATCACCTGCCGCACCGGCACAATGCCGAAGAGGAACCCGCTCAGCAGTGCCAGCCCCAGCGCCACGGCGTACGTCGTCAGATCAGGATTCACCGGCACATTGATGGGAATATTCGGAATGGGGCGCCACAGGCTCAGCCAGCGCAGAATCCACATGCCGACCAGCAGCCCCAGCGCACCGCCCGCCAGCGAGATCAGGATCGCCTCCGTCAGCAGTTGCCGTACCACCAGCCTGCGTCGCGAACCCAGCGCCATGCGCACCGCGATTTCCTTCGCCCGGTCCGCTGCCCGCGCCGCAAACAGGCTGCCCAGGTTCGCGCACGCCGCCAGCAGAATCAGCCCCGCCAGCAGCATCATGCCCGCCATAAACGCCCGCGCCGGCCGCCCGAAATAATCACCCACCAGACCCGGCCGCGCCAGCACGAAGGAGAGCTTCTCGTCGCTGCTCGGATACGCCTTCGCCAGCGACGCCGCGATCGTGTTCAGGTCCGCCGTGGCCTGACCGGGCGTCACGCCCGCTTTCAGATGGCCGATTACCCACAGGAAGTGGCTGCCGCGGTGATCCAGCCCGTCCCAGCCCGCCAGCTCCGGCTGGTCGACCATCGGCGCCCACAAATCTGGCACAAAGAACAGCTCCGTCCCGCGAAACTTCGGCGGAGCCACTCCGATCACCGTGAACGGCTCCTGATTGATCTGCACCGCCTTTCCGATAATTCCACGGTCTCCGTCGAAATGGCTGTGCCAGTATCCGTAGCTCAACACCACGAACGGCGCGCTGTTCTTTCCGTGCTCGTCGGAAGCATGGAAGAACCGCCCCAGATACGGCTGAATGCCCAGCGCGTCGAAGTAGTTCCCGGTGACCAGGTACGGCCACGCCACCGAGGGATTCCCTCCTTTGTCGAGCCCCACCTGGCCCATGATGTGGTACGCAATCAGGCTCTGGAAGCTCCGGTTGCGCGCCTGCAGATCGAGATAGTCCTTGTACGACTGCGAGGGACTGTGCTCCCAGGCCTGCTCCACCATGTACAGGCTTTGCGCCCGCGGCACGTTCAGCGGATGCAGCACCAGCGCGTTCAGCACGCTGAACACGATGGCATTCGCGCCAATCCCCAGCGCCAGCGTCACCACCGCCGTCAGCGCAAATCCCGGCGACTTGCGCAGCTGCCGCCCTGCGTATCGGATGTCACTCAGCATCTCTGCTCTCCGCCAACGTTCTGCGCTCCGTGCACCGTTCTACTGGTCCCGCAGCGCCTCCACAGGATCCATACGGGCCGCCTGCCGCGCCGGTTCCCAGCTCGCCAGCATCGCCACCAGGCCAATCGTGGCGACCACGCTCGCAAACACCACCGGATCGCCCGGCCGCACGCCGTACAACAAACTGGCCAGCAGCCGCGCCAGCACCGCCGCGAAGACCACCCCCGCGGCGACGCCCGGGCCCGTCAGGATCGCCGCCCGCTGCAGGATCATCCGCAGCACATCCGCGCGCTGCGCCCCCATCGCCAGCCGCACGCCGATCTCCCGGCGCCGCTCGGCTACCAGATTCGCCATCACCCCGAACACCCCAATCGCCGCCAGCAGCAGGGCGATGCCCGCGTCGCTCCCCAGCATCGACGCCGCATAGGTCAGACCGATCGTCGTATCGTGCAGGAACTGCTCGTACGTCTGCACAAAATCCAGCGGCAGCGTGTTGTCGATCCCCGCCAGGCGCCTGCGAATCGCGCCGGCCGGCGCCAGCGGATTCCCGTCGCTCATCACCACGTACATTGCCCGCTCCGGCGGCGCCTGAGCCACGTCCAGATACATCGCCGGCTGCGCGGTCTGGTCCACCCACTGATACGCCGCGTTGTCGCTCACCCCCACAATCCTCACCCACGGGTCATGGCTGTCCCGCGTTGCGCTCATCTGGATGCGGTGCCCCAGCGGATCCTCATTCGGGAAATACATCTGAACGAATTTTCGGTTCACAATCGCCACCGGCTCCGTGGTCGCTCCATCCCCGGAGTTGAACCCCCGCCCGGACAGCATCGGAACATTCAGCGCCCGGAAAAATCCGCCGCTGATGTAAAGCCGCATTGCGCTGTTGAACTTCCCCGGCTCCGTCGGCCGCCCTTCGATGCGGAAATCGTCGGTCCATCCGCCTGATCCGTAGGGCAGCATCGTCGTCACCTCGGCGCTGCGCACGCCCGGCAGCGTGCGGATGCTGTCGAGGCTCTGCCGATACCACGCAATCTGCTTCGTGGCGTCGGGATACTCCGACTCCGGCAGCGTCACGCTGAAGACCAGCATCCGGCTCGGGTGGTAGATGTCCGCAAACTGCAGCGTGGCCAGAATGCCTTTGGACATCAGAGCCGCGCCGATCACCAGCGCAACCGCCAGCGCGATCTGCGTAATGGCAAATCCGTTGCGGAGCCGGTGCGACCGTCCCGAGCCCGTTTCCGTCCGCGAGCCGGATTTCAGCTGATCCGCCAGGCTCACGCGCAGCGCCTGCAGCGCCGGCGCAATGCCCGCCAGCAGGCCCGCGCCCACTGCCAGCGCCAGCGAAAACTCGAGCGTCGGCACGCTCAGCCCGATCCTGTCCCATCCCGCCAGATACCGCGCCACCCGTGCCGGCATGGAAACCATGATGAAATGCAGGTCCACCTGCGCCAGCAGAATTCCGCCCGCCGCTCCGATCAGCGCCAGCACCAGATTCTCCGCCAGCAGCTGCCGCAGCAGACGGCTCCGCGGCGCTCCCAGCGCCGATCGCATGGCAATCTCCGGCCGCCGCGCCAGCCCCCTCGCCAACTGCAGATTGGCCACGTTCGCGCACACGATCAGCAAAACGAACAGCGTTCCGCCCATCATCATGCGCATGTACTCCGGCGTCTGCGCGCCGTTGAGTTCAGCGAGGAGCGGGGCCACACGGACGGACCAGCCCAGATTCGTCGCCGGATACAGCTTCGCCAGCCGAGCGGCAATGCCCTGCATCTCCGCTTCTTCCTGATCGACGCTCACTCCCGGCCGCAGGCGCCCCACCCCCATGTAGTCGTGCGCGCTGCGGTCCTCCAGTTGTTGCGCGGTCAGCGCCAGCGGGAGATACACATCGGTTGCCGGGGGAAACAGCAGGCCCCTCGGCATCACGCCGACGATCGTGTACTTCCGTTCATTCAGCTCGAGCGTGCGGCCCACGGCCGACGCGTCGCTGCCAAAGTGCTGTTGCCAGAAGGCCCACGACAGCACTGCCTCGCCGTCCCGTCCCGGCTGGCCCTCGTCCGGGCGGAACACACGCCCCTCAAAGGGCGCGATGTTCATCACGTCGAAAAAGCCTGGCGAGACCGTGGCGGCGGCCACATGGGCGGCATCTCCCGCCCCGGTCAGGCTCACGGAGTCCTGCTTGTAGAGAGCCAGGCTCTCGAACCCATGGCCCTCCCGCTTCCAGTCGCGGAAATTCGGAGCCGTCACCCACTCGTAGAGATACTTGCCTCGACCGCGGTCTTCGTTCACCGTGACCACGCGGTTGAGATGGGGCACGGCCATCGGGCGGAGGACGATTGCGTCCATCACGCTGAAGGTGGCGGTGTTGATGCCAATACCGATGGCGAGCGTAGCAATTGCCGTCAGCGCAAATCCGGGAGCTTTGCGCAATTGACGAAGAGCCAGGGTGAAATCGCTTCCCATGTCGTTTCTCCCCCGCCATGGAACCCGATACGCTCAGCAGTGGGCTTTGGTTCCTCGTCTTTGCATGCTGTCCGCCAATGAACATCGCGTGAATGGGATTGAAAACACAGGGACGAGGCGAACACGCGGACATCTCCCGTGTCCGCATTCGTGATCGGCTGTTCGGAATCGGACGCCGAAAGGCAAAGGC
>DATJSY010000008.1:0-37257 GCA_035503835.1 Acidobacteriaceae bacterium | reverse complement strand
GCGGCGGGAGGGGATTCGGCGCGCGCGAGCGCGACCTGCTGGCGTTCTTCCTTCGCGGCAGCACACTCCTGCATCGGGAGCTGTTGCAGCTGCACGGATTGCTGAATGCCTTTCGGCCCCTCAGCCCCCGGGAGCGCGACGTGCTGCGCCTGCTGCTGACCGGGGTTTCAGAGCGGGAGATCGCCGGGGCGCTGCGCCTCACTCCGGCTACAACGCACCAGTATGTCGTAGCAGTGCTTCGTAATTTCGGAGCGCACAGCCGCGCCGAACTGATGGCGCAATGGCTGCAGCGCCTCGCTCCTTCCCCACCCCCTACTGATCAGTAGAATTGTCGCTCTTCGGTTTCAGGTACATAATCATCTGCACAACAGGTCCCCGGAGGTTCACGCGTGCATGGGCAGGCGCGCCCGTCTGTGGTGTGCTCCGGCAACAGGGCTCTGGATCTGCTGACGTTCGGATGCTGAAAATGAACAATCCGGTCTCTGTTTTGTCCTGTCCTTCCCACCGTCCTGTCGGCTCGCCGCCGGCAAAATCGTATCCGCATCTGAAGCAGGTCTCTCCGGGTGGCCGTGGCGCGGCTGGTGGGGCTGGCCGCGTCGGCAAAGGTGCAGAGGTCGCTCCTCAGCTTTGCGCAGAGGAAACCACATACATTGTCAGGTAATGAGAGGGTATGATGCGGTTCAGATTTTTATCTGCAGTCGCGATTCAGGGAATATCTCGGCGGCTCCTGCTGGCTTTTGTGTTCTGTGCAGCCATCGTCGAGGCGAATGGCCAGAATACGAGGGCCACTCCATCTGCTCAGAACCATCCGGTGATGGTAACGCGTCTTTACACCGGTTCTGACGGGCAAAGCCATATCGATCAGGTGCCAGTCATTCTCCATGATGCGCCGGGCTGGCCGTCCGAGGTGTCTGCAGCCGTAAAGACGACCGATGCGTATCTCATGCGGGGCGCGCCGGGAATGTTCGAGACGTGGCACAATGCCAACCGGAAGCGATACATCGTGGTGATCAGCGGGGAAGCTGAAGTGACCACCACGGACGGTGAAAGGGCCAGGCTCGTGCCCGGGCACCTCTATCTGGCCGAGGATCTGACCGGGAAGGGGCACACCTTCCGGGTTCTCGGGACTCGGGAATGGGTGGCGCTCTTTGTCGATTTTGCGCAGTGAGGGGCCGGGGATTTCAGCGAAGTCGGCTTGCAATCGAGGTCGTGATGGAACTGACCGGGTGCTCCCCTATCAACAGCCCAGGCGCTCTCCAGGCTCATTCGTGCGCCTTCATCCGCGGTTTAGTCATAACGGGCTCACCAGTTCCAGGAATTCCGAACGGCAGTCCCCTGCAGTCAGCGCCCTGTCTTTTCAAGGAGAATGTGCAATGCAGGCAGTGACCACAGTGAATGAGCGGACAGCCGCGACCACTTCGGGAGAATCGATCACCCTGATCTGCTTCAGGGGAGACATCTCTTCGGCTTCGAAAGACGTGCTGCTGAACGCCTATCACCGGCTCGGCAGTACGGTCTACAGAGTCCTGCTGGACTTCACCGCGGTGGACTATATCAACTCGTCGGGTATCGCCATCATCATCCAGATGCTTCTGGAGGCCGGCAAAGCGGGCACCAGGACCATCGGCATCTTCGGGCTGAGTCCTCATTTTCAGAAGGTATTCACGATGGTGGGAATCAACAAGTACGCGGTCCTGTATGCGGATGAAAACGCCGCGCTGGCGGTCGCATGAAGTATCGGAACAGAAAAGGAAGGGCCGAGGCCTGCACGAGTGCTGGCGCTCGTGTTCAGCACAGGAGTCGCTGTGGTGATCCCGGGGTGCGCGAACCGGCTGTCCAATTAAGCCCGTCGCCGCAATTCGGGTCCGCTGCTTCCATCCTCAGGTGGCCGGCCGTCCTGTGCCTTCTGGCGTTCGTCATCGCGTGCGTCTCGCTGCCCGCGCAGCAGCCGTACGCCATCGCCCACGATCCCACACCAGAGGCGCAAGCGCCAACGCAGAACATTGAAACGGTGATCGATTCCCACGGCAGCCGCATCACCGGCATGCTGCTCCTCGCTTCCGGCATACAACCGCATCGAACGGTGATCCTCCTGCACGGCTTTCCCGGTTATGAGCAGAACATGGATTTAGCCCAGGCGCTGCGCCGGGACGGATGGAACGTGCTGGCGATGCACTACCGCGGCACCTGGGGCTCGCAGGGCGCCTTCAGCTTCACTCATTGCATGGAAGATGTGGGCGCGATGCTGGCCTACCTGAGCGATCCGGCGAACACGGCGAAGTTTCATGTAGACCGGCGGCGCATTGTCGTCATAGGGCACAGTATGGGCGGGTTCCTGGCCGTCGCTGCCATGGCGCAACATCGGCAGATTGCGGCCGGGGTCGTGATCAGCGAGGGCAGCCCCATCATCAATGGTCCCGGCTTCTTCGGTAAGAAGTCCGATCCGGCCGACTACGTCCCTCTCGCAGGCACTTCGCCCGCGGCATTGCGCCGGGAAGCACAGGCACATGCGGCCGCATGGTCTTTCGCGACGCTGGCCGCGAAGATCGCACCACGTCCGATCCTGGACGTCACTGCCGACGATGGCCTGCGCGCTTCGAACGATGCGCTTGTGGCCGCTCTCACCCATGCAGGTGCCCGAGCAACCTCCCTGCACATGGACACGGATCACGACTTCACCGATCATCGCATCGCGCTTGAGGCCGCAGTGCTTGCATGGCTGGACAAGACTGTCGAGTAACGGATTCACCGGAAAGAGTATCGAGTCTGAGCCCGCGGGAACGGGCGGCAGTCAGGAGGAAACTGAGCTGCTGCCGCTGCGGCTTTTTATTGAGTTTTCTCGGTTTTCGGCTGTACTATCACTGCACCTTCCCCAGGAGGGAAAACAGCGTTGATTGCTGCTCGGCGGCATCGCTCCCGCATGGGCCACGCTGTATCTCCGGCCTTCCTTTGCCTGCTTCCGTTCCTGTCTGCAGGGGCCCGGTCCAAAACCGCTCCCCCCACGAATGTGCACCAGCTTCAGCAGCAGATCGTGACCCTTACCACCAGAATCGACTTCACCGGCTATCTCGTCACCGCCGTGCTGCTGTTCTTCATGGCCTCCGCCTGCCTGGGCCTGTGGTGGAATGCCCGAACTTTTCGCGCTTTTCGCAGTGTGGGCCTGTATCTACTCACGGTCGCCTCAATTTTCCTGGTTATCTTTCTCAACGAGCCGAACTCGTGGCAAATCACCTTACTGATCCTGACCTCATGGCTGATGCCGGAGATGGCGGCGGACGCCCTCGGCATCCAAAAGGGCCAATGGATCTGGCTGAACCGCATTCCCTGCGCGGTCGCGCTGCTGGTTGCCTGGTCTCCGTTCCTCGAGCTGGGTTATCGCGTCACAGTCAACCTGTCAGAGCTGTTCGTTCTTGTACTGATCGTCATCGGCTTCCGCCGCGGCAACGCCCGCACTCGTCTGATCGCCTCTGCGCTTGCCTTCCTCTGGTTTTTCCGCGCGCCACTGGATCCCTGGGTGCGTCGCTATGTTCCCATCGGCTTCCGGATTGGCGGATGGCATTGGAACTTCGGCCCCGTCGCCATGGTTGTCTTCGGCGCAGTGGCCATTGCTGGTTTCGTCCGTGAACTGATCGAAGACCAGCGGGAAAAGGAGCGTCTTGCCGGAGAGCTGGAAGCCGGCCGCGCCATGCAGCAGGTGCTCCTCGGCGTCGGGTCACCGGCTATTCCGGGACTCTGTATCGAGTCCGTCTATAAACCTGCCAGCGAGGTCGGCGGTGACTTCTTCCAGGTTCTGCCTGTGCCGGACGGGGGCGGGCTCATCGTGATCGGCGATGTGAGCGGCAAAGGACTGCGCGCCGCCATGACGGTCTCCACCATCCTCGGAGCGCTGCGGGCGCTGCCTGCCGCCTCGCCCGCGGAGTTATTGCGCGCGCTCAACCATGCGCTTGCCGGGAGGCTGGAGGGCGGTCTCGTCACCTGCTGCATCGCGCACGTCTCTTCTCGCGGAGTCCTGACGACAGCGAATGCGGGCCACCTCGCTCCCTACCGCAACGGCGAAGAGGTTGTGATCGAATCCGGTCTTCCGCTCGGGGTGATCGCCGACTCGGAGTACTCGGAGTCCACCTTTGCGCTCGACGCCGGTGACCGGCTCACCTTCCTGTCCGACGGCGTCGTGGAAGCCCGGTCCTCCACGGGCGAGCTCTTCGGTTTCGAGCGCACGCGCGCGAACAGTCGGCAGTCCGCCGAAGAGATCGCCCGCGCCGCCCAGAACTTCGGCCAGCAGGACGACATCACCGTCCTCACCCTCACCTTCGCTCCCGTTGAGGTGGCCCATGCCTAAGGGCGCCCGCCTGGGCCTCGGACTGGTGCTGCTGGGTGCTCTGCTTGTGCCGGCAACTGCCTGCGCACAAACCGTTAACCTCGCGCGATGGCCCTCGGGCCTGGCTCAGCTGGATACGAGCTGGCGGACACATGGCGGTGACAACCCTGCCTGGGCGGGACCCGGCTTTGACGACAGCACGTGGCCAGTGATTTCGCTCGACGCTCCTGACGACTACTCCGGCTGGCGCTGGTACCGCCTGCGAGTGCAGCTTCCGGCGCAGCACTTGCCGCTGGCGCTGCTGGTGACCGGCGGCGAAGGGACCTGCGAGATATTCGTAAACGGGCGGCGACTTCCGGGTCCCCGGCTGCTCTCTTCCCTATTCGTTACTAATCCCCGCTCACGGATTTTCCGCCTGCCGACTGTCGCCGGCAGCGCGGTGATCGCGCTGCGTACTCATGTTCCGTCGGCCTCGATGTTCCTCGCCGATCGTGGCGCCTTCCGCGTCGAGTTGGGAACCCTTTCCGCCATCGACCATGCGCACCGCGCCGAGCTCAGTTCGCGCGTGGATACCGTCGTGCTGGGCATCGCCATCCACCTGCTCCTGTTCCTCGCAGGAATCTCGGCGCTCATCCTGTTCTGGTATCAGCGCGATCACAGGGAGTATCTCTGGCTCGGCCTCTATCTCCTGCTGGACGCCAGCGGCACCATCCTTTACGAGCTGGGCGGAGTAACCAGCTTTGTGCCCTATTCCGTGAACTGGTTCTACGCGGCTCCCACCGTCTACTTCGCCACCATTGCGCAGATCGAGTTCACCTTCAGCTTCGTGGGCCAGCGTGTTACCCGCCCCTGGCGCGTTTACGAGTGGATCCTCCTCATTCCGCCTGTGTTCCTGGTGGTGCCCGCCTGGTTCGACATTCTCAACCACGGACTCTTCGACGTCGGCGAGATCTCCCTCATCATTCCAGCAGCCGTTGCCCTTCCCGTTCTGCTCCTTCTTTGGTACCGCCGCGGATATCGGGAAGCCGCCTGGCTGATCCTCCCCAGCCTCCTGCCCATGTTCACCGTCGCCCTGAACGACGCCGGCATCGTCGGCAACAATTTCCATTGGCCGCGTCTCGCTGCTCTCGCCGATCTACTTCCGCTCGGGCTGTTTTCCCTTGAGCCGTTCGATATTGGCGACCTGGTTTTCCTGCTCGCCATTGGCATCGTGATGTTCTTCCGCTTCACCCGCGTGAGCCGCGAGCAGGCGCGTGCTGCCGCCGAACTGGAGGCTGCCCGCGAAATTCAGCAGCGGCTTGTCCCCCTCGAGCTTCCCACTGTTCCGGGTTGCCGGATTGAATCGGCCTATCTTCCCGCCGAAGAAGTTGGCGGGGATTTCTACCAGGTGCTGGAGCAGCCTGGCGGCGGCACCCTCATCGTGGTCGGCGATGTGAGCGGCAAAGGCCTCAAGGCTGCCATGACCGGATCCGTCGTTCTGGGTGCGCTGCGGTCACTGGCACAGGAGAATCTGTTCCCCGCGCAGATTCTGTCACGCCTCAACGCCCAACTCGCCATCGCGTCCGACGGCAGCTTCGTCACCTGCCTCTGTGGACGTATCGTCGCCGACGGTGTTCTTGCCATCGCCAATGCCGGTCACCTCGCGCCCTACCGCAATGGCGAGGAAGTCCTGGTCGACTCCAGCCTGCCCCTCGGCATCGTCCGTGATACCAGCTACTCGGAATCTTCTCTCACTCTCACTCCCGGTGACACCCTCACCTTCCTCTCCGATGGTGTTGTCGAGGCGCAGTCCCTCACCGGCGAGCTCTTCGGCTTCGACCGCACCCGCTCCATCAGCACTCACCCCGCCGAGGCCATCGCCCGTGCGGCTCAGCGCTTCGGCCAGCGGGACGATATCACCGTCCTCACTCTGACGTTCGCTCCCGCGGAGGTGCTGCATGCGTAGGCATGTCAGCCTGCTTCTCCTCGCCGCCCTCGTCGCCCCGGCGGCTTTCGCACAGGACTCAGGTTTTGTTCCCCCACTTCAGTTGGGTTCGGGCATGGTGCCACTCGAACGGGGCTGGCGCACACAAGTGGGTAACAACCCTGCCTGGGCGCAGCTGGACTTTGACGACTCTGCCTGGCAGCGCGCAACCCTCTCCGCCCACACTCCGCTTTTGGCCGGTCCCCGCTGGTATCGGCTGCGTCTCCATCTCAATCCGAACCAGTCTCCGCTCGCCCTGCTCATCATGGTTCCCAGCGGCAGCTTCGAACTTTGGATCGATGGGAAGCGCGTCCCGGGTTTTCTCATGACATCGTGGCTGCGTATGTCCAGCAGCCATGAATTCGTGGTCCCGCTGCCGTCAGGTGGAGGCGAAACCGAAATCGCCCTGCGCGTCTCGTTCCCTCCGTATCTCGCGGAGACTTACGGCGGAACGATCAGCGTTTACCTCGGCGGCACTCCGGCTGCGGAAGACGCAGCCAGCGCCTCGCGCGATCGGAGATCTCTCAGCTATCTGCCTTCAGCGTTGCTCAACATCGCTCTCGTTCTCGCGGGAATCGGCGTGCTCGTTCTCTTCTTTGCCCAGCGCCCGCGCCTGGAATATCTCTGGCTGGGGCTCTATTTCCTCATTCTCGGAGCCGCCACAGCGTTGTGGCGCGCCGTCGATGGGGGACTCCTGCCCTACTGGGTCAATAGCCTCCTGTCCGACCCGATTATCTATCCCGCGCTGATCTGCCAGATCGAATTCAGCTTCGCCTTCATCCACCGGAAGGTCAGCCGCGGCTGGAGAGCATGCGAGTGGTTACTGGTCTCCGCGATGTTTATCGCGATTCTTTCCGCCGCCGGACTCTTCTCAACGCCCGCCTATTGGCTGATCGAGACCTTCGCATCTCTGGCGGTCGGCCTGGGCCTCCCCATCCTGCTGTTCGTCCATTTCCGGCGGGGCAATCGCGAAGCCGGACTCCTGATTTTGCCGAGCCTCCTGCCTGCGGTCGGCGTGGCTTCCAGCGATCTCTTCACTGTGGGCGCAGCGCTGGGTATCCCGGTATCTGGTTTATCTCAGGACCTTGTCGTCTCCTGGGGGGGCGTACAAATCTCCTTTGTCGACATCGCGAATGTTGGGTTTCTCCTCGCCATTGGAGCTCTGCTGCTTCTGCGTTTCACCCGGATCAGCCACCAGCAGGCTCGCGCTGCTGCCGAGCTGGAAGCGGCGCAGCGCATCCAGTCGCTGCTTCTTCGCCGCACGCAACCCGAACCTCTTTATGCGCGCATCGAGGTCGTTTATCAACCCGCGCAGGAGGTCGGCGGCGACTTCTTCCACAGCGCGCAAATCGCGGGCGCAACCCGCATCGTGATGGGCGATGTCAGCGGCAAGGGAATGGGCGCAGCCATGCTCGTGGCAGTCCTTTTGGGCGCGCTTGACAACAGTGCAGATTCAAATCCAGCCGCGGTGCTCGACGGATTGAATGTCATCATGACTGCCCGCCAGCAGGGCGGCTTTGCCACGTGCGTATGCGCGCTGCTCGCTCCGGACGGTACACTCACCGTCGCCAACGCCGGCCACCTCTCGCCCTACCGCAATGGCGAAGAGGTCCCCCTCGAATCCAGTCTCCCCCTCGGTATCGCACCCGACACCGACTACGCCGAAGTCACCCTGCAGCTCGGTCCCGGCGACACCCTCACCTTCCTCTCCGACGGCGTCGTGGAAGCGCGATCTCCCACCGGCAAACTTTTCGGCTTCGAGCGAACGCGCTCGATCTCCACGCAATCCGCAGAGGAAATCGCTCGTGCGGCGAGCACCTTCGGCCAGCAGGACGATATCACCGTCCTCACTGTCACCTTCGCTCCCGTCGAGGTGATCCATGCGTAGACTCGCTCTTGTGCTGGTGATGGTGGCCAGCGCTCCGCTGCTGCGGGGCCAGACCATTCCCGGCATCATCACGATCACTCCGCAAAACTGCATCTGGCACTCCGGCGACAATCCGGCCTGGGCCGCGCCGAATCTCGACGATACCGGCTGGCGGCCGTACACGCAGTGGAAGCTGAACCCCGATGAACCGCGCTTCTGGGTGCGCTGCCATGCGGACCTCAGCTCGCTCCGCGGCCTCGCCCATCCCGCCATCCAGGTGGCGCTCATGGCTGCCTACAAACTTTACGTCGATGGTTCTCTCACGGGCGCAGCGGGCAGCATCAGGAGCGGCAGGTTCAATATGAATACAATCCGTTCCTTCCCTCTGAGCTCAGCCGCGCTTCATCCTGCCACCATCGCTGTCCGCATCACCTTGCGCACGACTGGGCCGCTGCCGATGGGCACAATGCCGCGTCTCGATATCTCTCTGGGCCCCGGTTCCAGTCTCAGCGACCGCCGGGCGGCACAGTTACTCACTCGAAGCGACCCGGACCTGCTTCCCGCTGTCTGTTTCAGCGTCGTAGGCGTCATCGGCATCATTGCATTCGGCCTCTTCCTTTATGATCCCACTCGCCGTGAGCTTTTCCTCCTTGCCCTTATCAGCGTCTGTCTCGCCTGCATTTATCTCGGTTATCTTTTGGCTGCGGCTCTGGTTCCCATTCCCTCAGTCGTTTACGCGATCGGATGGTCCTGTCCTGCTCTCCTGCTCGCGGCTGCGAGGCCTGTTTTCTTCTTTGCGCTGGCCCGGCGCCCCGTCCCCCGGGTCTTCTGGATACTCATTACCCTTGCCTCTGTCCTGTTCATCCTGCCCGTCGACGTGTGCGCCTTTCTTCCACCCGCTTCGGCACTTTGGCTCGAAGCTTTTCGCGTCCGATATATGTTGGCTCCCGGAAATCTGGCATTGATGTTTACGTCGGCCGCCCCCTTTGTTGCGTTCTGGCCATATTCCCGGATCACGCGCCGCATGTGGCCTCTCGCGGCACTGTGTTTCCTTTTCGGTGCCATTGTCATCGCATTCTTCGCCGTCCGCGCAACCGGTCTGGTGAACATTCCGGGTATCCCTGATCTCGTCTCACGCTGGGGGTCCACCGTCTCGGAAACAGAAGCGGTGGTCGTGCTGTGTGTGATGGCGACGCTTTTCGCGCTGCTCTTCCTGGACCAGCGCAAGGTCGCCGAGGAACGGGCCACGCTGGCAGGCGAGTTGCTGGCCGCACGCGAAATCCAGCGCTTGCTCGTCCCGGCCAGGCTTGACGTGGCCAGGTGCCTTCGCATTGAAGCTGCCTTCCGGCCTGCTCAGGAAGTCGGGGGCGATTTCTACCGCTGTCGCGTGCTTTCCAGCGGTATCCAGCGGATTTTGCTCGGGGATGTAAGCGGCAAAGGCGCCCCTGCCGCCATGACTGCGTCCCTGCTGCTTGGCGCCGCGGAGGGCCACGATGCGGATTCTCCCACCGTCCTGCTCAGCCACCTCAACCGCGCCATGCTGGCCGGCAACGTCGGCGGCTTCGCCACCTGCCTCTGCGCCGATATTTCGCCTTCCGGATCAGTCGCCATGGCCAACGCGGGCCACTTACCGCCTTATTGCAACGGTTCAGACACCGAGCCGTCCAGTTCGCTTCCGCTTGGCCTCGACCCCAACGCGGGATATGCGGAGATCTCGCTTGCTCTGAATTCCGGCGACACGCTCACCTTTCTCTCCGATGGCGTGGTCGAAGCGCAATCTTCCACTGGCGAGCTCTTCGGCTTCGACCGCACCCGGGCCATCTCCACGCAGTCCGCCGAGGAGATCGCTGCTGCCGCCCAGGCCTTCGGCCAGGAGGATGACATTACCGTCCTCACCCTCACCTTCACCCCCGCCGAGGTGCTTCATGCGTAGACTGGCAACTTTGCTGGTCACGGTGGTTGCCGCGCACATGCTGCAGGGCCAGACCGTACCCGGCATCATAGCAATTTCCTCCCAGCAGTGCGTCTGGCGTGCCGGCGACAACCCCGCGTGGGCCGAGCCCAACCTCGACGAGGCTGGCTGGCAGCTATGGTCCGGTTGGAACCCGGCATCGCTCCAGCCCCGGCTCTGGATCCGTTGCGACGCCGATCTCTCCTCGCTCCAAAGCACCCCCCGTCCCGCGCTCCAGATCCAGCTCTACGCTGCGTATGAGATTTATGTCGACGGCCGCCTCATCGGTTCCGTCGGCACTCTCCAAACTGGCGCTTTTACCATGGACACCATCCGCGAATGGCCGCTTTCGGGCAACTTGGCCCCGCCGGCGGTCATCGCTCTGCGCGTCACGCGGCGCATCGTCTCCACGGTTCCAGTCGGGCCTTTGCCGCCGCTGTCGATCCACGCCGGCGCCGCGGCCCTCCTGCGCGACCGCCGCAGCGGAGTGATCCTGGCGCAGGTCCGTCCCCTGCTCATTCCCGCAGTCTGTTTCTGTATTATCGGCATTCTGGGCGTTGTACTGATTCCCCTCTGGTTTAATGACCGCAGCCGCCCCGAACTGCTGCTGCTTTCCATCTGCTGCGTGTCCCTGCCTGCGATCTATTTGAATTATCTCGGCGCTGCGGCGCTCATCCCTTTCCCCGTTGCGGCCTACATCTTCGCCTGGACAATCCCCGCTGCTCTGGTCAACTTCACGCGCGTGCTCTTCTTTTTCGCCCTGGCGCGCAGGCACGTTCCCCTGGTCTTCTGGATGCTCATCATCGCAGGCACCGGGCTGTACCTTCCGACGGCAATTGAACCTCTCCTGCCTCCCGCCCGGGCCGTTTGGCTGAATACCCTCTTCTCGCACCAGGTGGAGGCATTTGGAGACTTCGTTCGTGTCCTCGAGGAGATCGCCCCATTCGCCGCGTTCCTGCCCTGGTCGCGTCTCACCGCGCGCATGAAGCCAATTGCCGTCCTGTGCATGATGTGGGGGACGGCCATGATGGCTTTCTTTGCAGTGCGTTCCACGGGCGCGCGCATCCATGGCATCCCCGATCTCCAGCTGCACTGGAGCAACGCTACGGCCGACGGCGAGGCTCTCACAGTCCTCAGCGTCGTCATCGCGCTGTTCTTTCTCCTTTTCCGCGAACAGCAGCAGACGGCCCGAGAGCGCGCCATCCTCGCCGGCGAAATGCAGGCTGGGCGGGAGGTGCAGCGGCACCTGGTTCCCCTTACGCTCCCGTCCATCTCCGGCTTCCGCTGCGAGTCCGCCTATTTCCCCGCCGCCGAGGTCGGCGGCGATTTTTACCAGGTTCTCCCGCAACCGGGCGGTTCTCCCCTGGTTGTCATCGGCGATGTCAGCGGCAAAGGCCTCAAGGCTGCCATGACCGGATCCGTCGTCCTGGGCGCGCTGCGCTCGCTGGCCCAGGAAACTCTCTCTCCTGCGCAGATCCTGTCCCGCCTGAATCACCAACTCGCCGCCTCGTCCGACGGCGGCTTCGTCACCTGCCTCTGCGCACGCCTCGCGGCCGATGGCATCCTCACCCTCGCCAACGCCGGCCACCTGCCGCCCTACCGGAACGGCGAGGAACTCCCGCTGCCGCCCGCCTTACCTCTCGGCGTAAGCGCCGATGCCGAATACGCCGAGACGACTCTCCAACTGACACCCGGCGACTCGCTCACGTACCTCTCCGACGGAGTTGTGGAAGCGCAATCGACGACCGGAGAGCTCTTCGGCTTCGATCGCACACGCGATATCTCGCGGCAAACTGCCGAAGAAATTGCCCGTGCGGCCCAGGCGTTCGGCCAGCAGGACGACATTACCGTGCTCACGCTGACTTTCACTCCTGCTGAGGTAATCCATGCGTAAACCCGCGTTCATTCTCCTGTTCGTCGCGTGTGCCATCGCGCCTATGACTCTGCGCGCCCAATCCGTCTTCGCCTCACAACCAGTCATTCGTTACCGCTATGGTGACAATCCAGCGTGGGCGGCTCCGGGATTCGATGACAGCGCCTGGCCGCAGGCCCGCAATAGCGCCCTCCCCGCGCCTGGCTATGAATCCGACGGATTCTTTTGGGTGCGCGCTCGCATCGCCTTGGCGGCCGACGCTGCTGGTCCTCTGGCCATTAGCCTGCGCACAATAGACGCTTTCCCCAATGTTGAGGAGCTGTGGGTCAACGGTCGGCTCGTCGGCCGCTACGGCGACTTTCCTCCGCACCCCAGGCCGCTGGATCACCCGGAGATGCTGGTCTTCGATATTCCCGCAGGCGTGGTGCGGCCCGGCTCCGTTGCCGCCGTTGCTCTGCGCACCTGGGACGCGCCTTACGACAGGAGCGAGAGTCTGGTGCTGCGTCATCCCGCTCCGGTGAACGTCGCATTCTCCATCGGCAGCGCGCCCCTTTTGCATGCGCTGGCCACGGAAGCTCAGGATCGGGCCTTGCTGCGCTTCGGACCCCAGTTACTGCTGGCGCTCGTTTTTATCATGCTCGGGCTCGCCGTGCTCACCCTGGGCATCTGGGCGCGCAACCGCACCCTGTTGCTCTGTGCCCTCTGGCTGGTAACGCTGCCCGCATTTCTCGTCTTCGGTCCGCTGCTTCTGCCGGGAATCTCCGAGACTCGGGAGGCCATAGCGTTCTTCATCCTCAACGCCATCGGCATGTGGGTCGTCGTCGAGTTCCTCTGGACGGTGCAGGGTTTCCGCGATCGCACCTTCCGCGCCGCTTTCCACCTCTGCTGGATCGGGCTGACCATCGCCGCCATGTATGTGGGTACCACGATGCATGCCAGCACCCCGGCATTGGTTGGAATGTACGCATTGAACTGGTTCCTGTTCGCGTACAACGTAATTGGAAGCGGAGCAGACATCGTCGCGCTTGCCGGCCGCGGAAAGAATCGTCCCGTGGCTGCGGCCATGCTCCTCATCAGCGTCGGCTACTTCCTCGGCATCGCCGGGCATCCACTCAACTTCGCCTGGCTGGGGCTCAACTTCTTCGCATTGGCCTTTTATGTTTGCACGCTCTTCATCGCCGTGCTGCTGATGCGGCAGACGTGGTTGGCCTGGCGCTCGGGCGAAGACCTCCGTGTCGAGTTTGCCGCCGCCCGCGAGTTGCAGCAGCAATTGGTTCCCGCCCAGCCGCCCGCCATTGCCGGCTGGCGCATCGAGGCGACGTACCAACCCGCCGCAGATGTCGGCGGCGATTTTTACCAGGTCATCGACCAGCCCGGCGCCACCATGCTCCTGATCGGCGATGTGAGCGGCAAGGGATTAAAGGCAGCCATGACGGGCGTTCTCACCATCGGCGCAGCCAGTGCCCTGGTTGCGGAGTGCCCCAGTCCCGCGCAACTTTTGGCTCGCCTCAACCGTGAGATGGTCCGGCTGCAAAAGGATGGAGGTTTCATCACCTGCTTCTGTGCTCGCATCGCCCCCGACGGTGCATTGACCCTCGCCAACGCCGGCCACCTCGCCCCCTATCGCAACGGCGACGAGATCCAATGCGACTCCGGCCTTCCTCTCGGCGTCACCCCCGATGCCACCTACCCCGAATCCACGCTCCAACTCGCCCCCGGCGATACGCTGACCTTCCTCTCCGACGGAGTGGTGGAAGCGCAATCGACGACCGGTGAGCTCTTCGGCTTCGAGCGCACGCGTGCGATCTCCTTGCAATCCGCTGAAGAAATCGCGCGCGCCGCGGAGGTTTTCGGCCAGCAGGACGACATCACCGTCCTCACCCTCACCTTCGCCCCCGCCGAGGTGCTCCATGCGTAAGCGTGCATTGGTTTTCCTGCTTCTCCTCGCCGGCATCGCGCCCAGGGTTCTTCGCGCCCAATCCGCGGCCAGCCCGCAACCCACTATCCGCTACCACTACGGTGACAATCCCGCCTGGGCCTCATCGTCCTTCGATGACAGCTCCTGGGCGGTTGCTGTCAACGGCCAGCTTCCCGGGCCACGGTTCCACTCCGACGGCTTCTTCTGGATTCGCGCCCGGATCCCGGTACCTTCGGGCCTGGCGGGACCACTCGGCGTTCAGACCTTGGGTGCGATGCAGGATTCCGGCGTCGAACAGGTTTTCGTCGACGGCGTCCCCGTTGGTCAATATGGAAAGTTTCCTCCCCATGTCGAGGCGCGCCTCGCGTCCCGTACTCTCACGTTCCCCGTCCCCGCAGGCATGGTGCGGCCGGGTGCGACGGCGCTGGTCGCGGTACGCGCGTGGTCGTCTCCCATTAGCCGGATCAGCGCCGGCCCCATCCGTTGCTCCTTCGCAATCGATCGGCTCTCCGTCCTTGACACGGCCGCCCGATCCGGCCTCGCAACGGCGTTGCTGGCGACCCTGCCTCCGCTTATTCCCAGCGTCCTGCTGCTGCTCCTGGGCATCGCCCTGCTGGTTATCTTCGGCCCCTCTGCCAGCCGCGAGCTCCGGCTCAACGCGCTCTGGCTCATTGCCTTACCGCTCTATCTGATTGCGGACAGTCTCATCACCGCAAAGCTCGTTTCGCCGTTCGTCACCGCGCGCGAATGGTCGGTTTTCTTCATCGTGATCCTCATTCCGAGCTTCTGGATCACCGCTCCATTTCTGTGGACTGTCTTCGGCTTCCGCGACAGGCTCTTCCGCGCGTTCGCCCACGCCACCTGGATGGTCTTCGTTGCCGGCCTGCTCCTCACCAACCTTGCTCAACATCCCGACTCCTGGGTTCCGCCGCTCAACTCTGTTGCCTGGGTTTCTCTCACCCTCTTCAATGTCATCTGTCTGGGCGCCGATCTCTGCGCCCTTTTCGTGGTCCGCCGGAACCGCACGATTGCCGCCGTCCTCAGTCTGATCAACATCACCTACCTGCTGGACTGGGCTGGATTGCCCCTCACCCTCTACATCGGCCCTGTCGCATTTCACAGCCAGCTCGTCGCCTTCGTCATCGTCGGAGTCACCATCACCGCGATGCTGGTTCATCGCGCCGTCACCGGCTGGCGGACGAGCCAGCGTCTGCAGGCCGAGTTCGCCGCCGCGCGCGAAGTGCAGCAGCGTCTCGTCCCCACTGTTCTTCCGCAAATCCACTACCTTCGCCTCAGAGCCGCGTACATCCCCGCTGCCGAGGTTGGCGGCGACTTCTACCAGGTCTTGCCGCAAAGCGATGGTTCCGCGCTCGTCGTCGTCGGCGACGTCAGCGGCAAAGGTCTCAAAGCCGCCATGACCGGTACGCTCGTCCTCGGCGCGTTGCAGGCGCTCTCTCAGGAGACTCTGGCTCCCGCGCAGGTCCTGTCCCGCCTCAACGCGCAACTCGTCGCTTCCTCCGACGGCAGCTTCGTCACCTGCCTCTGCGCGCGCATCGCTCGCGACGGCGCGCTCACCCTTGCCAACGCCGGCCATCTGCCGCCCTACCGCAACGGCGAAGAGATCCCTCTCGAATCCGCGCTGCCTCTCGGTGTCGCGCCGCACACCGCCTGCTCCGAATCCATCGTCCAGCTCGCGGCCGGCGATTCGCTCACCTTCCTCTCCGACGGAGTCGTCGAAGCCCAGTCGGCCACCGGCGAGCTCTTCGGCTTCGATCGCACCCGCGCAATTTCGTCGCAGTCCGCCGAAGAAATCGCCCGCGCGGCGAGCACCCACGGCCAGCAGGACGACATCACCGTCCTCACTGTCACCTTCGCTCCCGTCGAGGTGATCCATGCGTAGACTTGCTGTTCTGCTGGTGATGGTCGCCAGCGCCTCGCTGCTGCAGGGCCAAACCGTACCCGGCGTCGTCACGATCACTCCGCAGAACTGCGTCTGGCACTCCGGCGACAATCCGGCCTGGGCCGCGCCGAATCTCGACGATACCGGCTGGCGGCCGTACACGCAGTGGAAGCTGAACCCCGATGAACCGCGCTCCTGGGTGCGCTGCCATGCCGACCTCAGCGCCCTGCGCGGCATGCAACATCCTGCCTTGCAGGTATCCCTATACGCCGCATATCAGCTCTATGTGGACGGCGCGCTCATCGGCAGCGCCGGCGATATACGCAGCAGCACATTCAGCATGAACATCATCCGCTCGTTCGCACTGCCAGCGGCCGCGCTCCATCCCACGACGATCGCTCTGCGTGTCACCTCTCGCCTCGTCGATCTGCTGCCTGCGGATGCATTGCCTCCTTTGGAACTGTCCGCCGGCAGCGCATCTGCCCTCCGCGACCGGCGCGCCCGCCGTCTGCTCGTGCAGAGCGCTCCTCACCTGTTTCTTGCGGCGTCCTTCAGCTTCATCGGCGTCGCCGGGCTGATTCTGTTCGGGCTTTTTCTCTCCGAACGCGACCGCCGCGAGTATCTCCTGCTGTCTGTGATGAGCGTCTCCCTCGCCGGCATTTATGTCGACTACCTTCTCGCCGCGGCCCTGGTTCCTTTTTCCTGCACCGCTTATTTGTCGATGTTTGCCGGTTCCGCACTGGCGCTCGCGATCTCCCGGCCCGTCTTTTGTTTCGTCCTGGCGCAGCGCCGTGTGCCCGCCATATTCTGGATTCTGATTGCTCTTGGCTGCACCCTGTACATTGCCGCCGGAGCTGGCGCTTTCCTGCCCGCGGCGCCCGCGCTTCGCCTGAATGTCTTCCGCCGCCGCCACCTCACAGCTCTTTGTAATCTGGCCCTGGCGGCCTCGTCGACTGCCCCGTTTTTCGCCTTCTGGCCTTACACGCGGCTTACCAGGCGCATGCGCTCCCTCGCCGGACTCTGCCTCGTCCTGGGCGCTGCCGTCATCGTCCTCCATGCGGTTTTCAGTACTGCCTGGGGAAGCCTTCCGGGCATTCCTGACCTGGCATCCCGCTGGGGCCCTGTGGTCTCCGAAGTGGAAGCCTGCATCATGTTCTGCGTTCTGGCCGCGCTGTTCGCGCTGCTCTTTCGCGAACACCGGCAGATTGCCGAAGAGCGTGCCACCCTCACCGGCGAAATGCAGGCCGCACGCGAGATCCAGCGCATGATTGCGCCGGCCACTGTCGAGCCCGCTCCCGGCCTGCACATCGAAGTCGCCTTCCGCCCCATGCGTGAAGTCGGCGGAGACTTCTACAGCTGCCGCACTTTGCCTGGTGACCGCCAGCGCATCCTCATCGGTGACGTAAGCGGCAAGGGCGCCGCGGCGGCCATGACAGCGGCCGTTCTGCTGGGCGCGTCGCAGAGACGCGACACTGAGTCGCCGGCTGCGCTCCTGCGGCACCTCAATTTCGTGATGGCCGACATGCACGTGAGCGGCTTCGCTACCTGCCTTTGCGCGGAGCTTTCAGCAGCGGGCTCCCTCACGCTCGCCAACGCCGGGCACCTCCCGCCCTACCGCAATGGCGAAGAAGTCCAGCTTCCGCCCGGCCTGCCTCTCGGTATCACTGCCGACGCCGAATACACCGAAACCACTCTGCCGCTGGCTACTCACGATGCCCTCACCTTCCTCTCCGACGGCGTCGTCGAAGCCCGGAGCGACTCGGGCGAACTTTTCGGCTTCGAACGCACCCGCGCGATCAGCGCAAAATCCGCCGAAGAAATCGCCGCTGCCGCCCAGGCCTTTGGCCAGGAGGATGACATTACCGTCCTCAGCCTTACTTTCACCGCAGCCGAGGTTCTCCATGCGTGAATGCGCGTTGCATCGAATGCCTCTTCCCGTAGCCGCCTTTGCGCGCCTGGTGAGTGCCGCCTTTACCGTCCTGCTCCTCACCACGGCCCTGCCCGCCCAATCCATCCAGACCATCTCCCCGCAACAGTGCGTCTGGCACGCAGGGGATAATCCGGCATGGGCGGCGCCGGGGATGGATGAGAGCGGTTGGCAGCCGTACACGATCTGGAAGCCGAGCAGGGAGCAGCCCCGTCTGTGGATTCGCTGTCATGCGAATCTCGCGTCGCTGCAGACGGTATCGGAGCCGGCGATTCAGATCGCGTTTCCGGGAGCTTATGATCTGTTCGTGAACGGGCAGCAATTGGGACTCTCCGGTGATCTGGGCACCGGTGTGGCGGAGACGGATGTTGTTCGTTCGTGGCCGGTTCCGCGCGCGGAGGCGGACGCCAGCGCGGTGATTGCCCTGCGAGGGGTGTACGCGGGCGTCCACCACGCGGCGGCCGCAGCTCGGCTGGAAGCCGGAAGCCTGGGCGAGTTGAATGCCGAGCGCGACTCCCATGTGCTCGCGGCAATTCGACAGGACGCCGGTATGGCAGCATGCTATCTGCTGATTGGAGCGATCGGGCTCGCGCTGCTCGGGTTCTACCTGAGCGACCGGTCGCGGAAGGAACTCCTGCTGCTGGGCGTTACCTGTCTGGCGCTGGCGCTGCTGCGTCTGGACTATTTTGCGGAGGCTGCCGAGGTTCCGCTCTCTTCCGGGAGCTTCATCTGCTTCCAGGCCGCCCAGCTGATCCTTCCCGTCGCGGAGATATTGTTCTTTTTCAGGGTCGCGGGGCGGCGCATACCCCGTGGCATGGCGGCAGCGCTCGCGTTTGACGTCATTTTGAACCTGGTGATGGCCGTGGCCGTGGCCGCTCCACTCTATGCCGGTTACCGGTTGAGCGCGATGATCTTCCTGCCCCCGTCCTACCCGTACGAATTTCTCATTCTGTTCAGCTGGGCGGTGCTGCTGTCGGGAGTGTTGACTGCATTCTGGTCTCCGGGACGGCTGTCGCGCCGCTTGCAGGTGCTGGCCGCGCTGTGCGGCGCGTGGGTGGCAGCCGATTCCGTTTGGTTCGCCTTCGAGCTGGCTGCTCTTTGGCATGGATCTCCCTTTCTGCTCGGGCGCCAATATGACATGCTGGCCGAGAGTCGGGGCTACACGGTGTTTGCGCTAGTGGTGGCGCTGATGGCGCTGCTGCTTTGGGATCAGCGCAAGATGGCCCAGGAGAGGGCGGTGCTCGCGGGCGAGATGCAGGCTGCGCGGGAGATCCAGCGGATGCTGGCGCCCGAGGTGGTGGATACGGCACCGGGAGCGCAGGTGGAGGTGGCGTTCCGGCCGATGCGCGAAGTGGGCGGGGATTTCTATCTGTGCCGGACGCTGCCGAATGGACGGCAGCGGGTGCTGGTAGGCGACGTCAGCGGTAAAGGCGCAGCGGCGGCCATGACGGCGGCGCTGCTGGTGGGCGCGGCCGAGCGGCGGGAGACAGATTCGCCCGCGGCGCTGTTGCAGCATCTGAACCTGGTTCTGCACGGGAGCCAGGTGGGCGGATTCGCGACCTGCCTGTGCGCGGACCTGGCGGTCGACGGGACGGTGACGCTGGCGAATGCCGGGCATCTGGCGCCGTATTGCCACGCGCAGGAAGTTGCGGTAACGCCGAGTCTGCCGCTGGGAGTCAGCGAGTCGGATGCCGTCTACGAGGAGCGACGGCTGGTTTTGGCCGAGGGTGAGACGCTGACGTTCTTGTCGGACGGCGTAGTGGAGGCCCGGAACCATCTCGGAGAGTTGTTCGGCTTCGAGCGCGCTCGCGAGATCAGCCGGCACTCCGCCGAAGAAATCGCCCGGGCCGCCCAGGCCTTCGGGCAGCAGGACGACATCACCGTTCTGACCGTCACCTTCTCTCCGGCCGAGGTCGCCCATGCGTAGGCTCGCGTCAATTGCGTTTCTCGTCATGCTTCCGATTGCGCCTCAGATCGCGCACGCCCAATCCACGGCGTCATCGCAGCCCGTCATTCGTTACCGCTACGGTGACGATCTCGCCTGGGCCAGCCCCTCCTTCGACGACAGCTCCTGGCCCATCGCCGTGCAGGGCTCCTGGCCGCTTCCCGCCTTCCATTCGGATGGTTTCCTCTGGATTCGTGCCCGCGTCCATATGCCCGTTGCCTCGTCCGGCCCGCTTGCAATTCGCCTGTCCTGCCGCGGCTCCTGTCCCGCTGCGTATCGCGTCTTCGTCAATGGCCACGGCATCGGCGGCGAAGGCGGATTTCCTCCCGAGGGCCAGCCGGTTTACCTTCCTGCGTCTGCATCTGAGGTCCTCCGGCTTGCCGCGGGAGCTGAGGTCCCCGGAACCACTGCCGTCGTCGCCATGCGCCTCTGGTATGTCCCGGTCGTGCGCCTCTCCGGCGGTGAACCCATCCAGGATCCGGCCAATCGCAGCCAGTTCCAGTTCCGCACATCGGATTCCGAAACCGCTTATGTGACGCAGCGTGCCGACCTGCTGGCTATGGCACTGAGCCGGGTTCCCGACCTCGCATTAAACGCTCTGCTGGCCCTGATCGGTATCGGACTGCTCGTTTTCTGGTACATGACCCGCAGGACCGAACTGCTCTGGTGCGCGCTCCTGCTGATCTCGTACCCCCTCCTCGATGGGTTCCTCGACGCCACCGACCTGGGACTTCTCTCCATCCCTTACCGGGACTGGTGTCTGCTCATGGTTCTGTTCACCATTCCGGGCATGGTGACAACGGTTGAGTTCATCTGGACCGTCCATGGTTTGCGCGCCCGCGGCTGGCGCCTCGCTGCCCACCTCTCCTGGATCCTTTACAACGCCGCCGGTCTCACGGCTTATTCAGGGTTCCTGGCTTCTCCCCTCGTATGGTGGTCGCGCACAGCGACCATCGTCGGTGTCCAAATCTTCAATGTCATCACCCTCGGAGCCAATCTGTGGGTACTCCTCATCCGCCGTTACAACCGTGCCATTGCGGCAGCGATGAGTGTGATTCCGATCGCTTCCGGTCTTGCTTATTTCGGTTGGCGAGAACACTGGCTGGTTGGCACCATCTCTGTCGATCTCTTCGATCTCGGTTTTCTTCTCTCCGGCTTCGCCATCGCCGCCATGCTCATCCAGCGCGCCGTCGCCGCGTGGCGCGAGAGCGACCATCTCCGCATCGAGTTCGCCGCCGCCCGCGAGGTTCAGCAGCGGCTCGTTCCTGCCGCGCCTCCACAGATCGAGCGGTTCAGGATCGAGGCCGCCTACCTGCCCGCTCAGGAGGTCGGCGGCGACTTCTATCAAATCCTGGAACCGGCCGACGGCTCATCCCTGATGGTCATAGGCGATGTCAGCGGCAAGGGACTCAAAGCCGCGATGCTTGGCACCCTGGTCGTCGGCGCGCTGCGCTCCCTCTCCCGGGAAGACCTGGCTCCTTCCCGCATGCTGGCTCGGCTGAACACGCAGCTCCTCGCCTCTTCCGACGGAGGCTTCGTCACCTGCCTCTGCGCCCACATTCGCAGGAACGGCTCCGTCACCCTCGCCAACGCCGGCCATCTCGCCCCCTATCGCAACGGCGAGGAACTCCTGATCGAAGCGGCCCTGCCTCTCGGCATCACCCGCGACGCCACCTACTCCGAATCCACCCTCACTCTCGCCCCCGGCGACACCCTCACCTTCCTCTCCGACGGCGTCGTCGAAGCCCAGAGTCAGTCCGGCGAGCTCTTCGGCTTCGACCGCACCCGCGCCATCTCCAAGCACTCAGCCGAACAAATCGCCCGGGCCGCCCAGACCCACGGCCAGCAGGACGACATCACGGTGCTGACCCTCCAATTCGCTCCCGCCGAGGTCCACCATGCGTAAGCTCCTTCGTTTTCCATTGCTGTTCGCACTATCATTGCCGTTGCTCGGTTACGCTTCCACGCTGCCGCCCGTGCTCACCTACATTCCGGACACCAGTTGTTACGCACGAGCCGGCGACAACCTTGCGTGGGCTGGCGGAGAGCACAGCGAACCCGGGTGGGTGCCGCTCAGCAGCTTCGACGGCGACCTCCCCGCCGATCCCGTGTACTGGGTCGTCTGCGATACGCAGCTCGACCTCTCCGGGTTGATGGATCCGTCGATCCTGGTCCGCGCCTGGAGTACCTTCGTGCGCGTGCAGGTCTATGCCAACGGCACCCGCCTGGGCAGCGCCTCCAACGAAACCCTCGACCCCGCCACCTTGGGCCGCAACACGCTTGGGCTTCCCCCCGCCATTGCCGGCGATCTGCGCCACGTCGCGCTACGCTACCAGATCCGAACCCAGACCTGGAATACTGCCTATACAGAGCCGGTGATCCTGGTTGGCAATGGCCAGGCCCTCATGGACGCCGAGGCACTGGGGATATCGCGCTGGCTACTCTACGGCCTGCTGCCGCCGTATTCGATTTTTCTGCTCATTCTCGGGGCGGGGCTGTTTCTGCTCGGGATGTACCTCTACGACCGTTCGCAGCGCGCGGCGCTTTGGCTCGGGCTGTACTGCCTGCTCGCCGGCTACTGGCGGATCGGCACGTTTGCTTACTACCTGCCCGTTGCGCCCGACTCCTCTGTAATCGAACTGGCGTTCTTGCCCCGGGCTCTCGCGGACTGGTTCCAGATCGTCTTCATCTTCTGTATGGCGGGAAAGCGTCTGGCCCGCGCCTACTGGGTGGTTCTGGCCTTTCTGATCTGGTGGATGCTTACCGACACTCTCTGTGTTATGTTACCCGGGCACCTGGGATTGATGGCCTATGCGCGTTGGTTACGGCCGGCCCACAGGGTTTTGGACTGGGTCATCATGTTCGCCAAAACCGCTCCTCTGGTGGCGTTCTGGCCATGGCAGCGGCTGCGCGGACGGCGTCTGGCGCTGGCGCTCGCGTGCGTGGCCTGGAGCATCGCCGACGTCCTCTGGATTAACGCCGACTTCTTCTTCCACTACCACAGCTGGGCGAATCCGGTCGCCAACCTTTGTGCTGTGGCCGCACTGCTCGTGGTAGCACTCTTCTCCATCTTCCTGCTGCAAGACTACCGCCGGCTGATCGTCGATCGGGCACGTCTTGGGTCGGAGATGCAGTCGGCGCGTACGGTCCAGGAGCACCTTGTCCCGCAAGAGCTGCCTGTCTTGCCCGAAGTCAAGCTCGACGCGGCTTATGCGCCGGCGGCGGAGGTTGGCGGAGACTTCTATCAGGTGTTTCCCGAGCCCGGCGGGTCCACACTGCTCCTCATCGGCGACGTCAGCGGCAAAGGCCTCAAGGCTGCCATGACCGGCTCCGTCGTCCTCGGCGCGCTGCGCTCTCTGGCCCAGGAAGCTCTGTCTCCTGCGCAGATCCTGTCTCGCCTGAATCACCAACTCGCCGCTTCCTCCGACGGCGGCTTCGTCACCTGCCTCTGCGCCCGCATCGCCGCCAACGGCGTGCTAACCCTCGCCAACGCCGGCCATCTCCCGCCGTACCGCAATGGTGAAGAAATCCCGCTCGAATCCAATCTCCCTCTCGGCATCGCACCCGACACCGATTACTCCGAAGTCACCCTGCAGCTCGCCCCCGGCGACACCCTCACCTTCCTCTCCGACGGCGTCGTCGAAGCCCAGAGTCAGTCGGGCGAGCTCTTCGGCTTCGACCGCACCCGCGAGATCAGCGCCAACTCTGCTGAACAGATTGCCGCCACCGCCAGGGCCTTTGGTCAACAGGACGACATCACCGTGCTCAGCCTCATTTTTGCTCCTGCCGAGGTGGCTCATGTGTAGTCAACTGCGAATCCGCCGGCTAAGGCTGACCAGCCGGATACCCCTGCTGATGGTATTTTGCCTGGCGATTCTCGTTGCTCCGGCCGCGGCGCAACAATTGCCGCAGCCGCCGGCGACCCACGCTCTGACCGTCCGCGATCTGGGCCGCGCAACCGCGCCATTGGGCGGCCCATGGCAATTCCACACCGGAGACGACATGGCCTGGGCCTCGCCGACATTTGATGATTCCACGTGGCAGCAAGTGCAGGCGGGGCAGCCCTGGGATGCGCAGGGCCACTGGGGCTACACCGGGATGGCATGGTACCGGCGCCGCATCGATTTTGCGCCCGACACGCCCGCCGATCTCGATCTCGCGCTTTACCTGCCCGCCGTCGACAGCTCCTGCGAGGTGTATTGGAACGGCAGGCTCATCGGCGGCATCGGAAAGGTGCCGCCGCACCCGGTGTGGTATCAGAGCCCTTATGGCTCCGTTGGTGACGTTGAGGGAATGCTCATGGGCAGGAGCGCTTCCGGCATGCCGCTCGGCCGGCCGCAGCCGGGAGTTCTCGCCATCCGCGTGTGGAAGGCGCCGACGATTCTGTTTGCGTCGCCCGAGGAGGGCGGACTGATCGCGGTCCCGCAGATTGGCAGCGCGGAGGCGGTGGCGGCGCTGGAGACCGAAGTGCGCTATGACTGGCTGCGCAGCAACGAGTTCGAATTGTTCGTGGTACTGCTGTGCCTGATGGTCAGCGTTTCTTGCCTGCTGATGGGTGTGCGCAATCGCGGCAGCGCACGCCAGAGCGGCAACCGCATTCTGCTTTGGCTCGCCGTTGCCATGGCCTTTCCTCTCGAGTACTTACTGCTCTCCGATGTGTACGGTCTGGTGACATTCCGCTGGAATTACGGCCTCATCGCCATAGTCATCGGCATCTACGATGCGGCGCTCTGGTTCGTCCTGATTGAACTGCTCGGACTAAATGAGAACCGCCGGCTGGTGAAATGGACCAAAGTCGTGGTCGTTGTCTTCTGGACTTTCGCCCTTCTTGACGGCGCTCTCCAGCTATTCGACTGGACCCGGATGCCGCATCGATTTCTTCCCTTCGACACGGCTTTCACCGTGGAGGAGGTTGCGGCGGAATTCTGGGGGGTCGTGCTGGTGCTGGTTGCATTTCGCCGCCGGCACGACGCCGCGCGCTGGATGCTGGCCATCTGCGCGTTAGTCGCCAACCTCGTCCAGGCGCTCGACGATCTGGGCGGCATGGGCATGCGCTGGACGCACTGGAGGCTGAGCAGTTTCATCAGTCAGCCTATTTTCACGCTGGCGGGCAGCCCGATGAGTGCGCGTACTATCTCCAACACCCTGCTCCTGGCTGCTGTTCTGTACGCTGCGTGGCGCTATTCGGTGGAGCAGGGCAAGCGGCGGACGGCACTCGAACAGGAGTACCGGAGCGCGCAGGAACTGCAGCAGGTGCTCATTCCCGAAGCGATCCCTGTGCTGCCGGGCCTTTTGATCGCCAGCGCATATCGGCCGGCGCAGGAGGTGGGCGGCGACTTCTTCCAGGCCATCGCGCTGCCCGGCGGCGAAGCGCTGCTGGTCATCGGGGACGTGAGCGGCAAAGGGCTGTCCGCAGCCATGGCGGTTGCTCTGATCGTGGGCGCCATTCGCTCCACGGCCGAGGCCACGCACCAGCCCGGGGCGCTGCTGGCCGCGTTGAATCGCCGGCTGCACGACCGCCTGCGCGGCGGTTTTGCCACCTGCCTGGTCGCCCGCATTGCCGCCGACGGATCGCTGACGCTGTCGAATGCCGGTCACCTTGCTCCCTACCGCAACGGCGAAGAAGTACCGCTGGAACCAGGCCTGCCTCTCGGCGTGACCTTCGACACCGATTACCCGGAATCCACGTTCGCGCTGGCCCCCGGCGATCGCCTCACCTTTGTCTCCGATGGCGTAGTCGAGGCACAAAGTACTGACGGAGAACTCTTCGGCTTTGATCGTACACGGCGGATCAGCAGCCAATCCGCCGAAGAAATCGCCGCTGCCGCCCAGGCCTTCGGCCAGGAGGATGATATTACCGTGTTGACCGTCAACTATGCTCCGGTCGAGGTCGCCCATGCGTAACGCCATCCTGACGGGGATGCTCCTGGCTTCAGCGATCACCACACTGGCGCAGACAGCTCTTTCCATCGCGCCGTCCGGCTGCGTTTATCGTGCCGGAGACAACCCGGCCTGGGCCGCGCCGGCCCTCGATGCAAGGGGCTGGACTGCGCCTGCGAAATGGCCAGGCCTCACTCCACCTGCTCCCAGCTACTGGTTGCGCTGTAGTTTCGATCCGGCTCTGCTGGCAACGCTTGTGCAGCCGGTTCTCCAGGTTTCCGGCAATCTGAGTTACGAAGTCTTCACTGACGGGCAACCCATCGGCACGTTTGGCAATCTTCGTACCGGCCGACACACGGAAGGAATTGTCCGCGACTACGCATCTCCTGCACTCTCAAGTCGGAATCAGCCGCTTCTCGTGGCGCTGCGCATAACATTCATGCCCGAGGACGACAACATACAACCGCTTCCGGAACTTCGGTTCGGCGATGCGGAGGTGCTGCGCGGTCAACATCTCGCCGAAGTTGCAGGACGCGTTGACGCCCAGTGCATTACATGGATCTGTTACGCCCTCATCGGCGCGGCAGGTTTATTCTTTTTCGTTCTTTACTGGTTTGACCGCAACCAGCGGTTTCTGCTCTGGGCTGGCATCGCCTGGCTGTTACTGGCATCACTTCGCCTGCTCGAGTTTCTCACCGCCGCCTCCATCCATTACCCCTCCTTCGCGGAGATCGTTCTGTACGGTCTCGGAAACCTGTATGAAGTATTCGCCATCGAGCTATATTTTGCGCTCGCGCAGCGACCTGTGAACTCCTTGTATCGCGGACTGCAGGCTTTTATCGTGCTCGTGAGCAGCCCGCTGATACTCGCAGCCTTCCTCCCTCTGCACTGGAGCATGTATCTGAGCTGGCTGACCCAGGTTGATCCCGGTACGGCGAACATCGTTTACTGCGGACTGATCCTCGCCGTTCTGGCTCCGTTCGCCGCATTCAGACCGTGGCGCTCCCTTCGTCCCGGTCAGGCACTGATCGCGCTCCTTTGCTGCTTCTGGGGAATCATGGATGCTCTCTATCTGGGCGTACAGCTGACATGGGTCAGTACCAATCCATTCCTGAATCAAAGAATCCAGCCGATCCGTTCCATCGCAATCGCCTCAGCGGTCGTCGGACTCACACTCCTCCTTTTTCATCGCCTTCGCGACACGAACCGCCAGCGCGCCGCGCTGGAGGGCGAAATGCAGGCGGCGCGGCAGATTCAGCAGATGCTCATTCCCGCTGCGCCGGAGGTTGCTTCCGGATTCGCGGTTCAGGCGGCGTTTCTCCCGGCTCAGGAAGTCGGCGGCGACTTCTTCCGCTGCTGGGCGCTCGCTCGAGGTTCCGAGCGCATTCTTATCGGTGATGTCAGCGGCAAGGGCGCTGCCGCAGCCATGACTGCGGCCATGCTGCTGGGCGCAGTGTCCGGCTGCGAAGCGGCTCCTCCGGCTGAATTGCTGAGGCGCCTGAACCATGCGATGCGGCGCGGCGCTGTCGGCGGTTTTGCGACCTGTCTGTGCGCCGAAATCGCTCCGGATGGAACTCTCCGTCTGGCCAATGCCGGCCATCTGCCGCCCTACCGCAATGGCTCCGAAATCGAGATGCCCGGTTCGCTTCCCCTCGGAGTAGCTCCCGAAGTGGACTATCGCGAAATCTCTTTCGCTTTGCATCCCGGCGACACGCTGACCTTCCTCTCCGACGGCGTCGTGGAAGCGCAATCTTCCACCGGCGAACTTTTCGGCTTCGAGCGAACGCGCTCGATCTCCACGCAATCCGCAGAGGAAATCGCTCGTGCGGCGAGCACCTTCGGCCAGCAGGACGATATCACCGTCCTCACCCTCACCTTCGCTCCAGCCGAGGTCCTCCATGCGTAAGCAACTGCTCCTCTTGATCTGCGTCCTGGTGGTCGCCGTCCAGGCCCAGGGCCCTCCTGCCGCGGAAACTGCGCAGCTGCCGCCTGGCACCGCTGATCTGGCGCGGGGTTGGCGTTCCCATTCCGGCGACAACCCGGCCTGGGCGACCCCGGAGTTTGACGACAGCTCCTGGCAACCCGTCACCCTCGCCCCGGCAGGCTGATTTCTCCCGGCTGGAGCTGGGATCGACTGCGCGTGACCCTGCCTGCGGATCGTTCTCCGCTGTCCCTGCTGCTGATGGTGCCGGAGGGGGCCTGCGAGATTTATCTGAATGGCCGGCGATACCCTGGATTGCGAATCCGATCCTGGCTGGAGATGACTGAGGACCGCCCGGAGATCGTTCCGCTGCCGCAGGGCGCGAACCAGGTGGAGGTAGCCCTGCGCTTTCACGGGCCCGTGCCCTTCAGCGATAACTACAGCCCCTCGTTCGACATATTCCTCGGTTCCGCCGCTGCCATTCACGATCAGGCGGCCGCCGCGCAGGCCTCGAGTCTGCTTCAGTACCTGCCCTCCGGGGCAATCAACCTCGCGATCTTTCTCGCCGGGCTCGCCATGCTGGGGCTGTTTCTCGCGCAGAGATCGAGCCCCGATTACTTCTGGCTCGGCATCTGTGTCGCCGTCATGGGCAGATCGCTCGTGCTGCCCAGGCCTGCGGCCAACAGGACGACATCACTGTGCTCACCCTCACGTTCGCTCCCGCTAAGGTTATGCTCGCCTAATTAATGGTTTCCCGCGGCATGGCAGGTCGTCGTAGAAGTTAGTTAGCTTCGGTTCTGCGATCTCCAGCGGCCCGTCAATGCATCTTCGCCGCATCGCCCTGCGGTTGCTGATCCCGCTAATTCGGATTCGGCGGGATGAGATGTGCTGGCTCCTCAAGAATATCGAGGAGAGCTCTGGCACAGTAAACCCGGTCACGCTTCGCGTCTGAAATCTGTTGCACGATGCCACTCTGTACGAGTCGATCAATCGCTCGCTGGGCCGTGGTGAAAGCGAGTTCCAGTTGCTTTGTGGCGCCGGTAATGGTGAGAAAAGGATTGGCGGCCAGAAGATCGATTACGCGCATTGGCGTATTGGTGGAGTGGCCGGCGAGTTTCGCTCGCCACTCTCCGAGCAGATCGTTGATGCGTGTTGCGCGGCTCAGCGCATCCTCGGACATGCGCGCGATGCCCTGGAGAAAGTACTCCAGCCAATCGTGCCACGCAGCGCGCTCGCTTACTCTGCGCAGTCCCTCATAGTAGTCGCGCCGCGAGGCTTCAAAGAAGGCAGACAGGTAGAGCAGCGGGGTGGGCAGAATTTTCCGCTCGACCAGAAACAAGGTGATGAGCAGCCGTCCCACGCGGCCGTTGCCGTCGAGAAAGGGATGGATGGCCTCGAACTGGTAGTGCGCAAGCGCGATCATCACCAGCGGAGGCAGGCCCGATTCGTGCAGGAACCTCTCCAGGGCGGCAAGGCACGGTTCCACCTCGCCCGGCGGCGGAGGAATGAAAGTCGCTGTCGCCGGTGTGCTGCCCGGTCTGCCGATCCAGTTCTGTGTTTTCCGGAAGAGGCCCGGAGTTGCGTGCTGCCCTCGCACTCCCTCCATCAGCTTCTCGTGCACTTCACGAAGCAGGCGGACGGAAAGGGGGAGCTTGCTGAGGCGAGAAATGCCATGCTCGAGTGCAACCACATAATTGCCGACCTCCCGAAGATCCTCCGGGCTGCGCTGGACGACTGCGCCAGCCTCAGCGGCCAGCAATTCGCCCAGCGTAGCCTGCGTGCCTTCGATCCTGCTGGACAGAACCGCCTCACGCCGCACGAACGGACGCATCAGGACGTGGGGATTGGGCAGGCGCCCGCCTTCCCCCGCAAGTCTGCCAATCAGTCGGTCGGCTTCGGAGAGTACGCCGACGAGACGCGGTGTCCAGTCGAGCGTCGGAGGCAATGGGGCAGGCACGAAAGCGGAATAAGCGCCCTGCGATACGAGTTTGCCTGGAATGTCGGCGTCCTTACTCATCGCATCGATATGAAACAGCGCGCGGCACTATTTTCGATCTTTATCCTAATCGAAAATACCGGGGCTGCGCTATTTTCGGCCTTGCAAGGCATGCTTGCCGCCATTTGCGCCATTGTGCTCTTCCGCTCACATAATGCTTTGATTTTGAATGGTGGCCAGGGACGGGATTGAACCGCCGACGCCGGCCTTTTCAGGGCCGCCTTCCAATTGCGCTAAGCGGTTCAGAATCAACTAATCCTCTGAACTGAAAGCTGTTAGCGAATTGCTCCTGTAGTGTCTAGTGGTACTGAATCGTACGTTTTCGTGTCCAGAATGTGTCCGTATTGTGTCCGCGCTCAACTTTGGATAGGTTCTGTTATTGGCGTTCAAGTCTCTGGAGTGTCGTTTCGGGAGGTAGCTGGAGTCGAATCTCACTATATCATTTATATAGTGCAAGTTGCAGAATATAAAAAGTGAAGGAAGTGCTCAAAATGTCATTTTGCCGAAGCGATCGTACGCGTATCGAACGCAGAAATCTTTTGGGTGACGCGGGCGGTTTGACCGTCGCCTCCCGCATCATCGCGCCTTCCTAGCCACATTCGTGAAGGGCATCCACGGCGGCACCTGTGAGAAAATTGTGGCGTTTTTCATACGGATTCGCACGGTGCAAAAGAGGGCCGATCTTGACTTCCGCCGTTATCGCGGCCATGATAGTTACCACGGCCCCGATAATTAACGCGGCCAAGATAAAGTCATGGCATCCCCGCTTTCCAGCCCGAACTCCCCCGGCCCGCGCAGCGAGCACGACTACCTCGACCTGCTCGCCGGCCTCTTCCGCCAGCACGGTTGGCGGGTGAAGAAGGAGCGCTCAGCCGTCGAAAAGGGAGTAGACCTCGTCATCATGCGCGGCGACGAACGTTACGTCGTCGAGCTTAAGGCCGCCTCCGAGGGTCGGCCCGATCGGCTCGTGCCGCTGCTCTCGCAGGCCATCCTGCAAGCCCGCACCTATGCCCAGGCACTCCCCGAACCGGCGGAGCCGCTCGCCGTCGTCGCCGCACCGGCGATCTCGCCGAGCGCCGCGAACAGCCTGGTCAGTTTCCTCTCCCGGTTCGCGCCCGATGTCGCCGTCGGCATCCTCGACCGCGAAGGCTTCCGTCATTTCGTCGGCCCCGGCCTCGAAGAACTCAATGCCGCACCTCCCCGCCGGGCACACCGGCAGAAGCTCCCTCCACCCGAGTCGGCGTACCTGTTCTCCGATCTCAGCCAGTGGATGCTGAAGGTTCTGCTCGCCCCCCTCGTTCCCGAGGATCTTCTTCGCGCGCCGCGGCGAGAATACCGCAACGCTTCGGAGCTTGCGGTCGCGGCCGAGGTTTCCGTGATGAGTGCCTTCCGCTTCGTGCGCCAATTGCGGCAGGAGGGCTTTCTCGACGAACACGATCAACCGCTGCGTCTAGTGCGCCGCAAAGAACTGCTGCGCCGCTGGCAGGCTGCTCACCTGCGCGGCGCGCCGGAGCTACCGCTGCGCTGGATCATTCCGGTCAGAAGCGAACGCCAGCTACCCGCCGCACTTCACGCCTATAGCGTTCAACCCAATATCAAGCGTGAATCGCCGCTACGGGCCTGTCTCGGACTCTTTGCCGCAGCAGAATCCCTGGGGTTTGGCTTCGTGCATGGTGTCCCACAATACTTCTATCTCGAAATCCTCGACCGGGAGGTTCTGCGCCGCATGGGGCTTTCGCCCGAGGGAGCCGAACAGAGGCCGAACGTCTATGTGCGCGTTCCGGCTTTCCGGGAGTCGATCTTCCGTGCCGCCGTCTTCCGCGACGGTGTCCCTGTCGCGGACATCCTTCAGGTCTGGCTCGATGTCGGCTCTCATCCAGCCCGCGGCGAAGCGCAGGCCGAGGAGATCCGTCGCCGCGTTCTTGCGCCGATCTTCGACGAGAAACGGTAATGGCCGGCGCATCCGATGTTGAGTATTTCGCGCGTCTGGTCGAGGCCCTCGACCCGTGGCTTAATCGGATCGTCATCATCGGCGGCTGGGCGCACCGCCTCTATCGCCTGCATCCTTTGGCGCAGTCGCTCGAATATGAACCTCTGGGGACCTCGGACGCCGACGTTGCGGTTCCGCTCAACCTGCCCGCAACCGGAGAGCAGCTTCGCACGCGACTTCTGGAAAGGGATTTCCGCGAAGAGCTGATGGGCGACACGCAGCCCCCGGCCGCGCACTACCGCGTCCAGAGCGGCGACAACAGCTTCTATGCTGAGTTTTTGACGCCGCTTGAGGGCAGCGCGGTTAAGCGCGGAGGCCGGCGAGACGTCACGGCGCGCGTTTCCGGCGTATCGGTCCAGAAGCTCCGTCACCTCGAAATCTTGCTCGGACATCCTTGGGAGGTGATGATCGCTCCGAGCCTGGGCTATCCGACGCCGCACGTGCGGGACATCCTCGTGCCCAATGCAGCGGCGTTTCTAGTCCAGAAGATTCTGATTCACGAGAAGCGTAACCCCGACAAGCGCGCCAAAGACATTCTCTATGTCCACGACACGATCGAGACGTTCGGCGGTAATCTCGCGCCGATCCGTGAGCAATGGGAGACAAACGTTCGACCGGCACTCCACGCGAAAGCGGCCAGGCAAGTAGAACGCGCAGCTGAAGAATACTTTGGCGAAGTCGACGACACGATCCGCGATGCGGCGCGCATCGCTGTTGGCCGGAACCTGACGCCGGAAACGGTGCGGGAACTCTGCGTGTACGGATGGGAGCAAATATTTGTCTGAGGGTTCGCGCGTGCCTCTCATATGAGAGCAGAACAAGTAGACCCATGGAGAAAGTGACCCATCGTACCGGTTTCATGTACATCCTGATCCAAGAACCGCGGCAGGAGGACATGACCCACGCCTCACAATTCCACCTGATCGACAGCGATCAATTCCTACTGCAGCGGTCGCTCATGGCGATTCAGTATCTGCCGTCGCCTCTTTTTGGCCTCCGCCCGAGCGCTAAACCATTCGGGGCCGCTCTCGGAAGGAGAAATGACCTTCCGCAGTTCCGCAAAATGCTCCCAACACGCGTTCATCCAATGTACTGGGAGGACATGCAGTTAACTCCGGGCGTCGTAGTGATGACGGGAGATGCGATTCCGGATTGGCTAGAAAAACTAACGAAAGAACGCCCCGTCTCACTTCTTACGTCCTCTGAAAAAACGCTGCGGCTTCGGAAAAGGTAGCGGGCGCAGCAAAACCCCATAGAGAACAAGGAAGACAGTCAGATTCGCGCCGATGCCCATTGCCAGAATGACGATAGCGGCCATCGCAAAACCAGGCGCTTTCGCCAGAACACGAGAGGCATAACGGATATCCTGCAGCAGACCTTCGACGGATGGTAATCCCTCCTCGGCGTGTTAGTTCTCCCGGATCGTTTCCACACCGCCGAACTTCAGCCGCGCCTGGCGGCGAGCTTCAGCTGGCGACATCCCCGCCCGAACGTTCTCGTCCGTCTGGAACGCGACATGCTGTTCCATCTCTTCGCGGAACCGCTCGTCACCGCGGCGATCGCCGGAGAAGTTCCGGACTCGCCCAAGGAAGCGCCTGATCGTTCTCATTCCCACTCCTCCGCCTCACTCCGATCGCAGCGCCTGCATCGGATCCACCGAGGCGGCGCGGCGGGCAGGGACAAGACCCGAAACAAACACAGTGAGCAGCAACAGCGCTGCTGCCGCAAAGTAGCTGGCCGGATCGAATGGCCCGACTCCGAAGAGCATGGAGCGGAGAAGGCGCACTGCGGCCACCGAGCCCAACCCGCCCGTTACGACCCCCGATATTGCTACGCCGCTGCTTCCACGCAGCACCAGACTGAAGATACTCTGACGCGTTGAGCCCAGAGCAATGCGAAGCGCAAACTCGCGATGCCGCTCTATGACCGAATAGGCCATGACCGCATAGAGTCCCATCATGGCGACCATCACGCTGGCGATGGCATACACACCCAGCAACTCCGCGGGAACACGGTAGCCCTGGTATTGCCCGTCCGTAACCTGCTCCAGAGTTCGCACGTCTTCCAGCGGCAGGGTGCGATCCAGTGCGGCGACCGCCTGCCGCAGTTCTCCCGTTAGCGCATCCGCGGTCGTCCGCGACCGGAGTGCCAAGATCGCATAGCCATAACCCGTCGGTGCCTGCAAATAGGGCAGAAAAACTACGGGACTGGGATCGGTGTCATCCGGACTTTGGTACATGAAATTCGGGACCACGCCGACAACCTGCCGCTCGATACCGTCCACGACGATGTTCCTGCCCAGCGCGTTGCCTTTGGGCCAGCACCGATGAACCATCGCCAGGTTAATCACCGCGACCTTAGGCGAACCGGGAGTATCGGAAACCGCAAAATCGCGGCCCTCCAGAACGCCAATGCCCATGGCGTGAAAGAAGTCGGGTCCGTCGTAATCCGTCACCACGTCCATGTCCTCGCCTTTCGACGGAACATAGCCGGGAACGCTGAAGCCGCGCGTATTGTTCGAGCCGTTATCTCCCATAGGCAGATGAGTGGTGATGGTTACAGCAGCAACTCCGGGAGCATGGCGAAGCCTTTCCAGCAACTCCGTCAGGAAGACTTCTGCCCGCCCGGGGCTGTAGCCAGCTCTGGACAATCCAAGGGTCGCCGTCAGCATGGCGCGGCGATTGAATCCGGGATTACGGCTGTAAATATTCAGCGCGGTGCGGGTCAGAAGGCCGCAGCAGACCAGCACTATGAAGCAGATGCCCATCTGGAGACCAAGCAGAGCTCTCTGCCCACGTCGTTTGCGCGGCGCGCCCGCCACCGCCGCGCCGCCCTCGTGAAGCGCCTCCTGCTGCGAGACGCGCAGCGCCTGGCGAAGCGGAGCGAGGCCGCAGGCCAGGGTTACCACAACGGCGATTCCGGCAGCCACTGTGTCGACACGCCAGTCGTTCCGAAGGTTGAAGGCCAGTGGGAAGCCGAAACCGGGCAGCATCAAGTAGAGTGTCCTCGACAGTCCCAGGCCGGCAATCCAGCCCGCCAGCGCTCCCATCCCCGCTAAAATTCCGGTTTCTACCAGTACCTGCGACGCAATGCGGCGGGGCGCTGCCCCCAATGCGGCGCGAATCGCTGTTTCACGCCTTCTGCGCGCGGCGTGCTGACCCAGCAGAGATGCGATATTCAGACAGACGAGCACCATCAGCAGCGCCGATGCCCCCGCCAGCAAAGGCAGCTCCTCGCTGATCCCATAGAAAAGGCCGCGCTCGAAATGCGCGCAGTTCCGCAGATTCAGGGTCCAGCCGTCGTAACTCTGGTGCTGCGTCGCCTCATACTCTCGCGCCAGCGTATGCAGTTCAGCCTGTGCGGTTCCGCCGCGAACCCCGGAACGCAGCCGAACCGCAACCTGGAGTCCATAGTGCCGCAGGGGATCCGGCGGTGCGTCGGGCGAGAGGTCGCGGAGGCTCGAAAGGGGAACCCAGGCGGCTTCGGCCAGTCCTCCAAAGACTCCCAGAAAGCCTTTTGGCGCAATGCCGATCACGGTGAACGGATGCTGATTGATTGAGATGATGCGGCCCACTTCGCTCCGGTCACCGCCGAAGCGGCTCCGCCAGAGAGCATCCGACAGAACAACGTCGTCATGCGCACCGTAATCGCGAGCATCGGAACTCGGCTCGAAAAAGCGACCGAGTTCCGGCCGCACGCCGAGAAGGTGAAAGTAGTTCGATGACACAATGCCGCCCTCGATGACCTGAGGCGATTCATTGGCGGAGTTCAGATTCAGTTCACTGCTGGCGAATGCCGTTAGTTCGGTAAACGAATGACTGTGCCGCCGCAGAAATTCCATCTGATCGTAGTGCACCGACCAGCCTGCACCGCCCATGAAGCTCGCATCGATAAATCGCAGCGAGCGCACGTCTCGCACCTGCGGCCACGGATCGAACAGCACCGCATTCGTCCAGATCGTGACGGTGATCAGCGCGCCGATCCCTAGCGCCAGCGTGAGGACTGCCGTCAGCGTAAAGCCGGGCGATTTGCGCAGCTGCCGCAGCGCGTAACGCACGTCGTGGACCAGATTCTCCAGAAGCGGCAGCCCTTCCTCGGCATGATACTGTTCTCGCATCGCTTCGACCACGCCAAACTTCAGCCGCGCCTGGCGGCGCGCTTCCGCGGGGGTCATGCCGGTCCGGATGTTCTCTTCCGTCTGCATCGCCAGATGCGCTTCCATCTCCTCGCGCAGCCGATGATCGCCACGTTGCCCCGACAGGAGATTGCGAAGCCGCACCCGGAGCCGGTTCACCGTTCTCATACCAAATCCTCAGCCTTCACTTCAAAAAACCGCGCTATGATTGCAGCCGTCTGCTCCCAGTCTCGCTTCTCGGTTTCGAGGAGCTTGTGGCCGGCACGGGTCAGTCGATAAAACCGAGCCCTGCGATTGTTCTCGGAGGGTCCCCAGTCGGACGCAACGGCACCCTCCTGTTCGAGCCGCAACAGCACGGGATAAAGAGTGCCCTGATTGACGAAAAGCAGGTCGCCGCTGATCTGCTCGATGCGCCGGGCGATCCCGTAGCCATGTAACGGTCCGAGCACATCAAGGGTCTTCAGGACCATCAGGGCCAGCGTCCCCTGTTGAACGTCCTTCCTTTGTTTCATTCCGTTCCGCCCGTCTCCATTTTGGATACCAACAGGACAAGCGTGCCACATTTCTATTGGGAAAGCAACAGGTGTGACGGAAAATCCGTCAAATATGCCTTTTCAATCTCGCTGCCTATACATCCGAAAGGAACCAATTTTATGAAACCCTCAGAACTCTGCGAGGCGCTTCATGCGCTTCCTGGTACATGATGTGCGGCGGAGATCTCTATGAGCTTTCTAAGTTGCTCGGCCATTCCAACATCAGCATGACCGAGCGCTATGCAAAGCTCGCTCAGAAGCACATCGTGAAAACAGGAAGCGTATCGCGTGAAATCTGGAGCAAGCTGGAGCCGCAGAAAGAAGCGAGAAAGGAAGTTCAGGAAACGAAAGACGGACACATTTCCAGTCCGGAATGTGTCCGTATTGTGTCCGCGACCTAATTTGAGGGATTAGGGCAACCACTACTGAGTCTCGCATAATAGAGTGACACTATGAATCAAAAAAGAGCCCCGCGTGGTGCAGGAAAGAAAGCGGCAGCATGGATTGGCGGACTCGATCCATGCCGCCGCGCACGCCGTCTTCGGCCTCGCCAGGTCCGGCAACACAGCGGTTGGCCAATTCCTGACCTTTGATGTTGCTCCATAAGTCCTCTGCCGGATTCAGGTCGGGAGAGTAACCCGGCAGCGTCTCTACTTCGAGCCAACTGCGCTGGCTCTCCAGATACTGCTTCATCTTCCGGCTTTTGTGCGCAGGCAGCCCGTCCCAGACCAGAATTGCCTTTTGTCCACGCAAGTGCTTTTTCAAATCGCGCAGGAAATCGATCAGGCGCTCGTTGTTGTAGCTGCCTGGCCGGGTCTGAAACCACAGCCGGCATCGCTTGCCGTCCCCGCGATAGCCGAGGGCCGCGCTGATCGACAGCTTCTTCCAGTTGAAGGCATAAACCAACACCGGAGTCTCCCCCTTTCGGCGCCCAGGTCCGTCTTACCGGCGGCCGCTCCGAGACTCCACTTTCGTCCTGGAACAGAATCCAGGCCCTTCGCCGCCGGGCGTTTTTTTTATTGCCGGCCATCGCTTCGCCATCCACAGCCGCCGCCCTTCCTCATTCCGTTCCCGCGCCCGCCTGGCCGGCCGCTGCAGGCTCCACTCCAGAGCGGCAAGAAGCTTCCCTACATGGCCGGG
>DATJSY010000007.1:0-2642 GCA_035503835.1 Acidobacteriaceae bacterium | reverse complement strand
CTGCCGGCTGGTGAGAATCTCGCGCTCGCTGGGGCGTCCTTCGCGCTTGATGAACCCGCCGGGGATCCGTCCGCCAGCGTAAGCGTACTCGCGGTAGTCCACCGTGAGCGGAAAAAAGTCGATGCCCTCGCGGGGATCGGGGGAGGAGACGGCGGTGGCCAGCACCACGGTGTCGCCCGACGTGACCACGGCCGCGCCGGAGGCCTGCTTGGCCATGCGGCCCGTCTCAAACTGCAGCCGCTTGCCGCCGGCAAGGTCGACTGAAACTTCCTGCTTCATATTTGCCTCGATTCTGCTTTCGGAAAGGTGCGCGGGCGGGGAGTCTGTGGCGCGGCAGGCGATGGGGAACCAGGAAAGAGAGGATGGGGTGGCAGGCCGGCATCGGAGCAGCGCCGCCACCAGGCTGTCGCCGTCCATGCTCTTTCGATTTCTCGTCGCGCGCGCGTCTCGAACTTCGCCTCTGCGGGTTTACTTGCGAATGCCCAGCTTGCCGATCACGGCCCGGTAACGCTCCGAATCGTGCGTCTTCAGGTAGTCCAGCAGGCGGCGCCGTTTGCTCACCAGCATCAGCAGGCCGCGCCGCGAAGCATGATCCTTCCCGTGCGCCTTGAAATGCTCGGTCAAACCGCCAATCCGCTCGCTCAGAACTGCAATCTGCACTTCCGGGCTTCCGGTGTCGCCGTCATGGGTGCGATACCGCGCGATCACTTCAGTTTTCTTTTCAGGTGCCAGCACGTGTGTGCGTACTCCTCTGTCTTTTCTGCGATTTACACTTCCTAAGTGTCTGCCAACAGAGTAACATGGGAGCCCCTTCGCGTGCCACCGGGAGGGGCACACGAGCGCAGGCGGCGCTGGCGCACGACTCGGTGACGGCGCCGAGATTACTCGTGCCGGATCGGGCCGGCATCGGCGGCAAACATCCGCCGCACCGCCATGCCCGCGTAGGCTCCAGCCATGGGAAACGCCAGGATCGCGAAGCTGCCGAGGAGGTTCCCAGGCTATGGCGCTCGCGCGACCATGGCCGCCGGAATCCAGATCCCCACGCCCAGAGCCCACAGCCAAGGCCGCCTCGACCCTGCGACTCCGAGCGCCCCGGCGCTCACCAGCAAGATGCCTGCTGTGATCCCTGCATCGTCCCAGTGTGGCCCCGAATCCAACCACGCAATCGCCAGCCCAATCGTGATCGCCGCGAACAGCAGTAACGTTTCGAGGATCCGAGCATGCGCTCTCATGCGGCCCTCCGTTGTGTGAGATTCTACTGCGCCACCTTCGCTCCCCCATAGCTCGACAGCACCTTGCCATCCCGGCCCAGCAGCAGCGCCGCGCCCGCCTGCGCCGGCATCGTGAACTCGATATGCGCGCCCGTCAGCGCATCCACGATATTCACCGTCTCGGCACTCAGCGACTCGTTGCTGAAGCTGTAGATCTCCGCGTCCGTCAGCACCGTTGGATACGCCAGCACGCCCGCCGACAGTGGCGTCACCTCATGGAAGACCGGTTTCACTCCGGCTTCGCTCAGCGCCCACTGGTAGAGCGCGGCCGTAGCCGTGTATCCCTCGGAGAACTCCACGGGGTCGGCCGTCCACAGGATCTTACCGCTGTCGTGCGACACCACCTCTACCGTCTTTCCGTCCGCGAAGCTCGACGTCCACGTTGCACTCTGCTGCACGTCTGCGGGGAAGCTCAGCGGATAGGTCTTCCCGCCTGGCAGAACCAGTTTCGACTGCCTGACAGCGAGCGGAAAGACCCTTTCCTGCACGCCCAGCGGCGAGCTGCGATCCACCGGCTGCCAGTGCTCGTCATAATGCACCGGGCCCGTCACCAGCAGCGTCCCGCCCTTTGCGACGTAATCCATCAGGCCGCTCCAGCCCGAGTCCGTCAGCCCCTGCGGCGAGGGCAGAAACACCAGCTTCGGACAAGTATCCGCGCACAACTCCCCCACGCGATTCTCCGGCAGCATACGCAGCGGCATGTGATCCACGTACGCCATCGCGCGCAGCGCCTTTTTCTGCGTGTCCAGCGCGAGGCCACCGAGGATCGAATACTGCAGCGCTTGCGACGTCACCATCGTCACCGGCGGCGGCACAATCTGCGTGAAGCTTTGCGGGCTCTTGTTCACAAATGCGGCATATCCGGTCAGCACCTGCGCCTCCGGCTTCCACGTCCCATCCGGACGCACCGCGCCAATCGGCACCTCGTTGTCGTTGGCCATATAGTCGTTCACGTTCCATACCCACTCCAGCGCGCCCGCGCCCTGAGCAAACGCAATCGCCACCTTGCGTTGCAACTGCCGGCCCTCCGTCTCCGCGCTGAAGCGCAAATGCCCATCCAGAGTCAGCCGCCGCTGTTCGCCCGTCTCCTGGATCAGCATCGGTTTACCCGGCATCTTCGGCGCCAGGCTCGCCCACAGGATCGCGTCGTAATCCCACCACGTGTGGTCGTTGGTGAAGTCCACCAGCGGCGAATAAAACGCTGGCGACAGCCGTCCCGCCACGCCGCCTTCGTCCTGTCCGACGGCAATCAACTGATCGGAACCCGTCCCTCGGATCACCGCCTCGATCTTCTTCATCCAGCTCGTGAATACCCACTGCGTGAAAAGCGTGTAGTCATAATCTTTCAGCGGATTGAACCCACTCCGCACC
>DATJSY010000006.1:0-93472 GCA_035503835.1 Acidobacteriaceae bacterium | reverse complement strand
ACTGCTGCCTCCCGTAGGAGTCTGGACCGTGTTTCAGTTCCAGTGTGTCCGTGCGCCCTCTCAGGCCGGATACAGATCATCGTCTTGGTGGGCCATTACCCCGCCAACTAACTAATCTGCCGCGACCCCCTCCTCAAGCGGATTGCTCCTTTGACCCGTAGGTGTTATGCGGTATTAGCCCGGGTTTCCCCAGGTTATTCCCCACTCGAGGGTAGGTTAGTCACGTGTTACTCACCCGTGCGCCGCTGTACTCATGGATTGCTCCACTTTCTCGCTCGACTTGCATGTGTTAGGCACGCCGCCAGCGTTGATTCTGAGCCAGGATCAAACTCTCGTTTGAAACCTGATGATTCCCGCCGGCGACGGAGGTCTCCGGAGGAATCGGCCTCATAGCGCTCGAAAGGCCATGAGGCACTAACATTGTGAGAATGATCGAACCAAATCTTTCCGATCTCTCACGACTGGCATGTTCAACCTGATTGTCAAAGATCCATACGGTTGACCGCCTGAGCGGGCCGTTTTGGATCGAAGCCGCAACCGCTTTTCAGCCAGTTACGCGTCCTCGAACTTGTTGCGCTGCAATTTTGCGCGAACTTTTTAAGGTTATCCAAGTTTGCGAACTTCTGTCAAGCGCGATCCTTTGCGCCGGACTCAAATCGATAACCTCTCCCAATTCCGCCACTTCCGAATCCCGGAAGCAGCCGCTCGCAGCGCCAAAACTCTGAAAGATCGACTCCGGCGAGCAACGCTCACGGGAGGGCGGCTGGCCGCCTGCGGAAGAGAGACGCAAACGCGCCCTGAACTCCCGTATCTGCAAGGGATTGTTCTGTCTGGCTTGGTGCGCCTGAAGCGCTACGCCTGGCGAACAGTTTTGGCTTCGTTCATCCACTTCCGGGGCGGAATCTCCGCCCGCGAAGCCGGTCCCACTGCCTGCAATCGTTCCTTCACTATACCACGCCGGAAGCCACTCAGCCAAATCCAGCGTTTCCGGGGAAGCGACCTTTTTGATCCTACCCGCCCGACCCTGCGGTGGCAAGGCCGCCAGCTTGTTGAAAAGGGCTCGGCATGGTGGAAAACGGGGGCGGCCTATCTCCGCGGCGGGAACTTGTTGCCGGTGCGGCGGTACGGAAATGCCACTTGTCGACGGGTTGCAGGGCGTTCAATTTCTCCTGAATCCGTTTATTTTCATGTGGATATTGGAAACCAGACGGGTTTGGCACCCGGGATGCCATTCCTTCCCAGTGCGTTGGGAAGGCTGAGACAGGGTTTGCCGCGCTCGCCGTGCCCGGCTTCGGTACCTGGACGGGGCTGATCGACCGGTGACGGAGACACAACGCAAGCAGCCAAATCACGCGAGGAGAGTGCACATCGGTGATCATGGTTCACAACAACGGAGATTTTGGCGGCGGACGGGCCCACGAGCCCTCGATTTTGCTCGCCAGCGATTCGGATGATCGGGGCCGGGCTGTAGCGAGGGCCCTGGAGGATGCGGGGTTCCGGGTTGAGTTTGCCGGGGACTACCCCCGAGTGGAGAGCGTCCTGGATGGGCGACGCTTCGATGTCGTTCTGCTGGACGTCAGCGGCGGGGACGCCGTGGAGCGAGCTGTAGAGACAGCGCTGCGGTTGAAGCGCAGCGACGCGTGGCAGTTTGTAGGTTATCTGGCGGATGCCTCACTGAACGCCAGCGGGCTGGGCGGTGACGGGATCTTTCCGCGCAGCACCAGCAAACTGCCGGCCGCGCTGCGCAGCCGGCTCGCGGCCGAAGGCTGGGGCGCATTGGCGCCCGAACAGAGCTGAAAGGCAGCCCCTTCTTCAGGAAAAATTCAGACTGCCGGCGTAGGCTGGGGATGCGGTTTACGCAAAGGAGCAGCATCCGAATGAAAGTTCGTGGGATTCTTGCCTCGGCCATCGTGGCTATTGGCGGACTGGCACTCGCAGCCGCGCCGGCAGGCGCGCAGGGCCCGTTTCATGTGGAGCACGTGTGGAGGATTGGAGGCGACGGGGGGTGGGACTACATGTCGGTGGATCCCCACTCGAAGCTGCTCTACATCACGCGAGGCGATCACGTGATCGTCTTCAACACGGCTGAAGGAAAACAGGTCGCCGAGATTCCCGGCCTGCACGGCATCCACTGCGTGGTCTTCTCGAGCGACGGTATTCACGGCTACATCACGGATGGCGGCGCGAATCAGGTGGCCGTTTTCAATCGGAAGACGGAGAAGATCGTCGCGAGAATTCCGGTGGGGAATCACCCCGACGGCGAGGTGTTCGAGCCGGTGACGAAAACCGTTTGGGCGTTTGACGGCGGCAGCCACGACGCGACCGTGATCGACACAAAGACGAACAGGGTGATCGCCACGATTCCGCTGCCCGGGCGCCCGGAATTTCCGGTGGCTGACGGACGCGGACACGTCTTCGACAACATCGAGAGCACCAGCCAACTGGTGCGGCTGGATGCGAAGACGCTGAAGCTGACCGCGACGTGGCCGCTGGCGCCGTGCGACGGGCCTTCGGGCTTGTCCATCGACCCCGCGCACCGGCGGCTGTTCTCCGTTTGCCACAACCAGACGATGGCGGTGGTGGACGCGGATACCGGCAGGGTGGTGACCACGTTGGCCATCGGCACCGGTCCCGATGCGTCGCGCTTTACGGCTAATGGCAACTATGCCCTCAGTACCAACGGCGGTACGGGCACGTTAACCGTGGTGCACGAGGACAGCGCAGACCACTACTCCGTGGTGCAGACGCTGACCACGAAAAAAGGCGCGCGGACGATGGCCATCGATCCCGACGGCAGGTACCTGTATACGGTCACCGCGGATTTCGGTCCGCCCGCAGCGCCGACGCCGCAACACCCGCATCCCCGACATACCATCATGCCGGATACGTTCGAAATCATCGCCATCGGCAGATAATCTCCGGCTCATGCAGAAAGGCCGCCGTTGCCGGCGGCCTTTTCTCCTTTGCGCAGGCCCGGGCAATCTCTCGCCTGCCCTGCTCGTTACTGCCCGGTCGCGGTCACGTATTGGGTGGCGTGGTTGCCGTGGGGCACCGCGGCGACACAGGTGGGGAATCCGTGCGCCGGGAAGGGCTGATCCTGAACCCCGCTGAGCGCTCCTGTGTCCGGATTCAGATCGGCGCCGGTGACATACGGCGGTGTGCTGAAATCCGAGACATAGAGGTAGTGCCCGAGCGCGGGCTCGACGACCAGGCAGGTGGGATTCGGCGCCCTGGTGCTGTAGCTCGAGGTCGCGGAGGCCAGGCCTGAGGGCGCGCCAGTCCCCTGGTTGATGGAATATTCGCTGACGTCGGTACCGTTGAAGTTGGAGACGTAAAGATACTTTCCGCGCGGGTCGACAGTCACGTCCACGGGAAATGTGCCGGTATCGAACGGCCCGTTGGTGAGCGGCAGCAACGATCCATCGCCCTGGATGTCGTAGACGATGAGCTCATTCTGCACGCTGTCCGTGGCATAGACGAAGCGGCTGGTGGGATCGATGGCAATGCCGGTAGGCGTGGTGCCCGCCAGATACGGGCTGCCGGGCAGCTGCGTCAGCGCCCCCGAGGAGCTGATCGCGAATCCGGAGATGGTTCCCTGCGTCGGGCAAGCGGCGGGGGTAGCCGGAGGGGCGGACGTGGACGGCACGCTGGTGGTCACGACCACAGAGTTGGTATTGGTGACGTAGGCATAGTCGCCGCTGGCTGAGACCGCAACTCCGCCGGGGAAGCACTGCACGGCCGTGAGCGACGAGCCGCCGGTGGATACCGGCGTGCCGAGGCTGCCGTCGGAGCCGATGGGATAGACGACCAGACCGCCGGGGCCGGGGGAAGCGTCGCTGAAGCCGGCAGCGTAGTAATCGAGCACGAAGAGGTAGGTACCGGCGTTGTTGATGGCCAGCGAGACGGGCTCCGAGCCTGGCGTGGTGTAGGTCTTGCCGGCAACCAGCTGACCATCGGTTCCGATGTTGAACTGGGCGATGTTGTTGCTGCCCTCGTTGGCGACGTAGAGGTAGTCGCCGTTGGGCGAGGGGACTAACGCCACCGGATTGTCTCCCCGCGAGGAGAACGGCGAACCGGAGACTTCTATCAGGGTGCCCGACTGTGACTCGGCGTGATACGCGCTGACCTGACCGGTGCCGTTGCTCACCGAGGTGACAAAGACGTAGTCGATGGTGGCGTTGGGATTGCACGACGCCAGGAGCAGGCCCGCGCCCACGCACGCTGCGGCGGCCAGAGAAGCCTGACCGATTTTCTTCAACTTCATGCTCGTCCTTCGTCCCCTCTCGGGAACCTGATTTCGGGATCGCTCCCGATTGATTCCAAAATCCGGCGTCTGCGCCGGATATCCTGCTTCCCGGCTCACTGAAGTCCCTGGTTGTTGCCACGATGAGAGACGGCGGCTACACACGTGGGTTGCGCCTGCGCGAGGTACGGCGAACCCAGGTCGGGAGTCAGAGTGCCCGTCGCGGGATTCAAAAAGTCTCCCCCCACCCCTGCCCCGACGTAATCGGCCACGAACAGATAGCGTTGGAGGTCGGGGTCGATGACCATGCAGAGCGGGCCGGCCGATCCGGAATCGGTGGTCGAGATGGTTGTGGGAACTCCGGCACTCAGCGAATAGGAACTGACGGTGCCATCGCTGTAGTTGGAGACGTACAGGTAGGTTCCCTTCGATCCTGATTTACCGAACACCACGGCGCCCATGGGCATATTCCCGGTGGGAGTCGTGGTGGTGAGCGAGAGGGCGCCGGTGCTTTGGATCGCGTACGAATCCACGACGTTCAGCGCGCTGTCGGTTATGTAGACCGCTCCGTTACCCGGATCGGCGGCGATGCCCGTGGGCGCGGAGCCCGCGCTCATTGTGATCCCCGTCACCACGCTCGTGTTGAGCGGGGGCAGCGGGTTGCCGATCGGGGTCAGCCCCGTCACCGTCTGCGTGCCACCCGTGCCGCTGCTGCTATTCACCGCGAATTCCGAAATGGTTCCCGAAGAGGGGCAACCCGCCGGGAGCTGGGGTATGGTGCCCGTGACCGGCGGCGCCGTGGTCACCACGACGGAGTTGGTGTTCGTCACGTACAGATCATTGCCATTCGGCGTAACGGTCAGATTCGCGGGGAAGCACTGGACGTCCCAGTAATTGGCGACGCCGTTCGCGAGCGGGGTTGGATTCAGATCCCCGGTATCGGGATCGACCGAATAGACGATGACCGCGCCCGGACCCGGGTTGAGATCGGTATAGGAGGGCTGTCCGGGCGCGGCCGGCGCGTAGTAATCGAGCACGTAGAGCGCGGTGCCCGAGGGGTTGATGGCGAGCGCCACCGGCTCGGTGCCCGGCGTGGTGATGGTCTCGAGCGGGTACAGCTTCGCGTCCGTGCCGATGGCAAACATCACGATGGCGTTGCTGTCGTGATTGGCCACGTACAGGTGTTTCCCGCCGGGTGCAACCACCTCATAGACAGGATTCACGCCGCCGGACGGATACGGCGAGTCGGCGATCTGGTATAACTGTCCGGATTCCGAATCCATGTCGTAGACGCTGATCTGTCCCGGAGAATTCTGGTTGCTGATGACGTACACGTAATCGACGATATTGCTGGCGCCGCAGGAGACCAGCAGCAGCACCAGACTCGTGAGCGACGCACCCGCCAGCAGCCGAGAAGCGAATTTCCTGAACTTCATCTGTGTCGTTTCCGCCGGCATTAGTCCACGTTTGAGCTATCGACGCACCAGGTTGGAGTTCCCACGGTGGCAAATGTCGAGCCGTGAGCCAGGCTGGTCAGAATTCCTGTGTCGGGGTCGAGATGCGACCCGGTAATCGTGCTGGATCCGGCATCTGCCGTGTAGATGTACTGGTGCGATGGGTCTTCAAAGATGCAGGCGGGGCCGGAGCCGGTGGGGAACACTCCGCTCGTTCCAGAGGCGATCGGCTGCAGGTCGCCGGTGCTGGGCGAAATGATGAAGGCTGAAATCGCGCTGTTGGTCTGCCCCAGTGCCGGAGACGCCGTGTTGGCGATATACAGCCAACTGGAGCTGGCGTCGGTCGTCAGCGCATCCATTCCCACATTCACGCCGGTTCCCCCTGCGTTGGGGTACGTGCCCCCGGAGATGGCCGCGAGTTGCCCATTCGTTCCTGACGTGTAGATATAGATCGTGTTCGTGACAGCGTCGAGGACATAGATATATTTGCCCGAAACGCTCCCGTTGATCACGCTGATGCCCTGGGTGCCGGGAATAATCTGCGGGCTCTGCGGCGGCAATAACTGGCCCGTGGTACCGGCCTGATATGCGTAGACGTCCTCGCCGCTCTGCATTTGGAGAGCCGGATTGCTGACTTCCGCGATGTACAGGTAGCCGGAACCCTCATAAAAATCGATGGGGCTGCAGCCGACCGGGAAATAGGTCAGGTCTACACCGGACGAGTTCTGCTGCTCCTGGTTTTGCACCAGGTAGAGGCGCCCTGTGGAATTGTCGATGGAGAAGACGGTGACATCGCCAACCGGACGATACATGCCAGTCGACGAGTCATAGCAGGGGTACGCTGTGCTCAAAGAGGACTGGCCAGGCGTCGTGTAGATCGTTCCCGAGGGCTCGTACTCGTCCAGCACGTACAGAAAATTTCCACCGGCGCTGAGCGCCAGCCGGACCGATCCATTGCCCTCGCTGGGATAGGACTCCTGGAAGGACAGCGTGCCGTCACCGCCAATCGAGAAGAGGGAGATGTTCCCGCCCTTCCAGGTGATGCTTCCGTCGGAATTGTTCGTGGGCTTGCCGTGATTCAGGACGTAGAGGTAGCGGCCGCCGGTCAGCAGCACTTCGCGGATCGGATCATTCCCGCCGGAGCTGAGGTTGTTGTTGCTGTTAAGCGCTGGCCAAAGCTGCCCGGTGTCATTGTCCAACCGGTAGGACGCGATCTGGTTGTACTGCGAGCCGGTCACGATGACATACGAATTCGTGTAGTTGTAATGACAAGAGCTCATCCCGCCGACCAGAACGAGGGATACCGCCAGAGCCAGGGTGACCCGGCCGAAATTCCTGAACTTCATGCGCTTCCTTCACGCCGGACCGTCCGGGAGGACAGTCTGGGCAAGCTGTAGGGATAATCCTGGTTCATTGTAAATGGAAACGGCGGCGTGCGCTCCGTTTCCTGGCCATTCCGGCCGCGCCTGTGGAAAGGCGGCGCAGCCGGGGGCCGGATCGGGGCCCCGTGCCTTACCAGACGCGGCAGGTTTGCTCGGGCATCATTGGCTGGCCCTTGTGGCAGCCGAAGGCCCTGCCGAACTCGGGGAAGTTTTGCACCACGCCGTTCACCCGGAAACGTCCGGGCGAATGGGGATCGACCCTGGCCGCAACCCGCGAATACTGGGGAGTGACGTTCTGGCACCAGATCTGGGCGTAGGAGATGAAGTAGCGCTGGGCCTCGGTGTAGCCGTCGATTTGCTCCTGAACGTTCCTGCCCTCCTCGGCGAGCGTGGAGCGCAAGGCCGCCCAGGCGATGTGAATGCCCCCGTTGTCGGCGGTATTCTCGCCCAGTGTGAGCTTGCCATTGAGGTGCACGCCGGCGACGGGCTGGAACTGGGAGTATTCGTTCACCAGGCACGCCGTGCGCTGGTCAAAGGCAGCGCGGTCCGCCGGCGTCCACCAGTCCTTCACGTTGCCGTGGCCGTCGTATTTGCTGCCTTCGTCGTCGAAGCCGTGCGTCATCTCGTGGCCGATGACCACGCCGATGGCGCCGAAGTTCACTGCCGGATCTGCGTGCGCGTCGTAGAACGGGGGCTGCAGGATGCCGGCCGGGAAATTGATGTCGTTCATGGGCGGGTCATAGTACGCATTCACAGTCGGCGGCGTCATTCCCCACTCTTTTTCATTCACCGGCTTGCCGATCTTGTTCTGCTCGTAGCGGAACTCGAAGGCGGCGGAGTTGTGAAGATCGGCGATGAAGTCGGTGCGCGTTATGTGCAGCGTCGAGTAGTCGCGCCAGTTATCGGGATAGCCGATCTTCTGGCGGAACTCGTCCAGCTTCTGCTCCGCCTTCTGTTTGGTCGCTTCGGTCATCCATGGCGCGGCCTGAATGTCCGCGGCCAGAGCCTGCTTCAGCGCCGCGACGAGTTTTTCCGCGCTCTGCTTCGACGAGGGCGGGAAGTGCTGTTTCACCCAATCCTGGCCGACAGCTTCGCCCATGGCGCGGTCGGAGGCCATGGTGCAGCGTCTCCAGCGCGGCGTGGGCTGCTGCTGACCTTCCAGGCTCTTCCGGAAGAAGTCGAAATGCGCATCCTCAAAGGGCGTGGAAAGCCAGGGGGCCGCATCGTTGACAACCTGGAATTTCAGATAGGCCTTCAGGGCGTCCAGGCTTTCGCTGCCGAGCATCTGGTTCTCGGCGGTGAAGAAATCCGGCTGGCCGACGTTGAGGGTTGCCACTTTGGGGGCCTTCACGCCGGCAAAGTAGGCAGCCCAGTCGAAGTTCGGCTCCAGCGCCTGCAGCGCCGCCACGGTCAACATGTGATAGCGCTTCGCGGGATCTCGCAGCTCGGCGCGCGGCAGCGAACCTTTCGCCAGCGCCGTCTCGATCTCCAGCACCTGCCCGGCTTCCGTGTCCGCCTGAGCCTCGGAATCGCCGGCCAGCTTCATCACCGTCACGATGTAATCGTGATACTGCTGGCGGATTCTCTGCATCCGCGGATTGTCTTCGAGATAGTAGGAGCGGTCGGGCAGCGTGATGCCGCCCTGGAAGAGCATTTCGATTTCGCGGCTGGAGTTCTTCTGGTCCTGATTGACGCCGAAGCGGAAAAACGAGTCGGTTCCCTTGTCGGCGTCGAGCCAGGCCACGACCGCCGCGACCTGCTTCCTGTCGCGCATGGCTTCAACGCGGCGCAGCAGCGGCAGGATCGGCTGATCGCCCAGCTTGTCCGCAAGGCTCGTATCCATGCAGGCCGCGAAGAAGTTGCCGTATTTGCGCTGGAGCGGCGTGGAAGGATCGTTGGCCGCGTGCTTCAGATCCAGGTAGAGCAGGTACTGATTGCGCTGAGCCAGTTCATTGAAGGTTCCCCACCGCACCTGATCCGCGGGGATGGGGTTCGACTTCCGCCAGTTTCCGCAGGCGTACTGATAGAAGTCCACGCAAGGGTCGACGGACTTGTCGATGGCACTGGCATCGAAGCTGTGGAGCGCCTTTGGCTCAGTGGGGGCGGTGGAAGCGTTGGGGACTGCCTGCTGCGCGAGCAGCGTGCCGGTAGCCAGCAGCAGACCCAGAATCGGAGCGGCAGAGCGAATGCGCATCGTTCCTCCCTTCCGGAAACCCATTTCACGTGAACCGCCACTCTACCACGCGGATGGGGGGATCGAGGCGCAGGCGCCCGGATGGCGCCAGGCTGCTGCTCAGAAGACTTTCATATGGATGGTCAGGTACTTCTTCGGGTTCCTGCGGATGGCCGTCATCAGACCCTTCGCCTGCTGCATGGTCTGATTGGCATTGTCGTAGAACTCGCGGTTCTTAATCAGCTGCCCGATAGTTCCCCGGCCCTGGTTGATCTGCTTCAGGATGGAATCCATCTGGTTCACCGTGTCGGTCAGTTTCTCGGCAAACAGCGGATTCTTCGCCAGCATTCCCAGGCTGCCCCTGCCCGCGTTGATGTTGGTCAGCAGCTCATTCAGATTCTTTGTCGCCTGATTCATATTGTTGTACAACGAGTCGTCCTTCATCAGCTTGCCAATGGAGCCCTGCCCGGAATTGACGCGCGTCACAATCTGATTCAGGCCCGTCGTGGCCTGTTTCAGGTTGTCGTACAGCGTATCTTCTTTGAGGAGCTTGCCGAGCGAACCCTGGCCATTGCTGACCTCATCCACCAGGCCGCTGAGCTCGTTCAGGGTCTTCAACCCCTTGTCGTAAAGCTCGCGGTTATTGATGAGCATGCCGATCGATCCCTTGTTGGAGTTCAGCGAGTCGACCAGGTCGCTCACTTTTCCAAGGATGGTGTCCAGCTGTTCGATGGTGCCCTGGCTGGCCTGGATCACATCCTGGAGGTTCGGCGTCTCCGTGGTGGGAAGGACGGCGCCGTTCTGCACCGGGGGCCCGGTGGCATTCCTGCTGTCGATGTCCACCACGGTGTCGCCCAGAACCCCCATGGTTTCCAGGCTCGATTTGGAGTCCGCGCGGATGTCGTTCGCGCGCTCCGCGTTGACCTTCATGACGACTTCGACAGGGGTGAGCGGCTTGCCGGGATCGATGCGGATGGCGGTGACGTTGCCTACGGTCACGCCGTCCAGGTTGACAGGCGCGCCATTTTTCAGGCCGGCAGAATTCTCAAAATAGGAGATGAGCTTGAGGTGTCCGGACCAGAATCCGCCGGAAGCGCCGGACATGAGAAAGACCAGTGCGATGAGGGCGCAGACAGCCACCAGAACCAGCACGCCGACTTTCAGTTGTGACCATCGCACTTCCTGCTGACCCGGCACTCATTCCCCCTGGCAAAGCAGAGCCGCTGGGCAGAGAATATCAGACCTCAGACGGCTGTTTCGTACGCTTCGATGTAACGATTCACGGCTGCGTTGCAGAAATTCGAGCGTGCAGCCACAGCGCATTAGTGCGTGGATGGCTCAGCGTAGGTCCGTGTTAGCCCGGTGCGCGGGTTGTGCACGGAAAGGTTGCCGCTGCGCGAGGCCGCCACCTCGAGATAATTGCCCGTGTCGGGACCCTGCACGTTCGCGAGGTATTCCGCGGGCGGAATGCCGGCGCCGGCTTCCTCCGAGCAATGCAGCTGATGCTCGGCGGCCAGGCCGGGAATGGCTCGGATGGTCTTCACGGTCGGGATCGAACCGCCCTTGGTCGCGCCATTGTCCATGACGGCCACGCGCGGCGAGACTGCATCCACCAGTGCGGGACCGGAGCTTTGATACCAGTCGTGATGCGAGACGACGAGAAGATCGACGTGCCCGATGCGATTGTTGGGGCACATCATGTCCATTTCCTTGTCCCAGGTCAGATCGCCGAGGTCGAGGATGCGCAGCCTGCCGAAGGTGATCATTACGCCCGTCGAGCGCGCGTTCCCGGTCTGGTCCGCCGGCCGCAGCTCGGAGACTTTGCAGTAGGGATTCGGCAGGCCCGCGCCGGGCAGCGGCCTGGCGATGAAGTTTCCGTCGGCGGTCAGCACTTCCACGTGGATTCCCAGGATGGGCAGCACCAGCCCGGGATGCGCGAGGATGTGATGGCATTTTCCGGTCGCCAGGACCTTTTGATACGCCTCGTAGGCGTGCTCGGTAGTGGGGTCGCTGGTCTGGCGGTCGGGGCCATGGTCGATGAAGGTGCCCACCGGAATCCGCGCCACCAGATTGGGCACGCCGCCGGTATGGTCGACGTGGTAATGGGTGAGCAGCACGTAGTCAATGCGATGCAGGCCGGCGCGCCTGGCCAAAGCGACGACGCGATCGGCGTCGCGGCCGTGGTTGTCGGGCCACCCCGTGTCGATCAGCAGCGAATGGCCACCCGGCGTGACGAAGAGCGTGGACTGGCCGCCCTCCACGTCGACGAAATAGATGTGCAGCTTGCCGGCAGCCGTGTGCGGGGCCTGCTGCGCGAGCGCGGTTGCGCCGCTCAGAGCCAGAGCGCACCCGAGCGCGAGCGCATGCCACGCTTTCCCGATGCACCTTGATTTGCTGTTCCATTGCCCTGCGCTCATCTCAGGCAGGTCCTCCGTGTTCATTCTTCGAGGAAACAATCCTACGCCGGAATCAGCGTGCAGGTGCTCTCAGCGAACGACGAACCCCAGCGCCGCCGCAACAATGCCGGCCGCGCCGAAACCCATGCCAAGCAGCCAGTAGCTGCGCTGCCGCGTGAGCAGCGTGATGGAGGTAATTACCAGGCCAATCTCCAGCAGGGCCTCGCCGAAATCGAAGCGGTCCGCGCGGCGCTCCGCCTGCCGCACCTCGCTCTCCTCGGTCTGGGCCGCGTTCTGGCTGTCGATCAGCTCCTGGTTCCACTTCTTCAGGTGGGCCTGGTAACCCGCGAGGAGCTTGCTCGCGGCGGCTGGGTCACGCACCGGCAGCGCCGACAGCAGATCGACGGTGAGCCGCGTGTCGTACTGGCGAATCTTGTGCGCCTGATAAAAATTCCACTGATCGCTGGCGCGGGTCTGGGCCAGCACCGCCTGAGTGTGCGCGCGATGCCCCAGCACCGTGACAATGGCCACCAGCACGGCCAGCACGCTGATGGTAATGCTTACCGGGCGCAGGCTGCGGTCGTGGGCCGCGTGCTCATGCTATTCCTGGAGTTCCTGGGCCTCTGTGGGTTCCATGGGTTCTGTATATCAGAGGCGATGCGCGCCTGGCGCGATCGGGAGCGGTCTATTCGCGCGGAGCCGCCGGCTGGGGCGCGTTCGCCCTCCCGGGCAGCTGCGAGGGCACGTCCTTGCCGTGAACCGGATCGTAGTTGTGGTGAGCCATCCACTGCAAAAATCTCTGCTCCGGCTCGGCGCCCATGCGGCCGCTGGAATCCCGGTGATACACAAAGTCCTTCCCGTCGGTTTTCAGATCGCAGGTCCGGTACTCACCGGCCTTGCCGAAGACCGGAACCAGCACGACCAGCTCCCGCCCAGGCTTCTTCCGGCGCGCCGGATAAGTCTCAAACCCGAAGGAATGCTGCAGCTTGCCGGTGCAGTCGTAGCTGAAATCGACAGCGTGCACATCGTTGCCCTCGAAAAGGTCCGCACGCCACTGCCAGTCTGATAGTCGAGCCAACCGTGTCGACAGAAGTTGGTTCCATTGTGCGAATAAATGTGAAGGCGCAGCCGATAGTCCGCGGGATTCCTGCTTTCGGCCAGGCAGGAAGCGGCGAGCAGAGAGGGAACGGTAACGGCCAGAAGGCGCATGGACGCGTGCTCCCTTTTTCGAGCCCAGCTTACCAGACACCCGGCGGCTGGGCAGCGGGGCCAGATCGGCCCTTCACATTTCATTGGGCGTACTTCCAGGAGCGATCGCGACGCGGGAAGCTACTCGGTGGCCGGGGGAGCTGGGGGTCTGACCGGACCGACAGGCTGTATGCCCGCAATCGGCTGTCCGGTGCGGCTGGCATCGAAACGCACCTTGGAGCGCCACACTCCCCGAGCCCAGTCATTCCCGATTCTGGCGAAGAGCTGCTGAGCAGTCTGCGTATCGCCGGCACGCAGGGCGAGAAACGCCATCGCGTTGCGCTGGCCGTTGGTCGTGCCGTAAAGGCGATCGAGCGCGAAAAAGCCCTGGCGCGCGCGCGGCCACGACATGGCGGGCGCCTGGAGGCGGCGGCAGCAGTTGATCGACTCATCAATGAGGAAGTAAACGGCGTCGCCTTCGTCGCCGCCGATCTGATCCGCCACCTGTTCGGCAAACTGCTCGGTGTCGCCGGGCTTGCCGTACCACTTCGGCAGGAGATAATTCGCCTCGGCGCGGGCAAAGTAAAAATAATCGGGCGCAGCATTTATCGCCTCATTCAGGAGATTCTCCACTTTGCTGCGATCCCATCCCTGAGCGAGGGCGACGGTCTGCATGGCGCGGTACCACTCTGGATCGACAGCTCCGATCTTCTGCGCGTCGTCGAGAGTGCTCTGCGCCATCTGGATGCGCTGATAGAAGAGCTTCCATCCGTCCTGCGTGACTGTCCGGGCGAAGCCGTTGCCGCGGGCTTTCCAGGCCCAGTGGAGGTACGCATCCGCAAGAGCGATGCGCGGAGTGGGAGAAGACGGGTTCTGCTGGATCCAGCTTTGCAGCCTTGTGAACTGAGCCTTCCAGTCGGCATCGGTAGCGGTGAGCGGACCGGCGGGACTGATGGTGGCATAAAAGACCCGCAGCTGCCAGGCGCCGCCGCGGAAACGAAGCCGCCCATTGCGGAGCTGGTCGGCAATGGCATCAAGCCGGGACCAGTCTCCATCATCGAAGAGGGTGCGCCAGTGGATTCGGAGGTCGCGGACGGTGGTCTGCTCAGGCTCGCCGTAGGCGTCGGAGGGCGGGTCGGGGTCCGCGGCCTGGACAGAGCCGGAAGCGTTCTGTGCGTGAAGCGCAGCAAATCGGGCAGGGAGAGCAACAAGGAAGAGCAGCGAGAGAACCGCAGTCGATCGCGAGCCGATAGTCCGCATCGAACACCTCAGCAGGCAGGCCCAGAGACCGGTGCAACGGCAGTATAGGGTTCTTTCCACCTCCGCGCAATCCGATCAGCACATCCGATCAGCACGGATGCGGGGGATGTTTTCATGGTTCATTGGGCGTTCTTCCAGAAGCGGTGCGGGCAGGCGCGGGCGGAAAAAAGGCAGCCCGCGCGGGCTGCCTTTTTGTTTTGATTCTTGCTGCCCTACGCCGGCGAAGGGCTGCCTTCCGGCAGGCTGCCGGTACGGCCCGGTTCGGGCTTCAGCACCTGCTGCACGTCGGTGACGGGCGAGCCCGGTCCGCCGCCTGACGGCTTCAGCGGCGGCAGTTCCTTGCCATCGATGATCATGTGGATTTCGTTCGCGTCCAGCGTCTCCCGCTCCAGCAGCGCCGCGGCCAGCCGGTGCATGATCGGCTGGTTGCCGTTCAGGATGTCCCACGCCGCCTTGTACGCCTCGTCGACCAGGCTGCGCACCTCGCCGTCGATCTGGCGCGCGGTCTCCTCGCTGAAGTCGCGGTGCTGCGCGATCTCGCGGCCCAGGAAGATTTGCTCTTCCTTCTTGCCGAAGGTCAGCGGGCCCAGGCGGCTCATACCGTACTCGCAGACCATCTTGCGGGCCATGTCGGTGGCGCGCTCGATGTCATTGCCGGCGCCGGTGGTCATCTGTTTCAGGAAAATCTCCTCAGCGATGCGACCACCCATCAGGATAGCGAGCTGCGTCTCAAGGTAATCCTTGGTCACCGTGTGTTTGTCGTCTTCCGGCAACTGCATGGTGACGCCCAGGGCCATACCTCGCGGAATGATGGTGACTTTGTGCAGCGGATCGGCATGCTGCCGCAGCGCCGCCACCAGCGCATGGCCGGCCTCGTGATACGCGGTCACGCGCTTCTCCTCGTCGGTGAGGAGCATGGACTTGCGCTCAGCGCCCATCAGCACCTTGTCCTTGGCCTGTTCGAAGTCCAGCATCAGGACGGATTTCCGGTTGGCACGCGCCGCATTCAGCGCCGCCTCGTTGACCATGTTGGCGAGGTCGGCGCCCGAGAAGCCCGGCGTTCCCCTCGCCAGTACCCGGAGATCGACGTCGTCCGCCACTGGAACCTTGCGCGCATGCACCCGCAGCACTTCCTCGCGACCGCGCACGTCCGGACGGCCCACCACCACACGGCGGTCAAAGCGGCCGGGACGCAGCAGCGCCGGATCGAGCACGTCGGGCCGGTTGGTGGCGGCGACCAGGATGACGCCGTCGTTGGACTCGAAGCCGTCCATTTCCACCAGCAACTGGTTCAGGGTCTGCTCGCGCTCGTCGTGTCCACCGCCCAGGCCCGCACCGCGGTGACGGCCCACGGCGTCGATTTCGTCGATAAAGATGATGCAGGGAGCATTCTTCTTGCCCTGCTCGAAGAGGTCGCGCACGCGGCTGGCGCCGACGCCCACGAACATTTCTACAAAGTCCGAGCCGGAGATGGAGAAGAAGGGCACATTAGCCTCGCCGGCGACCGCGCGGGCCAGCAGCGTTTTGCCGGTTCCCGGAGGTCCGACCAGCAGTACGCCCTTGGGGATGCGGCCGCCCAGCTTCTGGAACTTCTGCGCCTCGCGCAGGAACTCGATGATCTCCTTCAGCTCTTCCTTGGCCTCGTCGACCCCGGCCACATCCTTAAACGTCACCTTCTTCTGCTGCATGGAGAGCAGGCGCGCCCGGCTCTTGCCGAAGGAGAGCGCCTTGTTGCCGCCACTCTGCATCTGCCGCATCATGAAGAACCAGAACAGGATGATGAGCAGGAAGGGAGAGAACTGGATGAGCCACTCCCACCAGGCATTGTTGTCGGTGCTCTTCACCGTCACGTTCACGTGGTTCTGGTCGAGTACGTCGTAAAGGTGCGGGTAGTTGGCCGGAACGTACAGGTGGAATTCGCCTTTGTCGTTGCGAAACGCGCCCTTGACGTCGTTGCCGGTCACGGTGACGCTCTGGACCTGGTTGGACTCAACGTCGCCGAGGAACTGGGTGAAGGTGATGTCCTGCGGGTGGCTGCCGAGTGCGCCGTTCTTCTGGAACAACTGCCAGAGAACAAGCAGACAGGCAATGATGAGCACCCAAAACAGGATCTGTTTAACGGTTGAGTTCACCGGGGAAAAACCTCTTTCTGTTCAGAACGCACCCTTTGGGTCACGGCAACACCGCTCGCTACGAGCCAGGACCCTCGGATCGCGTCGTCCTTACTGGAATTAGACGCCCGCAAGCGGTTCGGGGAGCCAAAAAGTCGGGCCAAAGATACAAGCCTATCGCTTCCGCCCGACTGGCGGATCCGGCAGGTAACGTTTATTGTACTCCCACGCTCTGCGGAGAACGGGAACCTGATACGCCGCCCAGGACCCCAACCGGGTACCTGGCCGGGCCCGTATTCCGGGCTGCGCTGTCGGCCTAAAACCACCGTGTCATCAGCACTTTCTGCTCGGTATAGAAGCCCACCGCGTCCTTCCCGTGCGCGTGCAGGTCGCCGAAAAACGAGTTCTTCCAGCCGGCGAAGGGGAAAAAGGCCATGGGTGCGGCCACCGTCATATTCACGCCCACCATGCCCACCTCGATGCGGCTCTGGTACTCCCGCGCCGCTTTGCCGCTGCGTGTGTAAATGGTTGTCGTGTTGCCGTATTCCGACGTATTGACCAGCGCAATGGCGTCATCCAGCGTCTTTGCGCGCACCACAGAGAGCACCGGCCCGAAGATCTCCTCGCGCGCCACGGTCGCTCCCGGCTGCACATGATCGAGCACTGTGGGACCCACAAAGGCGCCTGCCGCATCGGCCTTCACCCGGCGCCCGTCGCAAAGGGGCTTCGCACCTTCGGCAATCCCCTTTTCGATGTAGCCCACCACCCGTTTTTTCTGGTCGGCGGCCACCAGCGGACCCATCTCCACGCCGGGTTCCATGCCGTCGCCCACGCGGAGGCCGTTGGCTTTCTTCACCAGCAGCTCCAGCAGCGGCTCAGCCACCTCGCCCACCGGAACCAGCACGCTTCCCGCCAGGCAGCGCTGCCCGGCAGCTCCAAAGGCCGAGCCCAGAATCGCGTCGACCGTCTGCGGCAGGTCGGCGTCCGGCATAACGACCAGGTGATTCTTCGCCCCGCCAAGGGCCTGGACGCGCTTGCCGCCCGCCGCGGCTTGCTTGTATACGATTTTCGCGACCGCCGAAGATCCCACGAACGAGACGGCGCGGATGAGCGGATGCGCCAGCAGCGCCTCCACCGCTTCCCGGCCGCCGTGGACGAGCTGGATGACGCCCGTGGGCAATCCCGCCTCCAGCAGCAGCTCCACCACCCGCGTCGGCGTCATGGGCACCCGCTCGGAAGGTTTGAGCACAAACGTGTTGCCCGCGGCGATAGCGAAGGGATACATCCAGAGCGGCACCATGGCTGGGAAATTGAACGGGGTGATGCCGGCGCAGACGCCCAGCGGCTGCCGGATGGTATGGCAGTCGATACCCCTGGCGACATCGTTCAGCGAGTCGCCCATCATGAGCGAGGGCATGCCGCAGGCCACTTCCACCATCTGGATGCCGCGCTTCACCTCGGTAACGGCATCCTCGAAGGTTTTGCCGTTTTCGCGGGTCATGATCGCCGCGACATCGCGCCCGTGCTTCTCCAGCAGCGCCTTGAAGCGGTAAAGCGGCTGCACGCGGTCCACCACCGGAACCTCCCGCCACGCGAGCCATGCCTGGTGCGCATTCTGGGCCGCGCGGTCGACCTCGTTCGCGTCGGCATAGGGCAGCGTGGCCAGCGTCTCACCGTTGGCAGGATTCACGATCGGCTGCGAACTTCCCCCCGGAGACACCCACTCCCCGGCAATGTACGACGAGGTGACCGCGACTTTGCTGGTTTTCGAAACTTCCTTAGCTTCAGAAACAACGGTGCTCATGCCTTTTCTCCTGCAAGTTCTGTGATGGGGATGGGGACGGCCGCGCCGCGCATCAGCACGGCATACAAGCCGCCGGAAACGAAGAATCCGACAAACCAGGCGTAGTCATACAGCCAGCGCACCGGCGGAATGAACCTTCCCAGCAGCGCGCAGCCCACGCCCACAACCAGCGCTGCGACGGCGCGAGGATTCACGCCCCTGCGGTACTCATAAATCCCGCCGCGCGAGTAGAGCGATTCGAGATCGAGCTTGCGGCGCCGGATGAGGAAGTAATCCGCGACCATGATGCCGGCCACCGGCCCCAGCAGCCCGGAGTAGCCGACCAGCCAGCCGAAAATGTAGTTGTTGAAGCTGGCCAGCAGCTTCCACGGCATCATGGCGAGGCCCAGGAAGCCAGTGATCAGGCCGCCGGTGCGGAAGGAAATCCACTTCGGGTTGAGATTCGAGAAGTCGTTCGAGGGCGACACCACATTCGCAGCCACGTTCACGTTGAGCGTGGCCACCAGCAGAGCCACCATGGCGATGAGCGCGACCACCGGCTGGTGGAAGCGGGTCATCAGCTCAATCGGATTCCAGATGGCATGCCCGAAGATGACAGCCGATGCCGATGTAACCGCGATGCCGATGAAGGTGTAGAGCGTCATGGCCACCGGCAGGCCGAAGGCTTGTCCCACCATTTGCGAACTCTGCGACCTGGAGTAGCGGGTAAAGTCGGGAATGTTCAGCGCCAGCGTGGCCCAGTAGCCCACGATGCCGGTGAGCGCGGGGAAAAAGAACCGCAAAAACGCGCCGGTGGAGTGGAACTGGCTCGGCTCCGAAAGCATGGGCCCCAGTCCACCCGCCTTGTGCAGCACGAAAAACAGGAGCAGCAGCGACATCACCAGCATGAACGGCGCCGAGAAGCTCTCGAGGAACTTGATGCTCTCCACGCCCTTCCACACCACGAGCATGTTGAGCAGCCAGAAGCCCAGGAAGCACGCCCACAGCGCCCACGGCAGATGCGCGGCCGCCGGCCACGCCACCGCCAGCATGGCAAAGATGGCCTCGCCGCCGATCCACGACTGGATGCCGAACCAGCCGCAGGCCACAATCGCCCGCAGCATGGCAGGAATATTCGCTCCGCGCACGCCGAAGGGTGCGCGCACAAAAACCGGGAAGGGAATGCCGTACTTCGAGCCCGCATGCGCGTTGAGCAGCAAGGGGATGAGCACGATCAGGTTGCCGAGGAGCACGGTGAACAGCGCCTGCTTCCAGTCCATGCCGCCGGCGATCAGCCCTGCCGCCAGCATGTAGGTGCTGACCTCCATGGACATGGAGAACCACAGGGAGATGTAGTTGTAGGTGCTCCAGGTGCGCCGCGAGGGCAGCGTGGGCGCCAGATCGGCGTTGTACAGGCTGCCTTCCGGAGTGATCACTGCCAGGCTCCGCCGCGAGCCGCGCGCCGCAGATAGCGGCCCCGGCCGATTTTGCTTACGTACTTGCCGTTCTCGACGACCAGTTCACCGCGGGAGTAGACCTGGCGCGCGTTGCCCCGCACGCGGAAACCCTCGAACATGGAGTAGTCCACGCGCATGGCGTGGGTCTTCGCGCTGATGAGGTGTTCCGCCTTCGGATCCCAGAGGACCAGATCCGCATCGCTGCCCGCGGCCACCGTGCCCTTCTTCGGATACATGCCGAAGATGCGCGCCGGCGCCGTCGAAGTGATCTCGACGAAACGATTCAGCGAAATGCGGCCCTCGTTTACGCCGTGGTGATGGATGAGCTGCATCCGGTTCTCTATGCCCGGCCCGCCATTGGGAATCTTCGTGAAGTCGTTCACGCCCAGGATTTTCTGATCCGCGAAGCAAAACGGGCAGTGGTCCGTGGACACCACCTGCAAATGGTCGTGGCGCAGGCCCTCCCACAGCTTCGGCTGGTTCTTCTTCTCGCGCAGCGGCGGCGTGAAGACCCACTTCGCGTCCTCGAAGGAGTTGTGGTTCATCGTCTCTTCGAGCGAGAGCAGCAGATACTGCGGGCAGGTCTCCGCAAAGGCCGGCAGGCCGCGCTCGCGCGCCTCGCGCACCTGATTGAGCGCGTCCTCGCTGGAGAGATGCACAATATACACCGGGGCGCCCGCCATCTCCGCCATGGCAATGGCCCTCTGCACCGCTTCGGCCTCGGCCACCGTGGGCCGCGTGAGCGCGTGATAGATGGGCGCGGTCCTGCCCGCCGCCAGCGCCTGCTGCACGATCACGTCGATCACGGAGCCGTTCTCCGCGTGCATGCAGATCAGCGCGCCGTTCTTCGATGTCTGCTGGAGGGCTTTGAAGATGGTCGCGTCGTCGACCATCAACACGCCGGGATAGGCCATGAAGAGCTTGAAGCTGGCCACGCCCTCGCGCACCATGTCGTCCATGTCTTCAGGGCCGGAGGTGCCCAGGTCCGTAACAATCATGTGCAAACCATAGTCGATGCAGGCTTTGCCTTCGGCCTTCTTCCACCACGTATCGAGCGCGGTGCGCATCTTCGTGCCTTTGGCCTGGATGGCGAAATCGACGATCGTCGTGGTGCCGCCGATGGCCGCCGCACGCGTGCCCGTCTCAAAGTCGTCTGCCGAGGTCGTGCCGCCAAACGGCATGTCGAGATGCGTGTGCGCGTCGATGCCGCCAGGGAGAATCAACAGCCCCGCTGCGTCCACCACGGTGTGCCCGTCGCGCGGGATGCCTGCACGCACTTCGCGGATCGTCTCGCCCTCGACGAGCACCGACGCCGGGAAGGTCTTCTCCGCCGTCACAACGGTTCCGTTGTCAATCAGCAGTCCCATTGACCGTACTTCCCTTTCCCTTCAGGAATGATGGAGCGCGGGCTTAGCGCACTCCTTCGCTCCGCCGTTCCTGCTCGTCCGGTCTTCCCACGTCTCCGCCGCCAGTCCTGTCGGCACTTCGACCATCGTGATGCATTGTTCCACCGGGCAAACCAGCGAGCACAGATTACAGCCCACGCACTCCGTCTCATCCACGCGGGGAATGCGCTCCAGCGGCGTCGCGCCCCCGCCAATCGTGTGCCCATCCAGCCTGGGAATCGGCGTCACCGTGATGCGCTCGCGGCTGGCCGATTCCAACGTCGCCGGCTTTGCGTGCACCTCCACGTGGCCATCCACTGGCCCCGTCACGCGGTCGCGATGGATGCACTGGTGCGCTCCATCCCAGCAGGCGATCAGGCACAGATCGCAGCCGATGCACTTCGCCTCGTCGATGCGCGCGACGATTTTGTAGTTCAGGTTCAGATGCTTCCATTCCGTCACACGCGCCACGCTGCGTCCGCGGAAATCCTCGATGCTGGCAAATCCCTTCTCCGCCATCCAGTTCCGCAGGCCATCGATCATTTCTTCGACGATGCGATAGCCGTAGTGCATCGCGGCCGTGCACACCTGCACGGTGCCGCAGCCGAGCAGCAGGAACTCCGCCGCATCCATCCACGTGGCCACGCCGCCAATGCCGGAGATGGGCAGTCCCGCAGTCTCCGCGTCCGCGGCGATCTGCTGCACCATGTTCAGCGCGATGGGCTTCACCGCCGGCCCGCAGTAGCCGCCATGCGAGCTCTTGCCGTCGACGTTGGGCCGCGGGACAAACGTGCCCAGATCGATGCCGGTGATGGAATTAATGGTGTTAATGGCCGAGACAGCATCGGCGCCGCCGCGCGCGGCGGCGCGCGCAATCGCACGAATGTCCGAGATGTTCGGCGTCAGCTTCACGATCACCGGCGTGCGCGCTTTCTCCTTCACCCACGCCGTGATCATCTCGGTGTACTCGGGCACCTGGCCAACAGCGGAACCCATGCCGCGCTCGCTCATGCCGTGCGGACAGCCGAAGTTCAGCTCCAGGCCGTCCGCGCCCGCGTCCTCGGTCTGCGCCACGATTTTGTGCCACGCCTCGCGCTTCGATTCGACCATCAGCGACGCGACCACGGCATTGCGCGGATAGCGCTTCTTGACTTCGGTAATCTCGCGCAGGTTGTCCTCGAGCGGGCGGTCGCTGATCAGCTCGATGTTGTTCAGCCCCATCATGCGCTGGCCGTTCCAGTCAATGGAGGAGTAGCGCGAGCTGACGTTGACGATCGGCTCGCCGATAGTCTTCCACACCGCGCCGCCCCAGCCCGCATCGAAGGCGCGCACGATCTGCTCGCCGCAGTTGGTGGGCGGCGCCGAAGCCAGCCAGAAGGGGTTCGGCGAGCGAATACCGGCAAAATTCACAGCCAGCGCAGGCTCGGCGGTCTCGGTGTTTTTGCGCGCACCCTTCTCAGGCATGGGCCGCCTCCGCTGCGCGCTGCGTTCCGCGCTCGAAGCGCTCGGCGATGGCCGCGCCCGCGCGCTTGCCGTCAGCTACGGCGTCCACCACTTCGCGTCCGCCGTTCACGCAATCGCCGCCGGCATAATATCTCGGATTGGCCGTCTGCCCTGTCGCTGGATCCACCGCGACGCGGCCGTGCTCCGTCGCTACGCCGCGGCAGGCCTGCAGCAGCTCCAGCAGCGGCGATTGCCCGATGGCGTAGATGATCTGCCGGCACTCGAAATGGAAATTCGTACCCGGTACCACGGCCAGCACGCCGCTCGCGTCGACCCCGGCCTGGGCGCATTCGAGTGAAGTAATGCGGCCGCAGGCGGTGTGGATACGCACCGGCAGGACGCGCCACAGGAACTGCACGCCCTCCTGCTTTGCGTGGTCGTATTCGAAAGCGAACGCCGACATGTCCTGCGGACTGCGACGATAAAGAATGGCCACACTGGCTGCGCCCAGACGTCGCGCCGCGTTGGCCGCATCAATGGCCGTGTTGCCGGCGCCAATCACAGCCACGCTTCCAGCCATGGGACGCGGGGTCGCGGTCTTGTACTCGGCAATGAATTCGAGCGCGTCGATGACGTCGGGATGGTCGTCGCCGGGAATGCCGAGGCGACGCGCCGGTCCCAATCCCACGCCCAGAAACAGCGCGTCGAATTCCCGCTCCAGATCTTCGAGATCGCGCTGCGTGCGAATCTCCGCGCCCGTGCGGAATTCCACGCCCAGCTCGCGGATCAGCTCGATCTCCCGCATGCTGGCGCGCGCCGGCAGCTTGTACTCGGCCACGCCGTACGTGTTCAGTCCGCCGGGCAGAGCGCGCCGCTCAAAAATCGTCGCCGCAAAGCCGCGCTGCCGCAGCTCCGCCGCGCAGGCCAGCGACGCCGGTCCCGCGCCAATGCAGGCAATCTTTTCCCGCCGCGCCGTCTGCGATTTGCGCGGCAACCTGCCGCCCGCCGCGTGGAAGGCATCCATGGCAAAACGCTGGAGGAGCGCGATCCGAATGGGCTCGCGATGGTAGCCGTGCATCACGCAAGCGCCCTCGCACAGCACTTCCACGGGACAAGCGCGCGAGCAGCTTGCTCCCAGCACATTCGCTTCGAGGATGGTGAGTGCCGAGCCGCGCAGATTGCCGTGTGCGATCTTGCCGATAAAGCGCGGCACGTCGATGTGCGTGGGGCAGGCAGCGGTGCAGGGGGCGTCAAAGCAGTTCAGGCAGCGGTTGGCCTCGATCACGGCGGCCTGCGCGGTCAGCGGCGGGTGCAGATCCCGAAACCGCTCCGCAATCTCCGCATTCTCCGCAATCTCCGGCAAACTCGCCATAGCACCCCGCTTTACGACCGACTTGCTAACTGGCTGCCCGCTGTCGCTAACTGCTTCTCAGCTAACCGGCTTTTCGCCAGCCGCTTCCCAGGCAACCGCTTCCTGGCTGTCTTTCACGGCTTTACCAGGTCACCGTACATCTCCGGCCGGCGGTCGCGGAAGAACTGCCACGTTTTGCGGACTTCGGCGATCTTGTCCAGGTCGAGATCGGCGGTCAGCACTTCGTCCTTGTCGCGCGAGGCCTGAGCGAAAATCTGCCCGCGCGGATCGCAGAAGTAGCTCTGGCCGTAGAATTCGCCGATGTTCCACGGCGCTTCGGTACCCACGCGGTTGATCGCGCCGATAAAGTAGCCATTGGCCGCGGCGTGCGCCGGCTGCTCCAGCTTCCACAGGTATTCGCTGAGGCCGGCAACGGTCGCGGAAGGATTGAAGACGATCTCCGCACCATTCAGCCCCAGAGCCCGCGCGCCCTCAGGGAAATGCCGGTCGTAGCAGATGTAGACGCCGATTTTGCAAAAGCCGAGATCGAAAACCGGATAGCCCAGGTTTCCCGGCCGGAAATAAAACTTCTCCCAGAAGCCCGGCGCCACGTGGGGGATATGGGTCTTGCGGTACTTGCCCAGATAACGGCCCGCGCGGTCGATGACAGCTGCGGTGTTGTAGTAGACGCCCTCGTTTTCGACCTCATAGACAGGCACCACCAGCGCCACGCCCAGTTCCTTCGCCAAAGCCTGCATGCGCTGGATCGTCGGACCATCAGGCACCGGCTCGGTGGAGTCGTACCAGCGCGTACTCTGCTCCGCGCAGAAGTAGGGCCCGTAGAAGATTTCCTGGAGGCAGACGATCTGCGCACCGGCCTCAGTGGCCTGGCGGATGAGCCCCACGTGCTTCTCGACCATCGCCTGCTTGATCGCGGTCAGCGGCCTTTCCGGCGCCTCCTCGTTCCTGGCCTGAATCAACGAACAACGCACCAAGCGAGCCATGAAAACTCCTTCAGCCTATGGACGAAATCGCCGCTCCAAAAAGAAACATCGCCCGCAATAGCCGAGCTGGGGCGGCCGGCGGGCGAATTCAGAGTCTCAGTCTACCCAAAAACTTCTATCGCGCAACAGGCCCGTGCCGGGTCCAACGTGATTCTGCTGGTTCCAGCTCATACGCGACCGCCTTTCTGTGGTTTTCGCGCTCCGGAATTCCACGGCGCCGCGCTTTGCGCATCCAAGACCGTTAGCGCCCCGCAGCGTTCCCTCGCGAACCCTGGGGCCGCCGCTTTGTCCGCGGAGGTGCGCCGATGCCCCGTTCCGCCAAAGTTCAGCCGCAGTCCGGCTCCCGTCACTGCGCCGCTCCCGGCGAGCGCTCGCATGAGGACCGGGCCTCAGCCCAGCAGCCCGCGCCGAGCGTGCACCTGATCGAGGCCGAGGATGCGTATCTGACCGGCGCCAGCCGCTCGCTGCAGCGGCGGGTGCTGGGCCTGAACGTCGCCAGCCCCATGAACAGCGCGCGCGCCGGCGAGCCCGTTGGGCAGGCGCAGCCGCATCCGGAGCAGGTGTCCGGGCAACATGCCACGGGCTCGCACACGGGCGGAAGCCCGGGCCGGAAAAGCGCTGAACGCTTACGCGGCCGACGCTGTGAAACCGCACTCCGACTCACCGATTCCGGGAGATTCTTCCGTTGGTAAAGTGACCCTGAGTTCCGGCTGGTCGCGCCGGTTCAGGAGGTGCGAATTCGGCGACCCGCGATATTGCTCAATTCGACGCCGATTCCTCTTCGCAGGCTCCCGTCCGATCAGCAGGCCGCTGGCTCCGCAGATCAGGATTCACAGGGGGAGGAAACAGACGTCGAAGAGCACCATATTCGGCCAGCTTACGCCGAGAATCCGCTGACCAGTCCCGGCTTCCCGAGAAGTCAGTCTCAGGGGCTAATCCCGGGCCGTTTCGGTTTCTGTCAGCCCAGGGCAGCGCGCGCGCACCAACTCCTCGATTTGTGCCAGCACGATTTCCAGGCTCATCGCCGTTGAGTCGATCGTGACCGCGTCCGGAGCGGCCTGCAGCGGCGAGTTTGCCCGGTGGCGATCGCGCTCGTCGCGCTCCCGCAGCTCGCGGGAGATGGCTGTCGGATCCGCACCCGCCGGGGCGTTCTGCTCGTACCGCCGCTGGCTGCGCACCTCCGGCGAGGCATCCAGAAACACCTTCACATCGGCATCGGGAAACACCACCGTCCCGATGTCCCGGCCCTCCATCACCACGCCGCCCGCGCGTCCCAGTTCCTGCTGCAGGCGGACCATCCACGCGCGAATAGCAGGATGCACGCTCACCCGCGAAGCGCCCTGGGTCACGTCGGAATCGCGAATGCGCTCCGTTACGTCAGAGCCATCCAGCACCACGCGATTGCCGGCCCGCGTCGGCTGCAGCGTCACCGCCGTCGCCGCCGCCAGCCGCTCCAGTGCCGCCGCGTCGTCGAAATCCTGATCGCTCAGGATGGCCTTCAGTGCGAAGGCGCGGTACATCGCGCCGGTTTCCAGGTTCAGCAGCCCAAAGCGCTCGGCCAGGTGGCGCGCCACCGTGCTTTTGCCCGCACCCGCCGGCCCGTCAATGGCGATGATCGGTCCCCGTGTCATTCTGGCTTGTCTTCTTGCCCCTTACGATTCTTACCAGAACGGGGGTCTCGCGGCTTATTTTCCTGCGGTCTTCCGGGCTTTCCGAATTTGCCGCCAGGTTTGCCGAGCCGACCGCCTTGCCTGCCCAACTTCACACCCGGTTTACCGAATCGCTTGCCCGGCCGTTCGCCGGATCCGCCCGGCCGTGCGGGCTTTCCCGCGAACTTCGGCCTTGCCGCGAAGCGAGTTTCGCCGCGCTCGGGACGATTCCCGGAACGGAATCCACCACGATTTTCTCCTGGCTCTCGATTGTCGCGCCGAAACTCGCGGCGACCCTCGCGCCTGAACTCGCTCCGATTCTGCCGGGCCTGGCCCTCGCCGCGCCGAAGCTCTCCACGCGCCGGCCGGGTCTCGTTCTGTTCGCGCCGCGGCCGACCGGCGTGCCACAGTTTTTTCCCGAACCCTCCGCCGGGCTCGCCGCCTCGGCCTTCACGTGGAGCGCTCGGCAGGTTCTCCCCGCGCTGCCGATTCTCCTGCTCCGGACGCCGCGGCGCCGGCCAGCCGCCTGGTTTGTGTTCGCGCCGGAATCCGCCCTCGCGCCGCTTGCCCACTTCCCCGCCCTGCCGGCGTCGAGTGCGCTGTCCCGGAAACTCCTTGCGCTTTTCCCGCGGTTTACCATCAGGCTTTCCAAACGCGCGCCGCTTCTCCTGTCCCTGGCCGGGTTTCGCTCCAGGTCGCCACTCTGGCTTTTGGCTGGGTCGATACGGCCGCTTCTTCGCGTCTCTGAATTCTCGCCGTGGTCCACTCTCCGGCCGCTGTTGCCGCTTCGGCCCGCGCGGGAAGGTTCGTTGCGGCTCGCAGCGAAATTCGCTTCGTGGCTCGCTTCGCCGCTCAGGCCTGGACTCACGCCGCGGCTCCCACACCACTGCTCGCTTTAGCCTGTCCCTGTCTTTATCGGACTCCGCCCTCATCGCGGCTGGCGTTTCGGCCGCCGGCGCCGCCACTTCCTCCTCAGCGGCCTCCGGCAGCGTGCCCTCCAGATACAGCAGGGTCTGCACGCCGAGCGGCATGGTACCGAACTGCCGCGTCGCCAGCATGCCGTGCAGCACCTCGCGAATGCGCGAGCGCGCCGTCAGCGGCGAAAGAAAAATCTCCGCCTCCTCCGACGTCGCCGCCACAGCCTGGCGCAGATAGAGCGAGATCAGCGCGGAGAGCGCCGTGGTTTGCGCGGTGTTGGCACCCGCCGCCATCTCGCGCGGAGAACGGTCCCGCATCAGGCTCCAGCGCGTGGCCTCGCCCGGCGCGTACTCGGGCGCGGCGCGCATCGTGGTCCACAACTCCACCAGCGCGCGCAGCACCGCCGCTTCAGTCAGTTCGCGCCCCAGCTCCCCGCGAATCTCCGGCTCCGTCCGTCCCGGCGCGCGATCCAGCGCCTCCCACACCCGCTGCACCAGCGGCGCGGTCCTTCCGCCCGGCGCGGCCTTCCAGTTGCGGTCGCCGCGCACCGCGGCTGCCCAGCGCAGCGCCTCCGGGCTGGTCAGGAAATCCGGCTGCTCGGTCAGGTTCCCCATCAGGCTCAGCGGAACCGCGCGCCCCTCCGCCACCAGCCGCGTCGCCAGCGCCATCGCCGCGTCAATCGCGGCGGGCGCAGGCACAGCACGCGCCACACCGGCGCAGGCTTCCACGAATGAGGGCGCAGGCGCGGGCAGTTGTGCGTGGCGGGGCAGAAACAGGCAGATCCCCATTTCCTCAAGCCACGCCGCAGCGTCGTCTGTGGTCAGCAGGGGATGGCCGTCCTGGCGCCACAGCGCCGTGCGCGCGGTTTGTAACTGTTGCTGATTCAAATGGCGACCCGCCGGAGAAAAAAACTAGATGCGCTGAAATGCCCGCTGAATCTCTTTCCATGAATATCGTAAAGCAATGGGCCGCCCATGCGGGCAGCTCATGGGATGCTCCGTGCGCGCCAGTTCCGCCAGCAGCCACTCCATCCGCGCCGCATCCAGCGGCATATTCACCTTGATGGCCGCGTGGCAGGCGATCGACGCCGCGATCCGCGTGCGCGCGGTCTCCAGATTCTCCGACTGCGACGCCGACCCCGGCTGTTCCAGCACCTCGAAGATCATTCGCTCCAGCTCCCCGCCCGCCAAGCCGGCCGGCGCCGCCCTGATGGCGATGGTGTTCGGACCGAACGGCTCGGCCTCGCAGCCATTGCGCTCCAGCTCCCCGGCCAGGGTGGCAAAGATCGCCATCTGCTGCGGCAGCAGATCGATCAGCATCGGCATCAGCAGCCGCTGCCGCTCCACGCGCTCCACCTGCCGCTCGCGCAGGATTTTCTCGAAGAGCACACGCTCGTGGGCCACGTGCTGATCCACAATCCACATCCCCTCGTCGTTCACGGCCAGAATGAACGACTCGCGCAACTGCCCCAGCGGCTTAAGCGAGGCCAGCGACGCGAGGCTCGGAGCGGCTTCCGCGCCCTCCGGCAATACCTGCTGTGAGCAGGCGTGGCCGTTGGCTGCCTGCAGCGTGGCTGGTGCGGCCGCCGCCGCCGAATGCGGTGCAGCCGCGCCAGCCGCGTCCGTCGCCGGCAGTCCGCTGAAGGGCAGCCGAACCTCCTCCGGCCGGGGCGCGGGCGCGCTCAGGACGAACGGCGCGGCGTCCTCGGCCCGCGGCGGCAGCTCGGAGCCGGGCGTCTCGCTCTCGCCCACCTCCGGCACCAGCGACGACGAGGCGCGCGGGCTTGCCGTCAATGCCTCCACAAAGCTGGCCGCCGGCCGCGCCTTCATCAGCGCGGTGCGGATGCTCTCCCGCACGAAATCGTGCACCAGCGACTGCTGCCGGAAGCGCACCTCAGTCTTGGCCGGATGCACGTTCACGTCTACTTCCGGAGGCGGCATCTCCAGGAAGAGCAGCAGCACCGGGAAGGACGTGGGCGGGATGATGTTCCGGTAGGCTTCCGTAACGGCGTGCAGGATGAGCCGATCGCGGATAAGCCGATGGTTCACAAAAATGTAGATCGAGTTCCGGTTCAGCTTTTGCAGCGCAGGCTTCGAGACGAAGCCGCTGACGCGCAGAAAACCTGGATCGGGTGGCCGGTAATCCTCGTCGCGACGCCAGGGCGGAGGCTCGGGCAGCCCCGCGTGCTCGATGCGCCGTTCCGCCGCCAGCGGCAGCAACTGAACCAGCGTGTCGCGGCCGAAGATCTGGTAAATCCGCTCCGAAGCCTCGCGTACCGGCGGCGCAGTCAGCAGCGCATGCGTAGCGGAGTGCAGCTCGAATTGCATTTCAGGATGAGCGAGGGCATAGTGCGTGGCCAGCGCCGTTACGTGCGCCAGCTCCGTGGACTCTGCGCGCAAAAATTTCCGGCGCGCAGGGGTATTGAAGAAGAGGTCGCGCACTGCGATCGTCGTTCCCGGCGGACCGCCCGCATCGTCCACAGCCAGCACCTTGCCGCCAGCCATCTCCACGCGTGTCCCGGTGGGCTGATCCGCCGGGCGCGTAATTAACTCCAGACGCGAGATCGACGCGATCGACGGCAGCGCCTCGCCGCGAAAGCCCAGTGTGGCAATTTGCAGCAGGTCGTCGCTGGTGCGAATCTTCGACGTCGCGTGGCGTTCGAAGGCCAGCAGCGCGTCGTCGCGCGACATGCCGCAGCCGTCGTCAGTCAGGCGGATCAGCTTGCGCCCGCCCGCTTCCACTTCGATGCGGATGCGCGTCGCTCCCGCATCCAGCGCATTCTCCAGCAGCTCCTTCACCACGGACGCGGGCCGGTCCACCACTTCGCCGGCGGCTATCTGATTGGCAACCTGGTCGGAGAGAACGCGAATGCGGCCCATAATCCTGAACGCTCGCTTCAGGATACCCGCACCGGCAGGATGACGGCTGCTCCGCATCCGGACATGGGTGGCCGCGTGGTCCTCCGCTGGCGCGCTCTCGCCTCAAGTCTGCCTCGCCTTCCGCCGAAGTGCCCTACAGACGGAGGCTGCGGCCATGGAAGTGGATCACATCTGGCGCATCGATGGGCTGGACAGCAACGCCAATCCCGCCGGGCAGAGCGCCGCCCGGCGCCGCCGCAGGTTTGTCGAGGAAATCGCACCGCCCGACGCGTCGGATTCCGGCGAAGAAGAACCCTCCGCTCCGGACCAGCCCGCCAAATAAGCGGTTTTCCCGTCTCCGGGAACACCGCACCCGATGTGCCCGCCGGCTCGGATGATGCCGACGCGTCCTTCCGCGTGACGGCCTGACCAGCGCGCCTCCTCAGCGACCCCACATGTCGGCTGTGGCGTCGGGCGCCGCCAGAATCGCATCCGCGATTCGCGCCGCTTCCAGCGCCGGGCGCACGTCATGCACCCGCACCACGCTTGCCCCTGCCAGGATCGCCGCCGTAGTCGCCGCCAGCGTGGCATTCCCGCGGTTCAGCACCGGCGGCGGCGCCGCGCCGCGCGTGATCGTAATTCCCAGAAACGATTTCCGCGACAAACCCACCATGAGCGGCTGGCCCAGTTCCAGCAACTCGTCCAGGCGCGCCAGCAAGGGATAATTATCCTCCGCCATTTTGCCGAAGCCGAAACCCGGATCAAGTATCACTCGCTCGCGCTCCACGCCCGCCGCCACCGCATGCTGGAGCCGGTGCTTCAGCGCGTCCCGCACGATCGGCAGTACATCTTCCGGATCAGGGCGCGGCTGGGTCTTCCACTGCGACGGCCGTCCGCGTGTGTGCATCAGCACCACGCCGCAGCGCAGATCCGTGCATGCCCGAACCATCGCCGGGTCCCATACCAGGCCGCTGACGTCGTTCACAATCTCAGCGCCCGCCGCCACCGCCGCGCGCGCGGTTTCCATCTTGTAGGTATCCACAGAAATCACGCACTCTGGCCGCTCCCGCAGCACGGCTTCAATGACCGGCAGCACGCGATCCATCTCTTCCTGCGCGCTCACCGGCTGCGCGTCCGGCCGCGTCGATTCGCCCCCGATATCCACGATGGCCGCACCCTCATCCAGCATCGCCAGCGCGCGTGCGGTCGCAACGTTCGTGCCGAAAAACGTCCCGCCATCGGAAAACGAATCCGGCGTGACGTTCAGAACGCCCATCACCAGCGTGTACTTGCCCAGTTCGAACGTGCGGCTGCGCAATCTCCAGGTCGCCCGCGGACGCCGCGCAAAAGCCATATCCGCGATGCTAAAGCATTTCCCGCGAGTTCCCCGGACCGAAGGCAAGCCCTCACGCCGACGCGACCACGGGGACCCCCGGCGCGCCTGTAGATGGCACGCGGGCGTGGGAGCATCAGCGGGCGGCGGCGCTGGACCCTCCCCCTGGAAGTTCACAAAGTCGCGGGAAATGCCGTACACTCCAGGAAATTGCGACACTCATCCGTGCCCCGGCGCACTTTTTCATCTGCTCTTCGTCTGATTCTCGTTCTGGCTCTGGCTTCCGCTCCGGCCGGCGCGGGCCTGCGTCATCATCGCCACCACCACCACCGGGGCTCGCTCGCCGCGCAAATCCGCGCGATTCTGGCCGATCCTGCCGTCTCCCACGCGCACTTCGGCATCTCGGTCGTGACCGCGAAGGGCCGCTCTGTCTATGGGCTCAACGACGGTCAGTTCTTCCAGCCAGCCTCCAATGCGAAGCTCTTCACCACGGCCGCCACGCTGGCGCTGCTGCCCTCCAACGCGACCTGGACCACCGATGCCGTCACCTCCGGCACGGTGGCGGGCGGCACGCTGCGCGGCAACCTGGAAATCCTCGGCGTCGGCGATCCCACCATGTCCGGCCGAGCTTATCCGTATGCTGGTCACACCGAGCGTCCCAACCCTCCACTCCAGGCGCTGCAAAGCCTCGCCGACCAGATCGTCGCCGGCGGCATTCACCGCATCGAGGGCGACATCATCGGCAACGATACCTGGTTTCCCTGGCAGCCGTACCCCGACGACTGGACCTGGGATGACCTGCAGTGGGACTATGGCGCTCCGATTTCCGCGCTCACCGTCAACGACAACATCGTCTTCCTGAACGTCGCGCCCTCGACCAACAACCTGCCCACTGTCATCACCTGGGACCCGGATGTGCCGTACTACACCCTGGAAAATTCGCTGACCTCCGTTTCCGGGAACGATCCCGTCAGCTACGGCATTGAGCGCGGTCCCGGCAGCATGAATATCCGCCTCTACGGATCGATCAACCAGAATGGCCTGCATGAGCGGCTGGCGATCCAGGATCCCGCGCAGTACGCCGCCATCGCCCTGCGCCAGATGCTGCTGGCCCGCGGCGTCGAGATCACCGGCAAGGCCATGGCCCAGCACCGCGAGGACATCGACACCCAGGATTTCCGCGCTGAAGTCGATGAGCCCGTCGTGCTGCATCCGCTCAACCTGACCACGATCCGTCAGCCGGAGACGGGACTGCGCGTGCTCGCCACGCACGTCTCGCCGCCGCTCAGCGAAGATGTCACCGTCACGCTGAAGGTGAGCCAGAACCTGCATGCTGAGCTGTACCTGCGGCTGCTCGGGCGTCTCGAAGCCAATGACGGCTCCATCGCTCAGGGCGCGCGCGTGGTGCGCACGTTCCTCATCCAGGCGGGCGTCGATCCGGACGATTTCGTGTTCTTCGACGGTTCCGGACTGTCGCGGGCCGATCTGATCACGCCGCGCGCCGCCACTACGCTGCTGGTGTATGCGGAGCAGCAGCCCTGGGGCCAGCTTTATCGCGACTCGCTGCCCGTGGGCGGCGTCGACGGCACCCTATCCGACCGTTTCACCACCGGCCCGCTGCGCGGCCGTGTCTTCGCCAAGACGGGCACGCTTGGCGAGGCCAGCACTCTCAGCGGATACCTGATCGCCGACAGCGGCCGTACCCTGGTCTTCTCGATTCTCTGCAGCGCCCACAATCCTACTGGCCACGGCGCGCGCGAGGCCATCGATCGCATTGTGACGGCCATCGCAGAGGACGACTGACGGCAGGGCATAGGGTTTAGGGGTTAGCTGCCAGTAGCCAGTAGCCAGTGGCCGGTAGCCGGCAGCCAAACGCCGGCAGCCGCTGCGGCATTAGACCGCCTCGCTTTGTATCAGGGCACGACTTCAGTTGTGCCGGTTTGATCAGGGCGGACTTCAGCCCCTGCGTTTTTCCGGTACGGGAGAATCCATGCTCCGTAAACTACCGCTTTTCATCGCCCTCGCCGGATCCGCAGCGCTTCTTGCCGGCTGCAAACCCTCGTACCCGCTTGCCAAACCCGTCAGCCAGCTCAATCCGCAGGAATACCGCGGCTATCAGGTCTATCAGCAGGACTGCGCCAGTTGCCATTACGCCGATCACTCCGGCGACCTGCACGGTCCCAGCCTGTACGCTCTCTACGATAAGAAGTATCTGCCCAGTGGCGCGCCAGCCGACGACGCCCGCGTCTCGGCTGCGATCATGGACGGCCACGGTATCATGCCCGGCTTCGGCAGCCAGCTTAGTCCGCAGCAGCTCCAGGACCTGCTCGCCTATCTGCACACGTTATGATTCTGGGTGTGACGACACTCCCCTTCGCCGACATCTCTCGATGAGCCCGGAACACCCGCCCGAGCCGGCCCCTGAGCGGGCAAAACTTCTGCCCGGCATCGCCGCCATCGGCCTGTGGATGTTCTTCCTCTGCCTGCTGTGCCTGCTGGGCGTCAGCATGCACAGGCTCCCGCACGTCTTTCTGTTCTTCTGCCTGGCGTTCGCTGTGGCCGGTCACGGGCTGCTGCGCCTGCGCCGCTGGGGATGGGCCCTCACCCTGGCTACCGTCTTTCTCTCTGCGCTCTGGGGTCTCTGGACGGTGATTCACTTCCACGAAATGCCGCTGCTCCTCATGATCCTGGTCAACGCGATTCTCTTCCTCTATCTCATCCGCCCCGAGGTCACGACGCGGCTGCGGTAGCGAGGACTAGAAACACCAGGTACTGCTGAGTTCTTTCCCGTGTGTGTCAGTGAGGACGAATTGCGCCTGGGCGCTGGGGGGCGGCGCATCCGTGTCGCTGTAGCAGCCTTTCGCACTTTCCAGTGTGATCTGTGCTTTGCTGTCGTGAAAGGACCAGAGCCGGTGGGCACACTGCCCGGTACCTTCCCAGTCCTCTTTGCCGGTGGCGATCTCCAGGCCGGGCGGGCCGAACAGTGCATGACCGAAACTCCATGAGCGGAAGCGTGGGATGCCCTTCGGTGTGCTGTCGATGAGAATTCGGCGGTCATTGGTATGGCAGGCCATGTCAACGGTGCTGCCCTTCGTGGTCGAGATGGAAGAGATGTCCGGGAGGTTGATGGTCTCAAGAAAATAACCCTGGTTGGTGACATTGACCCAGACGTTGCCGACTTCGTCGTAGCTCACGCCGGTGTAATTGCACCGGATGCTGTCGCGAGTCGAGGAGAGAATGATGTGTCGGATGGCTGGAGTGAATATGCGGGCATAGTGGCCCTGCAGGGAGTCGGCGTCGGGAATCTGGATGGCCCCTCCGGCATTGTTGACCGTGAGCGGAAATTCTGTCAGCAGCGCGATCCTGCCTGCGTCCTGGCTTTCGACGGCCTCGCGGAAATCGTGATCGAAGGCGAGGTATGCCTTTGTGCTCTTCTCGCCGATAACCGAAAGATCGCAGCCTTTGCCGACTCCCATGGATTGCGCGACGGCGTGAGGAACGAGAGCCGCGAAGCAGGCAGGGAGCAGAGTAACGGCACAAGGGCAAGAGATCATTTGGCGGAATTGTACAGGTATTGCAAGCCGAAGCCGCCGGGGGGGCAATCTGCTCCGCTACAACCATCGCCTCCGCTTCAAATCCCCCTCCAGCGCGCAGCCCTCGCACTTTGCCACGCGCCCACAGTGCGCCTTCCCCACCTGCACCACCAGCGCGTGAAATTCGTTGTAATGCCGGGCCAGCTCCTCGCGGCTTTCGCCCGCCGCGTGTTCCGCGAAGGCCTGCTCGGCCAGCGACTGGATTTCCCTGTACTTCGATTTTTCCGGCACGAGGCCGTGCCGCACCGTCACTCGCCGCAGATACTCATCCACGACCATGGCCGGCGCGCCCAGCGCGTACAGCAGAATCGCGTCGGCCGTCTCCTCACCCACGCCCGGCAACGCCAGCAGGTCCTCGCGCACGCGCACCTGATCGCCAGCCGCCGCGCGCCGCAGCCGCTCCATTGAGCCGCGGTGCTTCGCATCCAGAAACGCGACAAAGGCCTTCAGCGCTGCCGCTTTGCGCAGCATGAAGCCCGAAGGCCGGATGAGCTCCCGCAGCTCTGCCTCGTCCATTCTGCGCAGACCCGCCGGGGTCAGCGCGCCGCGCGCCCGCAGATTCGCAATGGATCGCTCCACGCTGGTCCAGGCCGTGTTCTGCGTCAGATACGCGCCCATCACCACCTCGAAGGCGCTCTTCGCCGGCCACCATTGCTGCGGGCCAAAGCGCTCGACGAGCTGGTGGTAAAGCACCCGCAACCGCCGCGCCGCGGATTGTCGCCGGCGTTTTTCATTTTGCGTGCCGCTTCGCGCTGCCATTCTCTCCGATCTTAAAATCTTCTCGGCTCCTGAATCGTTTCTGACCCCGCGCGCCTCTCATCAGAAGAAGCCCAGGCCGAAACGCCGCGCGCCCGCATGCGCTACGATAATTCGTTTCATTCTTCTCTTCAGGAGCCGTCATGGACTACGTGAATCTCGGCAAAACCGGCCTCAAAGTCTCCCGCATCTGCCTCGGCTGCATGAGCTACGGCGCGCCCATCAGCGACCTCAGGCCCGGCCGCCAGGCCTGGGCGTTCAACGAGCAGCAGAGTGAACCCTTCTTCCGCCAGGCGCTCGACCTGGGTATCAATTTCTTCGACACGGCCAACGTTTACTCTGGCGGCGCCAGCGAGGAAGTTCTCGGTCGCTGCCTCAAAAGGGCCGGGATCCGGCGCGAATCCGTGGTAATTGCCACCAAACTCAACGGCCTGATGCGCGAGGAGCCCAACGGTCAGGGTCTCTCGCGCAAGGAAATCTTCCACGAACTGGACGAAAGCCTCCGCCGCCTGCAGACTGACTTCGTCGACCTCTACCAGATCCATCGCTGGGACTACGAGACGCCCATCGAGGAGACCCTCGAAGCGCTGCACGATGTGGTGAAAGCCGGCAAGGTCCGCTACATCGGCGCGTCGTCCATGTATTCCTGGCAGTTCGCCAAGGCGCTCTACCTCGCCGATCTGCATGGATGGACGCGCTTCGTCTCGATGCAGAACCACTACAACCTGATCTATCGCGAAGAGGAGCGTGAGATGATCCCGCTCTGCTGCGCTGAGGGCATCGGCCTGATCCCCTGGAGCCCGCTCGCACGCGGCCGACTCGCGCGCCCGTGGCAAAGCGAACAAACCAAGCGCACCGAAACGGACGTCTTCGGCAACCGCATGTACGCGAAAACAGAGGATGCCGACCGAAAGATTGTCGACCGCCTCGCGGAGTTGGCGAAGAAGCGCGGCACGTCGCAGGCCACTCTGGCGCTGGCCTGGATGCTGTCGAAGCCGGGCATCGATTCACCGATTGTCGGCGCCACGAAACCGCATCATCTCGACGATGCCGTGGCCGCACTCCTGGTGAAGCTCACGCCCGAGGAGATCGCCTCTCTCGAGGAGCCTTACGTGCCGCATCCGGTTCTGGGATTCAGCTAAGACCTGCGATGAAGGCGCGGCCCGCTTTCAGGGCCGTGCCTTCTTTCCCGGCAAGAGGCTGATCCGCGGCAGCACGATGATGTCCACGCGCCGGCTCTCGCCGCGACCCTCCGCCGTCGCGTTGCTGGCCTCGGGATGGCGCCGTGCGTAGCCCTCCGCCGAGAGCCGCCCCGGCGGGATGCCATATCGCACGATCAGAAGCTTGGCCATTTCCGAAGCGCGGGCGGTCGAAAGCTCCCGGTTGGAGGCGAATTGCGTGGTGTGGATGGGCACGTTGTCGGTGTGCCCCTCGACGCGCAGGTCGTACGGCTCGGCCGCCAGCGTCGCCGCAATCTTGTCCAGCGTGGCCTGTGAGCAGGCGTGCGGTACGGCCGAGCGGAGTCCGTCGCGCGCCCGAAGGAAGCCACCGGCTGCATCCGGATGTGCGCGAAGCGTGGAGCGTCGCGGCCCGCGATCCCGAAGTGCCGGGTCTGCTCGCCGCAAATCAGGTCCCTCCGCCGCGGGTCATCCTGGCCGCCGGCGCGGCGACAGAGCCAGGCGGCTCGCGCTGGACCGCCTGACCTGTCTTACCCCGTCACCGCCAGTTCTTCTTCCAGTAGTTGTTTTTGGTACAGCTCCGCGTAATAGCCGTTGCGCGCCAGCAGCTCGTCGTGCGTGCCCAGCTCGGCGATCCGGCCCCGAACCAGCACCGCGATGCGGTCCGCGTTGCGCACCGTCGAGATGCGGTGGGAAATCAGGATCGTCGTCCGGCCTTCCATCACCCGCCGCAAATCCTCCAGAATCTGCTCCTCGGTGTAGGTGTCCACGCTGGCCAGCGCGTCATCCAGAATCAGAATCCCGGGATCGCGCAGCACCGCGCGCGCCAGCGCTGTGCGCTGCTTTTGCCCGCCGGAAAGCGTGAGTCCGCGCTCGCCCACCATGGTCCCAAAGCCGTGCGGAAACTGCTCGAACTCCTCGCGGATGTGCGCGGTCTGAGCGGCGCGCAGAACCTCCGGCATTCCCGCCTGCTCCCCGCCGAAAGCGATGTTCTCCCGGATGGTCGTGCTGAACAGGAACGTCTCCTGCGGCACCAGGCCCACGGCGCCACGCAGCGTGTCCAGTGGATACGCCCGGACCGGCTGCCCGTCCACCAGCACGCTGCCTGGAGGCGCGTCGTAGAGCCGCGGAATCAGGCTCACCAGCGTCGATTTCCCTGCGCCGGTGGGTCCCACCAGTGCCAGGCTGCTTCCCGCCGGGATCCTGAGCGAGATTCCGTGCAGCACCTCCACTGGCTCGCCTGTCTCCGTGGGATACGCAAAGCGCAGATCGCGAAATTCCACATCGCCGCGAATTTCGGTCTCATTTGCCAGCGTCGCCTCGCGATTGTCTATGCTGGGCTCGGCCGTAAGCAGCTCGTGAATGCGCACCACCGAGGCCGTCCCGCGTTCGAAAAGGTTGATCACGTAGCCCAGCGCGATGATCGGCCACATCAGCATGTACATGAACATGGTGAAGGTGATGAATTTACCGATCCCGATCTGGTGCGAGAGCACTTCATGGCCGCCCACCAGCAGCGAGATCACCATGGAAAGCCCGAGCATGAACTCCAGCGTCGGCCAGAGCATGCCCATCAGCCGCACCAGGCGCAGCGCGCGCCGGATGTATTCCTGATTCGAGCGCTCGAAGGCTTTGATCTGCGCCTCTTCCTGGGCGAAGGCGCGCACCAGCCGCGCACCGGAGAAATTCTCCTGTGCCTGGGCCGAGATGTCGGAGAACATGGCCTGGATGCGCTCGAAACGCTCGTGGATCTTGCGGCCCATGTACTGGATCAGAATGCTCACGAGCGGCATGGGCGCCAGCGCCGCCAGCGTCAAAAACGGGCTGATGCGCAGCAGATAATAGAGCGCGGCAGCGGAAAACACCACGGTATTGGCGGTGTACATGATGGCCGGACCGAGCAGCATCCGGACTGCGCTCAGGTCGTTGGTCATCCGCGCCATGATGTCGCCAGTGCGGTGCTCCTGATAGTACGAGGCCGATTGTTTCTCAAGGTGCCGGAACAGATCGTTCCGCAAATCGAACTCGATTTCCCGCGAGATGCCGATCAGGATCCAGCGCATCAGGTAGAGCAGAATTCCGTACGCGAGAGCAAGCGCGACCACCAGGGCGGCGTAATGATAGATCTTTTGCCAGGTGACCCCTGTCTTGATGAGGTCGTCCGAGGCCGCACCGAGCACGCGGGGGATCTGCACCCGGACGGCGTTGGCGGCCACCGTGCACAGCATGCCCCACAGATACCCGCGCCAGTACCTGCGCATGTGGGGAAATAACGGCTTGAGCTTTTTCCACATCGTTCCGCGTTCCCTTTTAGGTGGGCGTCCGCAGCAGCAGGTACGCTCCGGCCAGCCCGAACAGAAAATCCGGCGACCACGCCGCCAGCACCGGCGGCAGCCAGCTTACGTTGCCCATGGCCTCGAAGAATCCCGAGATCACGATATATGCGATGGCCACGCCGATGGCCACCGCGATGCCCGACAGCGACCCGCGCCGTCCCATGGACAGAGCGAACGGGATGGCGAGCACGCCCATCACCAGGGTGATCAGAGGATAGGCGAGCTTATGGTTGAGCTGCACCCGCAGCGGGACCGTATTGAAGCCGCTTTGCCGCAAAGAATGGATGTAGCTGGCCAGCTCGCTGAAGCTCATCTCCGAGGACTGCCGCACCTCGCGCGTGAAATACGACGGCGGCTCGTGAATCTCAGCGAAGGTGCTCACCGAAAACGGCTGGTAACTCGCAATCTCGTCGCCGGAAAACGTCCGCACCCAGCCGTCCTCGAAGACCCATGTATTCAGATGAGGCTGCCACTGCGCGGTGGAGGCAAAAATTCGCTTTTCGATCCGGAACGATCCCGGAGCAAATTCGAAGATGGTCAGGTTGCCGAAGGTGTCGATGTCGGGATCGAAGTATTCGTAGTAGAAAATCCGCGCCGGCTGGCCTTTTCCCTGCTGGCCGAAGATCCATCGCCGCCCGGGATGCTCGACGCTCTCCGGCGGCTTGCCTTTGATCACATCGCGCAACGCTTCCTGACGCCGGTTCGCCTGAGGCAGATACAGCTCGTCGAAGGCGAACAGCGACACGGAAAGGATGGCCGCTATGGCCAGCACCGGCACCGCGATCCGGTACAGGCTGATGCCCGTTGCCTTCATGGCCGTAATTTCGCTGTTGCGGTTCATCACCCCGAAGACCACCAGCACCCCGATGAGCACGCTCAGCGGCGTGATGAGGTAAAGCATGCTCGGAGTGAGATCGATCAGGTACTCGCCCACCGTCACCAGCGGCGTCCGGTTTTTGATAATGTCGCTGAGCAGCTCGAAGAAGGTGAACACCAGCATCAGCATCACGAAGCTCGCCAGCACCATCACGAAGGTGCGCAGAAACTCCCGGAGCACGTACTCGTCCACGATCAGCGGGAACCTTCCCCGCGGCGCGCGCCGCCGCGTCGCCGTCTGCGCCGGGCCGGCCGCAGCCGTCGCCTCACCCGCCCGCAGCCGCAGCTTGTTGCCCACCGACTGCAGCGCCGCCAGCGCGCCCCCGCCCTTCGCCATTTGCCGCAGCAGCACCGCGCCGCAGATGGCGAACAGAATGTTCGCCTCCCAGGCGCCCATCCACGGCGGAATCTTGTTCTGCCGCGCCAGCGTGGTCCCCGTGTAGGAAAGGAAGTAGTAGAGGAACACCAGCCCGATGGTAAGCACGAATCCCGCGCTCTTGCCGCCACGCCGCGATCCTATCCCCAGCGGCACCCCCACCAGCAGCAGCACCAGGCAAGCCGCGGGATACGACAGCCGCTTGTCGAACTCAATCTGATACAGCCGCCCGTTCTTGCCGCGCGCACGCGCCAGCAATTCCTCGTTGTTCATGGCCAGAATCGGCGTGTCGCTGTGTCCCAGGTGGACTTCCTCCTGGGAGCCAGTCGCCAGCGGCAGATCGGTCTGCGCGAAGGTGGAAACCGTGTAGTTGTTCGGCTGGCCCGGCGTCGTTTCGTGCTCCGCCCCATTCCGCAGGCGCATCGTGATGGTCTGGTTCGGCCCGTTCACCACGGTCGCGCGCGCTGCCGTCGTCACCTTCGGCTCATTGGGATCGGTCACATCGGCCAGAAACACTTCCCGCCACTCGGCCGCGTGCTTCGCCGCGCGCGCGTCTTCCACGTACAGCACGTAATCCTTGAAATCTTCGTAGAAAACTCTGGGCTGCACCTCAAAAGACGCCTGCGCGCTGGCCAGCGAGTTCTCGTCCTGGATCATCGCCGCCGTCGCCTTCGGCGCGAAGTACAGCGTGTTGGCCAGGCTCACCAGCCACGCCACCACGGCCACCAGCCCCACAATCCGCACAAAGCTCCACACCCCGATGCCGGAGGCGCGCATCGCCGTGATCTCGCTGTCCGAGGCCAGCCGGCTCAGGCCCAGCAGAATCCCCACCAGCACGGCCATGGGAATGGTAAAGATCAGAATGTCCGGCAGCAGGGATGCCACAATGGCCGCCACCGCACCCATCGACGAGCTGTTGCGCACCACCAGGTCCAGCAGCTCCGGCAAGTAGCGGATGAAGAGGACAAAGGTGAAGATCACGCCCCCGATCAGCGCGTGCGACAGGACTTCCTTCAGAATGTATCGGGTGAGGATCCGCACAGGTGATTCCTCTGCTAGTTTACGACGGTGCGAATTTCCTGAGCCGCAGGCTGTTTCCCAGCACGCTGACGGAGCTGAGCGCCATGGCCGCGCTGGCGATCGCCGGACTCAGCAGAATACCGAAGGCCGGATACAGGGCCCCTGCCGCAATTGGAATCCCCAGCAGGTTGTAGCCAAACGCCCAGCCCAGATTCTGACGCATCGTGCGCAGTGCCCGCCGGGCCAGCTGCACGGCGTCCAGCATTTGCCGCGGCTCGCCATGCAGAAGGATCGCGTCGCCCGCCTCGCGCGCCAGGTCCGCGCCTGTGCCCATGGCCAGCCCCGCATCCGCCTGCGAAATCGCCGCCGCGTCGTTGACGCCATCTCCAGCCATCGCCACCCGCCGTCCCTGGCTCTGCAGCTCGCGAATCTTCTCGAGCTTCTGTGCCGGCAACAGTCCCGCCCATACTTCATCGATGCCCGCGGCCCGCGCGATGGTCTGCGCCGTCGCCGGCGTATCGCCAGTCAGCATCGCGGTGCGGATGCCCAGCCGGCGCAAGCCTGCAATCGCCTCTTTCGCTGACGCGCGCAGCGTGTCCCGCGCTTCGATCGTGCCCACTACGGCGCCGTCCTGCGCCACGAACATCCGCGTGGTGCCCGGCTCCGCCGCGCCCAATGCGGCCGTTGCGATGCCCATCTCGCGCAGCAGCGCCTCATTGCCCGCCGTCACGCTGTGACCCTCCACTACGCCCTGGATGCCCTTGCCTGGAATCGCGCGCACGGCTTCGGCCGTCGCAGCCATCACGTGGCGATCCTCCGCCGCGCGCACAATCGCCCGCGCCAGCGGATGCTCCGATCGCCGCTCCAGCGCCGCGGCCAGCGCCAGCACGTCGTCTTCGCGGACACCCTCGCCCGCGCGCACCGCCGTCACCACCGGCTTGCCCTCGGTCAGTGTGCCGGTTTTGTCGAAGACCACCATATCCACGCGCGCCACGCGCTCCAGGCTCTCGCCGCCTTTGAAGAGCACGCCCAGCTGCGCACCGCGCCCAATCGCTACCGTCAGCGCCGCCGGAACCGCCAGCCCCATCGCGCACGGGCAGGCAATCACCAGCACCGCGACGGACACCGCAAACGCGCTTCCCGCGCCACCGCCGAATGCGATCCAGAGGATAAACGTCAGCAGCGCCAGGCCCAGCACCGTGGGCACAAACACCGCGCTTACCTGGTCCGCCAGTTGCTGCATGGGCGCGCGCGAACCCTGCGCCTCTTCGACCAGCCGCATCATCTGGCCCAGCACGCTGTCCACGCCAATCGAGGTCGCCCGATATTCCAGCACACCCTCGAAATTCAGCGACCCGCCGATCACTCGGTCGCCCGCCTGTCGCACCGCCGGCACCGACTCGCCCGTGATCAGCGACTCATCAATGGAGCTCACGCCCGAGAGCACGACGCCATCCACCGGCACGCGTTCGCCCGGCCGCAGCACCACAATGTCGCCCGCGATCACCTCGGCCAGTGGCAGCTCAATCTCGCGTCCGCTGCGCAGCACCCGCGCCTGCTGCGGCTGCAGCCGCAGGAATTCGTGCAGAGCGTCCAGCGTCCGCCGTTTCGCGCGCGCGTCCAGCCAGCGCCCCATCAGCAGAAAGCCCAGGATCAGCAGCACCGCGTCGTAATACACATCCGCGCGCATCCCGTGCCGCAGAAAAATTCCCGGCGCCAGCGTCGCCGCCAGCGAATACGCAAAGGCCGCGCCCGTGCCCAGCGCCACCAGCGTGTTCATGTTCGTGCCGCGGTGGATCGCCGCCGTCCACGCCTGGCGGTAGACGATCCCGCCCCCCCAGATCATCCCCGGCAGCGTGATGGCCAGCATCAGCCATTCGAGCCCGCGATGCGGTAGTTGTGCGGCGCCCGTCCAGTGCGGCGCGTTCGCCAGCGCCAGCACCACCGAGCCGCCCGCGAGCATGAAGATCGCCTTCGCGCGCAGTTTGCCTTCGTCGCTGGGTTGGTTTTCCGCAGAAACGCCCGTTTCCGCCGGCATCGCCGCGTCGTACCCCGCCTCGCGGACGGACGCGATCAGATTTTCGGGATTCGTGAGGCTCGCATTGAAGCTCACCCGCGCCGAATTCGTCAGCAGATTGACATTCGCTTCGCGTACGCCCGGCGTCCCGCGCAGCGCGCGCTCCACGTGCCCCTGGCACGCGGCACAGCTCATGCCCATCACCGGCAGGGTCACTGTGCGCACGCCCGCGTCCCTGGCCGCGGCGGCTTCCGGCTTCTCCACGCTGCTTGCGGACATTTACTGCTCCACGGCGGTCACGGGATAGCCCGCCTTTTCCAGCGCGCCCACCAGCGTCTCGTCCGGCATCTCTTCCGGAGCCTGCACGCGCGCCACGCCTACGCGCACCTCGCCGACTTTCACTCCCTTCACGTTGCCGAGCGTCTGGCTCACGCGCCGCACGCACCCGTCGCAGTGCATGTTCCCGATCCGCAAGGTTACTTCCCGCATCGATTACTCCTCTCTTTACCATCGTAGATGCGACAGCGGTGCGGACGACTCATTCCGAAAGTCAAGGCCGAATCCAGAGCACCAGCGCGAGACTCACCACACTCAGCACAATCGCCCGCCAGGAAATGCGTTTCTCGTCTTCCCAGATCGGCCCGCCCAGCCCGGCAACAGCGCCACCGGCGAGAACATGCAGCAGGCATACGCTGTGCCCCCGACCCACCACTGCGCGGCATAGCGCAGATTGAAATGCGACGCCAGCAGCATCCCCATCCACAACCAGCCCATCTCGAGGATCACCGGGCCCGCCGTCGCCATGGGATTCGCCTGAATTGCCCGCTTCCTGCCGTTTCGCGCTCCCTGTTGTTCATGGCTCTTCCGTTGGATTGGGCACGAACCGGTAGCCCACTCCCCGCACCGTCTGCAAATGCCGTGGCGATGACGGATCTTCCTCGATGTAGCGCCGCAGCCGCACAATAAAGTTATCGATGGCCCGCGTGTCCGTATCCTCGCGCACGTGCCAGACCTGCTCCAGCAGCTCCTTGCGCGAGACGATCCGCTCCCGGTTCCTCACAAGATAGCGCAGCAAATCAGCTTCCATCAGCGTCAGCCGCACCTTGCGCTCGGGAGCTTCCAGCTCCAGTGCGTCGAAGTCGATCCTTCGCCCTGCAAACGCGAACTCCGCGGGCTCGTCCTGCGCTTCGGCCCCGTTCGCCGCCGCCGGATGCGGCCAGCTCATGCGCCGCAGCAGCGCGCTGAGCCGTGCCAGCAGCACCGTCAGGTCGAAGGGCTTCGCCAGATAATCGTCCGCGCCGGCCGCGAATCCGCGCACCACATCTTCCGCGCGTCCGCGCGCCGTCAGCATCAGGACCGAAACGAAATTCCCCTCGGCGCGCAGCTCCGCCGCCACTTCGAAGCCGTTCTTTCCCGGCAGCATCACGTCCAGCACCACCGCATCGAAGCCGCCGCGGCGCAGCATGTCCAGCGCCATCTCGCCATCGCCCGCCACGGCGACTTCGTGGCCCTCCGCCTGGAGATTGAACTGCAGACCCTGAGCCAGGTGTGCTTCGTCCTCGACAATCAGAATCCGCGCCATGTCAGAGTTCCTGTTCGCGCAGATCCGGGGCCGTCAGAATCCGCGGCAGTTGCAGGCTCACCGTCGCTCCGTGTCCTTCGCCCAGGCTTTCCGCCGTAGCGTCTCCGCCGTGCTGCCGCGCGATCGTCCTCACCAGATACAGTCCCAGTCCCGTTCCCTTTGTCCGCAGCACGCTCCGCACCGGCACGCGATAGAAGCGCCGGAAGATCCGCTTCACGTGCGCCGGCGGAATGCCGATGCCCCGGTCCGCGACGCTCACCCGTACCCACGCATCATGCTCCACGCTCAGCCTCAGCGTCACTTCAGGGCCCTTCGGCGAATACTTCACCGCATTGTTCAGAATATTCAGCAGCGCCGTTTGCAATTCCTCCGGATCGCCGCGCACCATCATGGGCAGCCGCGTCTCCTCGACCTCCAGCCTGATCGCTTTCTCGTCCAGGTGGTTCCGCAACGTCGTCACCCGCACGCATTCTTCGACCAGCGCCCGCATCTCCACCGGGACGCGCACATGCGACCGCGCCCGCTGCCCCACTTCGCCGGCTTTCAGCACCTGCTCCACGGTGCCCAGCAACCGCTCGCTGTCCTCCATCATGCGTGCGTAGAACTCGCTGCGCTGCGCATCTTCCATTGGCCGCCGCTGCAGCGTCTCCAGGTACAGCTTGATGGAGGCCACCGGCGTCTTCAGCTCGTGCGTCACGGCGCTCAGGAAGGCGTCGTGGCGTTCGTTCCGCCGCACCTCCCGCACCAGGAAGATGGTATTCAGCACCAGCCCTGCGATCAGCAGAAGAAAAAACGGAATCCCCAGCGCCATAGGCAGGACGCGCCGCCAGTTCAGCACGATCCAGCTCACGTTCAGCGCCACCGCCACGCCCACCAGGCACACGCCCAGCAGCGTGAACAGCACCATGTTCCGTCTTCGTCCGCTGATTCTCATGCAAAGCAAAAGCGCCCGCTCGCGCAGGCGCTTCTATTCTCTCAGGTGACGAACCCTGTGCCGTAAACCGCAGCCCGTAACCTCTGCCTTTACGCGGCTCCCGCCGGCCGTGGGTTTCGCGGATCGTAGTGCGCGATCTTGATCTCCTTCGCCAGGCCCACCTTCTTCAGCAGCCAGATGCCGAAGTAGTTGACGTCCAGCTCGTACCACTTCAGGCCGTGCCTCGCGGACACCGGATGCGCGTGGTGATTGTTGTGCCAGCCTTCGCCGCCCGTAATCAGCGCCACCCACCAGTTGTTGCGCGAGTCATCCCGCGTCTGAAAGCGCCGCGAGCCCCACATATGCGTCGCCGAGTTCACCAGCCACGTCGCGTGCAGTCCCAGCGTCGTCCGCAGGAAGATCCCCCACAGCACCGCCGGCCAGCCGCCGATCGCCAGCAGGATCAGCCCCGCGGTAATCAGCGGAATGTAGTGGTATTTGCTCAGCCAGACATAAAAGCGGTCCTTCATCAGGTCCGGAACGTAGCGCGCCAGCGCGTCGGTCTCCGCGTTCAGCGCATCGCCGGCCATAATCCAGCCGGCATGCGACCACCATCCGCCGTCGTGCGGCGTGTGCGGATCGCCTTCGTGATCGGAAAGCTGGTGGTGGATGCGATGCAGCCCCACCCAGAAGATCGGCCCGCCTTCCAGCGCCAGCGTGCCGCATACCGCCAGCACGTATTCCAGCCACTTCGGCACGCGATAGCCGCGATGCGTGAGCAGCCGGTGGTAGCTCATGCCGATGCCCACGTTTGTCGCCAGCACCCACATGACGATCGCGCAGATCAGAGCCGTCCAGGAGAAGAAGAAGAACGCCGCAATGGCGCCCACGTGGAAGATCACCATAAAGAGAACGGTGACCCAGTTCGTCCCAACCTGGGACTTGCGTCCCAGTTTCGGCGTCGGGTGAGCATCCGTCCTGGGCAGGGCAGCCGCCACCGGGCGAGCAAAACTGCCCGGGACAATGGTTGGAACTTCAGAGATTTCAGTCGCTCGGGTAGCCATTAATCAGATCGCTTCACAATATGGTATGGGGGCGTTGCGCTCGTGCCTGAGCTGGGCGCTCACCCGACTGCGATGTGCGACCCTTTTCATCCTTTCACGCCACACCCCATCGGCGATGTAACACTTTTGTAAGCCGCTCCGGTGATACCCTTGACTGCGAAAACAATCAGCGCCGGATGCAGGTTCCGCGCGCTGCGCTCTTCACCTTCCTGTAACCCTCTCCGGAGACTCTGAATCAGCGATGAAATCTCCCATCCTGCGCATCCTCCGCTGTTCGCTGCCGCTCCTTGCCGCTACTCTCTGCGCAGCGCAGACCATCCATCTGCCGTCCAGTAAGGAGATCCTCCCGCCCGTACCTGGCTCGCCCCGCGCGCTCAACAGCCTGCCCATGACCGCCGCGTGGTCGCCCGACCACCGCTACCTGGCGCTGGTCAACGCCGGCTATGGGACCGTGGAATCCTACTACGAGCAGTCCGTCGCCATCCTCGACACAGCCACCGGCCGCCTCACTGACTTTCCCGATGCCCGCACCGGGCTGCGCGCCCCGCAGACCATGTACTCCGGCATCGCCTTTTCGCCGGATGGCCGCCACCTCTACGTCAGCTTCGACTCGCTCACTGCGCCAAACGGCGGTCAGCCCGGCCAAACCGGCAACGCCGTCGCGGTCTACCGATTCACGCCCGGCTCCGCTGCAGCGGCTCCCTCGCTCACGCCCCAGCGCCTCATCCCCGTCCCGCTTCGGACCCTTCCTGCCGGCCACCTGCAGAAGTACGACCGGCGGGTGCTGCCGGAAAACGAAGCCGTCCCCGCGCCCGCTGGGCTCGCCGTAGTGCCCGGCCGCAGGGAAAAGCTCCTCGTTGCGGACGAGTACTCCGACGACGCCGTTCTCCTTGACGCCACTACCGGCAGGCTCCTCGCCCGCTTCGATCTTTCTGCCGGCCCAATCATTCCCACCACGTATCCCGTCGCTGTCGTCGCCGGACCGCGCGGCCGCCGCGCCTGGGTCTCCCTGTGGAACGGCTCCGCAGTCGCTGAGCTCGACCTCCGCAAAGGCGAGGTCGTTCAGCGACTCCCGCTGCTGCCTCCTGCGCGCCACATCGACCCCAGCTCCCACCCGGTCGATATGGCGCTGAGTCCCGACCGCAAAATGCTCTACATCGCCCTCGCCAACCGTGATGCCGTCGCCGCCGTTCGCGTCTCAGGCCGTCACATGCGTCTCGCCGGCTTCTATGACACCGGCCTGCCTGGCCAGACCTATTTCGGCGCCATGCCCGACGCCGTCGCGGTCTCGCCCGACGGCCAAACCCTCTTCGCCGCCAACTCCGGCTCGGACGCCGTCGCTCTGTTCGATCTCGGTCAGTCTCTGCGCCCGCATATCTTTGGTAAGCCTCTCGGCTTCATCCCCACCGAGTGGTATCCCACCGCCATCGCCGTCGATGCGGACCGCCTCTACGTCTCTACCGCCAAGGGCCCAGGCACCGGCCCCAACAACATGCCCCAGCCCCCGGCGCCTCATCCTGCTCCCGGCAGCCATCGCCCCTACGTCCGGAAGCCCCACGTTCCCCACACCTACATCGCCAGCATGCTGCACGGCTCGCTGGCCAGCATCGACCTCGCCCAGGCCCGCGCCCAGCTTCCAAAGCTCACTGCCGAAGTGATGCAGAGCAACCTGATGAGCGCCGCGCAGCAGACTGTCCATTTCCGGGACGGTGGCAACCCCATCAAGCACGTGATCTACATCATTAAGGAGAACCGCACCTACGATCAGATCCTCGGCGATCTGGGCGTAGGCAACGGCGATCCTTCGCTCACGATGTACGGCGAAAATATCACGCCCAACGAGCACGCACTGGCCCGGCAGTTCGGCGTCCTTGACAATTTCTACGACTCCGGCGAAGTCTCCGGCGACGGCCACGTCTGGTCCACCGCCGCCATCAACAGCGACTACCTCGAGCGCACCTGGCAGATCAACTACCGCGGCCGCGAGCGCACCTACGACTTCGAAGGCGTCGTCGAGGAGGGCTATCCGCTCCTCGAGCACATTCCCGACGTCAACGAGCCGGAGAGCGGCTACATGTGGACGGACTTCGCCCGCCACCACATCTCCTACTTCCACTTTGCCGAGTACATCTCTACGCAGTACTGCAACGCCAGCGGTGCGCCTCCCAAACAGCTTCTGCCCGAGCAGGGCGGCACGCCGGAGGGCACCCACTACTGCGCGCATCCTTATATCCGCTTCGGCGATCCCATCCCCGCACGCTACGGCGGGGGCATCAGCAAGTACCCCTGGAACATCCCCTTTATCTACAGGAATGTCGCCACCAAGCCCGCGCTGGTCGGCCACTTCGACCCGTACTATCCGGACTTCGGCCTCAACTTCCCCGACCAGCTCCGTGTGAATGAGTTCCTCAACTACTTCCGCCGCTGGACCGCCGACCTCAAGGCCGGGCACGACACCATGCCTGCCTTCGTTATGCTGCGTCTGCCCAACGACCATACCGCCGGCACGCGTCCCGGCTGGCCCACGCCCGAAGCCTCCGTCGCCGACAACGATCTCGCCGTGGGCCGCGTCGCGGACGTCGTCTCGCACTCACCCTACTGGGATTCCACGGCGATCTTCATCCTTGAGGACGACGCCCAGGATGGCGCCGACCACGTTGACGCCCACCGCTCCATCGCGCTGGACATCAGCAAATACGCGCCGCACCGCGCCGCGCCGTTTGTGGACAGCCATTTCTACACCACGGTCAGCACGGTGCACACCATCCTGGCGCTGCTGGGCGCGCCGCCGATGAACAACAATGACGCTCTGGCTCCGCTCGAGTCGCCCGAATTCAGCGGCGCCGGCGACCAGCCGCCCTACAACGCGGACTACCGCAATGAGAACAACGGCCTCATCTACAAGGCCAATACCGCGAGGTCGTACGGCGCGAAGGAATCCGCGCGCATGGACTTCTCCCACGAGGACCGCGCTCCCGTCCGCGAACTGAACATCATCCTCTGGAAGGACGCCATGGGCAGTAAGCCGGTTCCGTACCTGCTCCTGCATCCCTTTGCGCCGCGCGGCAGCAGAGCCGCGAAGGACGACGACGGGGATGGAAATTAGCAGTTCGCGCTGCAAGTGAAACGGCTGACTGCGAGCATTACAATGTGCCCGTACTGCAAATGCACTTCACCGTTTGATTGGTCGTTGGGTTTCTGGCGAACCTTGCTGTTGCCATCCTCGTACTGATGGCATTCCTCGGGAGGGCAGATCGGCATCGGGAAGCGACTTTGCCAAGCGACGGGCGACTCCAGTTCAGCCCGAACCGTCGTGCCATACTCGCCTGGCTTCTAATTGAGGGATAGCTGACCTGGTTCGTTGTCGGCCAGTCGAGACACCTTCACGGGAAGCTGAACTCTCTTAGCGCGGCAATATTCACGGTACCTGCTGTAACGCTACTTTTTGAAGCTCCTGGAATTATTCTCTTCGTACCCGAGGGCCTTGAACAGGTATTTTGGGTCGGCACCAACAAGCGGATCGGCTGGAACAAAATCGCCGAGGTCGACAGCGACCTCAAGGGCCAGATGGTCACAATCAAAAGTACGAAAGCCACGACGATCATCCATTCAAGGCAGCCGCCGGATCGCCCGCGACTCCTCTTCGAACTGAAACAGCACCGGGGCGCGGAGCTTCCGCCCGACTTTCTCCGCGAGCCCATTTCCGGCCCGGAAGTCTAAACGCAGCCAATACTATGCTCCCTCAGTACGGCGTGCGCTCGCTCGTCAAAACCGTCGACGGTGGCGGCTATCAGACCAGCCTGCGCTGCGAATGAACGCCCGGGTGGGACACCTACGCACGGGCGGCGCTGGCGTCCTGCCGCAGCGCGTGGACGACAACGCGCAGCATTTCCTCTTCCGGAGCCGGCTTGCCGGTCCAGATTTCGAACTGGCGCGCGCCCTGGTGCACGAACATTTCCACGCCGGTGACGACGGGCAGCCCCTTCTCGCGCGCCATGCGGATCAGAGGCGTGTCGATGGGGTTATAGACCAGATCGAAGACCAGGCGCGCGTTGAGTTCCTTCGCCTCCAGCGGACTGGCCGGCTTGAGGCTCCGCATGCCCACGGGAGTCGCGTTGATGATGACGTCGAAGCTCGATTTTGCCAACTGATCGCGTCGGATGAATTTCGCTTTCGCCTGGCGGGCCAGCTTTTTGGCCGTCTCCGGCGTGCGGTTGCAGACGAAAACTTCCGCACCCTTTTCGACCAGTCCAAAAGCGGCTGCGCGGCCAGCGCCCCCTGCGCCCAGAACGAGGACCTTTGCGCCGGCTAAGGGCAGCCGCCGTTCCAGCGGCCGGACAATGGCCGCGACGTCTGTGTTGAACCCGTAAAGCTTGCCGTCCAGCGCGCGTACGACGGTATTGCAGGCGCCGATCTTTTCGGAAAGCGCGTCCGTCTTCTCCAGGTGCTTCAGGATGTCGCTTTTGAACGGCATGGTGATGGCCAGGCCGTGCAGCGGAACTTCGCGCGTGAGGATGAGCAGGTCGTTCATGCGCGTGGTCTGCAGCGGGAGAAAGACGGCGTTCACCGTCTCGCGCCGGAAGGCCATATTCTGCATGAGCGGCGAGAGGGAGTGGCGGACGGGATTGCCGGCTACGCCGTAAACCTTCGTGGAGGCGTCGATCTGGTCGATGCGCCAGGTTTCGCGCAGCGTGCGGGCGTCGATCTGGCCCGGGCCGGTTTCTTCGCCGGCGTGCGCGGAGGCGAAGGTAAAGACGCTGCCGGCACGCAGCCCGAGCACGCGGCTGATGGTTCCCTGGTCGCCCATGGAGATACCGATGAGGTTCGCTTCGTCGCGCCGGCGATCGAGGAAGCGCATCATGGTGACGTTGTCAGCCAGGGTTTTCGCCGTGGAGACGATCTTGACGAACTCCGGCTGGAAGGGATGGATCCGCTCGAAGATGCGGTCGAGATCCCGGGTGCTCTCAAAGTCGTGATAGCTGATGATGAGCGCGGCTCCGCGCGAGCGAAGGCGCTGCATCTGTGCCGGCTTCATGTGCTCGGCGCTCTGCAGCTCCAGGTCGATCAGGTGACAGCCGGCCAGCGCGGCCTTCTCGAGAATTTCCAGCTCAGCGGCAATCGTGCCTTTGAATTTGCCTCCGGTGGCGGCGCGGCGGCACGTGGCGATGGCGGTGACTTCGCTGCGCTCGTAGAGGAACTGCCTGATTTTTGGGAGGGCCGCGGCCGGGTTGGCGAGGTAGTCGAGACGGAACTCGACGAAATGGTTCTCGCGGGAGATCTCCTCCGCATTGCGGAGCATCTCAGCCGGAGAAGCGCCCGTGATGGCGACGCAGATCTTGCCGATCCGGGAGCGGATGAAATAGGTGGAGATCGGAGCGGAGCCGCGCGGGGCTGAGCCGTCTTCGGGCACGGCCATCCCTCGCGCCCCCCCGCCCGTGGGGCTGGGTCGCACCATTGGCGCCGATTCCAGTAGTCCGCCTGACTTCATAGCCGCAATTGACGCATCTTAAAGGGGTTTCGGTTTGGATGCAACAGGGAATCCCGGATATTCACGAAGTTCGACGGGGCTGCGGAAGCTGGAGGGTTACCGGCCTGATCTGGGGGTACGGCAGGCGTCGCAGGGAAATGGAATAAACCAATTGAAATGAATCAGATAGCCTGCCACGGCAGCTGGACCTGATCGCGCTAAGCAGCAGAAACTCCTGGGCTTGGGTGATTTTGCCGTGGCGGGCCAGCGTTCACGGCAGTTGAGCTGCGGCTGCGATGGGATTCCAGCCGTCCGACCCCGCGAGGAAAACCCGTGGCTCGAAGGTTTTCGCCTCGGCGGCGGTGATCTGGTGCGCCCAGGGGGCGCGATCGGAGGGGCGAGCGCCGGGGCCGAGGTCGTCGTACTCGCCATACCATGTGGTTTTCTCGTTGCGCGGATCTCTCCAGCTGTTCCAGCCGGCGGGGACAACGTCGGCCGGCAGCCAGGTGCGCAGGAAGACGACACGGGAGTACGGCCGCCACGGGCGGCCCAGCCAGATCTGCTGGCGCTTGCCCGCAGGGATGTCACTGGTGACCCGGCTGTTGAGGATGACATAGCCGGTGGTTTGCGCCGGCGATGTGCGGGATTGTGCCGTCAGTGCGCCGGGGCCGCTCACGTGCAGCTCGTCGTGGTCGAAAACGGCGGAGGCATTGCCGAAGAGGAAGTCGACGGCGCCCTCAATGTACGAGTCCACGTAATACTGGCGGCCGAAGTCCGCAAAGAGCGTGTCCTGATAGCCGAGGAAGCGGCAGTGTTTGAACACGACGCGGTCGGCGCGGACAACGACAGCGACCGCCTGGCCGGTGTTGCCGGCGGAGTTCTCAAAGGTGACGTTGTCGGCTTCGAAGCCGTCGCCGTCGACTTCGACGGTTTCCGTGAAGAACGTTCCGCCCGCCTGATGTGCGTTGAGGCTGTTGGTGATCACAACGTCGTCGGGCGATTTGCCCATGCCCAGCAGCGTGATGTTGGGATGGTTCTGCGTGATATCGAGGCGCTCGTGGTAGACGCCGGGCGCGATCTCAATGATGACGCGCCCTCCAGGGCCCGGCCAGGGATGGTGATCGAGGGCGTTTTGAATCGTGGGAAAGGCGTCGGTGCCGTGAATTCCCTTGGTGACTGCAGGCGAGACGCGAACGTAGATGTTCTGAGCGGCAGCGGCAGGAAACAGACCGAGAGCAAGCAGCAGCAGAGAGCGCATCGAGGTTCAGTGTGCGACGGGCGGAGTGGCGCAGGCAAGCAAGGCGACCCTGTTCATTCCGCGCAGGCAACAGCTACTCTGGGTAGGCGCGTCCGGCGCCGAGGACAAGGCTTTTGAGAATTCGAACGAAATTGGCACTTTCACCATTTCTGCTGGCTGCGATGATTCCTGGCGTCCGCTGTTCGATTGCTCAAACCCCCTCTCCTCCGCAGTCGGCTCCACTGACCTTTGACAACGGCTCAGGTGCCTACGCGACCGAGCGGTATCCCAACCTGTTTCTGGAGGACGGGCATTCCGAGGCGGCGATCCGGGCGAAGATCGAGGCGGCGTATCAGCACCTCTTTCACGGCGATCCGCAGACGCAGGCCGTCTTTTTCCCGGCAGGCCGGAACGCCAACGGTCCGCTGGCGTATCTGACCGACTGGGCGCATCACGACGTGCGGACGGAAGGCATGTCGTACGGGATGATGGTCGCGGTTCAGCTCAACAGGAAAGCGGACTTCGACGCGCTGTGGAACTGGGCGATGACGTACATGTATGTTTCCGACCCGAAGGTGCCGGGATATGAGTTTTTTCGCTGGTCGTGCAGGCCGGACGGGACGCCGAACGCCCAGACGCCCGCGCCTGACGGCGAGGAGTTCTTCGCGATGGCGCTGCTGTTCGCGGGGAATCGATGGCCGGGCGGGCACGGGATTTACGACTATCACGCTGAGGCCGAAAAGCTGCTGACGGCGATGGTGCACCGGCAGGTCATCACCGCGATTGGCAAATACGGGCCCTACAGCGTGGGGCCGGAGATGAATCCGGATCCGCCCCTCGTGCTGTTTGTGCCGGGCATCATGCCGCACCCGTTCACGGACCCCTCGTACCATCTGCCGGCGTTTTACGAGCTGTTCGCGCGCTGGGGTCCGCCGGCGGATCGTACTTACTGGGAGCGCGCGGCGATGGAGAGCCGGGAATTCTTTGTGGAGACAGCGAATCCGCAAACGGGCATCGCGCCGGATTACGCGAACTTCGACGGAACGCCTGGCCGGAGCTGGTTTGGAAATCAGACTTCCCGCTTCGGCTATGACGCGTGGCGGGTGCAGCGAAACTGGTCGGTGGACTGGTCGTGGTGGCGGAAGGCTCCATCGGAGCAGGTGCTGAGCGATCGCATCCAGAAGTTTTTCGCGTCGCAGGGCATCGACCAGTACGGCCCGATGTATACGCTGGACGGGCAGCCGATCCCGGTGCCGAACCGGCCGGGTGTGACGCCGGAAAGGCATCCTGGCGGGCTGGTGGGGACGAATGCCGTGGCCAGCCTGGCGGCGACGGATCGTGCACGTGCACGGCTGTTCACCGAGGCGCTGTGGGACGAGCCGATTCCCTCAGGGTTCAGCCGCTACTACGACGGAATGCTGTATCTGATGAGCCTGATGAACATAAGTGGGGAGTATCGGATCATCATGCCGGGGCAGTGAAAGCGGCGCAGCTCAGAAGTACAGTTCTACCGGCACCGAATACAGCTCACGCAGTCGGCGAATGTGCTCCCTGCTGAGTTCGTGCTTGCCGCCCGGCACCTCGGAGGCGACGGTGGGCGTGCCCAAGACGTCGAGCATGTCCTTTTGCCGCAGGTGATGCTGATCCATGAGGAAGCGGACCGCTTCCAGCGGAGAGGCCCTGGGCAGCCGACAGCGCTGCTGCTTGAAATTCTCGCTCAGCAGGGTGAGCAGGTCGGCCAGTTCGCGCTCCGCCCGCGAAAGCAAGGCGTGGCGGCTGTCGAGGTCTTCCGGAAGCCGCGTGAACCTCTCGTTTTCGGCTTCCGCGCGAATCCCCCGCGGCGGGTGCTTTGCTCACAGCTCCGGATAATCCGGAATGACGCGTGCGCTCATTGTTTCCATGCTCCCCGGTTGTATTCCGCGTTCGTGAGCAGGTGACGGACAAAGATTCAGCCGGACCGGTAATTGATCTCCACAATCAGGCGAAAGCTGTTCCCCTTGATGTTAAAAACAGCAAATCGCTCCACTGCATCCGCGGAACGGAAGGCCTGGCGCACTTCGTCCGGACTTCTCCATGCAGCCCGCTTCGCCAGGCTGTACCAAACGTCCTGCGCACCGCTCAGCTTCGCATGCTGCCGGCTGCTTCCTGCAGCCTCTCTCCCGAGATGACGTGCAACTGAGGCCCCGATCACAACTGTATTCGCACTTTGCGAACTTGCCCAGGCGGCTGTGCGGAATGGTTTCCGATCGCAATGCCTCCGGAGGCCGTTGTCCCGGATAATGCTATTGTCCAGGGAAGACGATGGTCTACTCCGTCACGATCGCGGGACGCACGCGCGAATTCGCGGATCTGAAGACACTGCTGGCGAAGGCATCGCCCGGCCGTTCGGGCGACGCGCTGGCGGGGATTGCCGCGGAGAACGAAGAAGCGCGCGTGCTGGCGCGGATGGCGCTGGTAGAGATTCCGCTGACACTTTTCCTGGAGGAGCCGCTCATCCCGTACGAACGCGATGAGGTGACGCGGCTGATTGTGGACACGCATGACCGCGCGGCGTTTGCGCCGCTGGCGGGGCTGAGCGTGGGCGGATTCCGGGAGTGGCTGCTGGATCCGCGGACCGGCCCGGAGACACTGGCGCGGGCGGCGCGCGGCATTACGCCGGAGATGGCGGCGGCCGTGTCGAAGCTGATGCGGAACCAGGACCTGATTCTGGCCGCGCAAAAATGCCGCGTGGTCACGAGCTTCCGCAACACGCTGGGGCTGCAGGGGCGGCTTTCGGTGCGGCTGCAGCCAAACCATCCGACGGACGATGTGCGGGGCATTGCGGCGTCGATGCTGGAGGGCCTGTTGTACGGCTGCGGCGATGCGGTCATCGGCGTCAATCCGGCGTCGGACAGCCTGCAGGCGGTGCGGCGCCTGCTGGAGATGATGAATGCTTTCCGCGAGCGATATGAGATTCCCACGCAGACCTGCGTGCTGACCCATGTGACGAACACGCTGCGCGCCATGGAGCGCGGCGCGCCGGTGGACCTGGTTTTTCAATCGCTCGGCGGGACGGAAAAGACGAACAGGAATTTTGGTGTCTCGCTGGCGCTGCTGCAGGAGGCGCGCGCGGCGGCGCTGGCGCTGGGCCGCGGCACCGTGGGCGATAACGTGATGTATTTCGAGACCGGCCAGGGGAGTTCGCTTTCCGCCCGCGGACACGAGGGCGTGGACCAGCAAACGTGCGAGGCTCGCGCGTATGCGGTGGCGCGGCACTTTCAGCCCCTGCTGGTGAATACGGTCGTCGGTTTCATTGGGCCGGAGTATCTTTTCGACGGCAAACAGATCGTTCGGGCGGGGCTCGAAGACCACTTCTGCGGCAAACTGCTTGGCCTGCCCATGGGCTGCGACGTCTGCTACACCAACCACGCCGAGGCCGACCAGGACGACATGGACACGCTGTTGACGCTGCTGGCCGTGGCGGGGGTGAACTTCGTCATGGGCGTTCCGGGCGCCGACGACGTGATGCTGAACTACCAGAGCACATCGTTCCACGACGCGCTGTATGCGAGCCGGGCGCTGGGGCTGCGCCGCGCGCCGGAGTTCGAGGCATGGCTCGAGCGCATGGGCATTGCGGACGAGCAGGGGCAGCTGGCAGAACGCGGCGCGGCGCCGAAGCTGCTGGCGGGAGCGGACGAGTGGCTGAGCTGACGCGCGGGAGGGGCGGGCCGGACGACGTGCCGGAGGCGGATCTATGGGCGCGGCTGCGGCAGTTCACGCCCGCCAGGATCGGACTGGGACGGGTGGGCGGCAGCCTGCCGACGACTGCGCTGCTGAAGTTTGAGTTGGCGCACGCGCAGGCGCGCGACGCGGTTCAGGCGCCGTTCGATGCGGAAGCGCTGGCGGTCGAGCTGCGCGGCGCGGGATTCGGTGAGCCCGCGATCGTCCGCAGCCAGGCAGGGGACCGGATGGAGTATCTCCTGCGTCCGGATCTGGGCCGCGCGCTCGACGCGCCCAGTTGCACGCAGCTAAGCAGGCTGACCGCGCGGCCGTGTGAGCTGGCGGTCGTCGTGGCGGATGGTCTTTCGGCCATCGCGCCTGCGCGCCACGCGGTACCGCTGCTGAAGGAGCTTCGCGGAGGGCTGGAGGCTGGAGTCCCGGAAGCAACCCTGGTGGTTGCAAAGTATGCGCGAGTCGCTCTGGGCGACGAGATTGGCGAGCGGCTGAAAGCGCAACTGGTGGCTGTGCTGATCGGCGAACGCCCCGGGCTGAGCTCGCCGGACAGTCTGGGCATGTATCTGACCTGGGCCCCGCGGGTGGGCCGCACCGATGCCGAGCGTAATTGCATCTCCAACATCCGTCCTCAGGGGTTGGGGTACGCGGAAGCCGCGCAGCGGCTGCTCTATCTGCTGGGCGAAGCGCGGCGATTGGGCCTGAGCGGCGTGGCGCTGAAGGACGACAGCGCGGCTGCACCCTCGGCGCTGAAGCCATAGTCCCCACAACTGCATGGGTTCAAAGCAGATGCGCTGTGTCTTCCGCGCACCACAACCTTTCCTGCCAGGCTGCGTCTGGAAGATGGGGAATGCTGTTTTCACCGCCCCACGCACCCCGGTTGCACCCTAAAATAGTGACTAACATGGCAATTCGACAGTTTCGTGCTTCCCTGGTGTGGGCGGTGTGTCTGGCGGCGCTTTCGTCAGCATGGGCCGGCGCACCGTTCGATCTGACCGGTCCCACCCTGGAAGTCAAGGTGACGCGCGGTGCGAAGACCCTGCCGATTTCCGAGGTGCCGAACCTCGAGGCCGGGGACCACCTGTGGATCCGCGCCGACCTGCCCGAGGCGCAGTCCGCGCGCTACCTGATGATTGCGGCGTTTATGCGCGGATCGACGAATCCGCCGCCGGCGCGCTGGTTTTTCCGCCAGGAAACATGGGACCGGCGCGCCGACGAGAAGGGAATGACCATCACCGTGCCGGAAGGCGCGCAGCAGGTGGTGATCTTTCTGGCGCCGGAAACGAATGGCGACTACCGCACGCTGGTGAACGCGGTGCAGGGTCAGCCGGGGGCATTCGTGCGCTCTTCGCAGGACCTGAACCAGGCGATGCTGGACCGTACGCGGCTGGACGCCTATCTGGCAGCGATCCGCTCGCTGAACGAGAGCGACCCGGCCAAACTGGCGGCAGCCACGCCCCTGCTGGCGCGCAGCCTTGGCATGAAGATCAATCCCGCTTGCCTGCAGGAAATGCCGGAGCTACAGGCAGCATGCCTGACCCAGGGCCAGGACACCATGATCCTGAGCGATGGTCACAGCGAATCCATCGTGGAGGCGCTGACCTCCGGCCCGGAAAGCGACCTGGCGATGCAGCTCAGCTCCACGCCGCAGGCGGACTACGGCTTTTACAGTCCTTATGTCGGGTCGGTGATGGACATCGCACGCATCCTCGACGGATTCAGGACGGCGCAGTACCAGTACATTCCCGCGCTCGCGGTGCAGCAGGGCGATCAACTGACCCTGATGCTCAACACGCCGCCCTCGTTCCACAATCCCAAATCGGTACTGGTGACGGCGCTGCCCGCCGTCGAGGCCTCGCAGCCTCCGCCGCTGCATCCGGTGGATTCGCAGCAGAATTACTGCGCGGAGAAAAATTCGCTGGTGCTGGCAGTGGACGGGGCGCCGCTGGTGTTCTCCACGGGTTACGCCCACCAGTTGAATCTGAGGCTGAAGACCAAGGCCGGCAAGTATTTGGATGTGCCACTGCAGCCGGACCCGGAGCAAGGCGGCCTGGTGCTGGAAGCAAAGGACCTGAGCGCGAACGACTTTGGGCCGGTGATCGACGCCTCGCTGGAAGGCTACTGGGGGTTCTCGAAGTTTGACGGGCCCGCGTTCCGCCTGCAGAACACGCACACCCAGCACTGGCAACTGGCCGCGGCCGATCGCGAATCGCTGATCGTGGGCAAGGTGGATGCGATCCAGCTTTCGGCGGACGGCGCCAGCTGCGTGGATACGATCCTGCTGAAGGATTCAGCGGGGAGAGAGATCAAAGCAGCGTGGAAGATCACCGGTCCGGATCAGTTGCAGGTGACTCTGCCGCTCCAGAAGGCCGAACCCGGCCCGATGCTGCTGGAGGTGAAGCAGTACGGCGCCGTGACCGCGCAAACGCTGTCGCTGCGCGCCTTTGCGGAGGCCGGACACCTGGACAGCTTTACCCTGCACGCCGGCGACTCGCAGGGCGTGCTGAAGGGCAGCCGGCTCGGCGAGGTCGCGAGCCTGACGCTGGACGGCCTGATCTTCACTCCGGGCCAGGCGGATTCGACGACCAGAAGCGATGAACTGCCCATGGTGGCGAAGAATCCCACCGCGGCAGCGAAATTGAAACAGGGGCAGGACGGCACGGCGCTGGTAACTCTGGACGACGGCCGCGAGTTGACCGTGGATGCCGTCGTGGGCGCGCCGCGGCCCAGCGTGGAGCTGATCGGGAAGAGCGTGCAGGATTCGGGCACCGACAGCAGCAACATCGCGCTGGCCGGGCAGGACGAGCTGCCCCAGAACGCGCTGCTGACCTTCTCGCTGCGGGCGCAGTCGCCGGCGCGTTTCGGCATGAACGAGCAGATTGAAGTGGCGACCCAGGACGAAGGTTTTACGACCACGCTGAGCCTGGCGAACGGAGGCATGACGCTGGAAAACTCGCAGGTCGCGCTCGCCACGCTCGATCCGGCGAAGGCGTTCGGCGATTCGGCTTTCGGGCCGCTGAAATTCCGCGTGGTCGACCACGGCTCGCACAGCGACTGGCAATCCCTGGCGACGCTGGTGCGGTTGCCGGCGCTCCACGATCTGAAGTGCCCGGCAGCGGTGAGCCAGCAGTGCCGGCTGAGCGGCTCGAATTTGTTCCTGGTGGACGCCATTGCCACCAATCCGGAGTTCACTGGCGCGGTCGAGGTGCCCGACGGTTTTCCGGGATACGTACTGCCCGTGCCACATCCACAGGATGGGCAACTGTATGTGAAGCTGCGTGACGATCCCTCGGTCGTGAACCAGATCACGCTGGCTGCGCGGGAATTGCCGGTCCCCTCGGGGCAGCCTCCTGCTCCGCCAAGAGCGGCGTATGTCCCCGACCAGGCCGCACCCGCGCCGGGCGCTCCGGGGCTGACGAGTACCGCTCCAGTGAGACCGGAGACATCTTCACAAAGCTCTCCGACTGCCGGAACGGCCAAAGCGGCACCGGGCGAGGAGCCGGGAGGTTCTCCGGCGAGCTCGGGCGCGGAGGAAGGCAGCTCGCCCCCCACGCAGCAGAAACCGGCGCCATCGCAGCAGAAACGTTCTCAGAAACCGTCGACAGGCACGCAGAACCAGACTGGCAGCGGTTCTGGCTCCGGCGGTTCGACGCAACCGCAAAGTGGGACCAGCGGAGGGTCGACTGGCGCGTCAGGCGGTGGGTCGGCCTCTGGGTCGACCACGCCGGGATCGACTGCGGCGCCGCCCCCCGGAATTCGACCCCTCCTCAATTCTGATCGCGAAATCGGATCAGGGTTTTCGGTGCGGCGAGCGTGATGCGCCGCTCGACACCGGGCCTGCCGCCAGATCCAGCATAGTCTCCAAATTACGCCGGTCGTCATCGAGCTCGTCCACCGGCGTCTCGGCGATGAAGGCGCAGCGAGCGAATCGAGGGTCGTGCAGCAGGCGGCGAAAGGGTTCAATCCCCATGGTTCCCTGTCCGATGTGCTCGTGCCGGTCGAGGCGTGAGCCGCGCGGAGCCCTGGCGTCGTTCATGTGCCAGACGCAAACAGAGTCGAGGCCAGCGGTGTTCCGGATGAGGGCAACGGTCTCCTCGTAGCCGGCCGCGCTGAGCAGGTCGTAGCCCGCGACGTGGCAATGGCAGGTGTCGAGGCATGCGCCGACCGGCACGATGCCGCGCAGTCGGCTGATCAGCTCCGCGACCTGCTCGAAGCTGCCCCCGAGAGAAAATTCCGCGCCCGCGGTGTTCTCGATCAGCACGCGAAAATCGCAGTCATCAAGGGCAACGCCGTCGACAGCGCGCGCGATGGATTCGGCAGCCATGGTGAGTCCCGCCTCGCGCGTGAGCCCCTTCCACGAACCAGGGTGAAGGACGAGGAACTCCGCGCCGAGGGCGAGCGCGCGCTCCACTTCGCCGCGAAAGGCCGCAACGGATTTCTCGCGCACGATCTCCGACTGGCTGCAGAGGTTGACGAGATAGCTGGTGTGGATCACCAGCGGCGCGCAGTTGTACTCCCGGCGCAGGCGGCGCATTTGCTCGCAGTGAGTGGGCTCCAGGCGCGCGGCGCGCCACATGCGCGGGCTGGATGAAAAGATCTGGAAAGTATTCGCGCCGATCTCGTGCGCCCGCTCGGTCGCGCGAAAAACGCCCCCGGAGGTGGAGAGATGGACGCCGATCCGTTGTGCCGCCACGAAGGTCAGTGTATGCGGACGGGAATCCAGAGCGCCCTTACCACCGCCTCCACCAGCCCGGCCAGATCGTGCGGGTCGGCCTCGGCCGCCGGCTCCCAGCCGTGCTCCCGCAGGGTGCGGCTGGTAATCGGTCCGATGGAAACGGCGCGCATCGATGCCGGGGCAGCGACGCCCGCCTCGCGCAGCAGCTCCAGAAAATTCGTGACGGTCGACGAACTCGTGAAGGTGGCGGCGTCGGGAAGGCGTCCGTTGGTAAAAATTGCGCGGATCTCGGCTACAGACTCGGCGGGGATCGCAGTGCGGTAAGCGTCGACCACATCCACGTGTGTGCCCTGGGCACGCAACGCATCGGGAATCACGTCGCGGGCCACGGCGGCACGCGCCAGCAGCACCTGCTGGCCGCGCATTTGGGCGCCGATCGCCTCCACCAGCGACTCGGCCACATATTCAGGAGGGGTGATTGCGGGCTCCAGACCCAGAGCGAGCAGCGCCTCCGCGGTGGCCGAGCCAACGGCGGCGATGCGCAGATGCGCCAAGTCTGCGTCCTTCCGCCCCAGCGCCTCCATGCGCGCGTGCAGGGCGCCAACCGCATTGGCACTGGTCGCAATCAGCCACTGATACTGTGACAATTGCTGAAGGGCGCGATCCAGCGGCTCACACGACTCCGGCGGAACGATCTCGATGGCAGGAACTTCCAGCACCTCGGCGCCGCGCCCACGCAGTTCTTCGCACAGTCGCCCGGCCTGATGCCGCGCTCGGGTAACCAAAATGCGGCGCCCGGCCAGAGGCAGCGGATGGGGCCCAGGGTCAGGCGCGCTCACGGCGCGGCCACGCTTCCCGCCACCCCGGACGAGGGCGCGACCATCTCCAGCAGGCGCTGCGCGCCCTGTTCCAGCAGGCGCGCGGCGATCTTGCGTCCGAGCACGACCGGATCGCCGCTTTGGCGATTCATGGCGAGGCGGAGCACTTCGGAACCATCCGGTGCGGCGACGGCTGCCGCGACACTGTAACCTTCTTCGGCAGGCATGCAATGGACGCCGATGGGGACCTGGCAGCCTCCGCCGAGCGCGGCCAGAGCAGCGCGCTCCGCAGTGACTGCGTAGCGGGTGGGCTCGTGATTGAGGAAGGCAAGCGTGGCTAGGGTGCGTTGGTCGCCAGCCCGGGCCTCAATCGCCAGCGCGCCCTGGCCCGCGGCCGGGCAGAGCACCAGCGGCGAGAAGCACTCGCGCCGATACTGCGTCAGCCCCAGACGTTCCAGGCCGGCCGAGGCGAGAATGATGGCGTCCACCTGGCCCTCCACCAGTTTGCGCAGGCGCGTGTCCACGTTGCCGCGGAATTCCAGGCATTGCAGATCGGGGCGCTCAGCGCGTAGTTGTGCCTGGCGGCGCAGGCTGCTGGTGCCGATGCCCGCGCCCTGCGGCAGCGCGGCAAAACTCTCATGGCTCACAGAGACGAAGGCATCGCGGGGATCGACGCGCCCGGGGATGGCCGCGATCGCGAATGGCGCAGCGAGCTCGGTGGGCAGGTCCTTCAGGCTGTGCACCGCCAGATCGATGCGCCCCGCCAGCAGCGCTTCCTCGATTTCCTTCGTGAACATGCCCTTGCCATCGCCGCCGGCATCGCCGACCTGGGCGAAGGGCACGTGCTGCATCGCGTCGCCGAGGGTGCGGATAATCTCGATGGTGACATCGTGGCCTGCGCTGCGCAGGCGGGCGGCAATGTGATGAGCCTGCCAGAGCGCGAGCTTCGAACCGCGCGAGCCGATGCGCAGGCGGCTGCGCTCAGAATGCAGAGCGGAATGGTCAGAGGGCGGATTGGCGGGGTCCACTGGCACTGTCCATCAGGGTAGCGCGTTCGGCGGAAGTCAGTTCTTCGCGGCTTCGTCGCGGGCTTCGACAGGCGTTTCGGACTGCTCCGCCTCGATATCCGCCTGCTCCTCAGCCTGTTTTTGGGCGTCCTGCTCCGCTTTTTGAGCCACGCATTCGCGGGCAAAGACATTGCCGATGGCTTCGAGCGAGGAGGCGTCACCCTCGCGCGCCGCGGTCTTGAGCGCCCGCAGCGGCAGGTGCAGGAACTTGTTCATCAGCCCGCGGGTAAGAGAGTCCACGGCAATCTGCTGTTCCGGAGTGAGCGACTGCATCAGGCGGCGAGCGCGGTGCAGCTCCTCCTGGCGCATCTCTTCGCTCTTGGCCTGCACGTGCCGCAGGACCGGGGAAATGTCCACTGTGCGGAGGCGGCGGTGGAAGCGCTCTGTCTCCTCAGCGATGATGGCCTCGGCGCGCTCCGCTTCGCGGCCGCGATCGCCCAGGTGGCCGGCGGCGACCTGCTGCAGGTCGTCGATGTCGTAGAGGAAGATGCCTTCGAGACGGTTGATCCGCGGATCCACGTCGCGCGGCACCGCGATGTCGATCAGGAAGACCGGGCGGTTGCGGCGGCGGTGCAGGATGGCCTGTGCCTGCTCCACGCCGATGATGTGCTGCGTGGAGCCGGTCGAGGTAATCACGATGTCGGCCTCATGCGCGCGCGCCGGCAGATCTTCGAAGGGGATGACCTCGCCCAGGAACTGGCCCGCAAGACGCACCGCGCGCTCGTGCGTGCGGTTGGCCACCAGCAGGGAGTCGGCGCCCTGCTGCATCAGATGGCGCGCCGCCAGCTCGCTCATCTTGCCCGCGCCGATCAGGAGAATCTTTTTGCCGTCGAGCGAGCCAAAGATGCGGCGCGCCAGATCCACGGCGACGGAGGCAATGGAAACCGAGGAGGATCCGATTTCAGTTTCGGTGCGGACGCGCTTGGCGGCGGAAAACGCGCCCTGCAGCAGGCGATCCATGGGGCCTCGCACCGCGCCCAGTTGCCGCGCCACATTCCAGGACTGCTTCACCTGGCCGAGAATCTGCGCCTCGCCCACCACCATGGAATCGAGGCTGGCGGCGACGCGGAAAAGATGCCGGATAGCTTCCTCGTCGCGATGGAGGTACAGGTGGGGTTCGAGGAGAGCGCGGTCCAGGCTCAAGCGCGCGGCCAGGAATTCGGGCAGATCGGGCTCGAGCCCGCTGTGGCCAACCAGCAGCTCCACGCGGTTGCAGGTGGAAAGGATCATGGCCTCGGTGACGCCGGGCTCGGCGAGCAGCGCCAGAGTGGTCTCCGGCAATTCCGCCGTACCGATGGCCAGCCGCTCGCGCAGCTCGACCGGCGCCGTTTTGTGGTTGAGTCCTGCGACGAGGAATCTCATTTCAAACCGAACCTGTGAGCGGAACTATGCACTGAGCCGAGCAGATTCGCCGCCCACACAAAAACAATCGCTACCAGAACGCCGGATGTGACCCAGGCCGCCCGGCGGCCGCGCAGTCCTGACGAGCGCCGCATAAAGAGGATGCCCACATAGAGGCCCCAGATGGCAAATGAGAGCAGCACCTTAGGGTCGGCGAAATAACGGGCGCCCACGTCCTCCTGGGCGACCAGGGAACCGGCAAAGAGCCCCAGCGTCATGCAGCAGAAGCCGAGGACCAGCGTGGTCTGCGTGATCTGGTCCATCGTGGCGAGGGGTGGCAGCCAGGTCAGAAAGCCAGGCGTGCGCTTGTTCTTCAGCCGGCGCTCCTGAACGAGGTACAGCACGCTCGACAACATGGCGAAGAGCAGCGCGGCGTAAGCCGCCAGCAGCATGACCACATGGAAGGCGATCCAGCCGTTGCGCACCAGAGGCGAGCTGAAGGTGTAGTGGTCCGGCCCGATGGCCGGAATCACCGTGAGCAAAAACGCCAGCGGCAGAGCGAAGAGACCGAAGGAAATGGTGCGCCAAATGAAGTAGATGAGCAGAAAAACGGCGACGATGAGCAGCGCCAGGGTGGAGAGAATCTCGTCGGCCATGACCGGAATGAGGTGATGGGCCGCGTTCATCATTTCCACGACGGCGACGAGGTGAAAGAACCAGCCGCCCAGCGCCACAGGCAGGCAGTAGCGGTGCCCGCGGGGACGGTTTCCGAGCACAGCCGGGACCGCCAGCAGGCTGGCGACCCCGTACAAAACCGCCGCAACTCGAAGCCAGAGGAAAAACATGCGCGTAGAGGAGGGGCCGGAACCCGAGGTATACAAAGTATAAATAAACGGCCGAGTTCCGGACCCGCTGAACTTCATTATCCAAAGGTCGCAGTCCCCGGGGATGTGAGAAATATCACAGGGGTGCGGGGGCTGGAACGCCTGCGGGCGAGGTCACTCGCCAATATGACCGGGATACAGCGCCTGCGGCGCGCCGGAGCCGAAAACCACCATACTGGACAGCATACGGTTAACCAGATGGGCGTCGTTCGAAGCCAGCCGCCAGATCAAGACATGATCGTTCATATGGACGGCGATGATAGCCAGCACTTCAGCGCCGTTGGCTGGCTGCACCACGTCGGTGGAGACGGGCTCGCCCTGGGCCGCCGCCACGTAAGCGTGATGTCCCTCCAGCAGATAGCCGATGGGCTGCTCGATGGGCATCAGGCCCAGGATCTGAGTGGGGCTCCCCGTCAGTCCGGACATCATCTGGTCCATCGCTTTGGTCTTTTTCTGCACTCGGGCAGGGATGCAGTCCGGGCCCATGTCAGAAAGGCTCAGGCTGGCCCATTCGCCGGAGGCTGGAGCCGTTTCGGAGGCGCCGGGCTGATTGGGGTCGGTGCCCAGGGCCGCAACCAGCAGGACTTTCGCGCAGCCGCCGCCACCGACCGAAGCGGCGTCGCGGGGCTGGAGTTCGGCGGGATACGAAAAGCTCAGCTGCAGCGCCGGGTCCTTCCAGGTTCGCATCGGCGCGGTTTGCGCCTGCACCGTAACGCCCGCTATGGCCACGCAAAGTACCGGGATCCCTCGAAAGCTCATCCCCGCCAGCGTATCACCGCAGCGCTGCCGCCGCGGCAGCCGGCAGAATCCAGATACCTTCCTCCGCTCTTGCCTGTATCCTGAGCCTTCCTGTGGCCGAGGCGACGATCGACTCTCAAACACCGCTGATGCGCCAGTACCTGGCGGCGAAACGCCAGCATCCCGACGCCCTGCTCTTCTTCCGCCTCGGCGACTTCTACGAGCTTTTCTTCGATGACGCCAAAACCGCCTCCCGCGAGCTGCAGATCACGCTGACAGCGCGCGACAAGGAGCGGAATGTGCCCATGTGCGGCGTCCCCTACCACGCGGCGGAAAACTACATCGCACGGCTGCTGCGCAAAGGCTTTCGCGTCGCCATCTGCGACCAGATGGAGGACCCGAAGCTGGCGAAGAAGCTCGTTCGGCGCGAGGTCACGCGGGTATTGACGCCGGGCACGGCGCTCGATGCCTCGCTGGCCGCCGAGCAGAGCAACTATCTGGCCGCGGCGCACTTTACCGGCGATGCGGCCGGCCTGGCCTGGCTCGACCTTTCCACAGGCGATTTTCGTGCGACGGAGTTTCAGGGTTCCGGCGCGGCGGCGCAGTGTCTGGACGAGCTATTGCGGCTGGCGCCGAGTGAGCTGATCTTTCAGGCAACACGCGGACCGTTCCCCGGAATCTCCGACGAAGCGGCACGGCAGCCGCTGACAACACAGATCCGGGCGCGCACGCCGGTAGACGACTTCGCCTTTTCCTCCGATTTCGCGATCCCGCTGCTCGAGCGGCAACTGGGCAGCCGGGGACTGGAAAGCTTTGGCCTGGCAGGACATGCGGCGGCTGCGATTGCCGCCGGAGCCATCGTCCACTATGTCCGGACCACGCAGCAGTCGGAGGCGCAGCACGTCGATTCGCTGCGCTTCCATCACCGCGCCGAACATCTCCATCTGGACCAGGTAACCGGGCGCAACCTCGAGCTGGTGGAACCGCTGTTTGTCGATGCCGGGCCGGAGACGACGCTTTTCCGCACCATGGACACCTGCTGCACGCCCATGGGCAAGCGGCTGCTGCGCGCTTCTCTGCTCCGGCCCATGCTGGATGCCGCAATGATCGAGGCCCGCTACGAGGCGGTCGACGCGGCGCGCGCCGACCTGATCGCACGCGAGGAACTGCGCCGCGCACTGTCAGGCATCCTCGACCTCGATCGGCTGCTGGCGCGCATTTCTCTGGACAGCGCCGGCCCGCGCGATGTGCTGGCTCTGGCGGCTTCGCTCGGACATCTGCCGCAGGTGAAGCGCTCGGCGACGGCGCTGCGCGCGCCGTTCTGGCAGCAGGTTTCCGGCGCGCTCGACCCGCTGGAAGACCTGTGCGCGGCCATCACCTCCATGCTGCTGCCCGAGCCGCCGCTCACCCTCGCCGAGGGCGGAGTGATCGCGCCCGGCGTGGACAACGAGCTGGACGACCTGCGGTCCATCGGGTCGAGCGGACGCGCTTCGATCGCAGCGATTGAGGAGCGCGAGCGCAGACGCACCGGCATCGGCTCGCTCAAGGTTCGCTTCAACTCGGTTTTCGGCTACTACATCGAGATCACCAAAGCGAATCTCGCCGGCGTGCCCAGCGATTACGAGCGCAAACAGACGCTGGTGAACGCGGAGCGCTTCACCACGCCTGAGCTGAAAGATTACGAGACCAAAGTGCTGACCGCGCAGGAGCGCTCTGTCGAGATCGAGAAGCGTCTGTTTGCCGCGCTGCGGGCGCGTCTGGTGGAGAATACAGGACGGCTGCGGCGGACCAGCGCCGAGGTCGCCGAGATCGACCTGGTCGCCAACTTCGCGCATGTGGCGGCGCTGCGCAGCTATACCCGCCCCCGCATCGAGCCGGCGCCGATGCTGGAAATCGTGGGCGGACGCCATCCCGTGATCGAGCGCCTGATGGAAGAGGCGGGCGAGGGCCGCTTCGTCCCCAACGACCTGTTTCTCGACGCGAGCCAAAACACCTCGCATCCCAGCCTGCTGCTGATCACCGGCCCGAATATGGGCGGGAAATCCACCTACCTGCGGCAGACGGCGCTGCTGACGATTCTGGCGCAGATGGGCAGCTTCGTGCCGGCTCAGCGGATGACCTACGGCCTGGTGGACCGCGTGTACACACGGATCGGGGCCAGCGACAATCTGGCTCGCGGGCGCTCCACGTTCATGGTGGAAATGACGGAGACGGCGACCATCCTGAACACGGCGACCCCGCAGTCGCTGATCCTGCTGGACGAGATGGGCCGTGGCACATCCACCTTCGACGGGCTGGCGCTGGCCTGGGCGACGCTCGAATACCTGCAGAGCCGGATCGGGGCGCGCACCCTGTTTGCCACGCATTACCATGAACTGACCCTCCTGGCGGAGGAGTATCCGCACCTGAAAAACTTCCATGTGGAAGCAAAGGAAGCCCCCCAGGGCATCGTTTTTCTGCATCGGATAGAACAGGGGCCTGCAAATCGAAGTTACGGGATCGACGTGGCGCGCCTGGCCGGGCTGCCCCCGGCGGTCATTCTGCGCGCTCGCCAGGTGCTGAAGCAGCACGAGCGCTCCGAGCGGCAGAACGTCGCCGTGGAAACTGAGCCTTCGCTGCAACTCACCATCTTTACTCCGCTTTCGCAGCGCATCCTCGATCGCCTGGCGCAGACGGATATCGATACGCTGACGCCACTGAAAGCGCTGAATTTGCTCGAAGAGCTGAAGGCCGAAATTCGAGGCTGATCCGTGACCGAAGTGCCATGAGCGCCAAACCCACGACGCATCCCACGCATTCCACGATTCCGCTGCCGGACCGTCGCCGGGGGTCGCGCGTCTTTATGCCCCGACGCCGCAATGTGCAACTGGCGGAACAGGCCGGCCAGATCCTGATTGTCGGCCTCGCATCCACCTCGCTGACCTCGTCCGAGCAGGCGTGGATCCGGCATATCCGCCCAGGCGGGGTCATCCTCTTCCGGCGCAATATCGAACAGGCCGCCCAGGTGACGACACTGCTGCGGGACGCTGACCGCCTGGGCACCGTTCCGCTGTTTCGCTGCGTGGACGAGGAAGGCGGGTTGGTGGACCGGCTCCGGGATCTCATCCACCCGGTACCCTCGGCCGCCGCCGTCTTCGCCACGGGGCGGCGGCATCTGTACCGGCGGCACGGGGCACTGATCGCGCGTGAAGCCCGCGCGCTGGGCTTCAACACTGTGTTTGCTCCGGTCCTCGACCTGGCGCTGCCGGAATCCACCGCGATGATGCGCACGCGCGCCGTGGCCGCCGAGCCCTGGCGGGTGATCGATTACGCCCGCTGCTTCCTTTCCGGCCTGGCCACAGAGGACATCCTGGGGTGCGGCAAGCATTTTCCCGGCCTCGGCGGCGCCACCGCTGATTCACACCAGGATACCCCCGTCATCCGGCGGCAGACGCGGATGATATGGCGGACCGATCTGGCGCCCTGGCTGGCTGTCGCCGGGAAAGTGCCCTTTGCCATGGTCGCGCACGCTTCCTATCCGTGGCCCGGGCGCGATTCGACGGTGGCCACCGTTTCGCGCTACTGGGTCACCAACGTCCTGCGCCGCCAGGTCCGCTTCAAGGGCATCATCGTCTCCGACGACATGGAGATGGGAGGCATCCTGTCGCAGATGCCGCTGGAAGAGGCGGTGGTGAAGGCGGTGCTGGCCGGCATTCAGATGATTCCGATCTGCCGCGATCCGGGGCTGATCGAGCGGGCCTATGAAGTCCTGCTGCGGGAGGCCGAGCGCTCCGTGGCCTTTGCCGAGGCAGTAGCCAGCGCGTGGCGGAAAATCTACCGCTCCAAGAAGCGCTGGCTGCAGCCGGTGCGCCGCCACACCCCCTCGGAAGACCGACTCAACCGCATCTGCGAGGAGGTGAAGGCCTTTGCCAGCGAAGTCGCGGAAGCGCCCGTGTACAGCGCCGATCCGGAGCGCTGGCGCGGGATGAAACCCGAACCGGAGGACGCGTCATAAGCAGAGCGCGGAATAGAATAAGTCATCCCGCATCCGGAATGACTCGCGCTCAGCCCCTTATCGTCGCCGGTCTCATGAGCGGCACCTCCGCGGACGGCGTCGACGTGGCGCTGGTGCGGATTGCCGAGCGCGTCCACAGCACGAGGCTCGACCTGCTCGCCCATCGCGCCTTTCCGTTTCCGCGCGCGCTGCGTGAGGCGATTCTCCGCGCCATGAACGCCACGGCGATCTCGACAGCGGAACTCGCGCGGTTGAACTGGCGGCTCGGGCTGGCCTATGCCGAGGCGGTTCGCGCCACAGTGGCCGCAACCGGCATCCGGCCGGCTCTGATCGGCTGCCACGGCCAGACCCTCTACCACCAGGGCGCATCGGCACCCTACGCCGGCCGGCGCTTTGCCTGCACCTGGCAGCTGGGCGAGCCGGCCCTGCTGGCCGCGGAGATTGGCGTGCCGGTGGTTTCGAATTTTCGCCCCGCCGACATGGCTGCCCGCGGCCAGGGCGCGCCGCTGGTTCCGCTGCTGGACTACGTGCTGTACGCGCACCCCCGCCGGGCGCGCATTCTGCAAAATATCGGCGGGATCGGCAATCTCACCGCCATTCCAGCGGGCGCGCCTCAGGACCAGGTGATCGCCTTCGACACCGGTCCAGGCAATATGGTGATCGACGCGCTGCTGCAGCGGCTTTTCGGCAGACCCTGCGACCGCGACGGACGCACAGCGGCGCGAGGCAAGGTCCTGGAGCCGGTGGTGCGCGGCGCGCTGCGGGAGAATTTCTTCAGCCGAAAGCCCCCCAGATCGGCCGGACGCGAGCAGTTCGGCCGCGAATATGCCACGGAATTCCTGACAGCCTGCCGAAAACTCAGCCGCAAACCCGAAGACGCGGTCGCGACGGCCACGGCGCTGACGACGGAAAGCATCCGCGATGCTGTAGCACGCTGGGTCTGCCCGTTTACCGGCAACGCACCAGCCGATTGCATCGTTTCCGGAGGAGGAGCGCGCAACACGACGCTGCTCGCGTGGCTGCGCGCGGGTCTGGCGCCGCTCGGCTGCACCGTCAGCACCAGCGATGACGCCGGCATCCCCGCGGAAGCCAAGGAAGCCGTGGCCTTCGCGCTCCTCGCATGGCAGACGTGGCATCGGCGCGCGGGCAACGTGCCTTCCGCCACAGGAGCAGCGTGGCCCGTTATTCTGGGATCAGTCACCTATGCAGGGCCTGCGTCCAGATAAGGCCGGTCAGATCCTCGGCGTCCGGTCTTCCACCAGCCGCTTTTTCGCTCTCCGCTTCGCGCGTCGCGTTGCCTCGGTCTTCCTGCCGGCTGTGCTCTGCGCTCTGAGCTCTGTGCTCTGCGTCTCCGGCTGTGGCTCGCGCAAGCCGCCGCCGGGCACGGTGACCATGCTGATTGAAAGCAGCCCGGCGAATCTCGACCCGCGCATCGGCACCGACGGCCAGGCGGAGCACATTGACGCACTCATCTTCGATCCACTGGTGGTGCGCGATGCCCATTTCGGCCTCCAGCCGGGCCTCGCCACCAGTTGGTTAAATCCCGACCCGCTCACCTGGATCTTTCACCTGCGCAGCGGCGTGCGCTTCTCCGACGGGCGGCCGCTCACCTCGCGCGACGTGAAGTGGACGATCGACTCCATCATGAACGGCACGGTGATCAGCGTGAAGGCGGGGTCATACACGAGCCTCGTCAGCATTGAGGCGCCCAATCCGACGACCGTGATCTTCCACCTGAAGACGCCCGATCCGTCGCTGCTCTTCAACCTGTGCGACGGCGCCATCGGCATTGTGCCGTACGGCAGCGGGCGCAACTTCTGGCGCGATCCCATCGGGAGCGGCCCCTTCGTCTTCGTCAGTCAGCAGGTGGACCGCGACGTGATTCTGGCGCGCAATCCAAACTACTGGGGACCGAAGCCGCATATTGCGCGCATCGTTTTTGCCGTGGTGCCGGACGCGACCACGCGCGCCCTGGAGCTGCGCAAAGGCTCCGCCGACGTGGAGAGCGACGCGCTGCCGCCGGACATGGTGGACGTGCTGCGCCGCGACCCGCGCCTGGCCGTCGATGAAGGACCCGGAACCAACCTCTACTACATCGTCTTCAACCTGCATGATCCCGTCCTCCGCGACGTGCGCGTGCGCCGCGCTATCGCCATGGCCATCAATCGCCCGCTGCTCATCCAGACGCTCTACCGCGGCCAGGCGCGTCCCGCGGAAAGCACGCTGCCGCCTGAGCACTGGGCCTGGACCGGGGACACGATGCATTACCCCTTCGATCCGGCCGCGGCCGGCTGCCTGCTGGATCAGGCTGGCTACCGACGCGGCCCGAACGGCGTCCGCTTCCACATCACAATGAAGATATCCAACGCCGAGGAAGATGTGCGGCTGGTGTCCGTGGCCATTCAGGCGATGCTGGCACGGGTGGGCATTGCGCTCGATCTGCGCAGCTACGAATTCGCGACCTTCTATGCCGACCTGACCCGCGGCGCGTTCCAGATGGCGCCCTCGCGCTGGATCGGCGGCAACGCCAATCCCGACATCTTCCGCTACATCTGGGCGACGAAGGCGTTTCCACCGCGAGGCGCGAACCGCGGCTACTATTCTGACCCGGTGATGGATCGGCTCATCGCCGATGCCGCCCTGGCCAGCGATCAGCAGCAGCGCATCGCCGACTATCACCGCATCCAGCAAATCGCTGCCCGCGACCTGCCCGATCTGAACCTGTGGTACGTGGACACGGTCATCGTCCACGATCACCGCATCGGCAACATTCACGTGGATGCGACCGGGACGTACGATTTTCTGCGGATCGCGACGGTGAACAACTAAGCTCCGCCGCCGCCATCTCCATCGAAAGGTGGATGCCAGGGCTACCCGCGGACAGCTACTATGCTCGTGCCGGATTTGGCGGAAAAGAGGCCGCCGGATCCGCACAGCCGCAATTCTCTGGAGAGCCGGAAAACGCGTCGATGAGACGATTCCTGATTGCTGGGGCCCTTAGCCTGGCCGGCAGCGCGATCTATCTGTTCGCGTTTCCGTCGGCGACCCTCTTCTACGAGTGCGTCGTCCTGTTGCATATCGTCGCGGGCGCGGTGTTTCTGGTGCTCGCCGTGCCATGGATCGCGCGCCTCATGCGCGGCCGCAGCGTCTCGGAGAAGCTGGGCTGGGCGGTGCTGCTCCTGGGCGGAGCCTTCGGCGCAGTGATCATTTTCACCGGCGCGCGGCGGCCGATGTGGCCGGTTCTTTACACCCACGAAATCGTCTCCATCGCGGGCTGCGCCGTGCTGCTGTTTGTGTGGGCCGGGCGCCAGGGCTGGCTGAGCGCTTTGCAGGGCACCTCGCTGCGGACTTCAGCGCGCCTGGCCTGCTGCCTGGCGCTGGCTGCCGCGGCAGCCGGCGGAGCCTGGTGGGTGCGCACGGTGCCGTGGCAACGCGCTTACGTGATCCGCAATCCCTCCATTGCGCCGGCTTCCATGGATACGGAAGGCGCCGGACCGAAGAGCCCCTTCTTTCCCAGCTCGGCGGAGACGTCCACGGGCAAGACCGTCCCCGAGGATTACTTCGTCGACTCCGCCGCATGCAAGCAGTGTCATGCCGACATTTATCGCGAGTGGGAAAGTTCCGCCCATCACTACTCCTCGTTCAATAACCAGTGGTACCGGCAGGCGATCGTCTACATGCAGTCGGTGGAAGGGGTGAAGCCTTCCCATTGGTGCGCCGGCTGCCACGATCCGGCGCTCTTTTTCCCCGGCAATTTCAACACGCCCATCCGGAACCACATCTTCACACCGGCGGCCCAGGCCGGCATCGGCTGCATGGTATGCCACTCCATCCGCGCGGTACGCAGCACCATGGGCAACGGCGCGTACACCATCGAATACCCGGCGCTGTTCAAGCTGGTGGACACGAAGAATCCCTACCTCCGCAGGCTGATCGACTTCCTGATCGAAGAGGATCCTGAGCCGCATCGTCGGACCTTCATGAAGCCGTTCATGCAGAACAATCCCGCCGAGTTCTGCTCCGCATGTCACAAGGTGCACCTGGACGTGCCAGTGGACCACTACCGCTGGATTCGCGGCTTCGACGATTACGATAACTGGCAGGCCAGCGGAGTCTCCGGTTTCGGCGCGCGGTCCTTCTACTATCCGCCCCATCCTGAGGACTGCGTGGACTGCCACATGCCGCTGGTGCGGTCGAACGACGCCGGAGAAGTCGACGGCTTTATCCATTCGCATCGCTTCATCGCCGCCAACACGGCGCTGCCTTTTGTGAACAGGGACAAGACGCAGCTCGATGACACCGAGCGTTTCCTGCAGGATCACAAGGTCAGCGTGGACATCTTCGCGGTGTCGCCGGAGACGGGCGAGAATCATGTGATTCAGGCTACGGCTGCCTCGCCCATGCAGGCGGAGACCACCTTCGCCGTGGGCGAAGAGGCGGAGCGCGCGATTACCGGCATGACCGGGGAAGTCAACGTGGCTCCCGTCACCGCTCCGCTGAATCGCGTGCAGGGGTCCGTCGTTCCCGGCGAAACCGCCCGCGTGGACGTGGTGGTGCGCACACTCGGCGTCGGCCACTTCTTCCCCGGCGGCACCGTGGACGCCTTCGACTGCTGGCTGGAACTGAAGGCCACCGATGACCAGGGCAAGGTCCTCTTCTGGAGCGGGATGGTGGAAGATCACGGCAGGGGGCCGGTGGATCCAGGTGCCGAGTTTTACCGCTCGCTGGCCATCGACGCGCACGGCAACGCCACCGACAAGCGCAATGCCTGGGCTGACCGCGCTACCGTGTACGCGCACCTGATTCCCCCAGGCGCCGCGGACACAGTCCACTTCCGCCTGCACATTCCGAAGGACGCTCGCGGGCACATCCATCTGCTGGCGCGGCTCAACTACCGCAAGTTCGCGTGGATCAACACGCAGTTCGCCTTCGCCGGCAAGTTCCTCAGCACCGGCCCGCACGACGTCGCCCCCGGCTACGACGACCGGAAGATGGTCTTCACCGCGAGCACCGCGGATGTCTCGGGAAAGATCAAGGCCGTCCCCAACCTGCCCATCGTCGTGATGGCGCAGTCCACGGCGGAGCTGACCGTACTGCCCGCGCGCTCGCCGCTGCCCTCGGCGCAGGTGGCGACGGAGAAAGTCGACTGGCACCGCTGGAACGACTACGGAATCGGCCTGTTTCTGCAGGGCGACCTCAAGGCCGCCGAAATGGCCTTCGAACGCGCCACGCATTGCGATGCGGGGAATCCGGACGGATGGGTAAACATCGGCCGCGTGCGGCTCCAGGAAGGGAATCTGGCAGGTGCGACCGTGGTCCTCAAAAAGGCGCTCGCCCTTGCACCCAAACTCGCGCGCGCGCATTACTTCCTGGGCCGCGTCCTTCGCCAGCAGGGCGATTATCCCGGAGCCATAGCGGAATTCCGCATGGTCATCGCACAGTATCCTTACGACCGTGTGGTGCGCAACGATCTGGGCCGCGTGTTTTTCCTCGAGCGGCGTTACGCGCTGGCCCGCGACCAGTTCCTGCAGGCGATTGCGGTCGATCCGGAAAATCTGGAAGCGAATTACAATCTGATGCTTTGCTACAACGGCCTCGGCAACGACAAAATGTCCGCGGCGTACGAGGAACGATACATGCGCTTCAAGGCTGATGAGTCCGCGCAGACCCTGACCGGTCCATACCGCGCCGGACATCCGCTCGACAATCTGGAGCGCCAGCCCATTCACGAGCAGGAATCAGTGCCGTTGGCCGAAGCCAACGCGAACAACGGCCGGGAGTCAAACGTCGTCCTCCTGCCCGCGTCGCTGGACGGGGGTGCTCATTGACCGTGTCCCGCGCCGCTCTGTTTCCATCCGCCGTGCTTGCCCTGGCTGCGCTGACAGTGCTGGCTGCGGCCGCCGGATCGTCCCCGGCCCCGGCCGCGCCGCCGGAGCACATCCACTTCGCCGACATCACGCGCTCGGCCGGCATCCACTTCGTCCACAACAATGGCGCGTTCGGCAAAAAGTATCTGCCGGAAACCCTCGGTCCCGGCGTCGCCTTCATCGACTACAACAACGACGGCTGGCAGGACATCTTCTTCGTGAACGGAACGCGCTGGCCCGGACATCCTGGCCGCGTGACCACCCCTGTGCTCTACCGCAATAATCGCGACGGCACATTTACCGACGTGACGAAACAGGCCGGTCTCGCGATTCCCATGTACGGCCTGGGCGTGGCCGTGGGCGATTATCTGAACAACGGCTACGACGACCTCTTCGTGACCGCTTATGGCGGGAACCACCTGTTCCGCAACAACGGCAACGGGACCTTTACTGATGTTACGAAGCAGGCCGGCCTTGAGAAATCGGGCACCTATGGCCTGAGCACCAGCGCCGCCTGGGTGGACACCGATCGCGACGGACGGCTCGATCTTCTGGTGGCGAATTACGTGCAGTGGTCGCCACAGACGGATCTCTACTGCACGATGGACGGCGTGCACAAGTCCTACTGCACGCCCGAGTCGTACAAGGGTGCGTCGCTGCGCCTCTGGCACAACAACGGCAACGGCACCTTTACCGACGTGACGAAGCAGGCCGGGCTCTACGATCCGACCTCGAAGAGCCTCGGAATCGCCATTCTTGACGCCAACCAGGACGGCTGGCCGGACATCGCGGTGAGCAACGACACGGAGCCCAACAAGCTCTACATCAACAACCGCAATGGCACGTTTACTGAGAAAGGCATTCCCGAAGGCATCGCCTACAGCGAGGACGGCGTGGCCCGCGCGGGCATGGGCATCGCCGCCGCCGACTACGATCAGTCCGGCTATCCGAGCCTGCTGATCACGAACTTTTCCAACCAGATGATAGCGCTCTACCAGAACCAGGAGAACGGCCTCTTTGTGGACGTGGCGCCTACGTCGGCCATCGGCCATACCAGCCTGCTGACGCTCGGCTTTGGCTGCTTCTTCTTCGACTACAATCTCGACGGCTGGCCGGACATCTTCGTGGCCGACGGGCACCTGGACCCGGCCATCGAGGAGATTCAGCGCCGCGTGAAATACGCCGAGCCGCCGCACCTCTACCGCAATCTCGACGGCAAAAACTTCGTGGATGTCGCCGCGCAGATGGGCGCGGCCTTCGATGCGCCGCGGGTGGCCCGGGGCGCGGCCTACGGCGACATCAATAATGATGGCGCGCCGGACATTGTCATCACCACGAATGGCGGACCCGCGCAGCTCTTCCTGAACGAAGGTGCGACCAACCACGCGCTGTGCATCAAGCTCGTCGGAACGAAATCGAATCGCGACGGCATCGGATCGGTGGTGTGGGTGCAGTCGAACACCACCTCGCAGAAGCAGATGCTGACCAGCGGATCGAGCTACCTGTCGGCCAGCGAGCTGGTGCTGACCTTCGGGCTGGGAACCTCAACCAAAGCGAACATCATCGAGATTCACTGGCCCAGCGGCCTGGTCACGCGGCTGACCAACGTCAGGGCCGACCAGATTCTGACCATTCGCGAAGGTTCCGGCATCATTCACGCGGAACCGTTCCGGAAGCGGGCGTGAAGCCGGTGCTTACTTCCGGTTTTTCTCCTCGGGGACGATGACCGGACGGCGCAGCGGCACCATCGCCGCCCCCGGCTCGCCGACCTTCTGCATTCGCGACAGCATCTCGGTCCGGACGTACTCCACGAAGTCCTGCATCTGCTGGTTCATCGCTTCCATGCGCTCGCGCATCTGCAGGATGATGGCGATGCCGGCGATGTTCACGCCGAGGTCGCGCGCCAGGTTCAGGATGAACTCCAGCCGCTCCAGGTCCTCATCCGTATAGAGCCGGGTGTTGCCTTCGGTGCGCGACGGCTTCAGCAGCCCTTCGCGCTCGTAGAGGCGCAGCGTTTGCGGATGAATGTCGTACATCTCGGCCACCGCCGAGATCATGTACGCGCCTTTGGATTTGCGTTTGGTAGGCATATCCGTTTCCCCTGACCCTTACTTTCCTGACCCTTTTGTTCTGGCCCGCCCCTGCGGCGCAAACAGCCGGCACTCCGTTTCCTGCTCCGTCGTCGGCTTGCCAAGGGCAATCCGCCGCGGCAGCAGATTCCAGAGATGGCCGCCGTAGATTCGGTAAGGCACTGTCACCTGGATCGCATATCCGCCTGCGACTTCGATGATCATGTCCACGGCATCGATGTAGCCTTCCGCGGACGGCTCCGCGAGGCTGACGCTGGCACCCATCGCCACCGCCTGCAGCTTGCCCTTGCGCGCGCGCTCCGTCACGTGCTGGGCCAGCAGCCTCCACTGCCGCGCCGGATCCTGCGGAAGCCGCGGGATCTCCAGCACTTCCCGCGCAATCTCGCCCTCAGGGCTCATCGAGAAGCCGAACGGCCCCAGCTCGCCGTAGCGGCGCAGAATGAGCCGCGCGTAAGACATCGCGGCATTCATCAGTTGCGTCGCGATGTGCCGATGGCGGTCGGCTTCGGTCGTCATCGCCCCGCCCCTTTCTCCAGCCGGTAAACGCAGTGCTCATAGCCGCCCCAGAAGACCATCCTGTGCAGGCTGAGCCCGTTCTTTTCCGCCACGCGGCGCGACGGCAGATTCTCCGGGCGGATGAGCGAGATCACGTGATCGCAGCTCAGCGTCGCGAAGGCATAGTCGCGCACCGCGCACGCCGCCTCGGTCGCATAGCCGCGATTCCAGCAGTCCCGGCGAACGTGATAGCCAATCTCCACTTCCGGCGGCCCGTCGGGCTCCTGCCATACCGGGCCGCAGTCCCCGACCACTTCGCCCGTCTCCTTCAGCACCATGGCCAGCAGCCCCGTTCCCGAGGGATATCGCCCGATCTGCCGCGCGATCGCCTCGTCCACTTCCTCGGCCGCAAGCGCGCGCGGATACCAGCGCATGGTTTCTCGATCGCCCACCACGGCGAGCATGGCCGGCGCGTCCATTGGAGTCATCTCGCGCAGCCGCAGGCGCGCAGTTTCCAGCGCCGGCATCGCTACACCTTCGCCCACAGCGCATCGCGCGGATCGTCCGGGTTCAGCCGCGCAAACTCGCGCAGGATTTCCCGCGAGCGCTCGTCGCGCACCTGAGGCACGGCCACTTCCACGGTAACGATCTGGTCTCCGCGCACGCCCTCTTTCGTCGCGGAAGGCACGCCGCGCTCGCGCATGCGCAGCTTTTGCCCGCTCTGCGTGCTCGGCGGAATGCGTAACTGCGCGCGCCCATCGATGGTCGGCACCTCAATTCGCCCGCCCAGCGCGGCCTCAGCCACCGTCACCGGGATCGTCAGCAGAATGTCGTCGCCCTGGCGCGTAAACACCGGATGCGTGCCGGTGCGGATGATGAGGTAGAGGTCGCCCGCCGCGCCGCCGTTCGTGCCTGCGTTGCCCTTCCCCGCCAGGCGGATGCGCTGCCCGTCGCGCGTGCCCGGCTTGATGCGGAACTCGAGCGGCTCGGTGCGATAAACCGTTCCTTCGCCATGGCACGTCGGGCAGGCGTGCTGCACTTTGCCTGTGCCCCCGCAGCGCGGGCACTGGATGTTGAACTTCATCCGCCCGCCCATCTGCGTCACCTGCCCGGTGCCGTGGCATTCCGGGCACGGCTGCGAGCCGCCCGTCGAAGCCCTGCCGTGGCACGTGGGGCAAACTTCCTGGCGCTGGATCTGGAGCCGCGCGGTGCCGCCGCGGATCGCCGTCCAGAAGTCCACATTCACCTGGTATTCGAGATCGGTACCCGGCTGCGGCTCTTGCTGCTGCCGCTGCTCGCGGCTGAACATGCCGGAGAAGATGTCGCGGAAGCTGCCCCATCCGGCATTGCCCGCAGTGCCCGGCGCTTCTTCTGAAAAGTCGAAGCCGCCGAAGTCGAAGGGCACGCCCTGAGCGTGGCCTGCGCCGCGCCCCGCGCCCGCCCGCGCCGCCGCTTCGGCCGCCGCCGGGTCAATCTGGTCGGAGTAGAAGCCGAACTGGTCGTAGATCTTCCGCTTCCTGTCGTCGGAAAGAATATCGTTGGCCTCGGAGATTTCCTTGAACTTCTCCTCAGCCCTCTTATCGCCCGGATTCACGTCGGGATGATACTTGCGCGCCAGCTTGCGGAAGGCCCTGCGAATCTCCTCCGGCGTGGCCGTCTTCTTCACCCCGAGCGTCGCGTAATAATCTTTGTGCTGGGTCGGTGGCATGTTGTCTCAATCAGGCCAGGGCTGCCGGCTTCAGTTCCCCCGTTTCGGCATCCCGCGGGGCAGGCCGCACCTCGCGGCGGATGGTGGCCGCAAGCTGGTCCTGGGCAACTTCCAGATCATACTGAGTCTGCAGTCGCAGCCAGAAGCCCGGCGACATGCGGAAGTAGTGAGCCAGGCGCAGCGCGGTATCCGCGGTCACGCTGCGACGCTCGTTGACGATTTCAGATATCCGCGTCACCGGAACGCGCAGCGCCAGAGCGAGAGCATTAGCGGAGAGCCCCAGCGGCTTCATGAACTCCTCGCGAAGCATTTCGCCGGGATGAAGCGGCGGCATCTTTCGTGAATCGGCCCTAGTGATAGTCGACGATTTCGACCTGCCAGGCATGTTCATTCCTCCACTCGAAACATATGCGCCACTGATCATTGACGCGGATGCTCCACTCGCCCTCGCGCTCTCCGTGAAGTCCTTCCAGGCGATTCCCTGGCGGACTCGCCAGTTCGTCAGCGCGCTCCACGCTGTCGATTTGCCGCAACTTTCGAAAGGCCGGTCGATCAGAGGGTGCAAATCGACGGCTATGCTCGCGCCGGAAAAGCCTTTCCGTTTCTTTATCCGCAAAGGACCGGATCACATCTTACCGTAGCACGTTTAACGTGCAACGTTAAAGAGAATTCTGCTCCTCAGTTCCACACCCTCCACGCCTCGACCGGCTCCACCCGCCAGAAGATGTCCGGCTCGATTTCCCGCATCCTCGACACGAATTCGCTCGCCTGTTGTTCGCTGTCGAACGTGACCCGATTCGTAACTTGCCCTGCGCGCAATTGCTCGCACTGCCACAATGTATGGTTCATCCCTGTTCCCTGTGTTCCTTAATTGCGTCTCTGCCTAAAGCTGGGGCGTTCCTCGCGGAACGCCCCGTGAGCCCTGCTGGAGGCTGACCGCTGGCCGCCGGTCCTTTATTTCTTCTCCTCCACGTCCACGTACTCGGCGTCGATCACGCCTTCATCCTTCTTCTGCTCGCCAGCTCCGTTTCCGCTGCCCTCCGCGGCTGCCGCGCCGTCGGTCGGCGGAACCCCCGCCGCTCCGGCTGTCGCCGCGTTGGCCTTGTACATCGCCTCGGCCAGCTTATGCGAGGCCTGGGTCAGCTTCTCCCGCGCCGCGTTCATCTCCGCCGGGCTCGGGCTGCCCTCCAGCGTCTTCTTCGCCTCGGCCAGCGCCGACTCGACCTCGGCCTTCTCCGGGCCGCCGACCTTGTCGCCGTTCTCCTTCAGCATCTTCTCCATGTTGTAGACAAGGCCGTCGAGCTGGTTGCGCGCCTCGATCTCGTCGCGCTTGGCCTTGTCCTCGGCGGAGTGCGCCTCGGCTTCCTTCGCCATCCGCACCACTTCTTCCTTGCTCAGGCCGGACGACGAGGTGATGGTGATCTTCTGGTCCTTGCCCGTGGCGTTGTCCTTCGCCGTCACGTTCAGAATGCCGTTGGCGTCGATGTCGAACGTCACCTCGATCTGCGGAATGCCGCGCGGCGCCGGAGGAATGCCGCTGAGCTTGAATTTGCCCAGCGTCCGGTTCTGCCCGGCCATCGGCCGCTCGCCCTGCAGCACGTGCACCTCAACTTCCGTCTGGCTGTCGGCCGCCGTCGAAAACGTCTCCGTCTTCTTGGTCGGGATGGTTGTGTTGCGCGGGATCATTGGCGTCGCCACGCCGCCCAGCGTCTCGATGGACAAGGTCAGCGGCGTCACGTCCAGCAGCAGCAGGTCTTTCACCTCGCCGGCCAGCACGCCCGCCTGCACCGCCGCGCCCACCGCGACCACCTCGTCCGGGTTCACGCCCTTGTGGCCTTCCTTGCCGAACAGGTCCTTCACCAGTTGCTGGATCCGCGGCATGCGCGTCTGTCCGCCCACCAGCACCACTTCGTTGATCTTGCTCGCGTCCACGCCCGCGTCGGCCATCGCCTTCTTGCAGGGCTCCACGCTGCGCTGGATGATGTCCTCTACCAGCGATTCCAGCTTCGCGCGCGTCAGCTTCCTCACCAGGTGCTTCGGTCCGCTCGCATCCGCCGTAATAAACGGCAGGTTGATCTCCGTCTCGATGGCGGTCGACAGCTCGATCTTGGCGCGCTCGGCCGCGTCGCGCAGCCGCTGCAGCGCCATCTCGTTGCCCTTGGAGCGCAGGTCCAGGCCCTCGTCCTTCCTGAACTCGTCAGTCAACCAGTCCACGATCCGCTGGTCGATGTTGTCGCCGCCCAGGTGGGTGTCGCCGTTCGTGGACTTCACTTCGATGACGCCTTCGCCCACTTCGAGGATCGAAATATCGAAGGTGCCGCCGCCGAAGTCGTAGACGGCGATGGTCTCGTCCTTCTTCTTGTCGAGACCGTAGGCCAGCGCAGCCGCGGTCGGCTCGTTCACGATGCGCTTCACGTCGAGGCCGGCGATTTTGCCCGCATCCTTGGTGGCCTGGCGCTGGGCGTCATTGAAGTACGCCGGCACCGTGATGACCGCTTCCGTCACCGTGCCGCCCAGATGGTCCTCAGCCGCTTTCTTCAGCTTCTGCAGGATCAGCGCCGATATTTCCGGCGGCGTGTACAGCTTGCCCTGCGCCTCCACGGCCACATGGTCGCCCTGCTGGACCACCTTGTAGGGGACCATCTTCATCTCGTCGGTGACTTCGTTGAAGCGCCGCCCCATGAACCGCTTGATCGAATAAATGGTGTTGGCGGGGTTGGTAATGGCCTGCCGCTTGGCGACCTGGCCCACCAGGCGCTCGCCGGACCTGGTGAAGGCCACCACGGAGGGGGTCGTCCGTCCGCCCTCTTCATTGGCGATGACTTTGGGCTCGCCGCCCTCCATCACCGCGACGACCGAGTTGGTCGTCCCCAAATCGATGCCAATAATCTTTGCCATGAAATTCCCTGCTCCTGAAATGTGTGCCGCCCTAACAGCTTGGCACTTGAGTGACTTATTGTCAATTGATTTGATGCCGGAACCAGCGCCTGTGGTGCAGGGAATCCTAAGTGATTCAAAAATGGAGCCTTTAGGGGCAAATTCCAGGTGGCTCGGGGCGAGTTTACCAGGATTCGAGGATATCGGCGACCGCCGCGCTGGCAAAATCCGCCGCCAGCCGCTGAGTGGCGGCGGAATCCTCCTCGATGAAACTGGCCAGGTCCTGATTCTGCTCGTATTGCTGCCGGAAGAGGTAGTTCGAGTTCTCCCAGATCGTCTGCCCGTGCTGGTCTACCAGCCTCAGGCTGGCCGTAATGGTCACCAAAAAGCTGGAGCTCTGCCCCGTGGTGGCGTCGTAGGTAAGCGGGACGATCTGGTAGCTGGTGATGGTCCCCAGCAGCGTGGCGTCGGCTCCGGGATCCTGGCCGGCGACGATGTGATAGGAGGTCCGGTCATTGAACTCGCGAATGACCGCCTGGGTAAACGCGGCCTCGGTGTGGTAGGACTGCGTGTTGTTCTGGAAGGCGGGGATGGCCAGCGTCCGCGCATTGCTGGGCAGATGCACCGCCCCGTTCAGGGTGTGATAGCCGCAGCCGCCGAGCAGCAGCAGCGGCGCCAGCAGCAGAGAGGCGGTCCAGCGCGGAAACATACCGCAGCTATTGTCGCAGACCGGGCGGGACCTGCGGAGCGTCTGTGCCGAAAGGGGAAGACTCCCCACGCTCGCTCCGCGCCGATTTTCTGGAACTCTGTCGGCACGGACTGCGTATGATTGCCCATGAGCGCTGCCGGCACACTCTCGTGGAATCTGGGCATGCTGGGGTTCCCTCGGACCGCTGTCTCTCCGGCGACGCCCCGCTCGGAGATCCGTCCGGGGGATCGCTGGCAAAGGAGTGCCCCCGGAGAACGGACGGGAGGCCGCGCCCAAGACCGTGTTCTGGAGAAACCCCTGGAAGCCGAGTGGTCCATCCTGGTGGAGCGGTGCCTGAAAGGGGACTCCTTTGCCTGGACCGAGCTGGTGAAAGCGCATCATCGGCGCGTTTACGGTCTCTGCTATCGCTTTACCGGCTCGGCAGCGGACGCAGAAGATCTGACTCAGGAAGTTTTTCTCAAGGTTTACGGCAATCTCGCCGCTTTCGACCTGGCGCGCGGCACCTTCCAGACCTGGATTACCACCATGACCCGCAACCTGCTGGTGGATCACTTCCGCCGCTCGCGGGCGCAGCGCGTGACCGATTCAATGGACGCGGGCTGGGACGGCGATGGCGAGGAGATGCCGATCAGCGCGCGTCTGGCTGACCACGGTCCCACGCAACACGACCGCGCCGTCCGAAAAGAACTGGAGAAAATGGTGCAGGAAGCGCTGACCAAAATCTCCCCGGAGCTGCGGGAAGCGGTGATATTGCGTGATTTGCAGGACCTCGACTACAGGGAAATCGCGCAGGTGCTGCGCATACCCGAAGGTACCGTGAAGTCGCGCATCAGCCGGGGACGGGCGGAACTCGCCCGTTTGCTGGAGCGTAACAAAGAGCAGGCGGTTTAGCGATGGCGGAGCAGACTAAATTCGGACAAAAGCCGGAGGGCAATCCCGGCGGTCTCCGCTGCGAGGAATGGGAGCTGCTGCTGACCGACGCCCTGGATGGCCGGCTGCCGCCCGCGGAAGCGGCGGCATTTGCGGCGCACAGCACCGGCTGCCCGGCCTGCGCCGATCTGCTGGCTCATGCACGGCAGGGCCGGGAGTGGCTCGGGTATCTGCACAACGAGCCGGAGATTCCGGCAGACCTGGTGACCCGAATCCTGGACAAAACGGCAGGCGTCGGAGCCGTCCCCGTACCCCTGATCGCGGGAGCCGGACAGGGAGCCGGCGTGGCGGCCGCGGTGATGCCCTGGCGGCGCAATTTCCACGAGATGCGCCTGCTGATGACGGTGGCGATGGCCTTCTTCTCCATCGCGGTCACGATGAACCTGGCCGGCGTCAAGCTGTCGAACCTGAATATGGCCGATCTTCGGCCCTCCACCATCGGTGGCGCCCTCTCGCGGCAGTTCTATGGAGCGCAGGGCACCGTGGTGAAGTTCTACAACAACCTGCGATTCGTCTATCAGTTGGAGTCGCGCATGCGCGAGTTGCGCCGCGATGTGAACACCACGCCGGCCGCGCCGCGCGGGCAGAAGAGCGCGCCCGCAAGGCCGGGCAGCGGTAACGATGGACGCCTGATGCCCGGACCGGGCCGGGGCGTCATAGTACGAGCCCGCATCCTGGCCCGCAAGGCGAGCCCGGGAATCGAAAGGAAGAACGCGGAGCTCACAACCGGGCTTCCGCAGGCAGCGAATTGCACAACAGAAAACAACACAGAGGCGAGCATTTTGATTTTCCCTGGGTCTGAAACAGCCGGGCCGCACCGACAAGCTGAGATCGCCGGGTACGACGGAAGGAGCCTGGCATGAACTGCGTAAATCATCCTGATGCGGCGGTGGCCGCTTATTGCCAGAACTGCGGGAAAGGATTGTGCAGCGCCTGCGCGCGCACCGTTCAGGACAGCGTTTTCTGCGAGCCGTGCCTGGCGGCGCGGATTCCGGCCGCGCCCGGCGTTCCTCCGCCATCGATGGGGCCGAGTCCCGGCCTGGCGACCCTGCTGGGCTTCATTCCCGGCGTAGGTGCCATGTACAACGGCCAGTACATCAAGGCTCTCGTGCATGTGATCGTCTTTGTCGTGCTCGTCGGGCTGTCTGGCCATATCTGGTTCTTCGGCCTGCTGGTGGCCTTCTGGGTTCTGTACCAGGTCTTCGACGCGCACCAGACTGCGAAAGCGCGGCTCGACGGGCTGCCACTGCCCGATCCCTTCGGACTGAATGAGTTGGGCAACACTCTGGGTGCGCAGGCCGCCCACCGCGGCGTGCCCCCGGCTGGCGTTCCTCCCGTGACGCCTCCAGGCGCGGCCGGCGCAGCGCCGCCACCGTATTCCGGGGACTTGGCCGGGCAGTTCGGCCGCCAGGCGGAAGCCTTCGGCCGCCAGGTCGAGCAGCGCGCCAAAGTCTGGGGTCAGCAGGCCGAACAGTGGGGCGAGCACCTGCGCCAGCGCATCGTGGAGGAGTCCTCACGAACGGCATACCCACCTCCGCCGCCCCCTCCTCCCGGCTGGGGTGCGGCTCCTCCGGCTTCGGGCTTTGTGTCGGGCGCTGGCTATGGGCCGCCTCCGCCGCCGCCTGGTGCGTGGACCGGGCCGGTTCCGCCGCCGGTTCCGCCGGAGATGGAACTGGAGCGCGCTCGCCGCGAGCCGATCGGCGCCATCATCCTCATCCTGCTCGGCATGCTGTTCCTGCTCAACACGCTGGGATTCTTCAGCTTCGGCTGGATCAACCACGGATGGCCGTGGGTCATCGTCGCCATCGCCGTCTGGCTGCTGGTGCGCGGCGGCGGAGCGTGGTTCCGCCCGGCCGTACCCATGCCGCCGCCCGATGTCACGCCGGAAAATCACGACGCCGGGACGCCCCCTCCCCCGCGCGCGGGAGGTGAGCAATGAATCAGTATCTGCTGCTGCGCCGCATGTTCTGGCCGATCATGCTGCTGGTCTTCGGAGTGACCGCCATTCTGAACGAGTACACCGGGATCGGCTATGACAAGAGCTGGCCTCTGTACATCATTGCCTGGGGCATTCTCAAGCTGGCCGAGAATGCGGTACTGGCACAGAATCCGCCGCCGATTCCCCCGCCTTACCCCGGCTATCCTCCGGCTCCGGGCGCCGGCTACGGCCCGCCTACGGGATCGCCCTCCGGGCCAGCGGGACCCACGACTACCGCTATCGTGCCTTCCAACAGCGAAGAAGGGAGGTAGCGATGAGCACACCTCCGTTTTCTTCCCAGGATCCGCGCTGGCAGGCGAAGCAGGCGCGCTGGGCCGCCAAGGCCGCACGCCGCCAGGCGAAGGCTCAGTGGCACGCGCAGAAGATGTACTACCGAAGCTACTGGAGAGGATGGCGCAGGCCTACGTTTGTCGGCCCCGTGATCCTGGTCGGTATCGGCGTGATCGCTCTGCTGATGGAAACCGGCCAGCTCGACCCCGGCGAGTTCTGGGGATGGTACGCCCACTGGTGGCCGTTGCTGCTGATCGGCCTGGGCGGAGTGCTGCTGGTGGAGTACCTGCTCGACTGGAGCCGGCCCGGGATAGGCCACCGGCCGGCCGGCGGCTTGTTCTGGCTGGTGATCCTGCTCATCTGTCTCGGCTGGGTTTCGCGAAACGGCCGCCTGGTCGGTCCCTTCGCGTGGGAGTTCTCCGGGGATAACAACTTCTTCAGCTGGATGGGGCCGGAGCATGACAACGACGTGCAGATGAACTACACACTCTCGAGCGCGAAGCCGACCGTGACAATCAACGGCGCGCGTGGCGACATTACTCTGGGTGCGTCGGCCGACGGCCAACTGCACATCAGCGCGCACGAGGTGGTGCATCGCGACTCCACCGAGGCCGCGCAGCGCGTCTTCGACGAGCTGAAGCCGAACGTGGACCTTTCCTCGGGCGGAGCGGTGATCACCGTCCCGGAGAAGGACGGCGCCAGCGTCGATCTGACCGTGCAGATGCCCGCGGCCTCGTTCGTCAACGTTACCGACAACCACGGCGATGTGATTGCCGACGGACTCGGCTCCGTGCAGGTGACCGACAACCGCGGCGACGTCAAGCTGGACGGCATCAGCGGCGACGCGCAGGCGCACATGAACCACGGCGACTTTTCCGCTCACGCCGTACAGGGTCGCGTGCTGGTGGACGGCAGCGGAAACGACGTGACGCTGTCCGACGTGCAGGGCTCTGCGGCGATCAATGGGGAGTTCTTCGGAGACATTCACCTGGAGCAGATCAGCGGCGCCATTCACTATCACTCCAGCATGACGTCGCTGGACATCCCGCGCCTCGAGGGCGCGCTCACCCTCGATAGCGGTGACCTGAACGTCAGCAAGGCGTCGGGGCCGATGCAGATCTCGGCCAAGTCCAAGGACATCGAGATGACCGAGATCGCCGGCGACGCAAACATCGAAGACAGCGACGGCGACGTGAATCTGGTGACTGCCGCGCCGCTGGGCAACCTGCAGGTGACGGACAGCACCGGCGACGTGGTGGTGACCATGCCGGAGCATGCCGGCTTCAGCGTGACCGGCACCGCCAGCAGCGATGAAGACGTCCACACCGACTTCCCGCTGAACATCGCTTCATCCGGCGGGGAGCAGACGCTCGAAGGAACGGTGGGCGGCGGCGGCGTGCATTTGCAGTTGCATGCCGAGCACGGTGATCTGGAGCTGCGCAAAGGCGCGGACCTGACGCTGGCTTCCGCTCCGCCGGCCAACGCCAAACACTTCCGCGTGCCTCCGGGAACAAAGCCAAAGACGTCCGAGGAGTAAGCAGCTATTGCTATTCCTGCTGCGGGCCGGAAGTATCGTCGCCGACCGCAGCGAGCGCCAGCGGCTCGTCCTCGTCGATGGCCTGCTCCACCAGTGACATGGGCAGCGATTTGGTGGGCTTCACGCCGAGCAACTTCAGCATCTCTGCCTGCCGGATGGCATTGCCTTTGCCCTGCGCGAGCTTCCTGTATGCATCGTCGTAGCTTTGCCGCGCCGCTTCCAGACTCTTGCCCACGTCGGTCAGATCCTTCGCGAAGGCCGCCAGCTTGTCGTACAGCTCGCCGCCGCGCCGGACAATTTCCTGCACATTGCGCGTCTGCTGCTCCTGCCGCCACAACTGCGCCACGGTGCGCAGCACAAAGAGCAGCGTGGTGCGGCTCACCAGCAGAACGTTGCGGTCCCAGGCTTCCTGCCACAGATTTCCCTCGTGCGCCAGCGCCAGCATGAAAGCCGGCTCGATAGGCACGAACATCACAGTGAAGTCGAGCGAGTTGAGCCCGTACAACGCCTGATAATTGCGCTGCGCCAGATCGCGGATGTGAGTGCGCATGGACGCGATGTGACGCTGCAGCGCAGATTCGCGCGCGCCCTCGTCTTCACCGGTGCAATACTCGTCGTAGTCCCCCAGCGAAACCTTGGCGTCGATCACCAGATGCCGGTTGCCGGGCATGTCCAGGATCACGTCGGGCCGCGCGCGGCTGAGATCGTCGCGCGTGAAGCTGCTCTGCACGCGATACTCATGTCCCTCGCGCAACCCGGCCGACTCCAGCAGCTTCTCCAGCACGAACTCCCCCCAGTCGCCCTGCGTTTTCGATGACCCCTTCAGGGCAGTAACCAGGTTGTTGGCGTCGGCGGAGAGACGCTCGTTCAGCGTGCGCAGGCCTTCGATCTGCGTCTTGAGCTCCGAGCGGCCGGCGATCCCGTCTTTCTCGAGGCTTTCCACTTTCTGCTGGAACTCGCCGAATTTTTCCTTCAGCGGCGTCAGCAAGGTGGTCATGTTCGCCTGGTTCTGCTCGGTGAAGGCCCTCGATTTCTGCTCCAGAATGTCGTTGGCCAGCGTCTTGAACTGATTGGAAAGCTCCTCGCGCGCCTGCCGCAGCACGGCGATCTTCTCTTCCGCGCCGCTGCTCTCCTTCTCGAGCGCTGTGCGGAGTCCGGCCGACTCGACCTGGGCTGTTCCAAGATCTCGCCGTAACTGCTCCGCCTCGGTGCACGCCTGTCCCAGCGAACCCTTCAACTCCGCGATCTGCTGGTTGAGCTGCGCGGCCGTCGCCTCCATACCGGCGATGCGCTCGCGTTGCGCGGTCTCGCACTCGCGGGCTGCGTCCAGCAGGCGATTTTTCTCCGCCAGTTCGGCGGCCAGCGTCTCCTCGCGTGCTCGCAATTCCCCGTCCGGCGCACTGCTGCGGCGTCCCGCGGCCATCCGCGCAAACAGCGCACCGGCCGCGAGTCCGGCGAGCAGAAGAACCCATTCCATCGGAAGCATGCGATGAGTCTACCCCCTCCCGCCCGGCACAGGATCAACAGGTTTGCTCCCGTTCGCGGTTCGCTCTGCTCCCTGCTCCCGGCACCCTGTACCTTGTTCTCTCCCGCCGCTTTACACCACATGGCACCCCCAGTAGACTTGGAATTTCGGGGCTGAGCAGGCGTGTGCCCCGCCGGTTCCGAACGTCTCGATCGCGGAGGCATCGCATCCCGCCCTCCCGCTTTCTGCATCCACTGAACGCAGTACACAGGAGAAACGCATGGCATCAGGTGTGGAAGAAAAAGTCAAACAGATCATCGTCGAGCAGCTCCAGGTGGACGAAGCCGAAGTCACTCCCGCCGCTTCCTTCCAGGAAGATCTGGGCGCCGACTCGCTCGACGTGGTCGAGCTCGTGATGCAGTTCGAGGAAGCCTTCGATCTCGAGATTCCTGACGAAGACGCCGAGAAGATCAAGACGGTGAAGGACGCCATCGACTATATCGAAAAGAACGCGAAAGGCGGCAAGTAGCTTTGCGAAGGCGCGTCGTTGTCACAGGTCTCGGCCTGATTTCTGCGGTGGGCCATACCGCGCCGGAGATCTGGGCCAACCTGCTGGCCGGCCGCAGCGGCATGGCTGCCATCACCCATTTCGACAGCGCCGGCTTTGCCGTCACCTTCGCCGCCGAAGTCAAGAACTTCGACCCCCTGCAATTCGTGGATAAGAAAGAGGCGCGCAAGATGGGGCGCTTCATCCACCTGGCGCTGGCGGCGACCCAGGAGGCGATGGAAAGCTCCGGTCTCGAGGTGACGGAGGCCAACCGCGATCGCGTGGGCGTCTTCATCGGCTCGGGCATCGGCGGATTCGATGTGATCGAGCGCGAGCACAGCAATTACCTGCAGGGAGGCCCGCGCAAAATCTCTCCTTTTTTCATTCCTGCTGCCATCATCAATCTGGCCGCCGGCCAGGTGAGCATCCGCTACGGCGCGCGGGGACCCAATGAGGCGACGGCCACCGCCTGCACCACCAGCGCCCATGCTATCGGCGACGCCTACCGCATCATCGAGCGCGGCGATGCCGACGCGATGATCGCGGGCGGCTCGGAAGCGTCCATTACGCCCATGGGCGTTGGCGGATTCGCCGCCATGCGCGCGCTCTCCACGCGCAACGACGATCCGCAGCACGCCTGCCGCCCCTTCGACCGCGCCCGCGACGGTTTTGTGGTCGGCGAAGGCTCCGGCATCCTGATTCTCGAGGAGCTGGAACACGCGAAAGCGCGCGGCGCGAATATTCTGGCCGAGATCGTCGGTTACGGCATGAGCGCCGACGCTCACCACATCACCGGCATGCCCGACGACGGCGATGGCTGCTACCGCTCCATGCTGAACGCGCTGAAGAGCGCGGGACTCGAACCGCGTCAGGTGGATTACGTGAACGCGCACGCCACCTCGACGGCGCTGGGCGACGCGACGGAATCGAAGGCAATGGAGCGGCTCTTCGGCGAGCACGCCACCAGCCACAAGCTCAAGATCAGTTCCACGAAATCCATGACCGGGCACCTGCTGGGCGGTGCCGGTGGACTGGAAGCAGGCATTACCATCCTGGCGCTCATCAACCAGACGGCTCCACCGACGGCGAACCTGGAGAACGTCGACCCCGAATGCACGCTGAACTACGTACCCAACCATCCGCAGCAGGGGCCGATGCACGTGGCGCTGTCGAACTCCTTCGGCTTCGGCGGCACAAACGGGTCGCTGATCTTCCGGCGCTGGGAGTAGACCCCTGAATCTCCCTCACACAAGCAGTGCTAATCTTCCTGCCGTCGGAGGGCATCATGACCGATTTACCGATGAGCGTCGCAGTTGCGTTCGTGGAAGCCATTAATGCGGCCGATCTGACGGCGCTGCGCCGTTTGATGACCAACGACCATACCTTTACGGACGCGCTCGGGAACAGCTTTTCCGGCGCCGATCCGATAATCGCCGGATGGCAACATTTTCTCCGCGCGTATCCCGACTACCACATTCAGATTCACCATGTCTTCTCTGACTCGATCTACGCCGCGCTCTTCGGTCGCGCGGAAGGGAAATGGCGCGTCGGTGAGAATGTCCTGCCGGGGAGTTGGAGCGTCGCGGCTGCCTGGCTGGCGGAAGTAGAAGAAGGGCGCGTGAAGAAGTGGCGCGTCTTCTGCGACACCAGCTGGGCCAGTCCTCCGGTATTGGAATCGCCACCGGGGCGTTGAAGCTCGCCGGAACTCCCGGCAGGAGGCGGGATTGCTCCCGCCGTCCTCCCACACCACCGGACGGACCGTTCGGTATCCGGCGGTTCCTGCCTGCTGGGCCGAACTCAATCTGTGCCAGCGAGTATTGTTTCGTACCATGTGTCGCCTGGCGGCCTATGGGCACCTCGACCTGCTTTGGGACTTCCGGCCCCGCCGCTGCAGTCGCAGGCTCCCGTGTTGCCACGGAACTTCTGCCCAGCACACTCAGAGAGCAA
>DATJSY010000005.1:0-43753 GCA_035503835.1 Acidobacteriaceae bacterium | reverse complement strand
TCGCCGCAGGGATGGCCGGCGTGCGCGATCAGCTCCATGTGGGCGGCGAGATCGCTGCTGGTGACTTTGCCCTGCACGGCTCCGGCGGGATAGTACGGACCCCAGTCGGCGGACATGCCCTTCGGCGCGAGGTCCACGTGGCCGCAGAGGGTGCGCTGGTCGGGTGTCTCCTTGTGCGTCCAGGAGTCGAAGTGGTCGGACTCAAACTGCTCGGCGAGCTGGACGTCGATTTTGCCCTTGTACTGCTGCATGAGTTGCTGCCAGCGCACGCGGCGCGCGTTCGAGGTGAAGGAGAGATCGTTGTAGTTGAAGCCGGGCGTCTCGTCCTTGAGCACGCCGGGATCGCGCGCGAAGTTGGAGCTGACGTAATAGCCGCTTTTGGTGCGCCACAGATGCGTGTGGATGAGGCCGAGCTCGAGATAGGCGATCTCGCCGGTTTTGCGGTCGCCGATGAGCCAGTCGTTGGCGTAGCCGCCGTTGTTGCCGCGCTCCATCAGCGCGACGTACTGGTCGATGGAGTTGGCGTACTGCAGGGCGAGGCGCGCGCGGGCGAACTCGGGAATGCCGTTGGGATTCCAGCCCTCGAAGGCCTCGATGGTGGTCTCGGTGCTCATGATGCCGGCGTCGTTGATGCCGAAGTCGTCGTCGCTGACGATTACGCCAGGCTCGCCGTCCTGCAGGATGCGATGGCCGTGGGTGGGCACGATATCGAAGATCATGGTCCAGCGCTCGCCCTCGGCGTAGGGCGACCAGTTATTGTGCGCCATCACGATCCTGCCGTCTTTGGTGTAGCTGCCGGTGGCGATGAAGGCGCTGCAGTGGTCCTGCGGGTGCGCGCCGGCGGGGACGGCCTGGTGTTGCTGCCTGTCGAGCCAGGGAACGTAGTAGCCGGGGAGCTCTTCCATGGCGTTGAGCGCCACGATGTCCCACACGTCGACGGGGACGCCGCGCGCCTGCGCGCCTGCGGCGATGCCTGCCAGCTCCTGCCGGTACTCGACGGGGATGTGCGGCCAGAGCATGTTCTTCGAGGCGTCGCGGTAGAACTGCCAGGAGCGGTGGGTGTCGTGGAGGGTCTCCACCTGGTAGACGTGCAGGTTGTCGAGGATGCGCGGGCCGAGCAGGTAGCCGTGCTGGTAGCCGATGTCGGCGGGCGAGCCCTGGAGGTGGACGTAGGTCCAGCCGCCGCGCTCAAAGGTGTAGGCGCCGGAGAGGCGGGGGTCACGGTGCGTGGTAGCGGCGTGAAGGGCCGGAAGGGCCAGCAGAGCAGCGGCCAGGAGCAGGGGGCGCAGCGGAATTCGCATAATGCCTCGCGTGGGAAGGAAATCCGTGGGAATGCAACATAGTAGCTGGAAAATCGGCAAGAGGCGAACAGATTCAGCGCCAGACGACGGGACCGGGCTCCGGTGGTTTACAGCGGGGCGCGATCGACGGAGGTAATGAAGTGAATCCCGTCGATGTGCAGCGCATGCAGGCGGACGTCGTTGGTGAGGAACAGGTCGACCCCCGCGCTGGCGGCGCAGGCTAATTGAATCGCATCCGGGGAAGAGATTTTTGGCGGCTTTGCCCGGAGCCGCGCGCACAGGCGCGCCGTCGCAGGGTCGAAGGAGACGACAACCGCAGCGGCCCGCATGGCCTCTTCATACTGCTGGGACAGGATTTCGTTTCCGCTTCTGAGCGGGCCGGTCAGCACCTCGGCCACGGTCAGCGTGGAGGTCACGAGTTCGTCTCCGCGCTCCAGCATCCTGCGGCGCAACTGTGCGACTCGCTCGGAATGCGTCCCGTAATCTTCGAAGAGGCAGATGAAGAGGTTCGTATCCCAGAAGATGCGGCTCATCCCCAGCCCTCGCGGAGATTGCGGACGAATTCGTCAGCGTGCTCGCGCTTCCAGATGGCGCGGCCTGTTCCGCGGAGGAGCAGAAGGGGATCCGCAGCTTCATTCTTCGCGGCCGGAGGTGCCGAAGCGCGGCTCCACTTCGCGTACCAGTCGAGCAGGGAACGGTACTTCATGGGAATCTCGTGCGGATTGGGGACGATCTTGCCGGTTCGGCCGGGGCGGCGCGGATCGCCCTCGCGGTAGAGGCGGCGTCTTCCCCTGGCGGTTTCCAGCAACATGCGGTGCTTGCCGGGATTGGGGTGACGGTTCGCGACGCAGTGCTGGTTGACATGGACGGCGAAAACGCTGGAATTCTCCTCGACCAAACCTTCGCGGCGGCCGCGCTCGAGAATCTCCGCTTCGGTAAAGTCCGTGCGGGCCGGATTTTCCCTCTGCAGCAGGGCAGCGGCAATCCAGACGCGGTCGGCGGCGGCAAAGCGAGTGCCGGTTTCCTGAAGGAGCATCGTCATATCACAGTTATCTCTGCTTCTCATTCTCTCATATGATAAATCTCTGTCAAGTGCCGAGACAAGACGCCAACGGGCCGTCGGTGGCGGGTGGCTGAGCGGGCGCACGGGTTCCGATCAGTTCGGAAACGGACAACGGTTGGCGAAAATGGACAGCGGGGCGTGGCTGGTGCGAGGGGGAGCGCGGGGCCAACGCAATGATTCCTTGGTCTTTATCTCGACGGGCCGAAAGCCGTGCCCATGGCCCGCTGCGTGCTTCTATCCGCGTGCCGGGAGGGGTGCGTATGGCGTATTTCGAGCGGGTGCGGGACGTGGTTTCCGGGCCGGTGGCCGAGGATCTGATGCGGCAGCGGCGGGCGGCGGGCTGGCAACTGGTCAGCCTGGAATGGCGGCGCGAGCTGCCCGACCAGGAAGCTCCGCGGGACGGCGTCTTTGCCGAGGAGATCCCTTACGGGTTGCGGATTTCCGCGGACTGCCAGCGGCTGGAGATCGAGCCGAACGAAAACCAGGCGCTGCTGACGATGATGGAGATGCTGGTGCAGGATTTCCCGTTCTCGACCATCGCCAGCGACCTGAACGAGAAGGGATTCCGCACGCGGGCTGGCGCGCGCTGGAACCCGGTCGCGATCTTCGAGATGATCCCAAGGCTGATCGAGGTGGGGCCGCGGCTGTTCTCGACCGAGGAATGGGAGAAGCGGCGGGAGAAGTTTGCACGGATGGTGTGAGGGGGTGGCCAGATTCCCGGCGCGGCCAGAATTTTCGGGCCTGATGGCCCGAAATAAGCTGACCCCTTTTCCCCTGCCTGAAGGCCGGGGCTTCCACCGTCGTCCCGCTGCGCGGGACGGCTCCGCGTGCGCCGTCCCTCCGGGACTCGCTTGATTAGGCTCCCTTTCCCGGCATGGAAGCGCTGAGCTGATCCGTGTTGCGCCCCCGGCGCGCTCGGCCTGCGCGCCGGCGAACGCAGAGGCTGAAGCGCGGGGTTTGTGGGGCGCTGTACGGCACGACTCAGGTCGTGCCCCGATACAAGGCGCAGGGGGCTGAAGGCCGGAGGGGGCTGTTGTGGTTTCGTGCTCTCCCACATCTGCCAAAAACAGGCAGATGCGGGGCACCCGAGTTCCCAACCTGTCGCAGCTGCGGCGACGAGGATGGGGCACCCGGCCGGGGACCCCGGTTACGGCGCACTCGGCGCGGACTCCTGGAGCAATTGCACGAGGTACTGCTGCCACACCGCAGCGTGGGTGTGGGTGCCGTGGCCGTAGGTCTGCATGGAGGCGGGGATGAGCACGAAACGAGCGTGGGGCATGCGGCGCACCAGCCTCCCGGCGATTTCCTGGTCCAGCTCGAAGGGATTGATGAAGTCATCCGCCGAGTTGACCCACATGACGTGCGCGGTGATCGTGCTCAGCTTCGGTTCGGGGTTGTAATCGCGCGAGGCGGCGAAGTAATAGAGGAAATCGTCGGCATCGGTGTGGGCGACAATCTCGTCCTGCACGCGGTTCACAAACGCGTCCGCCTGGCGGCGCGTCGGGAAATCCTTCTGCCACTGCTGGGGCGCGGAGATGGCGAGGATGAGCATGTTGGCCGCGCCGCGCAGGCCCGCGACCGGCTCGCTGGTGTAGTTGCCATTGTTCCAGGCAGGATCATCGCGGATGCTCTGCATCGCCATGTAACGCCACATGCGGTTGCGGCCGGCGATCTCGATGGGGAGGCAGGCGAGCGGCATCAGCGCGTCCTCGAATTTCGGGTACATCTCGCCCCACACGAAGGACTGCATGCAGCCCATTGAGGTGCCGATCACGAGACGGAGGTGATCGACGTGCAGGCCGTCCAGCAGCATCTGGTGCTGCGAGCGGACCATATCGTCGTAAGTGTAGCGGGGGAAGTTCATGCGCAGGCCGTCGGAGGGCTTGCTGGATTCGCCCATCCCGATGTCGTCGGGAAAGATGAGGAAGTATTTGGTGATGTCGAGGGGCTGACCGGGGCCGAAGAGGACATTCGAGAAGACCGGATTGAGCAGACTGTGCGCGTCGCCGCCGGTGCCGTGCAGCAGCAGGACGGCGTTGGTGGTGCGGCCGTCGGCGTCGCGACGCGGCGTGCCGAGGGTGAGGTAGTGAAGGTGCAGGTCGGGGAGGGTTTGGCCGGTTTCGAAGCGGAATTTGTGGATGTCGAAGCTGCCGTTTTTGATCGGCCATGGCGTCGGCGGATACGTGATCTTCGGCGGGACCTGACCGGCGGCGGCTGCGGCAGTCAGGGCGATGAGAAGGCAGGCAAGGCGCTGGAGCATCGTGTCCCTCCTGAAAAAGCAACGAACCATTATGCTATGCAATGAGCTATGCCATCGCGGCCGCCGCGTGCGCGCCGGTACCGGCTATTCTCGTTGTGGGTTCGCCTTGCCGTTTTTCATCCTTCCAGGGCTTGAAAAATGCTAGGCTTGCGGGCAAATCTCCTTTTTCGGGTTGCCGCGGCGTCGGCAGGCTGCTGGATTCCGTTCCGGCGCAAGCATCTCGGGACCGGATGGAGAACGTCCAATGAGACTTGCGTGGGTTGCCGCTTTCGTCCTGCCCGTCCTTTGCACACCCCTCAGCCACCCGCAGCAAGATTCCTACCCTGTCACCCCACCCAACAGTAGTTCCTCATCAACGAAAGCGGCCACCGCGCAGACGACGGCGCCGCCTGCCTCGGCGCAGGCGGACTCGGCGTCTCCGGATTCGGCGGTCGTCGACCCGGGCACCGGTCCAATCACCGAAGAGGAGCTGCGCCAGGCCCTGGTGGGAAAGCATTTCTTTCTGCGCGGGCTGTGGCTCAGCGACGACCTGCATTTCGGCCTGGCGGGCGCGCTCCTCAGCCAGTCCCCGCGCGGGTCGTTCACGTTGTGCGACATGGAGATCGACAAGGTTCGTCTGACGAAGAATCGCCTGGAGCTGGATGGCGCGCGCTACGGCATTCATTTTGAGGATGAGGGCGACTGGAGCCAGCAGGCGTCCGCGTTCGACCGCATCCGCATCACGCCGAAGAAGAAGCGGCTCGTGATCATCATCGATCGCCAGGTCGTGATCTCGCCGAAGAAGCAGAAGAAGCATGCCCGGCGGAACCAGGTCAGTCAGCCGAGCCAGCCGGCGCAGCCGCAACCTGCCGCCGCTTCTGCGCAGTCCAATTCCGCGGCACCCGACGCGGAGACCACCCATCCCGCCGCGTCGGCCGCGTTGCTGCGCGCGAATCTGGACCGCATCTTCGCGCTCAGCCTCGACGCGCGGATGATCGCGGCGATGCCGGATTACTGGCAGTACTTCTACAACGCGCAAAGGAAGCACCAGTCAATTGAGCCGACGGATCCGAACATCGTGCATCCCGGGGCGGCGGGGGTAACCGGGCCGACATTGGTGCACAACATCGTTCCCGCGACGAACGATTACGCGCAGCGCGCCCAGGTGGCGGGCGTTGCGAGCTATAAGGTCATTCTGGGCGCAGACGGCAAGCCGATGGCGGTCGCGGTCTACCGGCCGATCGGCTTCGGGCTCGACGAGAATGCGGTCGCGGCCATTCGCCACGCCACGTTTGCGCCGGCGCACCGCGACGGCAAGGCGGTTGCCTCGGTCATCGATATGGCGGTGGTGTTCCGTATCCTGTCCCCGCTGACCGAGCGCGCTGCCGCGCCGGAGACGACGCGGCTGCCGGCGAATGTTTCGCCGGTGACGGGGAAGCCGTCGTTGCCCGGGCCGTACAGCGAGGCGCAACAGCCACCGCAGTGATCCGGGTGCAGTGGCCCGTATCAGGCGGGGAATTTTTCGGTGAATTCCTCAAGAGCCTGCTGGGCGCGGGTTCTCATGCGGGGGGCGTCGGAATCGAATCCGTCGACGATTTCCTGCAGCACATTCTTCATGGCGGCGTATTCGCTGAGTGCCCTGGCCTGGGGGCCGAAGTAGCGCGTGTGAAGGAGGCGGCCATAGACGCCGCAGGTGATGGCGAAGGGCGCGACGCGGGTGGCGCGTTCAAGCGTGATGCGGGCTGCGTGGAGATACTCCTCGTCGAGGAGGATGAATCCGGATTCCGATCCCTGGGAGCCGAGGGTCGCGCCATTCTCGAAATCGCACCAGCTGCGGAGCGTCCGCGTCACGCGAAGGAGCATAGCACGAGCGGCCCTTCTGCTCCTGTTTTTCGGCGCTGAGTCAGTGGCGCGGATGCATTGTGAGCTGCTCGACCTCGGCACCGGCCAGCAGGAAAGCGCCGACGCCGTAGTTGTAGCTGGAGCCGGGCAGATAATGCGCGGGCGCCGCGCCGGTCTGCTGAATGTTGCCGAGGCGGCCGTCGGCGTAGATCTGCGCGACAAGGCCGCGCCACGCTTCGGCGATGACGGGGAGGTACTGGGCACGGCTGAGGAGGCCGTGATTCACGCCCCACGCCAGGGCGAACGTGATGAGGGCGGAGCCGGAGGTTTCCGGCTGCGGGTAATCCTGGGGATCGAGCAGATCGGAGTGCCACAGGCCGTCGTGAGGATCCTGGAGCGGGACGATGGCCGCGGCCATCTGGCGGAGTTGATCCTGGTAGCGGCCGAGATCCGGCTCCTTCGGCGGCATGTATTCGAGGGTGCGGGCGAGTCCGGCCATGACCCAGCCGTTGCCGCGCGACCAGAAGATGGGATGGCCGCGGGGATCGGTCCTGTGCAGGTAGGTCACATCGCGGAAATAGAGGTGACGGGTCTTGTCGTAGAGGAGGTCCGAAGTCTGCCACCAGTGCCTGTCGATGTAGACGAGGTATTGGGGCTGGTGCAGGACAGCGTACATGCGCGACCAGACGGGCGGAGCCATGAAAAGCGCGTCGCACCACCACCAGGAGATCTGCGCCTGGTCCGCGGGGATGGGAGCGTGCCAGCCTTCGAGCAACTGGTCGAGCGCGGCGTGGGTGCCCGCGATGGTCAGGGGCGCGGAATGGAGCAGGTCGAGTTCCAGATAGGTCTGGGCAACGGCCTGGTCGTCGGCAATGGGCACGGCGGAACGCAACTGCCAGTCGAACTTCTCAGCCATGGCCTGCATCGCGTCGCGATATTTCGGATCGTGGAGGGCTTGAGACGCGGCCATGAATCCGGCGTAGAGCGTGGCCCAGGTCCAGGTGCGGCCGAAATACGGTTGAGAGCGCGCAAGTTCCCAGCTGGCCACTTTGCGCAGGGCGGCGCGCACGGCGTGAGGGTGCAGCGCGCCGGAGAGATGGGCTTTGCGGCCGGGGTCCGCCGGAGCGTCGCCGAGGTGCTGCGCGATATCGCGGTCGATGCCCTGCTGTTCCTGCGGAGGGATGGTCTGGGAGTGGGCGAGCAGCGCCACGGAGATGAAGAAGGTCGGCGCGAGCAGAAAGGCCGTGCGAAGAACCAATCGAATGGGTGATTTCCGGAGCGGGCTGGCCGTAGCTGTTCGCATCTCCCTCAGCATGATAGCTGCTGGCGGATCAGACGAGCGGCTCATCGGCGATGGCGGGAGAATTTGCGGCAGCCTGCGCACGGCGCGGGCGCAGTCCACGGCCGCGCAGGCGCCAGCGCACCGCGACCGCGGCAATGCTGAGCAGCGTGCAGATTTCAATGAAGACCTTGCCGCCATCCAGCAGATCGGGATGGCCGTTGGTCAGGTTGGGGTCAGTCAGAATGCTGTGCAGGAAGAGGAGCACGGCCGCGGGAAAGACGAGGTAGTGCAGACTGCGCCAGAGGGGACGGCCGATGCGCAGGCGCAGCAGGGAACTGAGGAAGACCAGCAGGAGCAGGTAGAGAGCTCCGGCGCCGGCGAGGTTGATCTTTGGCTGCAGGGGCGAGTGGATGGGGAAGACGATATCGAAGAGGCGAAACTGCGGCGCGCGGACGAAAAGCAGCACCGCGGGATGGGTGAGGGTAAGCGCCACGGCGGCGTAGGCGGTCCACTGATGCAGCTCGAAGAGATTGATGTGGCGATGCGGCCAGCGGCGGACAGGGCTGTAACGCAGCGCCATCATCATGCCCAGGAGCAGATTGATGGTCACGGCGCCGGCGGCGCCGAGTCCGAGGCAGGAACAGAGGTCGAGGGTGGTCATTCGAGGTTACGCGGAGACGGGGTCGCGCGTGGAGTTGCCGTTGATCATGCGCAGGATGCCGAGAGGGTTGGCGTTACGCAGGTCGTCGGGCAGCGAGGCTTCGGGAAATCCCTGGTAGCAAACGGGTCGTGCGAAGCGCAGGATGGCGCGGCTGCCGACGGCGGTGAAGCGGCTGTCGGAGCAGGCGGGATAAGGTCCGCCGTGGACGATGGCGTCGGAGACCTCGAGGCCGGTGGGGAAGCCGTTAAAGATGAGGCGGCCGGCCTTGCGCTCGAGGATCGCGACGAGATCCGCGTAGTCGGCGAGATCGGCTTCCGTGCTCCAGACGCTGGCGGTCAGGTGGCCTTCCAGTTCTTCAGCGGCGCGCAGGATGGCGTCGCGCTGCTGGTAGCGGATGAGGAGCGAAGTGGGGCCGAAGACTTCCTGGCTCCATTCGGGATGATTGAGGAACGCGTTGATTTCGGTTTCGAGGAGCGCGGCGGCGACGGTGCAGGAGCCGGCGGAGGGCTTCGCTTCCTGGATATTCAGGCCGGATTCTTCACTGCGGGCCTGAAGTGAGCGCGTGTAATTGGCCGCGATGCCGGGCGTGAGCAGGGTGAAGGTGGCGCTTTCGGCGGTGAGACGGCGCAGCTCGGCGAGCAGCGGCATGGTTTCCTGCTGATCCGGCACGAAGACCATACCGGGCTTGGTGCAGAACTGGCCCGCGCCCAGGGTGAAGGAGCTGAAAAGTCCGGAGGCGATCTGATTGCCCTGCCTGCGCAGCGCGCCGGGAAGAATGATGACGGGATTGGTGCTGCCCATTTCCGCGAAGCAGGGAATAGGCTCGGGCCGCTGCGCGGCGAGGTCCATGAGGGCGCGTCCACCGTTGCGTGAGCCGGTGAAGCCGACGGCGCAGATGAGCGGATGCCGGACGAGCGCTTCTCCGACGGCGAATCCCTGGTCATAGAGCAGGGAGAAGAGCCCCTCGGGAGCGCCGCAGGAGCGGATGCCCTCTGCGAGGATACGGGCGACGAGCTCGCTGGTGCCGGGATGAGCGGGATGGGCTTTGACGACGATGGAATTGCCGGCGGCAAGAGCGGAGGCGGAGTCGCCTCCCGCGACGGAATAGGCGAGAGGAAAATTACTGGCACCGAAGACGGCAACGGGGCCGAGCGGCTGCAGCATGGAACGGATATCGGGGCGCGGCGCCGGCTTGCGATCGGGGAGGGCGGTGTCGATGCGCGCGGCGACCCAGGAGCCCTCCTCAATGACGTCGGCAAAAAGACGCCACTGGCCGCTGGTGCGTTTAGTTTCGCCCTGCAGGCGCGCTTCGGGCAACGCGGTTTCCAGTTGAGCGCGGGCGACGAGCTCCGGCATGGCCGCGTCGAGACCGTCAGCGATGGCACGCAGCAGGCGGGCGCGCGCGCGAGCCGGGGTTTTGCGCCAGACGAGGAATGCATTGTGTGCAGCGAAAACAGCGCGGTCCACGTCCTCTTCGGTTGCGGAGAAAAAGGGCGGATCGACGGCGGCTCCGGCGGCGGGACTGATGGCCCGAAAGCCTTGTCCGGTTGGCGCGGCCTCGCGGCCGGCTATCAGCGAAACTCCTCGAAAATCCATGGCGAACTCCCCGCAGCGATGAGGTCACGCGCAGTTCCGCGGATTGCATCGCGCTGCTTTCTGATTCTAAATGCTGAATTTGCGCGGGGAAGGCGCGAGCGAGCAGGCAACGGCAAGGCTATACTGAGGAATCTTTAAACAGCAGTTGATTGCGGAGCAACTGTGGGCACGATGGCCGAGGGAAACTCACCAGAAAGCGAGACGGCCAGACCAGCGGAATCGTGCACGGTCGTCATTCCCTGCTACAACGAAGCGGCGCGGCTCCGCGTGGATGCGTACGAGACGTTTCTGCGCAGCGAAATCAGCCACGGGGTCCGCCTGCTGTTTGTGAATGACGGCAGCCAGGACAGGACGCTGGCGGTGCTGGAGGGGATGCGGGGGCGCTTTCCGGAGCGGGTCAGCGTGCTCGACCAGCAGCCGAACGGCGGCAAGGCGGAAGCGGTGCGCCAGGGGATGCTGCAGGCGATTGCGGAGGGGCAGTCGGCGGTGACGGGCTTCTGGGACGCGGACCTGGCCACGCCGCTGGAGCAGATTCGCAATTTTCTGGATCTGATGGCGGAGCGGCCGGAGCTGCATCTGGTGCTGGGCGCGCGGGTGCGGCTGCTGGGGCACCAGATCCATCGCCAGCCGGTGCGGCATTATCTGGGCCGATGCTTCGCCACGGCGGTGTCGGTGCTGCTGCACATGCCGGTGTACGACACGCAGTGCGGAGCGAAGCTGTTCCGGATTACGCCGGAACTGCGGGAGGTACTGGCGGAGCCGTTCCATTCGCGCTGGATTTTCGACGTGGAGATTCTGGCGCGGTACCTGGCGTTTCATCACGGCGACTCGAGGGCGCTGGAGCACGAGATGTACGAGTATCCGTTGCCGACGTGGAGCGACGTGGCGGGATCGAAGGTGCGGCCGGCGGATTTTTTTCGGGCGTTGGGGGAGCTGGCGACGATCTACCGGCGGCATTTGGCGAGGTAGGGGGCGTCCGGGACTCCGGTGTCGCCGGTGCGGGATGAGCGGAGGCAAGATCGCAGGGGCTGAAGCCGGAGGAGGCTGCTGTGGCTCCGTGCTTTTCCCACTTCTGCCAGGCGCAGGCAAAGCCATTCGACTCCGTCGCTTCGCGACTTCGCCCCGGCCAGGAGGTGGGGCACCCGAATGTGCTGGGTTCGTGCTCTCTCGCCTCTGCTGAAGGCGGGCACCCCGAGGTCCCACCCTGTCGCAACGGCAGCGACCACGGGGCACCCGGCGGCCACGATTTGCATCTCATGTAGAGCCCCGGGCGGCCCGGGAGCCGGCTGCGGGGAAGAACCATGCAAATAGAACGACTTTCAAGGTTTGTGGCAAGGCTTAGCGGCCGGGCGTTGCTCGTCGCCCTGTCCGGCGCGCTGGCGCTGCCCGCGGCGTATGGCGATCCGTGCACGCTGCAGGGGCAGATGACCGCTGCGCAAAGGCAACAATACGAGCAGGCAGCCCGCACGCTGATTGGACAGGTGCAGAGCGGCGACATAACGGGGCTCGAGAACGACACCCTGGCGGCCGTCGCGGCGGACTTCAGCGGGATCGAGCGGTCGGCGCAGGCGCTGCAGCCGCTGATTCAGCGGGCCAGCATTACGGTGAACGATCTGATCGCCTTCGAAGCCGGCGGCCAGGGCCAGGGCGCGCAGTTCTTCTGCACGCCGCCGGGATCGACGATGACAGTGTTGCTGAGCTTTCCCAGCCTGCCCCAGGGACATTACGTGCTGGCGATCGTGCATGCCACCGGCGTGGCGAAGCCACAGCAGATTGCGCTGATCCTGGCGCAGGGCCCGCAGGGGCAATGGCAACTGGCCGGCTTTTTTGCCAGGCCGCTGCTGCTCGCTGGGCAGGACGGGGTGTGGTACTGGAGGCATGCGCGGGAATACGCGCAGAGCCATAACCAGTGGGCGGCGTGGTTCTATTACCAGATTGCCGACCACCTGGTGGTGCCGGTGAATTTTCTCTCCAGCCCGAACCTCGAGAAGCTGCGCACCGAGGCGCAGCAGGTGCAGCCGCAGAATCTGCCAGGCCAGGAGCCGATGACGTTCAACGCGAACGGGCAGCCGTATCAGATCACGCGGGTGGACACCTCCACCGAGCTGGGGCCGCTGGATTTCGTGATTCACTACGCGCCCAATCCCGAAGAGGCCGCGCAACTGCGCGATCCTGCGCAGGCGCGGCGTCAGGTGCTCGATCTGATGTCGGGGATCCTGGCGGTGCATCCGGGGCTGCGCACGGCGTTTCATGGGCTGTGGGTGTATGCCGACTCGAATGGCGCGACGTTGTTTGCGCTGGAGCTGCCGATGAATCAGATCCCCGGCGGCGCGCCGCCCGGGAATGTGGCGGGAGAGTAAGCGAGCGTCGTCGCTCCGGGACTCCTCTCTTTTTGGGCGACGGTCCCGGCGCTGAAGCGCCGGGCTGATCCACGCTGCGCCTGCGCCGCGGAGAGCATGCGGGCAGGAAAGCGAAGGGGCTGAAGCCGAAGGAGCTGTTGCGGGTTGGTGCCTTTCCAGGTCTGCCAAAGGCGGGCAGAAGTGGGGCACCCGAATCTTCAGGAGGCGACGGGACGGCCATCTTCGCCGTCGGGCTGCAGGTCCTGTGAGGCGTCGGGGTGGAAGGCGACGACCGGGGCTTCGGCGTTGCGCATTTTTCGGACGAAGTGCAGGCGCAGAACGCGCCGCGCTACTTCCGCTTTCGCCAGTTCCAGAGGCATGGGCGGAATCACCGTCATCGATCCCAGGAATTCGCTGAGGCGGAGATAGGCGTTGCGATTCTCCATGAGGAACGACAGCGGATATTCGGGCTTGCGGGCGTGCGCCTGGGCGGGATTGGCGTCGAGGATGAGGGCCAGTTGCGGAAAGGGGACCAGGCTCGCGATGGCGCGGACGCAGAGGCGGGCCGCGGGGTTGCGGAGATCGAGATTGGCCAGCTCGTCGAAGATGTAACGGTCGAAGATGACGACATCGACGCCGGAGCACCGGGCGCGACGGGCGAGCGCGCGCAGGGAAAGAGCGTCGAGCACGTAGAGGCCGAGGCGGATCAGCGTCATCAGCGGCGAGCGCACGTTCTTGTCGCGGCGCTCGATGGGCTTGTCGGGGCGGCCCACGCCCTTGTCGCCGCCAAAGATGCGGTGACCGGCCCCTTCGCGGAGAGACTTCAGGCGTGCCGCGTCGTCCCAGAAGGTGAGCAGGCGATACTGCACACCCTCCTGCTGGAGGGTGCGGCAGACATTATCGATCTGGGTGCTTTTGCCGGCGCCGTCGATGCCGGAAAAGCTGATGAGCAGCGAACGCGGACTGCGATCCATGAGGGTTGCTCCCGACGGAGATGGAATGGGTGTTTCTAGTTGGGCCGCCGCGGACTGCCCATGGTAGCGGCGGCGACGGTGCCGAGCGCGATGGCTGCGCCGAGGATCAAGCCCCAGCGGATGGCCAGCACGCGGATGCGGCGCTGTTTAGCGGGTGCGATGGCAGCTCCAGCCGGCCGGGAGGCAGCCACGCCCACCGGCTTCATGAGCGGAGCGGCCGCAGTGCCAACCGGCTGCGAGCTGCTGGAGGAACCGGACGACTGGCGCACAGGAGTCCGGGACGGCGGCGCAGTGTTGGTTTGATTCTGGCCGGCAGCCTGGGGCGACGTGGCCGCAGGCTGCGGCGCGCTGGGCAACGGGTTGGTTTCTGCCATGCTGAACGGCACGGCCACCAGGAAAGCCAGGGAGCAGGCGATCAGCCGCACGGTCAGCCGCCTGCAACCCCCTGTAGAAACGTTCATTTCCTTACCCTCGATCATGCTTGCGATCGTCCCTGCTGACCTGGCTTGGCCGCGGGAGCACTCAGGCGGCGCTCTCCGTTCCGAGCTTGAGAGCCCCGATATCGAGCCCCGGCGGCAAGGCCGTCGGCCGTTGCTGGAAGCTGTGCACTGCCTCCGCGACGGTCGGATAAATCTCAAAGAGGCGCCGGAGGCTGGCAAGCTGCGGAGCGGCGCCGGCTGCGGGCGGCAGGGCCGCCAGGCGTACATCTCCATTTCGCTTCATAGCCTCTTCGAGGCAGGAAAGCAGCAGATGCATGGTGGGCTTGTTCATTCGCCGTATTCTGGAGCAATCGAGTACGAGTCGAGGTCGTTCTGTTTCCACGTATTCCTGCAGATCATGTAAAAAAGTGCGTTCTTCCGACGCGGTCACGTCAGCGGGAACATCGTGCACGGTGACCGCGCGCATAGTAATCAACATTGTTTTTAGTCCCTTTCCCTGGAGAGAAAATCACTTCACGTACTGTCAAAGGCACACCAGCAACAACATGCAATCAGTCGTCCAAAGTCGGGCTGGGGTCCGGATGGTACATAATCTGGATCTGGCCGGATCGTTCAGAGAGCCGGTCGAGCTCGGCCTCCGGACGGTAGGTTAGATGCCGAACACGGTTCCTTCCGTAACGGCTGAGAGTGAGTAAATTTGTGCGATACCAGCAACATTGGTCCATACGGGCAGACAACCCGCAGAGGACCCGGAGCTGCCGGAGGTCGCTGCCCTGGAGGACAGCGGCGGCCAGACGGTGGTTGCCGTCGATAACGGTGAGCGGCTGATATTCGCTGCGGCCAATGAGAACCACAGCGCCGGGAGGGGCTTCGCCGCGCGCCAGGCGCTGACGGAAACCATCAATCCTGCGGAGAAATGGGTCCGCGGAATCGCTCATCGGCTGGGCGGCAAGCTTTTCGACCACGTCAGGGAGCCGAGGATTGCCGCGCGCGAGCTTGCGCCACCGGGCGCGCGGGAAAACGCGGATGCGATCGAGGCCGGATGCGCGAATATCCACTTCGTACCATTCCGTGTCGACGGGGATTTCCTTCCACAGAGCGAGATGGCGGACGAAGAGGAGAGCGCGGCGCTGGGCGCACTCGGCTGGGTTGTCGAGGTTGGGCTGCTGGACGAGAGCGCGCAGGGATTCGTGGTATTCGCGGTATGCGTTGTGATCGAAGTCAGAACGCAGGAACTCCGCGATGACCTCGTCCTCGGAAACATGGCGGATCAGACGAATGGCCGGGGATGCGGATTGGGCGGAAGATCCGGCCTGACGGAGGGTGCTGATCAGAAAGGGCACGCCAACCACGAGAAGCAGCAGGAGCATGAGCAGCAACTGGACGAACAGGACTTCGCGGAGAGAGGAATGGAAGCGGCAGATTCCGGCAATGACCGCGCCGGCGATGGCCAGCTGCACCCAACTTGTGTTGGCGATGCGGTAGGACATCTCGTAGGCGATGACAATGATGCTGAGCGAGAAGATCATGGTGACGATGGCCTTGAAGGACAGCAGGTAGGGCAGGCCGTAAGGTCCGGGAATGTGGAACCCGGCGCCGAAGAAGGTGGTCCAGAGGGAAGGCGGCGCGATGCGAAGGCCGAGGGCCATGGCGGAACCGATGCCGAGCACGAGGAGCAGCGAGGTGGCGATGAGGGAGAGATTCCTGCGCTCTTCGTGGCGGGCGCCGGCGACGACGGGGAACATGCCGTTCATGACGGCCGCGGAAAACGAGAAGATGACGCGGCCGACCAGCGCGATGGCGGCGTAGAGGCCGGCGGTGGCGGGAGCGAAGAAGTGCTTGACCAGCACGATGTCGCTGTTGTTGATGAGCACCTGGCCGGAGAAGAAGACGAGAGCCTGCAGGAGCTCGCGCAGCGCGAGGAAGCCGGCGAGCGGGCTTTTGCCCGAAGCCGCCAGAGCGGGCGGGATGACGAGCCAGGAGACCGCTTCGGCCGCGGCATTGGCGGCGATGACACCGGTGACGCCGAAGCCGAGAAAGACCGCGACCAGCGATCCGACCAGACGCGCTCCCGCTTCGAGGACAAGACTCGAAGCGAGCTTGCGGAAGCCGCAGGCGCCGAGGACGTAACCGCGGCGGCAGCCAAGGGGCACGTAGAATGCAGCGCCGATGGCGAGCAGAACGACGAGCAGGGGACTGGGCAGGCGGAGATAGGCCGCGACGGATTGGCGGAAGACGACGAGCAGACAGGCGACAAAGAGGCCGCAGCTCCAGGCGCTGCGATGGAGGAAGCGGTAGGCGGCGCTGCGGTTCTCTTCCGAGCCCTGCTGAGCCACCACTTTGGCGGTGACGATCTGGAAAGAGAGGGTGACGGCGGAGGCGATCGTGAGCATCGTATACACGACCGCCACGTGCCCGTAGCCGATGGTTCCGAGATAACGGGCAACGGCGATGTTGTAGCCGAGATTGATGGCCGTGGTGAGGCTGGAGCCGGACAGCAGGACGGCGCTTCCGGAGATAATCCGGCTGCGCAGTTTTTTCGAAGTCTCGATGGGGTGATTCGACACGTTCCTGAGTCTCCAGCTGTCTGGGAATGAAGTTCACGCGCCCAAAAATCCCGAGGTGCAGCGGACTCGGGGGAATTGGCCAGAGAGGCGCGGACAAAGTGCGGGTCAGTACCGCGACTATGCTCATTCCGATGCAGGACTTACGCCGGGGGGCTGCTTACGATTCCGGGAGCAGCGACAACCTCCGCGAAAGGACGCGCTTCTAAACGAGTTCCTATGCCTGGACGTCTCGGCGCTGCGGCGCTCTTTCCGGTATTGCTGCTCCACGGATGCCTGGGCTCGCCGCCGCCACCGCGGCTGCAATACACAGCCACAGGATCCTTGCCCCAGCTGCTGGCCGTGTACGAAGGCTGGTTCGGCGAGCCGAGTCATCTGAACATCGGATATTCGTCGCACGATGCTCACACCATTCGCGATCAGATTGAAAACGCGAAGCGGATGGGGATCTCCGCGTTCGTGGTGGACTGGTACGGCGACCGCGACCCGTTCGTCGATCAGACGTATGCGCTGGTCGAGAAGCAGGCGGCGAAGAACCATTTCCACGTAGCAGTGATGTACGACGAGTCGAATGCGGTGGATGGCGCAACCGATGCGGCGATCGCGGATCTGACGATGTTCCACGACAGCTATCTGGCCACGAAGGAGGGGCGCGAGGCATACCTGACATACCAGGGGCGGCCGGTGATCTTCGTGTGGCCGCGCGGCAATGCCATCGACTGGGACAAGGTGCGGGCGGTGCTGAATCAGTGGAATCCCGCGCCGTGGCTGATCGACGAAAACCTGCCCGGGCAGTATGCGAAGGATTTCGACGGGTTTTATCCGTGGATCAATCCGGGGCCGAAGGGATGGGCGGCGGATGGGAGCCACTGGGGTCAGGGATATCTGACGAGTTTTTATCAGACCATGGCGCAGAAATATCCGGACAGGATCATGGTGGGCGGAGCTTGGGCCGAGTTCAACGACAGCAGGGCGTCGTGGGGACTGAACCGTCACATTTCCGCGCGGTGCGGGCAGACCTTCCGCGACACGCTGAATCTGTGGCAGAAGTATGTGCCGGCGGGGCAGGTGATCCCGTTCCTGATGGTGGAGACGTGGAACGACTGGGAAGAGGGAACGGCGATCGAGAAGGGATTGCCGACCTGCGGAGGAGAGCCCGCGCCGACGTCGGTGGTGAGCGAGGAGACGGTGGCGGGGAAGTGAAGGGGCGGGTGGGGCCGAGTCCCGCGCCGTCCCAAAAAGCACCCACAGGCGGCGACAGGAGTGGGGAACCCAAATGCGCTGAGTTCGTGCTCTCTCCCTTCCGCCAAAACCGGGCAGAGCCGTTCGACTCCCCTTCGACTCGCTGCGCTCAGGGTCGTTCAGGCCAGGTTGTGGGGCACCCGATTATTCCGTGGTGGCCTGGAAGAAGCGCACCTGCCAGCGCGTCTGCGAGGGCGTAAGCACCACCAGATAGCGGGTGTGGACGGGCTGGGTGGCGAGAACGGTCGCGCCCTCGATGACCTGCTCGTCATAGACGACGTGATCGACGAGCTGAATGGATAAGCCATCGGGCGAATAGAAGACGATCTGCAGATGGTGGGAGCGGTCGACGTAGCGCGTGTGGAGGCCGAGCTTGTTCTGCTCGGCAATGGTGTGGCTCAGCTTCGTGAGGGCCGTGCCCACGAAATCCTGACTGAGCAGGCGCGGCTGGTTCTGATTGAGGGCGGCTCGAAAAGCGGTCCAGGACTGGAGATAATCGCGAACCACCGAGCTGGCGGTGAGCGGTTCCAGCGGGCGCGAGCCCTGGAGGTTGGGCGGCTCGACCTGCACCAGGGCCTGATCGGCGCGAAGGCCGAGCGGCAGCGCGAGCGCGCAGGCGAAAACCAGCAAACGCCGGATCACCGGCCGCTCCAGTGAATTTCATTGCCGGCGACGACTCCGCTGGCGACGGAAATGGTGGCGCCGGGGTGAACGGGCATCTCGACCTGAGCGATGTCGCGCTTGAGCGGGACGTCGACGGTGGACTGGCCGCCGTTCCAGGTTGCGGTGAAGGTCACCACGGTGCCGTCAGGAACGGGATTGCCGCTGCAGTCGCGCACGGGTGCGGTCTGGAGCTTTGCCTTGCCGCCGACGGGCGTCGCCGTCATGGACAGATTGCAGGGGTCGCCGGGAACTTCGTCGACGACGCGGGTGCTGGAGATGCCGGCAGCGCGGGCGACGAACTGCGCGGAGCCTTCGCGGGGCGCGGAGTTCATGCGCGTCCAGCCCACGCCGTAGCGGGTGGTCACGGTGCGCGTCTGGGAGGGACCGGAGGAAGCGGTCAGATCGAAGGAGACGGGCATGGGGCTGACGATGAGGTTGTGGTAGACGTCGAAGACGTACACCGTGCCGCTGATGCCGTCCTGGAGGTCGACGGGGAGGCGGGAAGGCTCGGCGAGAAAGCTGAGCGTGGAGGGCTGCGGAGCGGGCGTGACCTCGAAAAGGCCGATCTGCGAGTCGGAGCCCGAGGAAAGCATGGCGACGTATTCGCCCGCGTTATAGAGGACGCCGGCGGGCACCGAAGCGGGCGAGCCGAGCCGCACCTGGCGACGAATGGCCTGGCCAGGGCCAACAATGGTGAGCGTGCCCTGGCCGCTGCCGCTGGTGGGGACGGACAACGCGCTGCCTGCGGCCACCTGCGCCGGCAAATTCATGCGCAGGCTTTGTGCCAGCAGGAGCGGGGCCGAGAAGAGAGCAGACGCTGCCAGCAGAAACTTGCGGCCCAGGGTCACAGCGTCACTCCTTTAGGACTGTAGGTGGCGACGATGGTCCGCTCGCTGGTGATCCTGCGGGCCAGGTCCTCAGGAACGGGGACGGTGAAGTTGACCGGAGTTTGCGGCAGCAGAGCGCGGCCGATGAACCTGCCGGAAACCCAGACAACGTTGCCGTTGCTGTCGTAGAAGGTGCTGAGGACATGCGCGAAGCTGACGGTCTGCCCGCTTTGATCGGAGAGCTGGCCGGTGAGCGTGGCGATGGGCAGCGCGCTGTATTTCTGGTTGAGAATTTCGACGACCGGATCGGCCGACGCCGAGATCAGGATCGCTTCCGGATGCATGCGGATGCTGGCGACCTGGGAGAGGTCGACGTTGGGGAAGTGGATGCGGAAAGGCGTAACCTCTTTGGGCAGCAGGCGGTGCGAGATCATGTCGAAGGCGCCTTCGCGGCCGAGAATTTTACCGTCTTTGCCGACGAGGGTGGCGCGCACTGTGACCCATGCGGGAACAACGTCGTTGTTGAGGAGCTCGCCGAGGACGTAAACGCCTTCAGCGCGGTTGACGGGACGCATGTCGACGATGCGCACATTGGGGCCGGCGACATCCTGCGCGCCCCACTGGTCGGCGGATCCGCTGTAGATGACGTCCCAGCGCAGGTAGTTGACGGGAATGACCTGAGGCGGCACGGTGGGCTGCTTGTAAAGGGGCCAGTCGACCTGCCAGCGGCCGTCGTTCTCGACGAGGTGGACGTTGCGAGTCTCGTCAAAGGGGCCCATGACGGTGAACCAGTGGAGGGTCATGGCCACGTCGGCGGAATCGGCGCTCTGGTGGAGGGGGCGCACAGTGACGCTGTCAAGACTGGCCTGGCTGCGCAGGCTGAGGTTGTAGCCGGTGAGGTCGTGAATGAAGGCGTCCTCGGTGAACTGAGCCTTATTGGCAAGGCTGGAGTAGGCGCGCTGCCAGTCGTGCAGGCGAATGCGGACGCCAAGGTTCTGCACCGCCGCCTCCGGGGTGGACGCAGCGCTCAGCAGCGTTCCCTTGCCGCCGCCGGCGTAATAGACCGCCGAGGGAACTGGCCAGATGGTGCCGATCGCCAGCAGCACGCCGGTGGCAGCGGTCATGACCAGGGCAAGCAGGGCGCCTTTCATGAGGCCATCCTTTCCGGGACAAGGGTTCCTTCCTCTTCGCTCGTCGCATCCTCAGTCTGGCGGCGACGCTTGCCGGGAATCAGCAGCAGCAACATGGCGAGGATGCTGCTGCCGATGGGGGCAGTTCCCCACCAGAGGCCCTGCCACGGAGGCGGCTTGACGCCGAAGACCATGGGATGAGCGGGGGGCACGCCTTCCTTCGACCAGACGGTGATGGCACCGTTCTCGAGCTGATCGACCTGGCGCCAGCCCGCGAAGTGGAGGAGTGGATAGTAATAGGGTTCGTGGACAAAGACCCATTTGAGACCGTAGCGGTTGGCATGGCGCAGGATCGCCTGCAGGGCCTCGAGTCCGGGGGTACCGAAGAACTTGGAGTTATTCAGCTCACCACCGCCGAATTTGGTCAGCTCCGGGAGGCGGCGGGCCGAGTACCATTCGCCGTCGACGGTGTCGGCGTGGGTTTCCATGGAGAGGCGGGAGAGTTTATTGCCAAAGCCGAGAACGATGTAGCGGAACTGGTCGTGGCCGCCGCGATCGAGCCACTGGGCGACGGGCTCCGTGGTGATGCTGTAGTTGTCGACGGGACGGAAGGTGGACCAGGCGACGGCGGCGGCACAGGTGAGGGCGGCCAGCAGACCCACCGGGACCACAGCGCGCATGCGGAAGCGGGCGATGAGATCGGCAACCAGGGACCCGACAATGGGCAGGCAGAGCAGGGTGGCCCAGTAGCTGAAGCGCTCGAAGGTGAGGACGTAATAGGCGCGACCGAGCAGCCACCCGCCGAGCGGGGTGGTGCCGCCGAGTCCGATGATGAGACAGAACCAGAAGCCGATCATGAGGGGGCGCAGGCGGGGTACGCGGGAGCCGCGCACGATGATGAAGGGAATGGCGAGGATGAGGGCGCCATAGGGAATGACGAAGTAGTTGAGGCCCCAGAAGGGAGTGAGGAGGTAGCTGGCGCGGCTGGGGTGATGGATGGGCATCTGTGTGATGCGATAGCTGAAAAGGGCGATCCAGTAGGGGAGCAGGACGAGGGCGATGGCCGCGCCCGCGCTGAACAACATGGCGATGGTCCGCCCGATCACCGCGCCGGTGGTGGTTTTCTGCTCGCCTTTGTCGCGCTCCATGATGGCCAGGGCGACCAGGGGCAGCGTGAAGAACGCGGTTCCGAAGATGACGATGACATCATGGGCGGCGCAGGCGGCGGCGAAGAGGACCACGGCCTTGATGAAGGGGCGCCAGCCTCCGTAACGGAGCCATTCGTAGAGGAAAGGCAGAGCCAGGACGTAGAGGGCAGCCTCCCAGGTGGTGCCGAGCTGGCCGGCGTTGTAGATGAGGAAGCTCTCCGAGCCGAGCAGCACGACACCCAGCGCGGCAAAGGAAGCGGCGCGCGGGGTGACCCAGATGCAGGCGAAGCGGTACATGCCGATGGCGAGCAGGCAGATGGCGATGAACTGCACCAGCATGTAAGAGAAGGTGAGGCCGAGGATCCACGAGAAGACGGCGATCCACTGCTGGGGGAGGGGCGGATAGGTGGTCTGGGAGAATCCCGTGAACCATTTCGTGTTCCAGGGATTGAACCAGTGATGGAGGTAATGGGCGGCGAAAAAGATGTGGAAGTTGGTGTCGTAGGACTTGAGCGGCAGCTCCATCAGGAGCAGCGGCAGGTGAACCACGGCCGCCGTGAGAAGGATGAAACTCATCGGGATCGGTCGTGAGGAGGCAGCGGACGGCGCGGTTCTTTCCAAAGTACCCTCGTGAAAAACGAGTTGGATTCGGAAAGCGGGAGCAGCGGTTGCCTTTCGTCGCGAAGCGGCGGGCAGAAAGGTGTGCGGGAATCTGCAGGGCAGCCAACGCCATCGGGATTCCTCGAATCAAAGGCCTGAGTAGTTGCTACCGCACGTTGGTGACCTGTTTGACTTCAAGAGATAAGTGCCTCAAGTTGGCAGGCGCAGTAGCGCTGTTTATGCTCGCCTGGCCTGCGCATCCGCAGACCTATCAGGTGGGCTCCGGCGGCCAGGTGAAAGCCCCAGCGCCGACCGGCCAGACACAGAATCAACTGGGGTGGGGATCGAACATCCAGAACGCGCGTTTGGCGCGGGCAGCCCAGCTGGCTTTGCAGCGCGGGGATTACGCGACGGCGACGAACTACGCCGAGCGCGCGGCGCGGTCGGCACCGAACGATCCGCAGCTGTGGTTTTTGCTGGGCTACGCAGCACGGCTGGACCGGGATTACGGGCTCTCAGCGGAGGCGTTTGAGCACGGGCTGCGGCTGAAGCCGGGGTCGGTGCAGGGAATGTCGGGCCTGGCGCAGACGTACAGCGATATGGGCCGCGCCGCGGAAGCCGAGAAGCTGCTGAAGCAGGCGCTGGCGGCCGATCCGCAGCAGCTCGACGACCTGCTGGTGCTGGGCAATCTGTATTTACAGGCGGCCGATTACCCGGACGCAACCACGTGGCTGCAGCGCGCGGAACAGGTGCAGCCCAATGCGCGGTCCGAGCTGCTGCTGGCCATCTGCTACGAGCGCCGGAACCAGATGGGCGAGGCGAGCCGCTATTTGCATCTGGCGGAGAGGCGAGCGCCGAATAATCCGGACGTGGAGCGCTCGCTGGCCGGCTATTATCGCGCGACCGGCGACTACGCGCAGGCGATCAGGGAGCTCGAAGCCATTCAGAACCCGCCACCGGATGTGGTCGGCGAACTGGCGTACACGTATCAGCTGGACGGCAAACCGAAGGACGCGGCGCGGCTGTACGTGCAGGCCGCCGACGCGATGCCGCGGAACCTGGGAATGCAGCTCTCGGCGGCGCAGGCGGAGGTGACGGCGAGCGAGCCGGATCGGGCGGGTCCTTTCCTGGCGCGGGCGGAGCAGATCAATTCCAGTTACTACCGGCTGCACGCAATCCGCGCGGAAATCGCGGAGCTGGGGTACCACAACAATAGGGCGGTGAAGGAATACCAGCAGGCCATCGCGAATTTGCCGGCGACGCCGGCGGAGGGGCCGCTGTACGGCATTCAGCTGCACATGAATCTGCAGTCGCTCTACCACCAGCTGAACGAGGACGATCTGGCACAGCGGCAATTGCAGATTGCGCAGACGCAGATCGGCAGCGTGCAGGTGCAGCCCGCCGATCGCCCAGGGTTTTTGCGGCTGCGGGCGCAGGTCGAAATGAACGAGGGACAGCTGCAGGCGGCGCTGAACGACATGAAGGCGTCGCTGGCGCTGACGCCGAACGATCCCAACAGCCTGCAGCTCGATGGCGACGTGCTGCTGAAGCTGGGGCGCACCAGGGATGCGATCGCCGTCTACAGGAAGGTGCTCGGCATGGATCCGCGGAGCCGGCTGGCTCTGACGTCGCTGGGCTATGCGGCGCGCATCGAAGGGAACGATCGCGAGGCGGAGAAATACTTCAATCAGCTGGCCGGAGATTATCCGGGCCTGTACGTGCCGTATCTGGCTTTGGGAGATCTGTACACCGATCGGGAGCATTACAGAAAGGCGGAAACGTCCTACGAGAAGGCCTGGCGCCTGGCGCCGCAGAACGCGCTGATTGTGGCCGACGCGATGAATGCGGCGATTGAGCAGCATGATTTTTCGCTGGCGGCGGTCTGGCTGAAGCGAACGACGCCGGAGATGGACGCGAATCCGCAGATCGAGGCGCAGAAGGAGCGGTATTTCCGATTCCAGGGAAATTATCGCGAGTCGGCGGAGATGGGCGAGAAGGCAATTCAGTCGCTGCCGCAGAATCGAGACGTGGTCGTTTATTTGGGCTATGACCTGCTGAATCTGGGGAGATATGACGAACTTCTGGCTCTGATGAAGAAATACGACAACGTTCTCGCCAAAGAGCCGGACATTCCGCTGCTGGAAGGCTACGTCTACAAGGAAAAGGGCGAGCGGGAAGAGGCGGTGAAGGCGTTCAGCGAGGCGATCGAGCGCGGGCCGACGGTGGAGACAGCGTACGTGAACCGCGGATACGTGGAAAATGATCTGCGCGAGCCGGCGCCGGCGGAGAAGGATTTCACGGAGGCGATCCGGCTGGAGCCGAAGGACGGGCAGGCGCATCTGGGGCTGGCGTATGCGGATCTGGCGCTGAACCTTTCCGATGCAGCGGTGAAGCAGTCGCGGCTGGCGCAGGCGTATCTGGGCGATTCAGAACCAATCCACATTATTCGGGCGACCGCGTATGGGCGCGAGGGATTGCGGGGCAAGGCGATTGTCGAGTACCGGGCGGCGCTGCGATTTCAGCCGGACGACGGCACGCTGTATATGGACGTGGGGAACATTTACTTCTCGCAGCAGCGGTATCACGACGCGATTGGCGAACTGACGACGGCCGGGAAGTATCTGCCCCAGAATGCTCAGGTGTATGCGCTGCTGGCGCGGTCGTACGCGGGGCTGAAGGATCGCAGCGAGGCCCTCGAGAACATTGAGATGGCGGAGAAGCTGGCCGATCATCCGCCCACCGAGGGCGCGACGTGGGTGCCGAGCGACATTTACGTGGACACCGGGGAAGCGCTGAGCACGCTGGGCGACCAGCACGCGGCGATGCAGCGGTTTGCGCGCGCCCTGGTGGCGCCGGAGAGCAATCGGGTGAGCGTGCGTCTGGCGATCGCGCAACTGATGGTCGAGCAGGGGCACAACGCGGAGGCGCAGCGCCAGATCGCTCTGGCGCAGATGGAAGCGGAGGCGGGCGTGACGCCGGCGCCCACCGGAGAACAGTATCTGCAGGCCGCCGGGATTCTGCAGGAGATGCATGAGTACCGGCTCTCGCAGACGTATCTGCAGCGCGCGCTGGCAGCAGGCGCGGCGGACATCGACGTGCGCGTGGATCTGGCTAACAGCTATCTGGCGCTGGGCGAGACATCGCGGGCGGCCGGGGAACTGGCGGCGGTCAGCGAGTCGGATGCGGCGAAATCGGATTATGAGTTTCTGCTGGCGCAGGCCAATGTCTATCAGCAGGAGCACCAGGGAACGGCGGCGCTTTCAGAGTTCGCGCAGGCGGCCAGCGCCGCGGGCGAGGATCAAACCGCCGAAGAGGACCTGATGCAGGTGGGGGCGAATGAAGGCTACCGCATCGATCGCCATGTGAGCGTGCTGTCCAACGTGCAGCAGCAGCCCATTTACGAAGACAGCACGGTTTACGTGCTGGACTCGAAGACCTTCGGGAATCCTCCGGCGATCTACGGCTCTGCCGTGGATACGGCAAAGCTGCCGCTGCCGCGCTATTCGATCGACACGGAGTGGACGGATGCGTTTCACGTGCACGTGAACCATGTGCCAACGACGGGAGGGTTTTTCCAGATCCGCAACGCGCGCGGCATGATTTCCGTGCCGGCGATCGGCATTGTGAGGCGGAATACGTACGACTACAACTTCAACTACGGCGCAGCGCCGACGTTTCGTCTGGGCACGACGATGCTGACGTTCAACGCGGGATTCCAGGGGACGGTGCGGCGGGATACGCTTTCGCCCCGGGATATGAATCAGAATATCGGGCGGCTGTTCACCTACCTGAGCACCGGGTCGTTTTTCGACGCGCTGTCGGTGAACGCCTACGTGATCCACGACTTCGGGTCGTTCACGGAGATTCCGCTGCACGAGTCGACGCTGGGTGGGGCGGTGGATTTCCGGGTGGGCGCGCCGTGGGCGAGAACGGCTCTGGTGACCGGGTGGGGCTCGAACGACCAGTTATTTACGTCGAGTACGCTCGGCAACACAGAAAACTACATCACCTCGTCATACATCGGCCTCACACATGAGTTTTCTCCGCATCTGAATATCGAGGGGATCGCGGAGGACCTGCGTTCGTGGCGAGTAGTGCCGTATGTGGTAGCACCGGGGAATTTCGTAGTGCACTCGGGAATCGCTCAGGCGCTGCGCCCGGCAGGGAAAGTCGACTACTTACCGGCGAGAAACTGGGAGATTCAGGCCTCGACCGCATACGACAACACCCGCAGCTTCCATCTCTACGACATGACGCAAAACGGGCTGTCGGTGTCGTACATGCGCCCGTTCGGCCGCAGCTTCAGCGAAGACACGGGGACGGTCCACGTAAAATATCCCATTCGCTTTTCGGCGGGCGTGCAGGAGGAGACGTTCCCCAACTTTGCTGGCGGCAAAAACCAGGTTTTTCGACCTTACGTAAGCATCAACCTGTTTTGAGGCGGGCCAAATGAAAATTTGCTTAGTGGCGGCGTTCCCCCCGAGCCGGCGGCAGCTGAACGAATACTCGTGGCACATCGCGCGGGAGATCCAGCGGTATCCGGACGTGGAACTGACGATTCTGGCGGACGAGCTGACGGAATACGATTTTGCGGAAAAGGGAGCGGGGAACGGCGAAGTTCCGCGGGAGTTGCCGGAATTCAGCGTGGTGCGGTGCTGGAAGTTCGGCAGCCTGGCGACGCCGGCGCGCCTGCTGAACACCATTCGCGGGCTGCAGCCGGACGTGGTGTGGTTCAACCTGGTGTTTTCCAGTTTTGCGGGGCCGGAGAGCCCATTCGCGGCCTTTGCGGGGTTGTCTGCCCCCGCGCTCACGCGCGCCGCCGGGTTTTACACGCACATCACGCTGCACCACATCATTGAGCACGTGGACTTTGGCGATGCGGGCGTGACGCGCGAGAAGCTGTACCGCCTGGGAACGAACGTGGCGACCCGGGCGCTGCTGAAGGCGCATTCGGTCTCGGTGCTGCTGTCGGCCTACCGGCGCACGCTGATGAAGAAATACGCGGCGCAGAATGTCGTGGTTGGCACGCATGGGACCTTCTCCACCGTATCCGCGCCGCCGGACTTCACCGTGCGGGGCAATCCCGATCTGCGCGTTCTGGCCTTCGGGCACTGGGGGACGTACAAGCGTCTGGAGACGCTGATGAACGCGTTTCCGCTGGTGCTGGAACGGGTGCCGAACGCGCGGCTGGTGGTAGCGGGCGGGAATCATCACACGCGGCCGGGTTATTGGGAGTCCGTGCGCGCGGCCCAGCCCGGACATCTGCCGATTGAGTTTCTCGGTTACGTGCGGGACGAGGATCTTCCGGAGATGTTCCGCACCAGCTCGCTGCTGGTCATGCCGTACGATTCGTCGACAGGATCGAGCGGCCCGGCGCACCAGGCCTGCGAATTTGGACTGCCGATCGTGTGCGCGGACATCCCGGACTTTCACTGCATGGCCAGGGATGACGATATGGCGATCAGCTTTTACCAGACAGGGAACGCCGCGGATCTGGCCGACAAGCTGGTGGCCATTCTGGAGTCGCCGGAACTCGAGCGGCAGATGGCGCTGCACAACTATCAGGCGGGGATCCAGATGACGATGGGGAGCGTGGTGCGCAATTACCTGCGCTGGTTCGAGTTGCATCGGTGCAAGCGGGCGATCGCCGAGGAGAGCCCGGGAGTGAACGGCCGGCGCGTGCCGGGATGGCGCTGGCGGGCAAGAGGCGCTGGTGGGTCGGTCGAACTGGGAGAGACCGATGGCGGCGACGTGGAATCGGCGGTAATTGAGAACGCGCTGCACCCGGCGAGGGAAGGGATGCCGCTGCGGGCGTCGCGCGCAACTCTTTCAGACGACGAGGAATGCGCCAACGCCGGATAACGCAGCATTTGCAAAGACAACCTCCCATCGTGAGGGAATCGTCTAACTCGGGGCACATAGCCTGCCCGGGCGATGCCCCGGCGAATGGAAGGAAGCTACCTTGCTGACACCGCCTGCGCGTAAACTGTCCGCCCGCATACTGCCGGTTTTCGCGTTTGTACTTGCTGCCTGCTGCCTGCTGCCCCTGAGTGGGTGCGGCTGGATTAATGGAACGGGAAAAACGACCGGCTCGGGACAAACGGCGCCTACCGTGCGCCTGAGCGCCAGCCCGGCTTCGATTACGGCGGGCCAGACGTCGACGCTGACGGTGACGGTGAACAACGCCACCAGCGTGACGCTGACCGGGTCAGACGGGAGCAGCTATACGATCCCGGTTACGGGAGGGACGCAGATCGTAAAGCCGACGGCAAATACGACGTATACGGCGACAGCGACGGGATCGGGCGGAACATCCACAGCGACGGCGACGGTGACGGTGGCGGCGGCAACGGGACCTCCGACCGTGACCATTACAGCCAGCCCCATGACGATCAGCCAGGGTGAGTCGACAATCCTGACCGTGACGGCGACGAATGCGACGACGGTGACGGTGAGTGGCACGGATGGGTCGAGCTACTCGATGGCCGCGACAGGCGGAACAGAGAGCGTGAGCCCGACAGAGACCACGAGCTATGTGGCCACGGCGGCAGGAGCTGGAGGGAACAACGCCACGGCGAACGTGACGATCACGGTGACTGCGGAGGGGCCGCCAACGGTGACGATTGGCGCCAGTCCCACGGCGATTGTGGCGGGAGGGACGTCCACGCTGACGGTGACGGCAACCAATGCGACCTCAGTGACAGTGACCGGCACGGACGGGAGCAGTTACACGCTGCAGCCTACCGGAGGCACGCAGACGGTCCAGCCGGCGGACACGACAACCTATACGGCGACGGCGACGGGAACAGGCGGATCGACGACGGCCCAGGCTACCGTGACGGTGGAAGCTTCAGGGAACGAAGACGAGATCGATCACGTGATCTTCATGATGCAGGAGAATCACTCGTTCGATAACTACTTCGGGATGCTCGATCCGTATCGCGATGCCAACGACTGGAACTCGTATGACGGCACCACGTATGAAGTGGATGGGCTCACGGGGACGACGCCGAGTACCGACAGCACCATGAGGAATTTCAGCAACACCAACGACCAGGGCGCGACGTTCCCGATCTTCGCCCTCACCAGCACCTGCGTCGATGACGAATCCTCGGCGTGGGAGGCAAGCTACGGCGACGTGAACACGTACGACTTCAGCGCCAGCCGTCCGATCCTGATGAACGGATTTGTTCACAACGCGGAGGGTTATGCGACGAGCTGCGCGGCTTCCGGCAGCTGCTCGGGGAGTTTTACAGATACGGCGGGCGAACGCGCGATGGGGTACTACACGCAGTCAACGCTGAATTACTACTACTACATGGCGAGCCAGTTCGCGCTCTCGGACCGGTGGTTTTCGCCGGTGTCCAGCTATACGGTGGACAACCGCATCGCCACGCTGACCGGGGGCACGACCGAGGGGCTGACCAAGGATCCAGGAGCCGACAAGCTGCCGCAACTGGACATGAACACCATCTTCGAGGAACTCGATAAGAATGGAGTTTCCTGGAAGATCTACTACACCGTGACCGAGGGAGACTGTGCGGCCGACGACGAGTGCAGCGGGGGCGCGGACGCCAACTTCCCGGCCTCGGAGTTCGAAGACTTCACCTATTCGGTCAAATACGTCTATGCGAACCCATCAAAAGCGGCGTGCACACCGCCCACGGTGTCTTCGACGGTGGTCGGCGACACGAGTGGCTCCTTCTGCATCGATCCAACGCACATTGCGCCCATCAGCGATCCGACCTACGGGTACTACGCGGATTTGAAAAACAACACGCTGCCTGCCTTTGCGTACATCGAGCCGGGATTCACCTACGATGACGAACACCCCGGCTCCGCCCAGTCGGTTCTGAAAGGACAGGCGGAGGTAGCGAGCATCATCAACGCATTCATGGCCAGCCCGGAATGGCCGAATTCGGTGTTCTTCCTCGCATATGACGAAGGCGGCGGGCCGTACGACCATGTGCCGCCGGTGCCCAACAACTCCAACGACAACACGCTGTCGATGGTGGGCGATGAGCCGTCGTCGAGCATTCCGGACATCTCGACGATCGCGGTGAACCCCGATCAGTATTACCCCTGCCTGCCTCCCAGTGGCTCGCCGGAGTGGGTCGGCAGCGGGAATGAAGGGTATTGCGACCTGACGTCCGGCGAGCCGGGAACGCAGCCCACGGACGCGGCGACGGAACAGGGCTTCGCCGCGCAACTGGGCTTCCGGGTGCCGAACATGATTATCTCGCCCTTCACCAAGCCGCACTATGTGGGGCACACGCCCATGGATCACACGGCGGTGATCAAGTTTGTGGAGAACCGGTTCATCGGTCCAACCGCCAACCTGACCGCTCGCGATGCGGCGCAGCCGAATCTGCTGGACTTCTTCGACTTCACGAATCCGCCGTGGCTGACGCCGCCGACGCCGCCGACGCCGAATTCGCCCCCCGGCAACTGCGATCCGTCGAGCTTCGGAGGTGGCAGTTAGGACGGGACAGGTTCAGGACCGGGACGGCTGCGCTTCGCTGACCGTCCCGGGAACCACGACCACAAAGGGCCGCATCATGTCGTTCTCGGCGTGCTCGGCGATGTGGCAATGGTAGAGATACTTGCCGGTGAAGCCCAGGAAGGGAACGAGGATGGTGAGCACCTCGCCTGGGTTCAGAAGGGCGGTGTCCTTCCAGCCCGCCTCATTGGGAGCGGGTGGGCGGGGAAAGCCTTTCATCACGATCCTGTTGTGCAGCAAAAACATTCCATAGTCGTAGCCCTGGCGCTCCACGATCTGGAACTGCACCAGATGCAGGTGCATGGGGTGGGTATCGTCGGTGGTGTTGAGGAAACGCCACCTCTCGATGGATCCGAGGACGGGAAATTCGGTGGTGGGCGCGTCATACATCCTGCCGTCGATGAGCATTCTGATCGACCTGCCTTTGGCGTCCATCTGATCGGTGAGGACGAAGGTGCGAGTGCGCACGGCCTGGGAGGGCCTGAGGCGCGGCACGGAGACCGGCGGCGGCAGGCTGAAGGCTCTGGCCGGGCTGGAAAGCGGGCGCGTGACGCGAAACTGCATCAGCTCCGGCAGAGCCGCGTAGAGCGGCTGGAGCAGATCCCAGCCGGGCCAGGGGCTGGTCGCGTTGTTGGAGAGGGTGACGGTGCGGCCCTCAAGGCCGGTGAAGTCGACGATGAGGTCGGCGCGCTCGGCGGGGCCGAGCAGAACGTGCTGGAGCGGTACGGGAGCCGCGAGCAGGCCGCCATCGCTGCCGATCTGATGAAACGTGATAAGCGAAGGAATGTCGGTGGGGCTCTTCGCCAGATTCATGAAGAGGTTGAAGAAGCGGCCGTTGGCCGCGTTGAGCACGCGGAACCGATAGCGCCGCGGCTCGACCTCGAGGAACGGAGAGATACCGCCGTTCACGACGGGAAGATCTCCGAACAGCTGAGGACCCCAGCGGCCGGGAGGCAGCGGGGTGCCGTCGGAGTACGCGGGCTGGTAGACGAGCTGACCGCGCGCATCGACGGTGCGGTCCTGCAGCATGAGGGGGATCTCGAAATCGCCGGAAGGCAGATTCATGGCGAGCTCGCGCGTGTCGCGCAGGAGATAAAATCCCGCAAGCCCGGCGTAAAGATTCAGCCGGTGGATGCCGGCGGCGTGATCGTGGTACCAGAGGGTGGTGGCGAGCTGCTCATTGGGATAGTGGTAGACGACGGAATGCCCGGGCGTAAACCAGTTTTCCGGAAGACCATCGCTGTAAGAAGGGGTTCTCGAGCCGTGAAGATGGGGCACGGCGCGGACGGCGGGGGTGGGCGGCGCATTCGCGCGAAGGCGCTGGTCAATGAGGAACAGGTGCCGCTGGGGCAGATCGTTGCTCCACTCCACCTGCACGGGAGCGCCGACCCTGGCTTCGAAGACCGGCCCCGGATATTCGCCTTCATAGCCCCACAGGCGGGCGGGGGGGAGATGCGAGTGCAGGCTCCTCTCGAATTCCACCATGCGCACGCGGTACAAAACGGCTCCGTCGCGCCTGCCGATGGGCCGCAGGCGGCGAGGAATGGGCAGAGGATCGATGAAGCGGCGGAGCGGTGGGGAGTGGGGTAGAGGGGGAGGGGTGTGTGCTGGCGCAGAGGCAGGCGTGACAACGCCGGCAGCGTAACGGGAGAAAGCAAGAGCGGGCGCCGAGGCCAAACAAAATTTGAGGAAATCGCGCCTGTTTTTGGAACTCATTGATTGAATAGTAAGATTATCAGTCAGTTACGGGGAAACACGAGCCGGGATGCTGCCCCTTCCCCTGCCGAGCCGGAGCCTGGCCCCGCCTCCCTTAGCCTTACACAAAACCAGTTCACCAGCACGCTGGCTCTCTCAGGGCGGTCGGAGCGCGCGTCCCTCCCTACTGGAAGGCTGTGGAAAACGAGAATTTACGCGGCGGATCGGCCACCATTGCCGGTTACTGGAGAGACGAAAAATGCCCCGAAACGTGTAATTCTCGCGGCGCACCGGATGGAATTTTCCAGCCCGTTTGGCACTAATTGCACGAATTGAAAAAAGGATGCCTGAAGTTTGGATTTTTTTGTATCCCCCTTAAAAAACAGTTGTGTTCCGGGGATAAATGAGTATCATCCGTTTAGCAATTCAATGAGTGTTTCTGCCTGAATCAGCTGTGGGCGCGAGACACGATGCAGGGCTACTCCCGGGCCTCAGGAGCAGGGAAAGCACGACCGGTCCTCCACTTCGTTTCTTCCCCCCGGCAGGGGCATGAGTCTGCGCGTGTGAGCCGAGGCGCAAGCCGGAGCGTGCCGCCAGATCGTGCAAAACGAGGTTGTCGAGTTCGACTCAGGCGCACGTTGTCCTAAGCCTCAGACCACCCAGGAATGCGAAAACCCGATGACTCCCCGGCGCTCGAAGGGCGGCCTGGAAGTCTGCGCAAACCCACGCCCTGCAAGGGCCAGAAATTCAATCAGGAATGGAACGGATGAACCGATATCGTACTCTTCTCCTCCCGGTTATCTTCGCACTTGTCCTTCCCGCATTTGCCAATCCCACCGTCGGCAGCCCCGCGAACGGCGCGTCGCTGACATCGCCCTTTACCCTCAGCGCAGATGCCTCCAGCTGCTCCGATCAGCCGGTGAGCACGATGGGCTATTCGCTCGACAGCAGCTCCGATACCACCGTGGTGGACGGCACCTCGATTGACACCAGCGTTTCGGCATCGACGGGCAAACATACACTGCATGTGAAGGCGTGGGGGGACAAGGGCGCGTCGTGCGTGACCGATGTCGCGATCGACGTCACCGGTTCGTCCGCAGTGGCGGACGAGAGCACTACCAGCAGCGGAATCAGCGTCAGCAGCCCGGCGAATGGCGCCACCGTTTCCTCACCGTTCAATGTGACGGCGACGGCGAGCACCTGCTCGGGCCAGGCGGTGAGTTCGATGGCTTACTCGTTCGACAGCGACGCGGACGCGGACACGATCAGCGGGACGTCGCTGGACACGTCGGCATCGGCCTCGAGCGGGGCGCACACGCTGCATGTGAAGTCGTGGGGCGATCAGGGGGCCTCCTGCGTAGTGAATCTGTCCATTACAGTGGGGAGCAGCTCCAGCGCGCCCAGCATTCCCTCCGATGCGGTGAGCGTCAGCAGCATCCAGACGCTGAGTTCCTGGGTGGAAGTCGACGACAGCGGCACCGACGGCACCGCCAGTGGCAGCATGGCACTGGTGGGTACCCCCACCCTGAGCGGCGACTCCCGGAAGTTCGCGACAAAGTATACCGACCAGGGAGGCGAGCGCTACTACGTCTCCTTCGGCGACAACACAAGTTCGGAGAATTTCGTGTACGACGCCTGGGTGTACCTCACCAGCTCCGCAACGGATGTCGAAAACCTGGAGATGGATGTGAATCAGACGATGCCGAACGGGCAAACCGTGATCTTCGGCTTCCAGTGCGACGGCAATTACAGTACCTGGGACTATACGAAGAATGCGGGCACTCCTGCTGCGTACTCGGACAAGTGGGTGCATTCGTCGCAGACGTGCAATGTCAGGAACTGGAGCAAAAATGCCTGGCATCACATCGAAATCAGCTATTCCCGGAACAGCTCGGGCGATGTAACTTATCACGCAGTCTGGCTGGATGGCGTGGAGAAACCAATTAACGCGACGGTCCTGTCGGCCTTCGCGCTGGGATGGGCGCCTTCGGAGGTGACCAATTTCGAGGTGGATGGAGTCGGCTCGAGCGGCTCGTCCACTCTGTATCTCGATGAGCTCAGGGTCTATCGCTGGTAGATCAGGCAGTTCGTCTCCGCCGCCATATCCCGCGGGTTCGTTCAGAGCCTGCGGGGTATGGCGGTTTTTCTGTTTTCGGCAGGCGTGCGGGAGAGCTTCCCGGTCAGACTGGCACGCCGGTGGTGCGCGGGGGTTGAACCGCAAGGGTCTCGTCGGAAAGTGGAGCGGCATCGAGGCGACAGCAGGTGAGCTCGGCTTCGGGATCGTAGACAAAATGGCGCAGGAGATTGACAGCGTAGCGGGCAAGAGTGGCGGAACTGGTCTGATACCAGCAGCACCCGCTCATTTTGGGCGAGACCCCGCAGAGGAAGCGAATGCGATCGAGGCGGCCGGCGAGCGCGGCCGCGATGAGACGGTGATTGCCGTCGATGACCGTGAGCGGACCGGCATCGGGCCGGCCGATCAGGAGGACGGCAGCGGCGGAGAGTTCGCCCTGTTCGAGGGCGCTGCTCATGGAAGCGATCTTCGCTGCGGAGGGATCGCCGGGGCAGTTTTGTATGCGCTCGCGCATGCGCGCAACGATTTCGGGGACGGTGAAGCTGCGGGCGCCCATCCTGGTCCACTGGGCGCGGGGGAAGACGCGAATGCCGGCGAGGTCCGCTTCCCGCACCACGACGTCGTACCACAGCGTGCCGTACGGCAATTCTTTCCAGAGGGCGAGATGGCGGAGGAAGAGCAGGGCGCGCCGCTGGGCATTCTCCGCGGGATTGCTGCAATCGGGGGCCAGGACCATGGCGCGGAGGCTGCTGCGATAGTCGCCATAGGCGATGTGATCGAAATCGGATTTGAGGAACTCGGCAATGGCCTCCGCTTCCGAGGAGCGGCGAATGACGGGCAGGAAAGGCGCACAGCTGGTATCCGGCTCTTCCGCATGGCCCAGGGCTTCGCGCAGGATGGGGATGCCAGCGACCAGCAGGAGCGCGATCATCAGCACCAGTTGCACAAGGATCACTTCTTCCAGAGAGGAATGGAAGCAGCAGATACCGGCAATGACCGCGGCGCTGAACGCTAACTGAATCCAGCTGGTGTTGGCGATCCGGTAGGACATCTCGTAGGTGATGATTACGACGCTGAGGGAGTAGATGACGCAGGCAATGCCTTTGAGGGCGAGCAGGTATGACAAGCCGTGCTGGCCGGGCATCCGGAATCCCGCACCAAAGAAAACGATCCAGACGTGGGAGGGAACGACGAGGAGGCCCAGGGTCATTACGGCTCCGACGCCGAGCACCAGAAGGAGCGAGGTCGCCATCAGGGAGAGGCTCCTGCGGTCTTCCTGATGCGCGCCGGCGGAGATGGGGAACATGCTGTTGACGACGGCCGAAGAGAATGTGTAGATGACGCGGCCGATCAGGGCGACAGCGGCGTAGAGGCCGGCGAGCATGGGCACGAAAAAGTGCTTGACCAGCACCATGTCGGAGTTGTTGATGAGCATCTGGCCGGAAAAGAAGACCAGAGCCTGGGACATTTCCGGCAGCACGTGGCGAAGAGGCAGGCGGGTGAGTGTCGCGGCAGACCGCCCGGGGGCAATCGCGGCCCAGGCAATGATGGAGGCGGCGGCGTTGGCCGCGATGACTCCGATAACGCCGGTACCCAGCAGCACCATGAGGTACGATCCGCCGAGGCGGACGCCGGCTTCGAGGACGAGATTGACGGCCAGGCGGCGAAAACCATACAGACCCTGAACGTAGCCGCGACGGGTGCCGAGGGGAACGTAGAAGCCCGCTCCAACCGCGATGAGAAGGATGAGGAGGGGGCTGGATAAGTGAAGGTAGTCGGCGATGGGCCGCTCGAAGAGGAAGAGCGAGAACGCGACGACCCCGCCGCATACAGAGGCCTGGCGATGCAGGTCGCGGCAGACGGCACGTTTGCCGTCCTCCGTCTCCTGCTGAGCGGTTACCTTGGCGGAAAGGAGCTGAAAGGAGAGCGTGAGGGTGGAAACGAGGGTGAGAACAGTGTAGACGGCAACGGCCTGGCCGTAATTGTCGGGGCCGAGGAAATGGGCGATGACGACGTTGTAGGCGAAGCTGAAGAGAGTCGCGAAGGTGGAGCCGGAAAGCAGGACGGCGCTGCCCGCGACCATGCGGGTTTTCAGCTTGCTGAAATTCTCCGGCGAATTGTGCGGCACGTTGTTCAGTCTCCGTGGCCTGGGAAAAACACCGAGAGCGCGAGCCCAGCCGGAGACCGGTTGAGGGCAGACGCAACGGGCTCAAAGGAAGCCCCAGGCGTCGCAGCCCGCGACTGCAGCGCGGAAGACGAACAGTGACGTAGCGTACGCATCGCACGGCCCCTGAAGAGCCATGGAGCGCTGCGCGGTCTTACGCTGCGCGCCCCTTGAGAGCCAGTGCGGGTTCTCTTTCCATAATCTGATCGGGCGTTCCCGCCCCGATCCCTTCGTTCGCGTAGAAGACCTTGTTGATGATCGACAGCGGACGGCTGCGGACTTCGTCGTAGACACGCCCGAGGTACTCGCCCATGACCCCCAGGCAGAACAGCAGCATCGCTCCGACCGCAAAGACCGCGGCAGCGATGCCGAGGCCGGCCGCGGAAAGCGCGCTGCCGGCAAAGAACGAGAGGATCCCCAGGACAACGACAGCGGACATCAGCACGCAGGACAGCGCGAAGCAAAGGCGCAGCGGCTTGAAGCTGAAGCTGGTGATCGCATCCATCGCGTACTTGATGCGGCTGAGGAAGGACAGCTTGCCGTCGCCGGCGAGGCGATCCTGACGATCGTAGTAGACGATGGCGTTCCGGTAGCCGACCCAGGCACGCAGGCCGGGAAGGTAGCGATTGCCTTCACGGAGGCCGTTGATGGAATCGAGGGCCTGGCGGTCGAGGAGGCCGAAGATGCCCGCATCGAGCGGAATCGGGTAGTCCGAGACAGCGGAGAGCACGCGATAGAAGACGGGAAAGAGGAGAGCGAGCAGCTTGCGGCTCTCCTGGCGGCTGCGTCTGACAGCCACGACCACCTGCGCGCCGCCGCGCCATGCAGCGACCAGTTCCGGGAGGACGGCAGGAGGATCCTGGAAATCGCCGTCCATGATAATCACGCCGTCGCCGCGCGCGGTCCGCAGTCCGGCGGAGATCGCGCCCATGTGTCCCCAGTTACGGGAAAGGTCGACGACGACGATGTGGGAATCCTGCTTCTGCAGTTCTTTCATCAGGTCGAGCGAGGTGTCACTGGAGCCGTCGTTGACATAGACGACTTCCCAATCCTCGCCAGTGTCTCGCAGGGCGGTCGCCACCGCCGCGTGGAATGTGGAGAGGAGTTCTTCCTCGTTGTAGATGGGGACAACGACCGAGATCATTGGCTGCTCCGGAGTGTGGAAAAGAAATTCCGTCCTGCAAACGAGCGTTCATCGAATTTCAACAGATTGGATGCGCAGAATGGAGGACGCGTCCAGCGTTTTTTGGCCTGGTGGGGACCGCGGCGGGCGCTATGCGCGCACGTGCATGGCAGTGGGCGCTTTGCGGGTTGGGTGACCTGGCGGGCCATCGCTGAGGAGGAAGCCTTTCTGCTGGGGAAGATGCCGGAAGCACGCGCCGAGGAAGTGGCTTTGGGAAGAAGAGCGCGGCGGCGCTTCCAGGGGCAGATCAGCGCCAGAGCGGCGAGAATGCTGCTGCCGAATGGGAGGATGCCGCGGAGAATACCCTGCCGGAGCAGCGGGATCTGCGTTGGGTTCATGGGGACGGCGAGAGGGATGCCGTCTTTCGACCAGATGATGACAGCGCCGTTGCCGAGCTGATTGACGCGCCGCCAGCCGGCGAAATCGGGCAGGGGATCGTACCAGGGATCGGCAACGATCACCCATCGCAGGCCGCAGCGGGGCGCGTGGCGCAGGATGGCCTGGAGGGACTCCACGCCTCCTTTGCCGTGGAATCTGGCGCTGGTCAGTGCCGCGCCGCCGTAGCTGGCGAGGTTCGGGCAGCATGCGGGACGAGCCGGATTCGCCGTCGACGCTGGTGGCGCTGGTGAGCAGCGCCAGACGGGAGAGCAGGTTGCCATAGCCGAGAGTCACGTAGCGACAGCGATCGTGGCCACCGCGGCTCAGCCATTCGGCTACGGGCGCAACCCTGAAATTCACGTCGTTGACCGGGCGGTAGTTCGTCCAGTCCGCCGCGACCCCGCAACTGAGGGCAGCCGCGCCCCCCGGATCGATCGCAGCACGCAGGCGGAAGCGGTCAATCCACTCCGCGGCCAGCAGTCCGACTGCCGACAGCCAGCCGCAGAATGGCGGCCGGGTCCACCGCCATAAACGCCCGGTTCAGGCCCGGAATCCAGGAGAGGATGGCCACCCACTGCTGCGCCAGCGGAGGCCAGGTGGTTTGCGAGAAGCCCGCGAACCATTTGGTGTTTCAGGGATTGAACCAGTGACGGACGCAGTGGGAGGCGAAGAAAATGTGGAAGCTGACGTCTCAGAATTTGAGGGGCAGCTCGGCGACCAGCAGCGGCAAAGGAATGGCCAACGCCACCCTCAGGATGAGGAACATCAGGATGGGGCGAGGCGCGTTTCGAACGGATGCGGGACTCTGCAAGGTTCCCTCTGGAAAGAACCTGGATTCCCGGCGCGCGCGGCGCGGTTGCCATTTGGAGACGAGGAGCAGCGCCTGCGACGCGGAGTTCGGGAGCGCGGCGAGGAGGTCGCGGAGGATTTGTCACCGTCGTCCCTCCGGGACTCTCTTCTTCCGGACTGCGTTCCCGGCGCTCAGGCGCCGGGCTGGACAGCGTTGCGTCTCCCCCACCCCGTCGAGCACGCTCGCCGGGGACCCCGGTTCCGGCGCGCCGTCAGCGCCCACCCGGTCCGCGGTGAGGCTGGGGATCAGGATGGGGCACCCAGCGGGGAGCCAGTTATTCCGCGGTGATGGTTGTGGCTACATAGCGGGTTCCGTCGAAGCGGGCGGCAACGCGAACGTGGGAGCCTTCGTGGAGCTGGCGGATGACGGGGAACTGGGAAGGATCGAAGGTCACCGCATATCGATCGTTGTCGCGCGGATCGAGGATGGTCATCTGGCCGCCGGGCACATCGAGGAAGGCCAGCACGCCGCCGAAGATGAAGTCGGCGCCGTTGGTGGCGAGCACATCGATATGAGTAGCGACGCCGTGGCCGGAGCCATTGGCGGAAAATTGCACATCGACGAGCGAGCCGGGCGCAAGATCTGCGATGCCGCCGCCGCCGGCCTGGAAGGTAGTTTCTCCGATGCGCACGACCGGCGTGCCCGCAGGAACATCCAGCACGACGGGCTGAGGCGAGAGCGCCGCGTTGATGCGGAGCTGGCCGGATTGCGGATCGTAACTGATGACCTGACCCTGGCATTCGCCCTGTGGCAGTTGTGTGAGCATGTGAATGCGCATGGCGTAGACATGGGTTCCGTCGAGCGTGGTTTCCACGGAGGCGTGAGCGATGGGGCGGAGATCGAGCACCGGAATGCGAACGCCGTTGCGATACACCTGGGTTCGCTGGTCGAAGAGGATCTTCATCGATCCGCCCCCGAAGATTTTGAGCGTGAAGCGATCGAGCACCGGATTGATGTCGCGGATGGCGCCGCCGATGACGGTGGTCGCCCCTTTGGGCAGCGGAGGCAGCTTGCCGACGACGGCAGCGGGGGGATCCTGTAATGGCGCTGCACCTGGGGTGGCGCGGGATGCAGGAGTGGAGGACTGCGCCGCCGCGAGGCCGGCAAGCGCGAAGAAAGCGAAGAAACGAACCATGAAGCGTACCTTGCGTAAGGGCATGGACAGCATCTCACTAGGATGATGACCCCTTCGCGGCGGTGGCCTTATGTTTTCGAGAGTTCCTGTGTCTCGCGGCAACACCTGCGGGCACCTCGCATCCAACGTGTATGCCCAAACGGTTCCTGTGGTGAAGACCGTGGCGGCAAGGTGCTTCGATCCCCCATGTTCTTCACTCGGCTACGGTTAAGTCATCTTGCGGCGCTTGGGCTCCTGATAGCCACAGCCGGAACACCCGCGCTGGCGCGGGATTTGCGGATCGTGATACCACGCCGCAGCCGGCTGACTCCGGTGCAGCGACTGAATCGCGACGGGGTGAAGGAGATCCAGCACCATCATTATGACAAGGCCGAAGCGCTCTTCTATAAGGCGTATCTCTACGATCCTTCCGATCCGTTCACGCTGAACAATCTGGGTTACGTCTCCGAGCTGCAGGGCGAACTCGAAAATGCCGAGACGTTTTACAGGCTGGCGGGAGAGCAGAGCTGCGACGCGACGATCGCCATGAGCAGCAGCAGGCAGCTCAGGGGCAAGCCGATGGTGGTGGCGCTGAACGACATGCAGGATCGGCCGATGCGCATCGACCAGGCGAACGTGGAAGCCGTGGAGATGCTGGCGCAGGATCATCCATTTGAAGCGCGGTCGCTGCTGGAACAGACTTTGCCGCTGGATCCGAAAAATCCGTTCACGCTGAATAATCTGGGCGTGGCGGAGGAGTCGACGGGCAATTTCAGCGCGGCGCTCGAGTATTACGACGAGGCCGCGGAGACGGGGTCGAAGCAGCCGCTGATCGTGACGACGAACCGCACATGGCGAGGGAAAGCGGTGAGCCAGGCGGCGGCGGACAGCGCCCGCGCCCTGCGGTGGCGCATCCAGCATACGGATATGAATCTGGAACGCGCGCGTGTGCTGGCGTTTCAGGGCGTGAGTTCCGCGAACGAGAATGACTGGGCGGCGGCGGATCAGGATTTTCGGGAGGCATTCCGGCTGGATCCGGGCAGTGCCTTCTCGCTGAACAATCGCGCGTATCTGGCTGAGCAGGCGGGCGACCTCGAGACGGCGCAGTACTACTACGCGCAGGCGATGCGGGCCGGCGATGCGAGCGACCACGTGGGGCTGGCGACGCGAGTGACCGCCACCGGGCAGCCGCTGGGGAGCGTGGCTTACGGCAGCGAGAGCGCGGTGAACGGAGCAATCAGCAATTACACGCAGCAGGTCCGGGGAACACCCGGGGCGGTGCAGTTAATCCCGAGAAACAACAGCAACAGCGGGAACGACAACAATAACAACGGCAGTCATTCCAGTACGCAGCCGCAGAGCCAAAGATAACGCCTATGAAAAACGCTGTGCCGAAACCCGGGCTTTTGGGCGATTCCATGGAACCGATGATGACGCTGCTCTCCCGCTTGCTTTTGCTGCCGCGGGAGGCCGGAGAAGCGGCGGCGGCCAGGGCGCTGCGCGAGATGGACCGTCAAAGCTTCGATGCGCTGGTGGCGCTGGCGTCTTCCAACCATGTGGTCGTGCGCGGCATGGAGCTGGCGCTCGCGGCGCTGCGAGAGGCGGGGGACGCGGTCCGGGCGAAATGGGTGGAAGCGGCGCTTGCAGACGAGCACGAGCGGATCGCCGCGGCGGTGGATTTCCTGAACGTCCTGTGCGCGGCCTTTAAGGAAAGCCGTCTGGACGCAACTGTGATCAAGTCGCTGGATCACTGGCCCGACCTCGGAAGCGATATCGACCTGTATACGAATGCGTCGCCCGAAGCCGTTTGCGCGATGATGCGGAGCCGATTCAATGGGCGGCTGACGGCGCGGAGCTGGGGAGACCGGCTGGCGTGCAAGTGGAATTTTCTGATTCCCGGATTGCCGGAATCGGTGGAAGTGCACGTGGGGCGGCTGGGGCAGACCGGGGAGCAGGTGCGGTTTGCGTCGCAGCTGCCGGGGCGGGCGCGTGTGATGCAGATCGAGGGGCGGACGTTCCGGGTGCCGCACCCTTCGGACCGGATCATGATTTCGACGCTGCAGCGGATGTATCGCCACTTCTATTTCCGGCTGTCCGACATCGTGAACTCGGCGCAGCTGGTCGACTCCGGGCTGGTGGATTTCGAGGAGCTGCGGAAGACGGCTCAGTCCGCCGGGATCTGGGAAGGCCTGGCCACGTATCTGGTGATCGTCTCGGATTATGTGCGGCAATACCGGGGGATAGCCCTCAGTCTGCCGAAATTCGTTGTGCAGGCGGCTCGTTTTGGCGGCGACCTCATCTACTTTGGAAAGGATTTCCTGCGGGTACCGATTTTGCCGCAGTCCGCCGCGCTGTACCGGAAGCAACTGACCGAAATGCTGCGCAGACGCGAATTGCACAGCAGCGCACGACTGGGGTTGTTTCCGTGGCTGGCCACTGCCGCTGCCGTGGGGATGAAGATCACAGGCAGCGACAAAGGCATTTGGTAAGCGGAAGGGGAGAACCGGCGAGAGACATCGCGGGACTCACCTGAATCCTCAACGGTTGCACAGGATGAAGGAGGAGCCGGGTTTCTGCCACCCGGCAAATCAGTATATGGGTTATGCGGCTTTGAAATCACCTGGATATCAGTCGGAAGAAGAAGAGGCCACGCTGCCTGCGAAGGGCGGCCTGCACCTGTGCTCCAGGCCTTTCGTGTTCGGCGAGGCTGTGCCGTACGGAGGGGTTCTGACGAGCCTTTGGGCCAACGTGCACGATGCGCTGTTTCCGGCGAGGCAGCCACCCCTGCGGCTGACCTCGCGCCCGGTTCATGTCGACGATCCGATGGCGGTGAAGCGCAGTCCCGCGTCCAGCATGATGGCGTTCTGTCTGCACGGGCTGGTGGTAGCTCTGCTGCTTTGGGTCTCGCTGATGCCTCACCCGCAGCCCGTGGTGAAAAAGATGCACATCACCCGGATCACGTTCCAGCCCTACGTTCCTCCGGTGACGCCTCCGGCGCCGAGAACCATGGGCGGTGGCGGCGGTGGCGGCAGGCACAGGATCATCGAACCCAGCAAAGGACAACTGCCGCCGGTGCAGAGACTCCGCGTGCTGGCGCCGCAGATTATTCGCGTGGATCACCCGCTGCTGCCGGAGCAGGCGGCGATCGTGATGCCGAAAACCCTGAAAATGCCCACCACTCCCATGCCCAGTGTGGGCATGCCGCAGTCGCCGCAGGTGGCGATGGCCTCGCAGGGTGAGGGCAGCAATGGAGGATTCGGCTCGGCGTCGGGCGGCGGGATCGGGTCCGGCATCGGGGCCGGCCTGGGGCCGGGATCGGGCTCCGGCTATGGCGGTGGCGTGATGAGCGTGGGCGGGGGCGTAACGGCGCCTGAGGTCATCCATCAGGTCGACCCTGATTTCACCCAGGAGGCTCGCGCGGCCCGGTTACAGGGCGAGGTCGCGATTCAACTGATCGTGGACACCGCCGGCAATCCGGAAGATCTGCAGGTGGTTCGGCACCTGGGGATGGGCCTGGACCAGAAGGCGCTGGATGCCGTGCGCCAGTACCGGTTCCGCCCGGCGATGTATCACGGCCGTCCGGTGCCGGTGCGGCTGGTGGTCGAGGTGAACTTCCGCCTGTTCTGATTGCTGCGATTCTCTCCTCCCTGACTGACGGCGGAGCCCCCCGCGGCTCCGCCTGTTCTTTGGTGCGCCCCGCTGAGGCTCGATGGAAAGTGTGCTTGACACCGAGCGCGTGGATTGTTAGGGTCCGTAAACTAATAAAGGTATCAACAGAGTAACTCAAATATGGATGGTATCTGCATTATGCTGCTGGAGAGTGAGCCCTCTTCCCGAGCTATCGGCGAAGTTTCGCGTCCTCTGGCCGCATTTGGATGAACGCA
>DATJSY010000004.1:0-9546 GCA_035503835.1 Acidobacteriaceae bacterium | reverse complement strand
GGACACCGGCCGAATCCTGGCAGCAGAGGCCGGGACGGAGCGTTCTGTAAGCGATTCAAAACAGATCGCTTAACTCGCGGAGAGGTGGCAGAGCCCGGTTGAATGCACCTGACTCGAAATCAGGCATAGTCGAAAGGCTATCGGGGGTTCGAATCCCTCCCTCTCCGCCATCAAGTCGCAGTTCTCGCTCGACATCGCAGGCCAAATCGGCGCTGGCTGACCCGGTTCGGCGTCGGCGCCCCACACTGAAAAGCACAACACGCTACAAGCCGGAAGCGCCGGAATGCGATGCAGAAAGGAATTCTCCTCTTCAAATCTCTAAAGTTATGATCCGGTCTCGCCGATCATTCTGATTCCAGAATCATGTTCGCGTACGGAATCGTGTCTGCGGTGCGCACCAGTCCCACTGCCAGCGGCACGCGCAGCTTGAACTGCGCATGCGGTTCATACAGCACCGGGGCGCCCTGCATCGCGGCGGAGTATTGGCTCTGCACCGCAGCAGCATTGTGAGCGCGGAATTCTTCCGCCATTCTGAAGCTGCCGATCGAGAAATTCCTGCGAATCGCCTCGAGCACATCCAGCACGCGCGGAATATCATCCACCAGCGCCAGATCGACGGTTTCAATCTCCGGCCAGAAGGGAAACCCGCGGTCGGCAATCACCAGCGTGTTGGTGTGCCGGACGCGGCTCAGCAGGCTGTTGAGTTGGGGGTTCAGAATTCCGGTTCGCAGCATCGACAGATCCTCCCGGCCAGGGTTACAGCACTCCCGCGCCATCAGCCGCCGCGCGACCGATCCGCAGGTCCGCGAAGGCGTAGAAAGCAATAAGAAGATAGGCCGCCAGCGGCACAAGGTAGGCGAGCGCCTGGCTGCCGGTGCGCACCGCGATCAGCCCCATCGCAGGCGTCAGCACCGCGCCGCCCACTATGGCCATCACAATCAGCGACCCGCCCAGTTTCGTGTTGACTCCCAGTCCGCGGATCCCCTGGGCAAAAATCGTCGGGTACATCAGCGACATAAAGAAGCTGGTGAGCAGCAGCGCCCAGACGCCCATCCATCCGGGAAAGGCGACGCCCACCAGCACCAGCAGCGTGTTCGCCACGCAGTATAGCCCCATGAGGCGGCTGGGGTGAATGAAACGCATCAGCCAGGCCGAGACAAAACGCCCCACTCCGAAGGCCACCAGCGAGGAGGTCAGCAGAAAGCCCGCTGCCTTCTCATGGTCATGCGTATACGAGAGCACGTAGGGGATAAAGTAGCTCCACGTGCCCACCTGCGCGCCTACATAGGCGAACTGCGCCACCACGGCGAGCACAAATCCCGGGTGCCGCAGCAGCGTGCGGAAGCTGCCTCCGTGCTCCTCCAGCGTTTCGGTTCGGGTCAGCGACTCGGGGAATTTTGTCACCGCAATCAGCACCAGCATGGCCAGGGTCGCCGCGGCCAGCACCAGGTAGGGACCCACTACCCGCATCGTCTCAACGTGCAGGTACGCGGCATACGCGTGCCTCGCCCGCAGGGCGTTCACCTGCTGCGTGCTGAGACTGACGCCGGAAAAGATGAAGATGGTCCCAATCAGCACGCCCGTGATCGATCCCAGCGGATTGAACGCCTGCGCCAGGTTCAGCCGGCGGGCGGCGCTGCGCGGATCCCCCAGCTGCGCAATGAAGGGGTTCGACGCCGTCTCCAGAAACGACAGCCCGCTGGCAATCACGAACAGCGCTCCCAGGAAGAACGCGTAGCGATTGGCCAGGGCAGCGGGCCAGAAAAGAAAAGCGCCGAGGCTGTAGAGCCCCAGCCCGATCAGGAATCCGGATTTGTACCCGAAGCGCCGCATCACCAGCGCCGCGGGCATGGCCAGCAGAAAATACCCGATGTAAAACGCGAATTGCACCAGTCCCGCCTGCAGGCGCGTCATCACGAACGACTTCATGAACTGGCGGATGAGCACGTCGTTCAGGTTGTTTGGAATGCCCCACAGGAAAAAAAGCGCCGTAATCAGAACAAATGGAACTACCGTAGCGCGCATCAGCAGCGGCGCATCGAGATCGCGATCCCGGACTGGAGAAGAAGGGACATTCACAGGCTGCATCGAATTTCCTTCCTCATCCGGTGCGCTAACTGACACGGATCATGATTTTGGTGAAGCGCGAAGGTTCTGCGCTCCATGCCGCAAAGATCTCAGGCGCCTGCGCCAGCCCAACCGTCGTGCTGATGGTCTCACGAACAGGAAAACGTCCTGCCTCCAGCATGGCAATCACCTGGCGGAAGTCCTCCGGCTGCGCGTTGCGCGAGCCCAGAATCTCCAGTTCCTTCTGCACGAAAAGCCGCGTCTCGTAGCAAACAGGCTCTTTTGCGTAGCCGATGTACACCACCCTTCCGGTATAGGCCACTTCCTCCACGGCCGCTCGAAACGTTGCCGGCGTGCCCACGGCTTCGATCATCGCGTCCGGCCCCCGTCCGCCGGTCAGCTCCCGCAGCGCCTGCCTCAGGTTCTCTCGCCCAGACTGGATGGTGTGCGCAGCGCCGGCCCTGCGGGCAACGGCCAGCTTCGCGTCGTCCACATCCACGGCCACGGTCGTGGCGCCGCGGAACGCCGCTGCTGCGATGGCTCCCAAACCAACGCCGCCGCAGCCGATCACCACCGCCGTTTCTCCGGCCGCCACGCGTCCCCGGGCCGCCGCATGAAAACCCACCGTCAGCGGCTCTACCAGACACAACTCCTCCAAACTCAGCTTTGCGGGGAACAGTCGATCCAAAGGAATGCAGATGAACTCCGTCAGTGCTCCATCGCGCTGCACACCGAGTGTCTGGTTGGACTCGCAGGCGTTGTGGCGTCCGCGGCGGCAGGACGCGCATTTGCCACAACTCGTATAAGGCGAGAGCGTCACGTTCATGCCCACCGCGAGCGTGGGCTGTGCCTCGCTCATCTCCACAATGGTGGCGGCGACCTCATGTCCCGGAATCCGCGGATACGATACCATCGAATTCCGCCCGCGAAACGAATTCAGATCGCTGCCGCACAGCCCCACGCGGCGAACCTGCAGCAGCGCTTCCCCCGGCCCTGCCAATGGCTTCGCTGCCTGCGCAATTTGAGCCCTCCCAGGCTCGGCAAGAACCACGGCCTTCATGTGTTCCCTTCCAACCTGTACACTTCCGCGGCGTTTCGGCCGAAAATCGCTTCCTGCTCACCAGCGGAAAGTTCCCGCGCCCAGGCCCGCAGCATCTGCCACCATCGCGAGTAAGTCGAAGCCACCGTACACACCGGCCAGTCCGAACCGGCCAGCAGGCGCCGCGGTCCAAATGCCTCAAAAGCCGCGTCCAGATACGGTCGAAGATCCTCCGCCGTCCACCGTTGCCAGTTCGCCTCCGTCACCATGCCGCTCAGCTTGCACCAGACGTTCGGCCGCCTCGCCAGCTCGCGCAGTTGCTCGTGCCACGGCGACATCTCGCCCGCGGCAATCTTCGGCTTGGCCAGATGATCCAGCACAAATGCCTGCTCCGGATGTCGGTCTGCCAGTTCTATCGCTACCGGCAGCTGCGGCGCAAAGATCAGAACGTCGTACACCAGCCCCGTTCCCCGCATCGCCCTCAGCCCGCGCTCAAATTCCGGACGCAGCGCGAATGCAGGGTCCGCTTCGTCCTGCAGCACATGCCGCAGTCCCTTCAACTTCGCACTGCGCAGCAACATCTCCAGTTGCGCGGGGAAATCCGCGCTGGGGATCGGAGCCCATCCCACCACGCCCGCCATCCACGAATGCTCGGCCGCCAGCCCGAGCAGCCACTCCGTCTCTGCCGGCGTTTGCCGCGCCTGCACGCAAATCGCCGCGTGTACCCCGGCGCTCTCCATTTCCTCGCGCAGCTCAGGCGGCAGAAAATCCCGTCGCAGGGAGCGCATCTCTTCGCCGATCCATCCGTACTCAGCCGGATGGTAGCGCCACAGATGATGATGAGCGTCGACGCAGGAAACCATGTATCGTTTGACATATTACGACGCCATGTCCATTTTCTGCGCCACAATCGGCCCTGTCGCGGTCCCTGAGCCGGAGTCAGCCTGTCGCCCTCGCCCGCATCCCGGCCTGCACCGCGAGAGAATGAATTCATGCGACTTGTCAATTTCCGCAAAGATAACAGCACTGAATTCGGCATCGAGCAGGAGGAATTCGTTCTCTCGCTGCGCTCTGCCGGGTATGCTTCCGACCTGCAGTTCTTCGCGGCCGGCGAGCAGGCCCTCCTCGCCGCCCGGCGGCTTTTCGACCATCCCGGCCCCGAGCGCATCCCCGCTGCCGGTGTCCGGCTTCTCTCGCCGGTCCTCAAACCGGGCAAGATCCTCTGCATCGGCCTGAACTACCGGGATCATGCCATCGAGTCGAAGATGGAAATCCCCAAAGTCCCCACCGTCTTTCTCAAGCTGCCCAGTGCGGTCATCGGGCCGGATGCCGATATCGTTTTGCCGTCCAATTCCACGCAGCCGGACTACGAAGCGGAAATGGCCGCGGTTATCGGACGCCCTGGGAAAAACATCGCCGCTCGGGACTGGGAGAAACACGTCCTCGGCTATACCGTCCTGAATGACGTCAGCGCCCGGGACGTTCAGCTCGCGACCTCGCAGTGGACTCTCGGCAAGAGCTTCGACACTTTTTGCCCCATCGGCCCGGCGATCGTCACCACGGACGAGATTCGCGATCCGCATGCGCTCGATATCCGTCTGGAGGTCGTCGGCGAAATCCTGCAGCACTCCAACACGCGGGAACTGATCTTCAGGCTTCCCGATCTCATCGCCTATATCTCCTCCATCGTTCCTCTTGAGCCAGGCGATATCATCAGTACCGGCACGCCTGCCGGAGTAGGTCTGGGCCGTACGCCGCATCGCTGGCTGCGCCCCGGCGAGCAGGTCGAAATAGCCATCGAGGGAATCGGAATTCTGCGCAATCGCACCGTCGCAGCCTCCGCCTGATGCTGAGGACCGCCTCCATGCTCAAAGTCCTGCAACTCGACCCCCGCGACAACGTGCTGATTGCGCTCGACGATCTGCGTCCCGGCGAGGCCGTCTCCTTCGGAGGCAAAACCTGGACGCTGGCCACGTCCGTACCGCGCAAGCACAAGTTCGTCACAGGCGACCTGGGTTCCGGTGACCCGGTCATCATGTACGGCGTCCTCGTCGGCCGCTCCCGCGAACCCATCCCCGAAGGCGCCGCCATCACCGTGGCCAATCTCCGGCACGACAGCGGCGCATTCACCGCAACTCGCCATCCGCAGCCCTGGACGCCTCCCGACACCGCTGCCTGGGCTGAAAGGCACTTCCTCGGCTATCACCGCGCTGACGGCCAGGTCGGAACGCGCAACTACTGGCTCGTTGTCCCCCTCGTCTTCTGCGAGAACCGTAATGTTGCCGCGCTGCGCCAGGCCTTCGAGGAGGAGCTGGGGTACGCGGCGCCTTCGAAATATCGCCGCCAGGTCGCGCACCTCGCCCGCCTTTACCGCGAGGGCTTTCCTGATTCGCTGCAGACCACCGGCACACCACCTGATCTGGAAGACGCGCCGCGCCCCCTCTTCGAACATGTCGATGGCCTTCGCTTTCTCATGCACGAAGGCGGCTGCGGCGGCACCCGCGACGACTCCGGCAATCTCTGCGCACTGATCGCCGGCTACCTGCATCACCCGAATGTCGCCGGAGCCACAGTGCTCAGCCTCGGCTGCCAGCATGCGCAATCGGCCATTCTCATGGACGAGCTGCGCAGGCGCGACCCGCACTTCAGCAAGCCGCTCGTCGTGCTCGATCAGCAAAGCGCCGGCACCGAATCCGCCCTCATGGATCGCGCCATCCGCGAAACCTTCTCCGGCCTTGTCGAGGCCGACCGATGCCGTCGGGTTCCCGCTCCGCTCGGCAGCCTCACGATCGGCCTGAAGTGCGGCGGGTCAGACGGGTTTTCGGGTATCTCCGCCAATCCAGCGATCGGCCATACCGCCGATCTTCTCGCAGCCCTCAGCGGCAAAGCTCTTCTTGCGGAATTCCCCGAGCTCTGCGGAGTGGAACAGAGCCTCATCGATCGCTGCGCCACCCAGGAAGCGGCCGACAAATTTGTCGCTCTCATGCGCGACTACTACGCTCGTGCCCGTGCCGTGCGTTCCGGCCTTGAGATGAATCCCTCGCCTGGCAACATCCAGGACGGCCTCATCACCGACGCCATGAAGTCAGCGGGAGCCGCCCGCAAGAGCGGCACCTCTCCGGTGACGGATGTCCTCGACTACCCCGAATACGCCGTCACACCCGGCCTCAATCTTCTCTGCACGCCTGGCAACGATGTGGAATGCGTGACCGGCCAGGTCGCCGCCGGCGCCAGCATCGTCCTCTTCACCACGGGCCTCGGTACGCCCACCGGCAATCCCATCGCACCCGTCGTCAAGATCGCGAGCAACACCGCGCTCGCCCGACGAATGCCCGACATTATCGACATCGATACCGGCCCCGTGATTGCCGGAGAGGCCACCACTGAGCAAATGGGCGAACAGATTCTCTCTCGCGTGCTCGACTTCGCCAGCGGCACGGCGGTCACCCGCGCCGAGCAGCTCGGCCAATACGATTTCATTCCCTGGAAGAGAGGAGTCTCCCTGTGACGGACCCTTTCCGTCTCGACGGCCGGACCGCCGTCGTCACCGGCGCCGGCAGCGGCATCGGCCGCGCCATCGCGAAGCTCTTTGCCCAGCGGGGCGCGTCTGTCTGCCTCGTCGAAATTCGCCCTGAAAACGCCGAAGAGACTGCCCGGCAGATCGCGGAATCCGGCGCCGTCGCGGCCCTCCCTGTTCCCTGCGACGTCACCGACGCCGCCATGACCCGCCGCATTTTCGACGAGATCGCCGCATCGCGACGCATCGATATCCTGGTGAACAGCGCCGGCGTCTCGCACATCGGCCGGCTCGAAAGCACGACCGAAGAGGACTTCGACCGTCTTTTCCGCGTCAACGTCAAAGGCGTGTACCTCTGCATGCAGGCCGTCATCGGCCACATGAAGCGCAACGGAAGCGGCGTCATCCTCAATCTCGCCTCCGTCGCCGCAACCGCCGGTCTCAGCGACCGCTTCGCCTACTCCATGACCAAGGGCGCGGTGCTCTCCATGACCCTCTCCGTCGCCAGGGACTACCTCGGCGACGGCATCCGCTGTAATGCCATCTCCCCCGCGCGCATTCACACTCCCTTTGTCGATGCTTTTCTCCGCGATCGCTATCCCGGGCAGGAAACGGAGATGTTCACGCGCCTCTCCCAGGCCCAGCCCATCGGCCGCATGGGTTCTCCCGACGAGGTCGCGGCTCTGGCGCTCTATCTTTGTTCTGACGCGGCCACATTCATCACCGGAGCCGACATCCCGCTCGATGGCGGCTTCTTCAATCTGCGAGGCTGATCCCTTTGGACCTTGGACTCAAAGACAAAGTCATTCTCATCACCGGCGGAGGGGAAGGCATCGGCGCCGCGATCTCCCAGGCATGCCTCGACGAAGGCGCGATTCCGTGCATCGTCAATCGAGACTCCGAAGCCGTGCAGGCCTTCGCGCACCGGCTGCATGAGCACGGAGTTCGCTTCGAGCTCCTGCCCATGGAGCTGCACTTGCCGCAAAGCTGCCGCCAGGCTGTCGACGAAGCCCTGCGCCGCTGCGGCCGGATCGATGCGCTGGTCAACAACGCCGGCATCAATGACAAAGTCGGCCTCGAATCCGGATCACCCGAAGAATTTCTGGCCTCCCTGGAGCGCAATCTCTGGCACTACTACTCCATGGCTCACTACGCACTGCCCTCGCTCAGGGCAGCGCGCGGCTCCATCGTCAACATGGCCTCCAAAACGGCACTCACCGGCCAGGGCGGCACTTCGGGCTATGCGGCGTCCAAAGGAGGCCAGCTCGCCCTCACCCGCGAGTGGGCTGTCGAGCTTCTGCCTTTCGGCATCCGCGTCAATGCCATCGTCCCCGCGGAGGTCATGACCCCTCTATATCGCCGCTGGCTCGCCACCTTCCCGGATCCGGATGGCAAACTCCGTTCCATCACCGAAAGAATCCCCCTCGGCCGGCGCATGACGGAACCCGCCGAAATTGCCAGCATGGCTGTCTTCCTGCTCTCGGAAAAAGCCCGCCACATCACCGGCCAGCACCTGTTCGTGGACGGTGGCTACGTTCACCTCGACCGCGCCCTCGGCTGAACGATCGCTCGTGTCTGCGACCGGTTCAAATCTCATCGAGGTCTCAACGCCGAACTGCCGTCCAGGGCTGTGCCGTTTTCGCTTGCCTAACCTGTGCACGCCGGAGGAAAGACAGACTACCCTGCGGCGCGTTTTCCGGTCTGACGTGGCAGAGTAAAAGTAGCCCCGCCACATTCTGGTTTCACTGACAACGAGGACTATCAGGGGATAACGAACGAGGAATCCCAGCGCCGATAATCGGAGGTCGTTTCCCTGCCGCCCAGGCGTCGACCGCTGCCCCGCCCGCCCATAAGGGCACCTCCCCGTCAGGATTTACCGAAATCATCATGCAAATTGGGGTCAAATCGACATCTTTCTATCCCGCTTTTTCCCCGGCTCAGGTGGCAGCTGCCACCGAAATCTCTTGATTGAATTCCCCGTAATTCCCCCGTTTGCAGGGAATCCTGGGGGAGAGCGGTTCGCTCCGGGCTGGGTCCACCGCCATCAACTGCACAAATTTCCTTCAGATGTGACAATCACGCGTCCGTCGAAGCTCACAGCTACCCGTTCCGTGTCGCCTTCTCGCGCGCCATGTGGAGCCCGACCCCGGCGAGAACCACGCCAACTCCCATCAACACCCGCCGCGCTGGCGGCGAAGTCAGCGTTCGCGCGACCTTCCACAGGCTCGGCGCCCCCGTAGTCGCGTCACGAGCCGCCGGATCGCGCCAGCTCTCCGGCAAAGAACGCTGCACCGACTCCAGAAGCTCCGGATGGATGCTGCCGAGGAGTTTCGACGGCGCTATCAGATTCCGCAGTCCACGCGCGGCTTCCGGTTGCGCCGTCGCCTCGGAGACATAGGTAATGAGCTCGCCGCCCGCGCCTACCGCCCCGCGCAGCGTGTTGATCACGTTGTGCCGGCGCAGATCTTCCGCCAGCGCCAGCAGATCGGCCAGTACCTCAGCGTGCTCCACCGGCAGCGTCGCCAGCATCTGGCGGTGCTCCGCTTCCTGGTTCCGCGGCGGGAAATCGAGCTGGACTGGTTTGGCCATCGCCTCTGCGCCTTTCTTCCGTTGCTGCCTTCGATCTGCACCAGTCCGGAGCCGGGCATGCGATAGCCGGGCTGCGCCCACTTGCGTTCCACCTCCACGCCTCGCTGCGGCGTGGGATTGTGGAAGCGATGATTCGTGTACGGCAGCGGCGGTCGCCCGCGCTTCTCCAGCGGCTCAATCTTCACCGGCGTTTCCTTAGAGCCTGTTTACGATCTTCTGAGCAGCAAGGCGAGGAAGGCTAGGTTGACGAACTGCAAGCTGGTATTAAGTTTTCGCTCGCAGTTCTTCCATAGTCGACGGCACTTTTCCAGCCAGGCGAAAGAGCGTTCGACGA
>DATJSY010000003.1:0-8777 GCA_035503835.1 Acidobacteriaceae bacterium | reverse complement strand
GGGGAGCGGCGGTCCCTCGCCGGACCCGAACACGATCTCGGCTTCGAAGGAGCGCTCCTGGCGCCCGTACCCGTTCCGGCGCACGACCGCGTCGAGCACGCCGAAGGTGCGCTGATCCGGGCGCCCGTCGAGGATCTCCCGGGCCACGAGCACGAGGCCCGCACACGTCCCGAGCAGCGGCAGCGGACGGCCCGGGTCGCCGATCCGTGCCGCCACCGCATCGAACAGCCCCGTGGACTCGAGCAGCATGGACAGCGTCGTCGACTCGCCGCCCGGCAGCACCAGGCCCGAGAGCCCGTCGAGATCCGCCGGCCACCGCACCGGTCGGGTCGTGCACCCCACCTCGGCCAGGGCGGCCCCGTGCTCGCGCACGTCCCCCTGCAGGTCCAGGACACCGACGAGCGGCCCCGCTACCACCCCCGATCGGCGAGGTGCTCGCCGTACTGCGACGCCTCGAGGCCGCGCATCGCCTCACCGAGGCCCCGGGACACCTTCGCCACGTGCTCGGCGTCGTCGAAGTGGGCCGTCGCCTCGACGATGGCCGACGCCATGCGGGCGGGGTCCGACGACTTGAAGATGCCCGAACCGACGAAGACGGCTTCGGCGCCCAACTGCATGACCAGGGCGGCGTCGGACGGGGTGGCGATACCGCCGGCGCAGAAGAGCGGGACCGGCAGCCGCCCGGACGCGGCGATCTCCTGCACGAGCCCGATGGGCGCGCCGAGCTCCTTGGCCCAGCCGTACAGCTCGGCCGGACCCGCCTGGGTCAGGGCGCGGACGGCGCCCAGGACGGACCGGAGGTGGCGCACGGCCTCGACGATGTTCCCCGTCCCGGCCTCGCCCTTGGAGCGGATCATGGCGGCCCCCTCCGACACGCGCCGGGCGGCCTCGCCCAGGTTCGTCGCGCCGCACACGAAGGGCACGGTGAAGGGCCACTTGTCGATGTGGTGCGCCTCGTCAGCCGGGGTCAGCACTTCGGACTCGTCGATGAAGTCGACACCGAGGGCCTGGAGCACCTGCGCCTCGGCGAAGTGGCCGATGCGCGCCTTGGCCATGACGGGGATGGAAACGGCACTGATGATGTCGCGGATGAGCTTCGGATTCGCCATGCGGGCCACGCCGCCCTCGGCGCGGATCATGGCGGGCACACGCTCGAGCGCCATCACGGAAACGGCGCCCGCCTCTTCTGCGATGCGCGCCTGCTCGAGGTTCATCACGTCCATGATGACCCCGCCTTTCAGCATCTCAGCCAGGCCGATTTTGAGGCGCAGCGAGGTACCGGAGCTGGGAGCGTAATTGCCTTTGCCGTTGTGGGTCTCTGCCATAGTGAATCTCCTCGGATCCGCCGAATCATGACCGGGGTCGCAACGACCGCGCCGGTACGGGCGGAAAATGATCCTGAAGCTTCATTTTAGCAGCCGGTGCGTGAGGGGCGGACTGGTTAGTCTTCCGCGGGGCGGCGGAATCGATTCAGATCGACAGCGACAAATACCGCCGTTGCGGTCGCCAGCAGATGCCCTGCGGTGTCGGCGAGGTGCGCTTCGCAGTCGTGGCGGCGTCCGTGCGCGCTCAGATGCCGCGCCGTCAGCCTGAGGCGAGCGCCCAGCGGAACCGGGCGCAGATATTCGACGGAAAGCTGCCGCGTCATCGCAGTCACTCCACGCGCGCGGTTCGCCTTGCTCATGGCCTCGTCCAGCAGCGTGGCGAGGATGCCTCCGTGGGCGTGGCCCGGAGGCCCGGCGAAGCGGCGGGCGAGGCGCAGATGACAGACGATGCTGCCGTCCTCGGCGGTGAAGAACTTCAGCCGCAGGCCGGAGGAATTCTCCAGTCCGCAACCGAAGCAGTGATTCAGCGCGCCGTGGGCGAGCGGAGTGAGATGCGGGGTAGATTCCTGCATAGCTGTGACCAATGTAGCCTGACGCAGCGGCTCCGCTGGCTCAGAGAAGTCCCGGCACCAAAGCGGCCGTGTGGCGCGAATAGTTCGCGTAGGAATCGCCAAACTGCTCGCGCATCCAGGACTCTTCCAGCCGGAGCTTGCGCCACAGCGCCCAGGAGATGAGGGCGATCGCGATCAGTCCGCGGACCTGGCCAGGAGCAACGGCGCTGCCCAGAATACCCAGCAGAATTCCTGTATAAATCGGGTGCCGAACCAGCCGGTAAGGCCCGGTGGTAATCAGTTCATGATCCTGTTTCACCGTCACGGATCGGCTCCAGTTGGCGCCCAGGTGTACTCGCGCCCAGACCGCGAGGGCGATTCCAGCGGCTGTGAGCACGATGCCGATGTTGTAGCACGCGTAACCCAGCGGCAGCACCCGGACGTGCAGCCAGCGCACCGGGATGCTGTGCCACAGGAAGAGCACAATCGCGCCCAGAAACAGAATCATGCGCAGAATGCGCGATCCCGCCGGCTCCATCCGCTGCGTGGTCCTGGCCCCGCGGGCCATGATCCGCCAGTAGAGGAGAAACGCCAGCCACATCAGCGTGATCGGATTGTCATACAGCAGACGCATGGGACCTCCCGTGCTGGAACAATCTTACGCAGGCGGAGCGCTCGCAGTTCCGAAGCCCGCTGGTTTCGAAGGATAGCCGGATGGTATGGCAGCGCGGAAGCCATCGCGCACGTAGATACGATAGCCGATCGGCCGTCTCGGCCGGCCCTCCCAGTCGAGCGGTTCCGGAGGAACGCGCTGCGCGTAGAGGAAATAGTGCGAGTCAAACCAGTCGGCGAATCGTGGCCAGGCGCGGATCTGCTGGTAGGGGCGCTGGGTGCCGGTTTCACCGCAGGAATGGCCGGTGACGATAAAAACCTCAGGGGGAGTGGACTCGAGGTCATTGAGAAACCTGCGACGATAGCCGTAATGGCCGCCCGGATCGAGCAGATAGCAGTCGTAGAGAAAACCAGTGGCCTGCACCAGATGCATGCGGTAGAGCGCGGCAGCGCAGCCGGCGGCCATGTCCATGCACTGCACTTTGCCGTTCAGCGCCGGACCGCCCAGCTGCGTCAGGTCGGCGCGCAGCAGGGTATCGAACTGCCGATCGCGCCAATTGAACTGGAGGGCTTTGCGCGTGGAGCCGATGCCGACCGCGACGACCAAAGCTGCCAGGGCCACAGCGGCCAAGGGGCGCATCCAGCGGGAACGCGCACCGGGTTGCGCACGGAGAGCGAGGCACAGATCGATGCAGAGCAGGAGGAGCAGGAATGCTTCCGCCGGATAGCGGTGGTACGAGTAACCCTTGCCCTGGATGCAGAAGGAGGCCAGGCCGAAGAGCAGCCCCAGCAGCAGGGCGATCCATTCCGCATTGCGGCGCCGGCCGGCGAAGAGCGCCACCGGCAGCCACAGCAGCACCATCGGGAGCAGATTTGCCGCGAGGCTGTGGAGAAGGAGATAGCCGAGCGGAAGCCGGTGCAGGTGAGCATGTTCCGGAATGAGGCGGAAGACGATGGAAAGGAAAGCCGCGACGGCGCGTTCGCGCAGCAGAAACAGCAGCACGGCCAGCAGCGGAATGAGGAATCCCACGCCGGCCGCGACCAGGTGGCGGAGCCAGGGCTCGCGGCGACGGTGCAACTCCAGACAGAGAAGCGCGATGAGCGGCGGCGCGAGCAGGACGGGTGTGGGCTTGACCGTGGTGGCGAATCCGAGGAACAGGCCGAAGAGCGCGGCAGCCCGGACGCGACCGCCAGGGCGGGGATTGCGCAGGGTGTGGAAGGCAAAAGCGCAGGCGAAGAGCAGCAGCACCGTCATGGTGAGGTCGCGCTGACCCAGTTCGACCAGGCCATCCCGCCCATGGAGGAGGATGAAGAGACTGCCGGCCAGAAATCCCGCAAAGCGGTCGCAGGGCCATGCGATGAGAACCATAGCCGCGGCAGCGGCCGCGCCCTCCAGCAAATCGAAAATCCGCCAGGCGAGAGAGCCACCGCCCAGCAAGTGCATGGCCAGCCACTCCACCAGGTAAGCGCCGGGCATATTCACGTCCACGATCTGCCGGTAAGGGGCCTTGCCGTGTTGCATCAGGAAAACAACATAGTGGATCACGAGCGCATCGCCGACGAGCGGCCAATGCCAGGTGCGGATCACAAAGACAGCCAGGCAAACGAGGAGAATCAGGCCAAGGAGAGCCTTATACACGCTGCTGAGATACGACAAAGACCGGAGCAAGCCATCTCCTGGAAGGAAAGTTGCGGGATTCAGGGGTGTCGCTCCGAGTTTATAGGGAGACGGCGAGCGCCGTCAGGCGCGCACGGATGCCGACAAGTCCCGCCAGGCGCCGATCTTCACACCTGCGCGGGGAATCTGCTCGAGCAGAGCCGCGTGTTCCTGCCCGCGCGAGGCGCGCAGCCGCGTGCGCACGCGATCGAGGTGTTTGTCGGGATATCCGGGATGGCAGACCAGCTCCCAGGTCTGGGTTCCCGCGGGAAGCGCGGTTAGCAGCTTGTTCAAAGCCCCCGGAACGTCGGCGGTTCCGGTTGCCAGCACGCCCAGAGTTCCAGCCGTCGTTGCCAATCCTGCCTGGCGCAACAGGCGCAGAAAGGCTGGCTGCGGAAAGCTGAGGACTGCGACTTCAACACGGCGCAGAACGGAAGCGGTTGAGGTAATGCGGCGGGCCCATGGCGGCTCGAAGGGATTGCGGATGGCCGGGACGCCGCAGGCTCGCGCTGCCTGGAGCAGCGGGCGCAGCACGCGCGGAAAGAGATGGGTGTGCTTGTGCGTGTCGACGTGCGAGACGCGCAGACCGGTCTGCTGCAGGCGGCGAATCTGCGCGGCGGCTTCGGTTTCGATCTCCTCCGGGCGAATGCGGCCCAGTTGCAAATCGGCGGCAAAGCGGCCCAGCGATGGCCTGAAGGACTGGCCGTCCGGACAAAGGGATGGGATCTGTGCGGCGGGCAGAGCCGGATCGCCATCCACCAGGAGGACGTGACAGCCCACCTCCAGCGTCGGCGTGGCGGAGGCCAGTGCAACCGCGTCGTCGAAGAAGGCTCCGGTGGCCATCAGCGTGGCCGAGCTGAGCACGCCGGCACGGTGCAATTCCACCACGGAGCGGTTCACGCCCGGGGTCAGTCCGAAATCGTCGGCATTGATGAGCAGTGGCACGGGTAAGGCAGAGTACAGGGTTTACGGGTTACGGTTTAGGCCTGGTGCCGTAGACTGCGGGATTCAGCGCGGGGTCGTTGTACATCTTGAGCTGGCGGTAGAGCTTGAACCGACGGCTACCGGCCAGGACTTCAGACCAGAGGTGGTCGAGGCAGGCGACGAGATCCTCGCGCTGTTCCGTCAGCAGGGCCAGGCGCCGGCGGTTGCGCTCGGCGTGCCCGGTGGGAGCATCGGAACGGTCGATCTCCTCCCGGGTGTGAAAAATCTTCAGCGCCAGAATGCTGAGGCGGTCGATCATCAGGCCGGGGCTTTCCGAATGAAGGGGAGCTGCAGTGCTGGAACGGCCGGTCGGGTCGAGCGCTGCGAAAGCTTCGAGGAGCAGCAGGTCGCATTGTTCGGCCAGGTCGTTGCGGCGCTGATTCAGGCGATCGATGGCCCGCTTCACTTCGGCAAGGTCGCGGTCGGTGGCATGCGGAGCCCGGGCGCGGTCCTCGGTGTGCCACAAGTCGAAGTTGGCGCGATGCTGGGCAAGCACGGTGTCCAGGAAAGCCTGGCTGCCCGCCGAGCTTTTCTTTTCGGCGCTCGTCTCCGGCGACGGATCGGTGTCGGGATCGCGATGCCACTGTGCGTTGGCGCGATCCTGCAGATCGGCGATGGCGCGCGCGGAGAAGGGGAATTCGGACATGCGAGATCAGGGTATAGCGTTTAGCGTATAGGGTATAGCGTTCGGGTTGGAGGACAAGGTTGGCCGGATCGATGGGGTATCCGCACAGGCGATACAACCCGCTGCGGCGGGAGTGGGTGCTGGTGTCGCCGCAGCGCACTGCGCGGCCGTGGCAGGGTGAGGTCAGCGGGACGACCGGATTTTCCGCGGTCCAATACGATCCGGAATGCTATCTTTGCCCCGGTAATCGGCGCGCAGGAGGGGAAATCACGCCCAGGTATGAAAGCGTGTTTATCTTTGACAACGATTACCCGGCGCTCTTGCCAAACCAGGCTCCGGCTGCGCGCGCGAGCACCGCTGACGGCGAGACTCTGCTGATTGCCGAGCCAGAGCGCGGACGATGCCGCGTGGTCTGCTTTCATCCCGACCACAGCCTGACTTTGGCGCGCATGGAAATGGCGTCGATCCGGCGCGTGGTGGACGCCTGGACGGCGCAGTATCGCCTGCTGGGCGAAGAATTCCGCTACGTGCAGATCTTTGAGAACCGCGGAGCCATGATGGGCGCCAGCAATCCACACCCGCACGGGCAAATCTGGGCCACGGAACACCGGCCCGATGAGCCGGCTGCGGAAACCGTGGCGCTCGGGGAGTATCGCAGCAGACACGGAAGCTGTTTGCTCTGCGATTATGCGCAGCGGGAGCAGAACGACCAGGTGCGCCTGGTCTGCGAGAACGATGCCTTCGCGGCGGTGGTGCCGTGGTGGGCGATCTGGCCGTTCGAGACGCTGGTGATGACGAAGCAGCACTTGCGCTCGCTGCTCGATTTTGGGGAAGCAGAACGCGACGGACTCGCCGACATTTTGAAGCAGGTGACCACCCGCTACGACAACCTCTTCGAATCGAGTTTTCCGTACACGATGGGCTTCCACCAGGCGCCCTGCGACGGCGGGTCGCACGAGGAGTGGCATTTTCACGCGCACTTCTATCCGCCGCTGCTGCGCTCGGCTACGGTGCGCAAGTACATGGTCGGATTTGAGATGCTGGGCATGCCCCAGCGCGACATCACGCCGGAAAGCGCGGCGGAGCGGCTGAAGGGCGTGCCGGCGAGGCATTTTATGGAGAGACAGGCGCGGGAGTGGTGAGCCCGCTGGATTTCGAACCCAGGACCCACGCCTTAAAACGTCATTTCTAACGCTTCCGCACCGCATTGCACACCGCGGCATGAAGTCGCAAGTCGACAAGTGTTTACGCTGGTGTTCTCATATCGCCTGACGCAGTACCCTCGCAGCGGCTTGCTGTGAATACAGCTTTGGAGTATCAGAAAAGTATCACAGTCCGGCGCATCGAAGATCCTCGCCGGTGAGAAACAGCGACGATTTGGATTCCCGCCGATTTCCGGTGTGATACGGGAGTGATACACATACGACGGAGCCCCGCGCCCATCACAGGAGTGTACGAAAGAGGTCCAGGCAGCGGATCTGGTCAGCCCGGATTCGCGTTAACAGCAATCTGGTGCGGAAGAGTTCTGGTCTGGGCCCAAAGGGACGAGCCGATGCGATCGCGTGGGTAGAAAAGGCGCGGACGATCAGGCGCTCAGGGGAGGGCGTACTGCCCTGTTGGCGGCAGGTGACAGTTCAGGTCGCGCATGGTCGCCGGATCCTGGTCGTGACAGGACCAGCCTGCACGAGAAATTCCAGAGAGTTCGCAGGATTCGAATTTCGTGCTATGACGCCTTCTTCCGCTGTCTCGCCCGGCGCTTCTTCTGTGCACTCGCAGTCCTGGCTCAGGCTTCTGCGCTAAAACATGAATTTGCATTGTCTGCTTCTCACCCCTTGACAATCTGGAGAAGAGAGCCTTATACCTCTTGATTATCGGGTGGAGGGATTGTGGGCGCGGAGAATGGCGAACTGGTCCAGGGGACACTGGAAATGCTGGTGCTCAAGACCCTGGCGCTCGAATCGATGCACGGATACGGAATAGCACTGCGCATCGAGCAAATGAGCAAGGGCGTGTTCCGGGTGAATCCCGGCTCTCTGCTTCCGGCACTGAGCCGCCTGGAGCGGTCGGGGCGAATCCGCGGAGACTGGCGTTCGTCCGAAAACAACCGCCGAGCCAGGTATTACACGCTGACTGCTGCCGGGCGGAAGGCACTCGAACAGGAACGCTGCCAGTGGGGCCGTCAGGTCGCTGCGATCAGCCGGATTCTCGAAGCCTGAGGAGGAATCATGCTGCGGAGCCTGATTGCTGGTGTACGGGCGCTGCTTCGTCCCGCCGAGCGCAATGCCGAAATCGAGGAAGAGCTGAAGAGCTTTTTCGAATCTTCCATAGAAAACAAATTGCAGAGCGGCATGAGCCCCGAAAAGGCGCAGCAAGCAGCTCGGATAGAGATCGGTAGCGGCGAAATGGTACGGCAGAAGGTATGGTCGGCTGGCTGGGAATCGTGGGTCGATTCGCTGGTGCGTGATCTGCGCCTCGCAGCTCGCCAGTTGAGGAAGTCGCCGGGATTTGCGGCGACGGCGGTGCTGACGCTGGCGCTGGGGATCGGGGCGAACACCGCGATCTTCAGCGCGATGCACGCGGTGCTGTTGCGCATGCTGCCCGTTCGCGGTCCGCAGCAACTGTTTTATTTGACGCATGGGAACACGCCGAATGGGGTGGGCAATACCGGAAATCAGCCGTGGGACTACGGGATCAACGTGTACGACAGGCTGCGGGCCGACCGGAGCGTATTTTCGGAACTGATCGCGTTTGTCCCGCTGGCGATCGACAAGACGGCAGTGCGATTTGGCTATGCTCCGGAAGAAGTGGAAGCCGATGAGGTGAGCGGGAACTTCTTTTCCGGGCTGGGCGTGCGGATGGCGGTGGGGCGCGGGTTCACAGAGGGCGATGAGCAGAACCACACGCAAACGGCGGTGCTGAGCTATGCATACTGGACGCGGCGGTTCGACCGGAATCCGGATGTGATTGGCGAGACGCTGTACGTGAATGGCGTCCCGATGACGATTGTTGGCGTGGCAGGGCCG
>DATJSY010000002.1:0-42531 GCA_035503835.1 Acidobacteriaceae bacterium | reverse complement strand
GGGCGCTGTCGGCGGTGCCAGGCAGGGTCTTTGAGGTGAGTGCGGCGCCGACGCCGGATGGGGGCGCGGTGGCGGTGCTCCACGACGTGACGGAGATCGAGCGGGCGGAAAAGATGCGGCGAGACTTTGTCGCCAACGTGTCGCACGAGCTGAGGACACCGCTGACGTCGATTTCGGGATATGTGGAGACGCTGCTGGAGGATGAGAACCACCTGTCGGAACATGGGCGCGAGTTCATGGGGATCATCCTGAAGAATGCGCGGAGGGTGAACCGTCTGACGGAGGATCTGCTGGCGCTGGCGCAGGTGGAGTCGGGCGAGCACAAGCTGAAGGTGCAGCCGGTGCGGGCTTCAGCGCTGGTGGACGATGCGATCGAGTCGCTGGCGGGAATGGTGGTGGATTCGGGGGTGACGCTGGAAGCGGGCGAAACCACGGCGGAGCCGGTGCTGGCAGACGTGGATGCGATGACGCAGGTGTTCGGAAACCTGATCGAGAACGCGATGAAATACGGCGCGGCGGGCAGGCGTGTGGTGGTGGGAGCGCGGGCGCAGAACGGCATGGTGGAGTTCTTCGTGCGGGACTTCGGGCAGGGGATGGCGAGCGAGCATCTGGGCCGGATTTTCGAGCGGTTCTATCGCGTGGACAAGGCGCGGTCGCGGGAATCGGGCGGAACCGGGCTGGGACTGGCGATTGTGAAGCATATCGTGCTGGCGCACGGCGGGACGATTCGGGCGGAGAGCGAAATGGGAGCGGGGACGACGTTTTTGTTCACGCTGCCGGTAGCGGGAGCGGGCGTGGAGAAGCAGGCCGCGGGCTCCGCTGCCGGATGAAGCTGCGCCGATCCCCCGTACAATGAGCTATGGCCCTGAGGACAGTGCATGCCGTCTGCTCGCACGACTGTCCCGATTCGTGCGCGGTGCTGGTGACGATTGACGAGGGCGGACGGGCGACGCGAGTGCGCGGCGACGCCAGCCATCCGGTGACGCGCGGGTTTCTGTGCGGCAAAGTGGCGAAATATCTGGAGCGGGTGTACTCGCCGGAGCGGCTGCTGCATCCGATGCGGCGGCGCGCGGGCGTGGCGAAGGGACCGCTGGAAAAAGGGCGCGAGGCAGAGGCGTTCGAGCGCATCAGCTGGGACGAGGCGCTGGATACGATTGCAGCGCGGCTGAAGGCGATTGCCGGGAAGCATGGGCCGGAGTCGATCCTGCCGTACTCGTATGCGGGAACGATTGCCAAGCTGGGCTATGGGTCGATGGACCGGCGGTTCTTTCATCGGATGGGCGCCTCACAACTGGACCGGACGATCTGCTCCGAGACGGGCGGGCAGGCGCTGGTGTCGGTGTACGGGCGGAAGCTGGGCACCGATACGGAGGCGTTCCGGCACGCAAAGCTGATTGTGGCGTGGGCGGCGAATATCCACGGAAACAACGTTCATCTGTGGCCGTTTGTCGAGGAAGCGCGGCGGAACGGGGCGAAGCTGGTGGTAATCGATCCGTACCCGACGCGAACGGCGCGAGCGGCGGACTGGCACATCGCGATCCGGCCAGGGACGGATTCCGCGCTCGCGCTGGGGATGATGCACGTGCTGGTGCGGGACGGACTCTGCGACCGGGATTATGTGGAGCGGTGGACACACGGATTCGAGCGGCTGCGGGAGCGCGTGGCGGAGTATCCGCCGGAGCGCGTGGCGGTACTGACGGGGATGGCCGCCGAGGATGTGGAGCGGCTGGCGCGGGAGTACGGGAGGAGGCAGCCGGCGGCGATCCGGGTGAATTATGGAGTGCAGCGCAGCGATAACGGCGGTGCGGCGGTGCGGGCCATCGCGATGCTGCCGGCTCTGACGGGAGCGTGGAAGCACCTGGGCGGAGGGTTGCAGCTCTCCACCAGCGGAGCGTTCCGCTTCGACGGCGAAGCGCTGGAGCGGCCGGAGCTGATGCTGGCGAGTCCGCTCGGGCGTCCGGCGCGGGTAGTGAATATGTCGCTGCTGGGACAGGCACTGACGGAGCTGCGGGATCCGGAGGTGAAGGCGCTGTTCGTGTACAACTCGAATCCGGCGGCGGTGGCTCCGGACCAGGGCGCGGTGCTGCGCGGGCTGCGGCGCGAGGATCTGTTCACGGTGGTGCACGAACAGTTCTTCACGGACACCGCGGACTACGCGGATCTCGTGCTGCCGGCGACGACCTTCCTCGAGCAGAAGGATGTTCAGGGCGCGTATGGGCACTACTATGTGCAGCTGTCGGAGCAGGCGATTCAGCCGCTGGGCGAAGCGCGGCCGAATGTGTGGCTGTTCGGGCAACTGGCGCGGCGGATGGGATTCGAGGAAGCGTGCTTCGGGGATTCGGAGGAGGATCTGATCGCGCAGGCGCTGCGGGCGAATGTGCCGGAGAAGCAGCACGCGTGGATGAAGGGAATGACCGAGGAGACGCTGCGGGCAGCGGGCGGCGCGCAGCGGCTGCAGTTTGCTGAGGAGCAGCGAAACGGGCGATTCCAGCCCTTTGCCGAAGGGCCATTCGAGACGCCGAGCGGGAAGATTGAGTTCTGTTCGGAGGCACTGGCGGCGCAGGGAATCGATCCGCTGCCGGCGTTTCGTCCGGCGGAAGAGTCGCGGAACGCGGCGGCGAGCGCGCGCTATCCGCTGGAGTTCCTGCCGCGCAAGGCGGACAACTATATGAACTCGACCTTCGCGAATCTGGAAGGGCATCAGAAAATGGAAGCTGCCCACCGCGACGCGCTGGAGATGCACAGCGAGGATGCGGCGGCGCGGGGCATCGCGGACGGCGACGCAGTGGAAGTGTTCAACGACCGCGGGAATCTGACGCTGAAGGCGATGGTGGGCAATGGCGCGGGAGCCAGCGTGGCGCGGGGCGTAGTGGCGGCGCAGCTGAACTGGAACAAGCTGTCAGCGGGCGGGTACAACGTGAATCTGCTGACCTCGCAGCGGCTGAACGACATGGCCGGAGGGCCGGTGTTTTACTCTGTGCTGGTGGAGGTTCGCAAGGCGCGTTGATCCACAGCCGGAATGTCTGCGATTCCGATAAACTGAGAGCACTTTCGAAGATGCTGTGCCTCGAAAGGAGGATGGCGCGCTTTGAGCGCGGGCGAGACTCCGGAATGAGGCATCTTTGATTCTGGTGCAGCGGCTGTTTTGTGTCGGAACAGGCGCGGTTGCCGACCCCGGCGGAGTTCCGGCGCGTGGGGTGGGAGAGAGGAACGAAGCTGCCTTGGTGGCCGGAGCAGGCGCCGCGGCTGTGGAGAAGCGCGGGACGGGGAGTCGAGGCGGCGCATGCATGAATCGCGCTGATATAATCGCCTTTTCCCAAAGATTGGCCGGAATTTGAGCAGTGAGGGTGTGCCTATTTTTCCCGTGAACTTCTGGAGCCCAGGCTCCCCGCACGTTTCAGGCTGGAAGATGCGCCGTCTTTTGGGGCAGGCCATGGTGTTGGTTCTGGTCATGGCAGCCGGGCTGCGAGCCGCGCCGCTGACCGCTCAGGACACCACGGGGGCTGGCGCGACGGCGAGCCAGCCGAACACAATCATTGAAATCCGGGTGATCGGCACGCGGCGTATTCCGCAGGAAGCGGTGAAGGCGCGGATGTTCAGCCACGTGGGCGAGCCCTACGATCCACTGACCGTGGAGCGGGACTTCAACTCACTCTGGAACACGGGTTATTTCGAGGACGTGCGGATCGAGAAGGAAGACACCCCGCAGGGGGTGATCCTGGACGTGTATGTGCGGGAAAAGCCGCTGATTCGGGACATCGAGTACAAGGGCAACAGTTCCATCACCGAGTCCGACATCATGGCGCGGTACAAGAAGGAGAAGGTGGGGCTGACTCCGGAGAGCCAGTACGACCCGGCGCGGATTGCGCACGCGGTGACGGTGATCGAGGAGATGGAGGCGGAACACGGGCACCAGTTTGCGACGGTGCGGCCGGAGGTGAAGGACATTCCGCCGGCGACGGTGGACCTGGTCTTTGTCATTAAGGAAGGGCCGACGGTGAAGGTGGGGAAGATCACCTTCAGCGGGAACCGGCACGTGAGCTCGCGGGTGCTGCGGCGGGCGATGGTGAACCTGCGGCCGATCGGCATCCCGCACTCCATCTTCCTCGAGAATCTGTTCGCGCGGACCTACGACGCGAGCAAGCTGGAAGAAGATTCGGAGCGGGTGCGGGCGGCGTATGAGGACCGCGGGTATCTGCGCGGCGGCCCGGTAGGCGAACCGACCACGCGTCTGCGCAACGAGTCGGGCCTGTCGCTGTTCACCTTCCGGCCGCGGAAGGGCAAGCGCATCGACATCCACATGAACATTCTGGAAGGCGAGCGCTACCGGCTGGCGGGGATCACGTTCTCCGGCAACAAGGCGGTGCCGAACACGAAAGCGCTGCGCGCTGTCTTTAACATGAAGGACGGCGACTGGTTCAATATGACAGCCTTCCGCAAAGGCCTGGACAACCTGCGCAAAGCCTACGGGCAGCTGGGCTACATCAACTTTACGGCGGTACCGAACCCGACGTTCGACGAGCAGCAGCACACGGTGAAGTGGGAAATCGACATCGACGAAGGGAAGCAGTTCACGGTGTCGCGGATCGAGTTCCAGGGCAACACCGTGACGAGGGATTTCGTGATCCGGCGCGAGCTGCTGCTGCAGGAAGGGCAGGTGTACAACAGCCACCTGTGGGAGCTGAGCCTGCTGCGGCTGAACCAGCTGGATTATTTCCAGCCGCTGAAGGTGGACCAGGATTCAGAGACGCACCAGAACACCGAGAACGGGACCGTGGACCTGCTGCTGAAAGTGCAGGAAAAGGGCAAGAACGCGATTGCGCTGAACGGCGGCCTGAGCGGCTATTCCGGGGCCTTTCTGGGGCTGAATTATTCGACGAATAACTTCCTGGGACTGGGCGAGACGCTGAGCGTGCAGGCCAACGCGGGGAGCCTGGCGAAGAATCTGGGTTTCTCGTTCGACGAGCCCTACATCCGAAACCGTCCGCTGAATCTGGGCTTCCAGGTGTTCGACCAGAAGCAGGACTACAACGCGTCCAAGAACTATTCGCTGACAGGAGCGGCGACCAACCTGAGCTCCGCGGAGTCGTCGCTGCTGCAGAACTACAACCAGTCGCGGAAAGGGTTCAGCCTTTCGGCGAGTTATCCGACTCGGCGCTTCAGCCTGTTTGGATTCTCGCGGCTGGGCGCGACGTACTCGTGGGACAGCTCGTCGGTGCGGGCGTTCAATCAGGCGTCTACGAATCTGTTCCAGGTGCTGGCGTTCCGCAGCGGAATTCAGGGGCAGAACTCGCTGGAAGGGATCATCAACAGCTCGGTGCTGTTCAGCTACAGCTCGAGCAGCGTGGACAGCAACTTCCTGCCGCACACGGGGCAGTCGCTGGCCGGCAGCGTGCAGTTGGCGGGTCTGTGGGGCAGCGTGCGCTACGTGCGGCCGGTGGTGGAATACAAGCGCTACGACCCGGTGAAGGGATTCTGGTTCAACAAGCAGGGACGCAACACCTTCGGAATGCGACTGCAGGCCATCTATATCGCCGGATTCAGCGGAGACGTGGCGCCGCCCTTCGATCGTCCGGTGGCCGGCGGCGAGGCGGATCTGCGGGGCTTCGATGACCGCACGGTGTCGCCCTACGGATATGTGCCGACGCGGGTGATGTTCACGCTGACGAATCCGGACGGAAGCGCGGTGCCGCGCGATCCGACCAACCCGACCCTGGGGAACATTCTGGTACCGCTGCCGGTTTACGGTATCGCGACGATCGGCGGGGACACGAACTTCACGAACAACATGGAATACGTGATCCCGATTTATGGACGGACGGTAGCCTTCAACTTCTTCAACGATTTCGGAATGGACATGGCGATCGACCGGAATCAGCTGCGCGAGAGCCCGGAAGGGATCGACGCGCTGAACTCTCCGCTTTACGGCTGCCCGAACTACGTCAACGGGACGTGCCAGGGCGGCCAGCAGATCAAATTCGACAGTATTATCGAACCGATCAAGGGAACGAATTACGTGCCGCGGGATTCGGTGGGCGCGGAGCTGGACGTGATGATGCCGATCATCAATGCGCCGGTCCGGCTGTATTACGCGATCAACCCGCTGAAGCTGTACGACGGGATCGCGCGGCCGAACCTGATCACGCGGAGCATGTTCCCGGCAGGAGGAGCGGGCGACTTCTCGTACGCGCAGGCGGAGCAGCTATACAACGGTTTTTACGTCCTGCGCGAGCCGAGCAAGACGTTCCGGCTGACGGTGAGCACTACATTCTGATGAGAAGCGGGCAGCCAACGGGAGCGTACAGGCGCTCGCCCGGGAGGCCGGAATCCGGGAAGAGGTCTCGTTTGACGCCTCTGCACCCCGGCCCTATAATTCGCTCAAGTTCCTGAGAATATCTCTCTTTCCGCAACTTTGCATTCCGGGCGGAAAAATCGATGCCTGGAGCCTGCTCCGGTGATCTTCAGGGAGCAGGAATAAGGTCACCAGGAAAACTGAAGGAGTTTGCGAAATCCATGAAGCGTATGTTGTCTCTCGTTTGCGTGCTTGCGTCCGGGTTGGGCGTGAGCGCGTTTGCTCAGGCTGCCTCGGCAAAGCCTGTCCCCGCCACCGGCACGACGAGGGTGGCTGTCATTAATTTTCAGGAGGCGGTCGCGCGGACCAATGAGTTCCAGCGGGACATCGCGGACCTGCGCAAGAAGTACGATCCTCGGGAGCAGACGCTGCAGCAGCTGAACGATAAGATCGACGCGCTGAAGAAGGAACTGCAGACTTCCGGGGCGACCCTGACGGACGCCGAGCGGCAGACGAAGCTGAAGGAGATCGACGACGACACGAAGAACCTGCAGCGGTCAGCCGAGGATCTGCGCAACGACGAGCAGTCGGACGGGCAGGAGACGTTCCAGCAGGTGGGCCAGAAGGTCTTCAGCACGATGTCGACCTTTGCCAGGGACAAGGGCTTTGGACTGGTGCTGGATGCCAGCCAGCAAAACAGCCCGGTCCTGTGGCTGACGCCGGGCACCGACATCACGGCGGAGGTGGTGGCAGCGTACAACGCGCAGTCCGGCATCCCGGCGCCCGTGCCATCGGCTCCAATGCCGAATGCCCCGGGGAAGAAACCCACCACGCCCTAACCTTTTTCGCGCAGAGAAAATCGCCCCGCCGGCGGCCTGAGAGGCCGTCGCCAGGGGCGATTTTGCGCAGGCGCGGGTTCTGTGGAAAAAATTGTGGAAGATGCCGGACCTGGCGAATGTTAACGCTTTGTTGAACGCCGTTTCTTCCGTTGGAAGCCGGCAAAACCTCAGTATCCCCTTCCATTGCAACAGTTAGACGGCGGACGGTAACGCCGGCAAAGGTTTTCGCGGTTCCGGTTACCCTGCGGCGACCTTTTTCGTTTTCCACAATTGCGCAAGTCAATCAGGTCAATACGACGGGAAGTTGCTCCCGGATGGCCTGGCGCCTGCCGGGTGTGACCGCAGTCACCGCGGACCCCCTCCCAGCCCGCGTACCATCCTCGACGGTGTCCGAGAATCTCCCGAGGCATCCACGGGCGACGGCCGGGCCGTTGGGCATATGAGCGATCAATCGGTAAAGCGGCGCAGCCGGCATCCAGGGGGCTTCATGCCGGAGGGTTGCTCCGCCTGAAGTGACCAGAGGAGGCATGAACCATGTCCACTTCCGGACTGCAGCACGAGCTTTTGCTGGCTCATCGCATGGGCCGCCTGGGCACCGAGACTGCCTTTGAAGTCCTGAGCCGGGCGAAGGCGCTGGAGCGCCAGGGCAGAAATATCGTCCACCTGGAAATTGGCGAGCCCGATTTCGATACGCCCGCCAACATCGTGGATGCGGCGGTGACCGCGCTGCGCGGCGGCTGGACGCACTATGGACCTTCCGCGGGGCAGCCAGACCTGCGTCAGGAGATTGCCAGGTATGTAAGCCAGACCCGCGGCGTCGAAATTACTCCGGAGGAGGCAGTGGTGGTGCCCGGCGGCAAGCCCATCATCTTTTTCACCATGCTGGCGCTGATTGAAGAAGGCGATGAGGCGATCTACCCCGATCCCGGCTTCCCGATTTACGAGTCGATGATCGAATACGCCGGAGGCCGAGCGGTGCCGGTTCGGCTGCGGGAAGAGCGCAACTTTGCCATGGACGTGGACGATCTGACCTCGCTGATCACCGATCGCACGAAACTCATCATTCTGAATTCCCCGCAGAATCCGACCGGGAGCGTTCTGTCGCGGCGCGATATCGAGCGCACCGCCGGGATGATCGGAGACCGCAACATCATGGTGCTGACGGATGAGATCTACAGCCGGCTTCAGTTCGAAGGCGAGCCGTTCTCGATCCTGTCGATCCCGGAGATGCGGGAGCGCACGATTCTGCTGGACGGTTTCTCGAAGACCTATGCCATGACGGGGTGGCGCATTGGCTACGGAGTGATGCGCAGCGACCTGACCGCGCAGATCACGCGGCTGATGACCAACTCCAGTTCCTGTACGGCGAGCTTCACGCAAAAGGCCGCTGTCGAGGCGCTGCGCGGAGACCAGAGCACGGTGGAACGGATGCGGTCGGAGTTCGAGAGGCGCAGCCGGATGTTCGTCGACGGACTGAACAGAATTCCGGGATTCAGCTGCCGGATGCCGCACGGGGCTTTCTACGTTTTCGCCAACATCACCGGCACCGGCTGGAAATCAAAACCGCTCGCCGACGCGCTGCTCGATCAGGCGGGAGTGGCGGCTTTGTCCGGCACCTCGTTTGGCCGGTATGGCGAAGGCTATCTGCGATTCAGCGTGGCCAATTCCATCGAGATGCTGCGCGGGGCACTCGCACGGATTGAGCGCTGGGCCAGACAGAATCTGTAGGCGGGAAAGAGGACGGCCATGGCTCTCAGGGACTCCGGTACGGGCAGGATCATTCACAGGTATTCCATCGCCGAACTGGAAGACGTGGCCACCCTGATGCGCGGCTACAATCTCGTTGCTCTGTGCGCGGCGGGGTCAGGACATGCGGGAGGGACGCTGTCCGTGATGGACATAGCGGCAGCGCTGTATCTGGAGGCGGCCGAGCACGATCCGGCGAATCCCTCCTGGCCGGACCGCGACCGCATCATCTGGTCCGCGGGGCACAAGGCTCCTGCGCTGTATGTTGCACTGGGAGCTTCCGGCTATTTTCCTCTCGATGACGTCGTGACCCTGCGCAAGCTGGGGTCGCCGTTTCAGGGGCATCCGCACTGGCTGAAGCTGCCGGGGGTTGAAGTGTCTACCGGGTCGCTGGGGCAGGGGCTGAGCATCGCGACCGGCATGGCGCTGGCGGCGAAGATGAACGGCGAAGATCACAGGGTCTTTTGCCTGATGGGAGACGGCGAACAGCAGGAAGGCCAGGTGTGGGAAGCCGCGATGGAGGGGGGACACTTCCACCTGGACAATCTGATCGCGATTGTGGACTGCAATCGCCTGCAGATCGACGGATGGGTGAAAGACGTGATGCAGGTCGAACCGCTGGAGGCGAAGTATGCCAGCTTCGGCTGGCGGACACTGCGCATCGACGGCCACGACATGCGACAGATTGTGGACGCCCTCGAAAAGGCCAGGAGCAGGACGGCAAGCCCCCTCGTAATCCTTGCGGAGACGATCAAAGGGAAGGGTGTCCGCTTTATGGAGAACCAGGCAGGCTGGCATGGCAAAGTGCCGAACCGCAGGGAGCTGGATGCGGCGCTGGGCGAGCTGGCCCTGATGGAGAAAATCCCGGTGGATCGGCTGCTGGAGAGCGCTGTGAAGTTTCAGCGCGAGGCCGATCGCAGGCTGCAGGACCGCATGCCGCGTTTTTCGCGCGATTACTGGTGGAATGCGGGCGAAACCATGAAGGTCACGATGGAGCCGACGCGGAAAGGCTTTGGACAGTCGCTGGCACAGAATGGGGACGACGAGCGCGTCGTCTGCCTCGGGCTGGATATCTCGGCCTCGATCACGATCAGCGATTTTTACGCGGGCAAATCGGGTCGCGAGAAGCGATGGATCAGCATGGGTATCGCCGAACAGTCGGCAACTTCGGCAGCCGCTGGTCTCGCGCGGGAGGGCAAGCTGCCGGTGCTCGGGTCCTATGCCACATTTTCAGCGGCGCGCAACCTTGACCAGATTCGCGTTTCTGTCTGCTACTCCAACCTGAACGTTCTGATCGCGGGCGCACACGGCGGCGTATCAGTGGGTCCCGATGGTGCGACCCACCAGGCGCTCGAGGATCTGTTTGCCATGCAGGGGCTGCCCAACATGGCTGTGGTCGTTCCCTGCGACGCGATCGAGACGCGCAAGGCTACCGATTACCTCCTGCTGCAGCACAAGGGACCGAAATACATCCGCTTCGCGCGCGAAGCGACTCCGGTGGTGACGCGCGAAGCAACACCGTTTGTCTTTGGGCGCGCCAATGCGATTCGGATGCGGCGGGAAGCGCCGAGTTTCGTGGACAGCTTTGACGTTGAGCTGGCGGAGACGTATCGCGATGAGGCGGAAGACCTGACCATCATCGCGCTGGGGCCGATGGTGGCCGAGGCGATGCGCGCGGCGTGCATCCTGAAACTGGAGTACGGCTACGAAACGCGCGTGCTGGACCTGCACACACTGAAGCCGATGGACGCGGGGGCCGTACTTCGCGCCGCGCTGGAGACGGGCGTGATCTTGACCGCCGAGGAACATCAGATCGGAGCTTTGGCCTGGAGGGTTAGCTCTGTTCTCACCGAGAGCCCGCGACTCTACGGCGTTCCGGTGATCACCGCCGCGATTGGTGTGAAGGACCGGTTTGGCGAGTCGGGCGCTCCCTGGGAGCTGGTGAAAGAGCTGGAGGTGAGCGCGGAGCACATCGCGATGAAGGCTCTGGAGCTGATGGCGGTGAAGCAGGAGCGGGCTGTGCGACCGGTGGGGGCGCTGTAGACGGGGGAGTTCCGGAGATCGCGGCGCTCCGCCCAGGGCATCACGGAAAGCCAGCGGTGCCGGCTCTCGGTGCGAGAATGGGTCCTGGCGCGGAGCTGAAACCTGCTCCTCCGGCCGGGAACGATACTGGAACTTCCCGGCCGGGTTTTCGGGAGGCGAATGTGAGGATCGCGGTCATCGGCGGCGGAATCGTCGGACTGGCAACCGCACATCAGCTTCTGCACCGCTACCCCGCCGCTGAGCTTTTGCTGCTCGAAAAGGAGGCAGGGCCGGGCCGCCACCAGAGCGGCCACAACAGCGGCGTGCTGCACGCAGGGCTGTATTACAAGCCGGGCTCGGTGAAGGCGCGGATGGCCGTCGCTGGTCTGCGCCGGATGGTTGAGTTCTGCCAGGAATACGAGATTCCTTTCGAGCAATGCGGAAAGATTGTCGTCGCGACGGATGAGCAGGAGATTCCCCGGCTGCGCGCGCTGCTGGAGCGCGGCAGGGCGAACGGACTTGAAGGGCTGGAGCTGCTGCGGGGCGAGCAGATTCGCGAGATCGAGCCGCATGCCGCGGGGATGGAAGCGATTCGCGTGCCGCAGGAGGGCATTGTCGATTATCCGGCTGTCTGCGAAGCGATGGTGCGAGGCATCGCCGCGCGCGGCGGCGATGTGCGGTTCTCGTCGGAGGTGATCCGGTTGCGGCAGGAGGGGCGGTGGGTCATCAGCACGCGCGCTGGCGTGTACCAGGCGGATTTTCTGATCAACTGCGCGGGGCTGCAGTGCGACCGCGTCAGCCGCATGGCCGGCAACCGCGATGCAGCGAAGATCGTGCCGTTCCGCGGTGAGTATTGCAGGCTGCGTCCTGAGCGGGAGTATCTGGTGAGAAATCTGATCTATCCGGTGCCCGATCCGGGATTGCCGTTTCTCGGCGTGCATTGCACGCGGCTGATCCATGGCGGCGCAGAGGCGGGCCCGAATGCGGTGCTGGCGCTGGCCCGCGAAGGGTATCGAAGAACGGACATCTCGCTGCGCGATACCGTGGACACGCTCACGTACCGCGGGTTCTGGCGATTCTTTCTGCACCATCCGCGCCTGTGCTGGGACGAGCTGAAGCCTGCGCTGAGCCGGGAGCTGTTCGTCCGGTCACTGCAACGACTGGTGCCCGATTTGCGGAGGGAAGACCTGGTTGCCGGGGGCGCGGGCGTTCGCGCCCAGGCCATGTCACCGGAAGGGGAACTGGTGCAGGACTTCTGCTTTGTTCGCCAGCGCGCTGCGCTGCATGTGCTGAACGCGCCCAGCCCGGCGGCAACGGCCAGCCTGGCGATTGCCGATCATATTCTGGATGAGGCGCGCGAAGTGCTTGCGGGGTGAGGAAGGCGTCCGGGGCCGATGATCCGCCTGCAAATGGCTCGCAGGGCGCGGCTGGAATTACGGCTAGCCATCCTTGCGGTAGAGCAGGTCGCGCATGACGCGGCGGCGCGCAGCGGTCGCTTCGGGATCGTTGCTGAAGGTGTCGGCCTGGGGAGGGGTGCGATCCTCTTCCGGCTCACTGCAGGAAGGGCAGCGATTGGCGAAGCCGGGTTTATCCGGCTTCAGTTCGAATTCTTCTCCGCAAACGACACAGGTCCTGATCGGAAAGGGCATGGCTCTGTGGATTAGACCTACGATGCCCGGTGGAAGTTTCCTGGAGTTGAAGCGGAAACGGAGGGCGGAGACGGAGGTCAGCCGCGGGACGTGCGCAGATCGCCGCCGGTCATCTGTTCCGGCGGAGGGATGCCGAGCAAGTCAAGCATGGTGGGCGAAATGTCGCGAAGCGAGCCGCCGGGTTTCAGCGAGAACCGGCTCGCGTCTTCCGCCACGTAGATAAAGGGCACAGGATTGGTGGTGTGCGCGGTGTGCGGGCCGCCGGTGACGGGATCGACCATCAGCTCCGCATTGCCGTGATCGGCGGTGATGAGCCAGACGCCATTGCGCTGACGGATCGCCTTCTCGATGCCGCCGAGGCAGGCGTCGATCGTCTCGACAGCCCTGATGGCGGGCTCGATCCTGCCGGAGTGGCCGACCATGTCGGCGTTGGCAAAATTGACGACGACGACATCGAAGGCGGTATCGTTGACAGCTTTGATGACGGTGTCGGCGATGCCCTGGGCGGACATTTCCGGAGCGAGGTCGTAGGTGGCGACCTTCTGCGAGGGAATCAGGATGCGGTCCTCGCCGGGGAAGGGCTTCTCAATGCCGCCGTTGAAGAAATAGGTGACGTGGGCGTACTTCTCGGTTTCCGCGACGCGGAGATTGCGGAGCTTCGCCTGGGCCATCATGTTGGCCAGCAGGTTTTCCATGGACTCCGGCAGGATGACCATGGGCAGGGTGAAAAGCTTGTCGTACCGCGTCATGCAGACGTAGTGCAGGTTATTGGGGATCTCGTTGCGGGGAATGGTCGCGTCCAGCTCTTCGGCCGAGGGCAGGTCGCGCCCGGCTTCGCTGGTGAGGCCGCTGTTCCGGGCGAGCACGCGGGTGATCTGGCGGGCGCGGTCGGCGCGGAAATTGAACATGATGCAGACGTCTTCGTCGCGAATAACGCCGTTGGGTCGGCCGTGGCCGTCGGTGACGACGAAGGGGATGAGAAATTCGTCGGTGACGCCGTTGTTGTAGGACTGCTTCACACGGGCGATGGCGTCAGCACAGGCGCCGCCCTCGGCCTGGCCTTTGACCATGGCGTCAAAAGCTTTCTTCTCGCGTTCCCAGCGGCGATCGCGGTCCATCGCGTAGTAGCGGCCGGAAACGCTGGCGAGCCTGCCGCCGAATTCGCGCATTTTCTGCTGGAGCGAGGCGAGATAGCCGGCGCCGCTGGTGGGTAGCGTGTCGCGGCCATCCATGAAAGCGTGGACGAAGACCTTTTCGATGCCCTGCTGCCTGGCGGTTTTCAGCAGCGCGTAAAGGTGCTCCTGGTGGGAGTGGACGCCGCCGTCGGAGACGAGGCCGAAGAGATGGAGCTGGGTCTTGCGGGCCTTCTGCATCGCCTGAACGAGCGTGGGGTGGGTGAAGAATTCACCGCTGGCGATGAGAGCGTCGATGCGGGTGATGTCCATCTGGACGATGCGGCCCGCGCCGATGTTGAGATGGCCGACTTCGCTGTTGCCCATCTGGCCGTCTGGCAGGCCGACGAAGTGATCGGAGGCGTGGAGGAGAGTATTGGGGTACTGCCGGAGAAGTTTGTCGTAGACGGGCTTGCGGGCGAGCGCGATGGCATTGTTCTCGGTTTGCGGACGGTAACCCCATCCGTCGAGGATGGTGAGAACGACGGGTTTGCTGGGCACTGCTTTCTCCTCGGCAAAATGTGCCGCGCTAATTTTTGGGCGCGGACCAGGGATGCTGGGTTTCGTACTTTTCCTTCGCCGCCTCTATCTCGGTCTGGTGGCGCTGGAGGACTTCCATCATGACCTGCTGGCCGAGCTGTTCGCCGGCGGCCTGGCTGTCTTTGGCAATCTGGGGCATCGCGGCCAGCATGTGCTGACCGGCGGGGGTCTTGTAGAAGGCGATGACCACGGCTGCGTCTTCGCTGGAGAGGTGCGCCTGGTAGGTGCGGACCATCATCGCCTCGAAATCAGAGCCAAGAAGAGTTTTCTCGAAATCGTCGAGCACGTCGGGCGGCATGTACGCAGGCATGCTCTGGCGGAGGGTGGGCATCATGCCGTCCAGCATCTGTTTGGTGAGGTTGACGGCGCCGGTGAGCTGCATCATCTCGTGGACCTGCTCCGCCGTGATAGGGTGGGCGGGGGGCTGGGAGCCCTCGGGGGAGGAGTCCGTCGTCTGCAGCGGTGGGGTCACATTGACTCGAACCACCCGTACGGCCCGGTTCCGCCCATTCGGGGACGGAGCGCGGGCGCTTGCGACGAGCTGGTTCGCAATGGGCTCGGGCGGTCTTCCCGCAAGAGTGAAGATGACATTGATCTGCGTCCGAACAGTGACCGGCTGACCGTTCAGGAGGTACGGCTCATAGGTCCAGGTGCGGACCGCATCGACAGCGGCCGCCTGAAGCATGGGTGGGCCGCTGATCACCCGCAGATGTTCGATCTTCCCCTCCGAAGAAATGAGCGCCCGAAGCACGACGGTGCCCTGAATGTGGGCTGTTTTAGCGATGGCCGGATAGACCGGCATATCGCCGCTGATTCGGCGCCCCGCCATGGTCTCGGCAGACAGCTGGATAATTTTCGGGGGTTGGGCGGCAGCCCGGTGAGCAGTTTGTTGTACCCATCCGGGCTGAGCAACCCCGGAAAGGGCAAAAGCGAGTGCCGGGATGAGGAACAAGGTTCTCCGCATAGAGCCTCCTCAAAAAGGGGCGCGGCGTGGGTGCCCGCGCTCGTGCCATCATCTTACGGCGGTTTCAGGGAAGCGATGCCCTTTTTGAAACCCTTCAGGGCCGGTGCTCCGTGCTGGCCGCATCGAGTTGAGCGATGCGGCTCCGGGGCATGCTCACCCTGAAACCGCTTTACGGCTACTGGCCGCAGTTCACGGCTTCGAGGCCAAGGAACTCCGCGGCCTGGCCCAGCTCTTCCTCGATACGCAGGAGCTGGTTGTACTTGGCGATGCGGTCGGTGCGCGAGACGGAGCCGGTCTTGATTTGCCCGGCGCCGGTAGCCACGGCCAGGTCGGCGATAAAGGTGTCCTCAGTTTCGCCGCTGCGATGCGAGATGACGGAGGTGTATCCGTAGCGGCGGGCAAGCTCAATGCACTCGAGGGTTTCACTGACCGTGCCGATCTGGTTGAGCTTGATGAGGATGGAGTTGGCCACGCCCTCCTCGATGCCCTTCTGGAGCAGATCGGTGTTGGTAACGAAGTTGTCGTCGCCGACAAGCTGAATCTTCTGGCCAAGCTCGCGGGTGAGGGTCTTCCAGCCGGTCCAGTCATTCTCGGCAAGTCCGTCTTCGAGGGAGACGATGGGATACTGACGAATCCAGTCGGCGTAGAAGGCGACCATTTCATCGCAGGATTTCTCGCTCTTGTCGGACTTTTTGAAGACGTACCTCTGCTTCTCTCCGTCGAAGAACTCACTGGAGGCGGGATCGAGGGCGATGGCGACCTCTTCGCCGGCTTTGTAGCCGGCCAACTCGATAGCCTGGAGGATAACTTCAATGGCTTCGGTATTGGATTTGAGAGAAGGAGCGAAACCGCCCTCGTCGCCGACCGAGGTGTTGTATCCCTTTTTCTTCAGCACCCCTTTCAGGGTGTGGAAGACTTCCGCGCCCCAGCGCAGAGCGTCGGCAAAGCTTTCCGCGCCGACGGGCATCACCATGAACTCCTGGAAGTCGACGTTGTTGTCGGCGTGCGCGCCGCCGTTGAGGATGTTCATCATGGGGGTGGGGAGAATGGAGGCGTTCACGCCTCCGAGGTAGCGGTAGAGCGGAATTCTGAGGGCATTCGCCGAAGCGCGCGCGGCGGCCATGGAAACGGCGAGGATGGCATTGGCTCCCAGGCGACCCTTGTTCGCCGAGCCGTCGAGGGAAATCATGGTGGCGTCCAGCAGGCGCTGGTTCGCCGCGTCGAGGCCGGTGAGCTCGGGGGCGAGAATGCTCTCGATGTTTTCAACGGCCTTGAGGACACCCCTGCCGAGATAGTGGCTTTTGTCGCCGTCGCGCAGCTCCACCGCTTCGTGCTCGCCGGTGGAGGCGCCGCTGGGCACGGCGGCACGGCCGAGAGCACCCCCTTCGAGCACCACATCCGCTTCGACGGTGGGATTTCCCCGGGAATCAAGAATTTCCCGGGCATGAATGGCAGCAATTTCCGTCATAACATTCCTCGCAATGTGGTGCTGTAAACGGTCTTTGAGTTTCGGCCGCCGATCCACCCGAATGGGCTCGCCGGCAGCGGTGCGGATGGTTTCCAGGAGGGTCATCGAAGGTGGTCCACCTTCGTCTTTACGCAGGGTTCCAGACAAATTCTAGCAAAGGGGGTGAGACAGGGGGGTGATGGCCGTCACGGGGTGCGCGGCGCGCTGCGGCGAAATAGGCAGGGCCAGGAGAAATTTGTCATCGCGTTGTCATGCGCATGTCACACGCCTGGGGGAACATTAAAATTATGGCTGGGCCTTCTTTGCGTCCACTCCACGGGCCCCGTCGAAGTTGCGAAGGCTGCGGACAGCATCTAACTCAGTGGAACCCCAGGCCGCACTCTTCCCGGAGATGACTGATTGCGTCCGATCCAAACGCGTGTTTTCCGCCTGAATGAAGCAGCCCGGAAACTGGCGGAGTACCCAACCGCGATCTCCCTGCACAGCCATACGCAGCACTCCAAGGAAAGCCTGGAATATCTGCCGCTGCAGGCGGATCGGATTCCGATCCTGCGCGGGATTATCCGGAGGGAACTGCACAGGTATCTGGAGGGAAACGGGAAGCCGTTCGACTTTCGGCGAACGTGGTGGACGCCGCCGATGTCCGCGGCGCAGGTGTACGAGTCGGAGCGGCAGCAGATTGAGGATCTGGGGATGGCTGCCTTCGTCTCCATCACCGATCATGATTCGATTGCCGCGGGGATGGGGCTGCGCCAGCAGGCCGCCCCGGTGGACGCGCCGGTGTCGGTGGAGTGGACGGTTCCGATCAATGGCGACCACCTCCACCTGGGGATACACAACCTGCCCATGGAGCGAGCGGCCGGGATGATGGCGGAGCTGATGCGGTACAAGGCCGATCCCGCGAACGCAGACCTGCGCGAACTGCTGGCCAGGCTGGCCGAGCACCCCGAGACGCTGATGGTGCTGAATCATCCATGCTGGGACGTGGCGCGGGTGGGTGCAGCAGAACACGGCGTGGCGGTGCGGCAGCTTTTGGCCCTGGGCGGGGAGTGGGTGCACGCGCTGGAGGTGAACGGGCTGCGATCGTGCAGCGAAAACCGCGCAGCTCTGCGCATGGCCGAAGAACTGGGGATACCGACTGTGGCCGGGGGAGACCGCCATGGCTGCCGTCCGAATGCGGTGCTGAACGTGACGCGGGCGAGCTCGTTCGCGGAATTTGTGGCGGAGGTGCGCTGCGAAGGACGCAGCGAAATCCTGATCCTGCCGTCGTATGAAGAGCCGCTGGGGCTGCGCCAGTTGCAGACGGTGGCGGACGCGGTGCGCTTTTACCCGCAACATCCGCACGGGCGGCGGCGCTTTACCAGCCGGACCTTTGTGGACCTGGAGGGTTACAGCGCGCATCCGCTGTCGTTCTACTGGGACGGCGGTGAGCCGTGGTGGCTGAAGCTGCCGCTGGCGCTGATTGTGGCGCTGGGCAGCGACGGCGCGAAGCCGCTGCTGCGGCGCACCGTATTTCGCCGAGCGGAACGGGACCTGATGGCGCAGACGCCAATTGCGCCGGCTGTGCCCCGGGTGCGCCAACCGTCGCTGATGCGCAGGGCCGGTTAGGCGCCGACCGCCGCTGGGGCGATCAGCGCGATCTCAACATGCGGCGCCGAGAGCAGGGTGTTGTGTACCAGACATTGGTGCACAGAGCGCACCAGGCCCTGTTCCTGATCGGACGTGAGCGGGACGGGAGAGACCACATCAATATGGAAGTTGCCGAGACGCGCCGGCTGCTTCAGCTTCTCCGCGGTGACGGAGACCTCGACGCCGGAGCTGGCGAGGCCGCGGGCCCTGAGGTATTGGAGAGCATAGTACGCAGCGCAGGAGCCGAGCGAGGCGAGCAGCAGCTCGGGAGGGGTCATGCCGGCGTCGTCGCCGCCGTTGTCGACGGGCTGATCGCTGACGATGGTATGAGTGCGAGTATGAATGGCGAAGCTTACGGAGCCGGATTGGGAGACATGGACGTGCATGATGGTTCCTTTCGGCCGGAGGGATCGGAGTTTGAAGGAGCACGGGATGCGGGGCGGGGGGCGATCATGAGCGCGCGCCGGTGAGAAGCCAGGAAAACGGGAAAAGGCGGGCCGAAGGCACCGAGGCAAAACCGGACTGGGCCAGCGACTGACGGGCGGATTCGGCGGAGATGCGGTGCTCGAGGGGCGGGCCGTGCACGGGCTCGACATCGGGGCGCCAGTCAAGCAGGGTGATCTGACCACCGGGTCTGAGAACGCGGCCCATTTCCGCGAGGACGGCGGAATGGTCGTCGAACTCATGCCAGATATTGGCGAGGAGCACGCAATCGCAGGAGGCGGAGGGCAGGGTGGTCGCCGAGGCCTCTGCTTCGACACACTCCACGTTGGGCACAGCGGCTTCGGCGATTTTTTCGCGGAGACGGGCGAGCATTTCCGGGGCGACATCCGCCGCGAACACGTGGCCCGCGCTGCCGAGGGCGGCCGCGATGGGCAGCGTGAAGTAGCCGGTGCCGGCGCCGATGTCGGCGACGGTCCAGCCAGCCTGGAGTCCGAGGCAGGCGAGGATTTCGCGAGGAGGGAGCCAGTTTTTGCGCTGCGGGTCCTCGAGGCGGTGCATTTGCGAGGGGCGAAATCGGCGCTCATGCATGGTGTGCTTCCGCGGATGATTACATTCTAGGACTGGCGCGCAGCCTCGAGGCGGGTGGAAGCGAAGGAGCACGGTACTTCCGCGCAGAGAGACCGCGGCGCATGGGCCGATTTGCCGCCCGGGCAATCTGAAACGTTCCGGTTACATGGGCAGCGGTCTCTCCTGCAGCTGAACCTGCATGCCCGCGTGGAGATCGTCGGTGGGATGAAGCGTGACTTCGTCTCCAGCTTGGACGTCTCCGAAGACCTCGGTCAGATTGCCCACCGAAGCTCCAACAGTGACGTCCACCTGCTCGAGCTGGCCGTTGCGGACGCGCAGGAGGTACGCCTGATCCGCGGAGCGCGCTACGGCAGACTGCGGCACGAAGAGCGAGGGCGTAGGCCGATGAACCGGCCAGGAGACCTGAGGAAACATGCCGGAGGACAGCTCCAGGCCTGGGTTCCACACATCCGCCTCGACCGGCATGGTGCGCGTGGAGACGTCGATGGAGTCCGCCACCCGCGCGATGGTGCCGGTGAAGACGCGCGAGGGGAATGCGGGAACGGTGAAGCTGACCCTGGCGCCGGGCTCGATTCCGGCGACGTAAGCCTCCGGGACGGCGACGACCAGGCGGAGATGGGCAACTTCCTCAACGCGCAGCATGGAGTGCTCGGTGCCCGATCCGGTCGCCGGACCCACGAGCGCGCCGGGATGGACGTTGCGCCGCGTCACCACGCCATCGAAAGGCGCGTAGACGCGGAGATAGCTCTCCATCTCCTGAGCGGCACTCAGGTTGGCGCGGGCGGCATCGGTGTTGTGGCGCAGTGCTACAACACGGGCGCTGTCCGCCTGCGCTGCTTTCTCCGCGGTCTCCAGTTCATCGTCGGAGATGACGCCGGGCGTGGCGGAGGCGGACTTGAGCCGCTGCCAGGTGGCCTGATCGGCGGCGAGTTTGGCCTCGCCGGCGATGCGCTGGTTTTCCGCACTGAACAACTGCGACTGCGCCGCGGCCTTCTGCGCCACGATTTCCGGAGCGGTGAGGATGGCGAGGAGCTGGCCCTTCTTCACTTTGGAGCCGCGATCGACGCCGATCCACTGCACGAAGCCGCTGACGCGGGGGAAGATGCGCACTTCCTCGAAGGGTTGCAGCTCGCCGGGAAGATTGACGGTCATGTCGAGGCGTCGCGAGACGACGCGCACCGTGTCGACGGGGACAGGCGCGGCAGGCTGCGTAACGGGCGCGGCGGAGGCGGGCGAGCCGGAATCGCAGCCGGAGATTCCGGCGATCAGGAATCCCGCTGCGAGCAGGAGCGCGGCTGCGGCTGAGGTGGAGCGAACTACGTGTTTGCGGATCATGAGGATTCTCCCTGGCTTCACAACGATGCGTATGGGCTCTGCTCGTCGGTGACATCGAGCGAGGCAGAGGAGCGACGTGCGTGTTCCTGGATGGCGGAAAAGATCGCGGGCACGAGGAGCAGCGTGGCCACTGTGGAAGCGGCGAGGCCGCCAATGACGGCGCGGCCCAGCGGCGCGGTCTGATGCGCGCCCTCGCCGAAGGCCAGCGCCATGGGCACCATGCCCGCGATCATGGCAATGCTGGTCATCAGGATGGGCCGCAGGCGCGTGCGGCCGCCGAAGACAGCCGCTTCGGAGGAGGACGCCTCGCTGTTGCGCCGATGGCTTTCAGCGAAGGTGACCAGCAGGATGGAGTTGGCGACGGAGACGCCGAGCGCCATGATGGCTCCCATAAAGGACTGCAGGTTGAGGGTTGTGCCGGTGACCAGCAGCATGAGAATGACGCCACAGACGACGGCGGGCGCGGCGGAGACGGAGACCAGGGCCAGACGAATGGACTGGAAGTTGGCCGCGAGCAGAAGGAAGATGGCCACCACGGCGAAGATCAGGCCCAGAGTCAGATACTGAAAGGTCTGTTCCATGGGAACGATCTGACCGCGGACGTCGACTTCGACGCCGTGCGGGGGCGGACCGGCGCGGCGGATGGCCGCCTCCACCTGATCGGCCGCACGGCCCAGATCTTCGCCCTGAACGTTGGCGGTGAGCGAAATGACGCGCTGCATATCGTAGCGGTCGAACTCGCCGACGACCTGCCCGTAGGAGAGCTGGGCCACGTCGCCGAGATCGGGATGGTTAGAAGCGCCGCCGCTCATGAGCGGAATGGAGGCCAGATCGTCGAGCGAGGTCATCTGCTTCTGGGGGACCTCCACCTGGACCTGATAGCCGATCCCGGTTGCGGGATCCTGCCAGAAGTTGCGGGAGACGAACCGACTGGACCACGTGGCGGTTTCCACGGAGCGCGTCACCTGATCGACGGTGAGGCCGAGCTGGCCGGCGCGCTCGCGATCGATGTCGACGTTGAGGCTGGGGTACTGAAGGGGCTGGCCATAATGGAGATCGCGCAGATGGGAGATCCGGGCCAGCTGCGCGCGTATCTGCTCCGCAAAGGCATGGTCGGCGGCGAGGTCGAATCCCTGGACGTCGACTTCGATGGGCGTGGGCGAGCCGAGATCCATGATCTGATCGACGATGTCGGCGGATTCGAAGGTCAGCTCGACATGGGGAAGGTCGCGAGGCAGTATCCGGCGCAGACGCTCCTCGAACTGGCTGACGGAAATGTTGGCCCCCTGGCGGAGCTGCACCTTCAGCACCGCTTCCTGCGGGCCGCTGGTCCAGAGGTAAATCAGATTGACCGGGTAACTGGGCGCGTAGGTGCCGACATAGCCGATGCTGAGGTCGACGTTGCCGGGGCCGGCGAGTTTTTTGATGTCGTCGAGGGCCTTCAGCGCGATCTGCTCGGTGACTTCGATCCGGGTGCCGGCTGGCGCACGCAGACGCAGCTGAAACTGATTCTGCGGAATGTGAGGGAAGATCTCCCGGCCGATCTGCGGCCCCACCAGGAGAATGATGGCTGCGGTGACAGCAAAATAGGCGATGATCAGCAGTCGGCGGCGGGCGATGAGCCGCTCGACCAGAGTCGCATAGCGGTTACGGAGGCGGTCGAAGCGAGTTTCTCCCGCGCTCTCTTTCTGGCTGCGGTGCATCTGCCGGTTGAGCCAGATGTAAACCACGGGGACGAAGGTGCTGGACAGCAGGTAGGAGGCGATCATGGCAAAGCCCACAGCCAGGGAGAGCGGCACGAAGAGCGCGCGGGTCACGCCCACCATCAGGAAAGACGGGAGGAAGACAGCCACGATGGAAAGCATGGCCAGCAGGCGCGGAACCAGCGTCTGACGGGTTCCGTCCAGCACGGCGCGGGGCACATTGTCGGTGAGCTGCAGATTGCGATGGATATTTTCAATCTCCACCATCGCCTCATCGACGAGCATGCCGACAGCCAGCGCGAGGCCGCTGAGGGTCATGATGTTGATGGTTTGCCCCGCGAGCCAGAGGCCGACGACGGCAGCGACCAGGGCGAAGGGGATGGTGGCGATGACGATGAAGGCGCTGCGCCATTCCCGCAGAAAGAGGAAAACCATCAGACCGGTCAGCAGAGCGCCGCTTGCGCCTTCGAGCACCAGCGCGATCAGAGCCCGGATCACGCGGCCGGACTGGTCGAATTCGTAACTGACCCTGACATCAGAGGGCAGTACGTTTTCGAAGCGGCCCATGCTGGACCTGACCTCATCGACGACCGCCAGTGTGGAGGCGTCGGCGCGCTTGGTCACGGGCAGATAGACGGTGCGGCGGCCGTTGACCAGCGCGTAACCGAGGGTCAGGTCGCTGCCGTCTTCTACCGTGCCGACGTCGCGCATGAAGACGGTGGGACCCGATCCGGTACGCACGGGGAGGTTGGCGAGGTCCTGAATATTGGAGACGACACCGTTGGTCGGCGTGATGCGGTCAAGATCGCCGGTTCGCATGTCGCCGGCAGGCGCGATGACATTGCCATTGATCAGCGCCGTCACGACTTCCGCGGTGGACATGCGGTAGCTGTTGAGTTTGTCGCGGTCCACGCGAATCACGATGGTGCGCGAGCTGCCGCCGAAGGTGGCGGGCGACGAGACGCCGGGCAACGTGGCGAAGAGAGGCCGTACACGGTTGAGAGCAAGATCCTGCAACTCATCCACGCTGCGCGTTTTGCTGGAGAAGACGACGTAGCCCACCGGCACGCTGCCGGCGTCGAAGCGGAGGACAAAGGGCGGGACCGTGCCGCTGGGCATGTAGGCATGGGCGCGCTCAATGTAGGAGACCGTTTGGGAGAGCGCCTGATTCATGTCCGTACCGGGCTGGAAGGAGAGCCTGATCAGGGCGAAGTTCTCGACGGATTTCGACTCCACGCTCTGGAGACCGGAGATATAGAGGAAATTCGACTCGTAGTAATAAGTCAGGTAGCCTTCCATCTGCGCCGGGCTCATGCCGCCATAGGGCTGGGCCACATAGATCACGGGCAGATCGAGGTTGGGGAAGATATCCCGCGGCATGCGGGTGATGGCGAGGATGGAGCAAAGCGCCACACCGATGACGGCGACGAGAACAGTAAAGGGACGGCGCAGCGCGCCATGAATCAGCCACATAGAATTCAGTGCCCTCCGGCAGGCGTGCCTGCAGCCATGCTGAGAAATGGGGTGAGGTCGCCATTCGCGGAGGCCAACTCCGCGAGCGCCCGCCAAATGCTGAGGCGAGCCAGAGAGTCGTCCATCTCAGCCTCGGCGAGCAGGTCCTGGGCTTCGGCGACGTCGACACTGGTGCCCAGGCCGGCACGGAAGCGGGCGGTCGCCTGGAGTTCGCCCTGGCGGGAAGCCTCGAGCTCGACGGGCGTGTTCTGCGCCACGCGGCGCGCGCCATCCAGGTCAGCGAGCGCTGTCTGCTGCTGCGTGGTGACGGTCTGCAGGGTCTGAGTGTAGAGCTGCTCCTGCTGGCGCCAATTCGCCACTTCGACTTTTTTGCGCTCGTGGATGGCGAAGAAACCGGTGAGATCCATCTGCGCAGTCAGTCCGGCTTCCCAGTTATAGGCGGAGAAACCCAGGCCGTTGAGGCCAGGCTCGTCGCTTCCATTCGACTGCTCGGCGCTGCCGCGCGCGGAAAGCAGCGCCTCAGGGGTGAGGTGCGGATACCAGGCGTGATTCAGGACGCGAATCTTCGCCTTCTCCTCGTCCACGCGCCCCTGCTGCACCAGCGCCGCCGGATTACGGGAGGCGGGAGGCTCGGCCCACGTTGCGTCAGGAGGCGCTGCGAGGAACGGTCCGGACTGGATGGAAACACTGGAGCCGGCGAGACCCAGCACCTGAGCCAGGGCAATGCTGCCGACCTGCTCGTCCCTTTGCGCCTCGATCAGACGGGTGCGGGAGGTCGCCACTTCGGCGTCGGCGCGCGAGGCGTCGGCGCCGGGGCGCAGGCGAGCGTCTACCAGCGCGTGCACGGAGCGCGCAAAGACCTGGCGGCGATCGAGGTCCGCCTGCGACGCGGCAACGCGCTGCTCATCGGCCAGCAGCGCCAGCGAGGCTTCCGCAACAGCGGAGGTTACGCCCAGGCGGGTGAGCGTGACCTGCTGCTGCGTCCGCTGCTCGGTCGCGATGGCGGAGCGGATCTCGGCGTGGCGATAGCCGAAAGTGAAGGGCTCCCAGGAGAGCAGGACGCCGGCGCCGGAAGTCCAGAAAGGACGATTGGAGTGCGCGGTGACGCTGCCCTGGGTCCCGGTGAGGATGTTGGGGTATTGCGGCAGCAGCACGCCCAGCACGCTTTCACGGGAGCCGCGGTCGCCCTGCCATACACCCTCGAGGCTGGGCAGCCAGTCGGTTCGGGCGAGGCCCACGCCGGCGCGGGCCGAGTTGTACTGCTCCAGAGATGCCTGCACAGCGGGATAGTGGGCGAGCGCGTAGTCGACCGCCTCCTGAACGGTGAACGGCCTCGGCGGCGGCCCGGCCGCCTGCTGGGCCAGGAGTGGCACCCCGCCAACCAGGAAAACCAGGGAAAAGAGCTTCCCGCTGCAAATACGCATGGGCTGTTGAAACCTCCGGCGGCGCCGGGCACCGCTGCCTGCTGATCGATCCGAGTCCGTCGTCCTGAGGAGAGAGCGGCCCGGAGAGTCGAGAAGACTTCACTGCTGGTCTGCGCGATATGGAATACGCTGCTGCACAGAATCCCGTAATAGGCCGGGATTGAACCTGTGCATGCGCTGTGGCGGGTTATGCCGCAGTCAGACGAAGCAACTGGAAAGCGAGGGGATCAGCAGGCAGGAGGAGAGCGTCCGGGCAGGAAGACCGGAAGAGAGAAAGGAGGGCGGTCGCAGGCCCGCGCCAGCGCCGGTTGTTGGTTGAGGAGCGGAGCGTGGGTGTCGGCTACGGCCGCCAACGGGCGGCGATGTCTGGGGTGATGCGGACAGTCCCCCTGGTCGACGGGAACCCGCCTCCGCATTACTGGACAACGGCGAACGCTGATGTTCGCCGGGACTTGCGTGCCACAGCCGTAGCGGGAAACCAGCAGCACCCGATGGGTGACATCCACGGGCACAGCGCCGCGGGGAGCCGCCAGAGCGAGCACCGGAAGCAACAGCCAGAGAAGGGTGGTCAGCGTACGCAGGCGCAGCTCCTGTTGGTTTTCCTTATAGTAGCTGGAAAAATACCTGGACGGGGCAAAATTTGAGCATGGAAAAGGCACCCTGTCCTCAAAACGGACGGGGCGCGGCATCGGAAAGTTGCAAATCGCCTGTCGCGCCTGGGAAGGGTTCTTGGTCGATCCGGGAGGGGTGGAAGCAACGACCGCTCCCATGTCACATTTTATTTTCAAGGGTTTGCAGCGCAGCGCTCGAGCTGCATTTACGGAGGTACTGGAGCGCTGCGCTGCGAACGACGCCTACTTCTCCTGAGCTCCGGGTTGACTGCCAGTCGTCGTGGGAATGCCAAGAGGGCTTCCCTGGTTGCGATTGGGAAAGGGAGGGTGAGGAACGATGTGAAAAGGATGAGAGCTGAGCTGACGCATCGCAAGCGCAACCGCGGCCTGGAGCTGAGGGTCCTGTCCCTGGCGCCAAAGCTCAGGATTCATCGTCACGCGGATGTCGGGGTCGACACCGTGATTTTCGATGTCCCATCTCCCATTGGGGAAATAGATGGCTCCGGAGGGCGCCGTCACCATGCTCCCGTCCATCAGCGTCGGGTATCTGCCAATGCCCACGAGTCCGCCCCAGGTACGGGTGCCGATCACCGTGCCGACGTGCTGCTGTTTGAAGATGTAGGGCATGTAGTCGCCGCCTGAGCCGGCAAAGTGATTGATAATCATCACCTTGGGGCCGAAAATCGCAGCGGGAGTCACCCCGGTGTGGCCATAACGGGACCGCCAGAAACTCAACAGAGGCTGCTGCAGCTCATTAATGACGTAATTGGCGAGATAACCGCCGTGGTTGAACCGCTCGTCCACAATCGCGCCCTGCTTGCCGATTTGAGAGAAGAAGTAGCGATTGAAATAGGTGTAGCCGCCGTTTTCGGTATCCGGCAGATAGATGTAGGCGAGCTGGCCGTGGCTGAGTTTGTCCACCAGCATCTGGTTCTGGTGAATCCAGTCGCGCTTGCGCAGCGACATTTCGTTATTCACCGGCACCACGGTGACCTGGTGCGATTTGGTGCCATCCGGATTGGAAGCGACGGTCAGGACCACCTGCTTGCCGGCGGTGTTCTGGAAGAAGGAGTAGATATTGTCGGTGCCATAGACCGGGCGGCCATCCACTTCCAATAGATAATCACCCACCTCTACGTTGACCCCGGGTTGGGTGAGCGGAGCATGCAACTGCGGGTTCCAGTTTTCTCCGCTGTAGATATGAGAGAAGCGATAGCGATTGTGATCGATGGAGTAGTCCGCGCCCAGCAGGCCGACAGAGATCGGTTTGGGCCCGAACGGCGAGGGAAAGAGAAACATGTGGGAGACGCTCAGGTTCCCCAGCATGTCGTGGAAGAGATACTGAAGATCGGAGCGGCTCTCTACGCCGGGCAGGAACTGAGCATAGTATTTGTCCGCCCGCGCGATATCCAGGCCGTTAAATTGCGGGGAGTAGAAGAAGTTTCGCTCGATCCGCCAGACCTGGCGATACATTTCATTCCACTCGCGGGGCGGGTCGACATAAACCTGCAGATCGCCGGTGCTGAGCGTCGTGCCCGCGCCGGGCGGAACGGGAGCCGCGGCGGGGACGATGCGCCACTGGGAATTCTGCTCGATCAGCATCTGTTTGCCGTCGGCGGATAACACGAAATTCTGGAGGTTGGCCAGGACCGGCTTCGCCTGGCGCTTCTTCAGCGAGAAGCGGTAGAGGGAGAACCCCGGGTGATCAGGCTGGTTCTCGCTCACGATGGGGCCGCTGACGAACCACAATATTCCCGGAGCCGAGACCTCCAGATCCTGATAGGAGCGTGGCGGCAGAGGCAGCGCAAGGATGCGCTGGCTCAGGTCCTGAAAGTCGATCGTGACTTTCGCCGGTGTGGGCGGAGTGGCCGGAGTCTTCTTTGCGGAAGCGGGTTCTTTTTCCGGGGGCGCAGGCGTTTCTTCGCCGGGTCTCGGAGCAAGGGGCGAAGGGATATCGTTGCGCAGCACGGCGACATAAGCGCTGTAAACGGTGGGCTTATTGATGGACGAAAGCTCGCCTACTTCGCCGCCGGGATTGGGGTTCGTGCTGGCCAGGAAATAGAGGTACTTACCAGAGGGGTCAAACCGCGAGATTTCGGCGTCGCTGCCACCCGGCGTGATCTCAGTGGAAGCTGCGGAGGCAAGCGAATAGACAAAAATCCCATGCAGATAGTCGGGCAGAACATTGGTGTAAGTGATCCACTGGCTGTCAGCCGACCAGGCGACGTTGAAGGGGTTGTATCCCTCGTCATAATAGCGAGAAGCCACCAACGTAAGCTTTCCGGATCGGACGTCGACGATCCACAGATGCTGGGCGATGTCGGTGAAGGCAATGTAGTGACCGTCAGGAGACCAGACAGGGTTGAAGTAAAAGGTGGGGTCCGCGCCAAGGCTGATTTTGCGGATAGCACCGATGCCGTTTTGGGGACTGATGTAAAGCTCGTTCTGCCCCTGGGCATCGGAGAAATAGGCGATCTGGGTGCCGTCCGGAGACCAGGCCGGGTCGCGTTCGCAGGCCCCGGTGGTGTGAGTGATGTCCTGCGGGCTGCCGTGTTTGGTGGGTACGGTGAGAATGTCGCAGTCGGCCTGGAAGACTGCGCGCACCCCGTGTGGCGAAATGTCAGGATTCTGCAGATGGTGGGCGACTGTGTCCCAATGGGGCTGCGCGTCAGGAAAATCCGCGTGCAGGGTGACCTGAACCTGGTGAACTCGGCCCGATTTGACATCCAGCAGGAAGAGCTTACCCATTTCAGCGTAGACGATGGCCGGGTGCGAAGTATCCAGTGCACCCGCAGTGGCGGACAGGATGTCATGGCCGTCATCCTGCGAAACCGCCTCGATGGTCCTGGAGGCTACGTCATATCGATACAGCCGGAAGTGGGTGCCGGTGCGGTCAGAGAGGAAGTAGATCGCCTTGCCGACCCACATGGGGTCTTCGTTGTTGGCGCCGTCGCGCGGCAATGTGATTACACTCGAATTGCTCAGGAGCGCGATGCGAATGCGCGGTTCCATTCCGCCGCGGTAGTGCTTCCAGGTTTCAAACCAGGGGTGGTTGCGGAAAGGCACGTAAGCAAGGCTGAGGCCATCGGGAGAATAAGAGCCCTGCGTGGCCCAGGGCAAGGGCAAAGCCGTGGGCAGGCCGCCAGTTACCGGAATCGTGTACAAGCGGAAGTAGAGCGGGTCGATGCTGGAACGAAGCGATCGGAAGAGCACCTGCTTGCTGTCATTGGTCCAGCCGACGCTGACATCCGGGCCGGGGTACCACGTCAGGCGCTGGGCCTGCCCACCCTGCGCCGGCATGACATACACGTCCTGATTCCCGTGATCGCTTTCTGTGAAAGCCAGGAGCTGCCCGTCCGGCGAGAAGATGGGCGAGCTGTCCTGCCGTGTACCTGAGGTGAGCCGCTCGGCGACTCCTCCCTGGCGACTGACCGACCAGAGGCTGTCCGCGTAAGCAAAGACAATCTGCGATGCATCGACGGTGGGATGCTGGTAGGGGATGGGTGGAGTCTGTGCGTGGGCTACGGTGAAACCCAGCAGCAGGCAGAACGAAAACAGCAGGGACCGGGTCAGATGACAGCGCATCGATTCTCCCCTTGAAGAACTTTGGCCGGTGATTCTGGTGGGTCCTGTGGCTGAAAGCGCCGAATAAGGGACTGCGTGCCAGTCGCCGCGATCACCCCGATCGGCATCGCCACTGAATACGTGCAGAAACACTGTAAAGCATTCCCATGGCAGGTGGCCACCTGAGGCGGGCGGGTCACGAAGCTGGCGAAGTATTCTGAGGCCATCAGGGTCACCGTGGCGGCTGTTTGGCGGAATCCCCGCCAGGCCCGGTTGGCAGGAGGAGCGGTACGACGACGACCTCTTCCATGCCATAGGGTTCAGCATTGCATTTTCAATCATTTACAACAGAGTGCGGGGACTGCCAAGACTCTCTGAGAACTCATTGAAAACACGTAATGACGCGGTACACCCTGGATCGAATCCTGGCTTGAGATTTCCCGCGGAATTTGCCTGTGCAATCCGGGCGCGACAGTCCATCGTGCACCAGGTCTCCTGGCTATGCCCACCTTACGTATGGCACCTGGTCCGGAAAGCTGGTGAGAAGCAGACATCTGCAACGCCCACACCGCGATCGAGCCGACCTCAGCCCGTCGTGTGGGCGTTCCGGATAGAGACCAAAGACTTCAGAGCAGCAGCGCAGAAAACCTGCTTCGAGCTGTATGACCAGACGGCGCCCGTGCGCTGAAGGCCGTCATCCTGTCTGGCGTCAACCTTTTGTTCCGGTCGAAAATTTGATCGTCGCTGATCATCATCCCGCGTCGCCGCGTGGGCGGGCCCGCCACTGCTCAGGCGGCATGGGTTGTCGATACGATCGCGCACTCCGTCCGCGATCACGTTCCCCTCGACTTCGATTCCACGCATCATCAGGAGCCAGGATAACCGTTGTCGGATCGAATCTGCTTACCGACCGGATCAGGCTGGCTCTGGTACTCGGCGGCGGGCGAGATACCTGCGTGAGCCTGGAACGGCCGCGCTCTGATCGAATCCGCAGAAGATTCGGCGCCTCGTGGGCCTTTCAGTCACCTGCGGGCTACCGCATCGTGCTGCCGGCGTCCAGGCCGAACCCGCTGGTGCAGATCCCGCTCTGGATTTCCCCGGATTCGCCGCAACCATCCGTAACGGGCGCCGTCCACTCGGCCCAGGTCACCGTGTTTCCCATGTTCCATGCCCAGAAATTCCACGGCCCCTCGTAGGTATTCTTCTGAAATGCATTTCCCTGGTGAAAGGTGATAGCCGTCGGCACAGACGCCGATGTGTACGGTACGGTAGTGCCGTAGTTGCTGAAGAGCCCATTAAATCCACAGAGGTTGGCAACGGTGCAATCCGGGATGTTCGCCGGGTTGAATGTAAAGACGTTACCGCTAACCTGAACGTTTTGAGTCTTCCATCGGCAACCATCGTAATAATCGGCAGGTGGCGATCCGGTGTCGGTCCCGGCAACGGCAGAGGGAAGATTGGCAGCGCAGGAAGCCTGGGTAAAAACGCTCGGATCGACAAGGGTACACGCGTCATCCCAGCCGTCGGAGCAAAATCGGTTGGCATTTTCCCACAGAGTAATGCCGCCCCAATTGTCCGTGAATGTATTGTCCTCGACCTCCGCTACGCCGCTCAGGTTTCCAGGAACACGCGAGTCGCCTCCGCTCTCGGAGATATAAATCGCGGGAAAGATGTTTTGCCCTGCCTGCGACGAGCCCGTAGACCATGCGTTGTCAGTAAGTGTGTTGTTCGTGATCGAAAAGTTGTAGCTGATCTCGATGATGATGCCTTCAGCGTAGTTGTTCGAGATCGTGTTGCCGGAGATATTCACTCCCGTGTTATCGGTATCTGCCCAGATCCCTACGTTGCCGTTGTCATGCACATAATTACCCGTGATATTGGCGCCGTTGACGTGCCAGAGCTTGCCGCCGCCCGAACAGCCGCAGCTGATGCCGCCCGGCTGGTCGTACGCGCCGGCCGAGTCGTTAAAACTGATCTCGTTGTTGCTTAGCGTGATATTCGCCGGCCCTCCCGTCAGAGGGTCGCAGCCCGAACCTGAGCAAAGAGACGAGAATCCGTATTCGCCATTATTAGTGAGGCAGTCGCCCGTGACTACCGTATTGGGGCCCAAGCCGACGCCAGCGCCACCCGTATTGTTCTGAATCGTGTCGTAGGCGATGGTCCACTTGCTTCCACCATCGTGGTTGACGACCATCTGCCCTTCAACCGAGGCGAAGTCCTGCACCGTCAAATACTCGATGGTGACATTTGCCGCGGTTCCAACGAAGGCCGACTGATTGATGTTTTGACCCGAAATGATGGCTCCGGGTGCGCCAATGTAGACATCGCCCTGACCGGGTTGGATCTGGGAGTAGATGCCAGTGCCAAGCGTGTGGATTCCCGGAGCAAACCAGAAAGTCGTGTTCGGCACACTGAAACCAGGGTTGGCGTAATTCGGGGTCAATGCCGAGTTATCGCCCGCGGGCACCACAACAGCTCCGGCCGGCGGCGTGTCCGGCCCGTCCAGCACGGGCGATCCGCATACGTTCGCCGTCCCAGGCACGGTGACGGTCAGCGTCGTCGTCGCCGCCGCGGAGGAATCCGCCTGAGATATCGCGGTCACGGTGGCGGTGGCGGGATTGGGAACGGTGGCGGGGGCAGTGTAAAGACCGGAGGAAGAAATGGTGCCAGCCATGGCGCTGCCTCCGGTTTCATCGTTGATCTGCCAGGTGACCGCGGTATTGCTCGTGTTCTCGACCGTGGCGGTGAATTGCAGTTGCGCGCCAACATTCACCGATGGCAACAGCGGCGATATGCTGACGGCCACCGGAGCCAAAATCGTTACCGTGGCCGAAGCTGATTTTGTCGAGTCCGCCTGGGATACGGCGCTTACTGTGATCGTGGCGGGATTGGGAACGTTCGCCGGGGCAGTGTAGAGACCCGAGGAGGAAATGGCGCCGACGGTAGCGTTGCCGCCGGTGATGCCGTTGACCTGCCAGGTGACCGCGGTATTGCTCGCGTTCTCGACCGTGGCGGTGAATGGTTGTTGGGCGCCAATTGTGACGCTCGCGGACGCTGGCGAGACTCTTACAGTAACCGCAAGGCGAGGAGCGCCCGACCCTCCTATTGTGCTGCCGCACCCAACAAAGAGAGAATCGACAGCTAACGTCGCGAGAAGCACGGTGAGCCTTGCCCTTCGCCGCCAGGTATCTCTCATGGTTCTCTCTGACCGCTTTGGCAATCCGATCTCCGACCGGGCTGGAAGCAGTGAGATTCCCCGTACACGTCAGGCTCCGATTCCCACAAACTGTGGCGTAGCTGCTGACGTGCTGCGGGATCGGAATCTCCGAGCTGCCTACACACTACCATCCCCTGTGCGATCGTCAAAGGGGGAACATCAGGGCTACCTGGCGCCGTTCGCCTGGGTCAACGAACGATCATGCGCATGCCGCATCAGAGCAGCTTCTTCAGAACCTGCCAGGGGCCGGGCCACTTAAGGCCGATGACCTGATAAGGAGAAGAAGCCCAGATTCCATTATGGCCAGTGGGGAGAGCCCCTCCTCACAAGAACAGGCCGGACAGGATCTATGTACACGCCTCTTTCCGGCTGCTTCATCCACGCAAGCTCCTGCGTACAAGGCTGGTCTGTTGAGGGGTTTGGTGGACCTGGTCGGGATCGAACCGACGACCTCTTCCATGCCATTTTAGGCCGCTTTTGTTAACCATTGTGTTTGCAAGGCTCTGGTCGCTCCAAAAGCTCCGAAAACGCCCGTGGAGCAGAGTTTTGCTCCCTTAGTGTTCCCAGATTTGGTTTATTGTTCCCAGGTCAATGGGCTCTTTAGAATCACCATTTTAGCTCAGGGCGGAATCGATGTCGTGATTGGTTCAAATCATTGGTTCAGAGCCATCGCAGGTCCAAATCCAGCCTTTGCAACCATAATCCTCTTCAGTTCAATACGCCCCTGCAACCATCGTCCGCAACTTGGAGGGACCTCCGCCTCAGAACGACAGAAGTCGGCCGCTCCAACAAGTTAGAAATACAGTCTGTTCGCAGCGCCGGCGAGACGGAGCTCGCACGCCAAAAAAGCCCGACCGGCCCTCCACCCGCAATGATCGCGTCATAGTTCATGGTCAATTCTCAACTGTAGAGTGTACGAGGGTCGCCCTGCAGATGTTCCGCGGTCACTCCAGTGCATCGGGTGGGGGAATTGGTTCCTCGAAGGCATCTCCATATGCGATGATTTTCTTCGAACCTCCCTGCCCGGCGTCAGGTTCGGCGAGGACAATGAAGACAAAGCCCGATTATGGTGTGGACGCGCCTGGCGTCATGCGCACATTTTTCCTGGTTGGTTTCGCATGCCTCCTGTTCGCGGCTTTCGCGCCGATCTTTCACATCGGTTCGGTGAATATCAACGCGCATGGTTTCTTCTGGCCGGCGGGATTTTTTATCGGAGAAGGGCTGCTTTTCCTTCTCTACGTGAAATTCGGCAAGTTCCGCCATCGGGATTTCATGCTCGGGATGCATTCCTGGCGTGGTGATGAGCGCGTGCTGGATGTGGGCTGCGGCCGCGGATTGCTAATGGCTGGCGCGGCAAAGCGGATCGCGCAACGCAGCGGAAGCGGACATGTCACGGGGATCGACATCTGGTCCAACACGGATATGGCCGCAAATTCGGCCGTTGCTACTGAGCAGAACCTCGAATTGGAAGATGTCACCGGACTCTGCACGCTTGTGAGCAAACCGGCTCAGGAGATGCCTTTTGCTGACGCCAGCTTCGACCTCGTCGTGTCCAACCTTTGCCTGCACAATATCTACGACCGCCCGACCCGGCGACAGGCCATCGAGCAGATTGCGCGCGTACTCAGGCCGGGGGGAACTGCCATTCTCTCTGACTACAAGCTGACCGGTGAGTACGCGAAGCAACTACGCGAATTGGGTTTTGCGGTCGAGAAGCGCCGCGGAAGCTTCATCACGACATTTCCACCGCTCACGGTTATTGCTGCCCGCAAGCCGTTGTGACCTCCCTACCGGCGTCCCCCTCCAATTTTCCAGAACTCAGTCTTCGAATATAATAGAACGGTCATTCGATTTATTGCAGAATTGGAGGCAATTCTGTCATGAGGGCACATCGTCCGAGCCGAACAGCCGAACACAACGCCTTGTTTCGCGCGATCGAATCTTCACGGCCGCCCCAGGAGCGAATCATCAACGACCCGATAGCTTTCCATTTTCTCGACGTTCCGTTCCGGCTTACCGCTTTCCTCTCCCGGAGCAGGGCGGGGCGGGCGCTCCTATGCCGATACATTGATTACCGCTGGCCCGGATCCCGAACCTCGCTGATCGCACGGACTCGATGGATCGACGACTACGTGACTGCAGCAGTGGCTTCCGGAGTGCGGCAGATTGTTCTCCTCGGCGCCGGATTCGATTCCCGCGCCTATCGAATCCCGGGAGCCGACCGCGTTGAATTCTTCGAGGTCGATCATCCGAACACATCTGTCATCAAGCGGAGTCATGTCAACCGAGCACTCGGTATACTTCCCACGCGCGTGAAGTACGTCCCCATGGATTTCGAGCGTCAATCAGTTCAACGCGCACTGGAGGACTCGGGTTTTGATGTGACAAGCCGAAGCCTGTTTCTCTGGGAAGGAGTCTCCAATTATCTGACTGAGGAATCGGTCCGGGCGACCTTGTTGTTTCTTTCCGGCCTTTCTCCTGGAACACAGCTGGTCTTCACCTACGTGGACGAAGGGGTCATGCTTGATCCCTCCGCATTCAAGGGAGGCCGTGAGGTCCAGGGAACGTTTGCGAAGCTGGATGAACCGTGGACCTTTGGTATCCGGCCGGATCGTGCGGGTGCGTTCTTCAGTGAATGCGGGCTTTGCCTGGACAGCGATTTGTCTGCCCCTGAGTATCGGAGGCTGTACTACAGGGACTGCGAGCGGATCAAAGGCTATGAGTTCTACCATGTCGTCACCGCGCACGTTCCCAGCAGCGAGGATCGGCTGCGCGCGAGCCAGATTGCGGAGGCTCAAAGTGCCTAAAGTCAGCCAGGAATATCTTGCTGCCCGGCGCTCGGAGATCCTGGACGCGGCGATCGTGTGTTTCTCCCGCGACGGGTTCCATCGCACCACGATGAAGGACATCGTTCGTGAATCCCGACTCAGTCCCGGGGCGATCTACAACTACTTCCAGAGTAAGGAAGAGATCATTGAAGCAATTGCCGCTCGCCGTCAGGAGACGGAGCGCCATCTGATGCGGGAGGCCATTGACGAGGGCCCGGCGACCGAGGTTCTCCGTCAGGTGCGAGACGCATTCCTCTATGAACTCGAAAACACGAAAGAGCGGCTTCGCCGGCGCGTCAGCGTTCAGCTATGGGCCGAGGCGCAGCGCAGCCCCGAGGTGCGAAAGATTGTTCGCCGCAGTTTCGAGGAGCCTCGCAAGCTTCTTTCCGGAGTCCTCCTGGAGGCTCAGAGGCAAGGCGCCATCGCGAAGTGGGCCGACGTCGACGCGCTCGCATCCTTCGTGATCGCCGCGTTTCATGGGCTGGTGCTGCAGCGCGAATGGGACAGTCACTTTTCAGTTGAGCCCCACAAAAGACTGCTGGACCTGCTGCTGAAAGCCGTTGCCGCAGAGCACGAGCCGGCGATGGCGGAGTGAGGCGGCTGCATCCCTGCATGTAGAGTCGGGTGATATTGCCCCGGCACCGGTTGCGGGAGGCTCTTTCATCCACCGACAATAGTGTTGTAGGAACAATAGAGCATGCAGACGCGACGCGATTTCCTGAAACTGGCCGCTATGTTGTCGGGGGCTTCAGCCGCATCCGGATTCATTCCCGACTCGATTCAACGGGCCTACGCGATCGACGCTGAGCCGGGCTCCACGTTTCTTGATGCTGAGCACATCGTGATTCTGATGCAGGAGAATCGCTCCTTCGACCACACGTTCGGCACGCTGCGCGGCGTCCGCGGCTTCAACGATCCCCGCGCCATCCGCTTGCCGAACGGCAACTCGGTCTTCGTCCAGACCAGCCAGGACGGAGCCTCCTACGCGCCCTGGCGTCTCGACATCAGGGATACCCGCATCACCTGGATGGGGTCGCTGCCCCATTCGCGGAACAGTCAGGTGGACGCGTGGAATGAGGGGCGGCATGACCGCTGGATCGACGCCAAGCGCTCCGGAGATGTTGACTACACAGACGTTCCGATGACGATGGGCCATTACACGCGCGAGGATCTGCCTTTCTACTACGCGCTCGCCGACGCCTTCACCGTGTGCGACCAGCACTACTGCTCGGTCATGACCAGCACCTCTCCCAACCGCTGCTGTCTCTGGACGGGAACCATCCGGGACCACCAGAGCGTCGATTCCCGAGTTTTTATCCGGAACGAGGAAATTGATGATGGCGGTATGGTCTGGAAGACCTTCCCCGAACGCCTGCAGGAAGCCGGCATTTCCTGGAAGTCCTACCAGAACGAGTTGAGCCGGTCCCCGCTTGTCGGCGAAGAAGACGCCTGGCTTTCGAACTTCGGCGACAACATCCTCGAATGCTTCGTCGCCTACAATGTCGAGGCGTATCCGGGCTTCGCCGCGGCCGCGCAGCGTTGGATTGCAGAGTCTTCCGAAGAAATACAGAAGCTTGAGGCCCGCATCTCTGCGGAGACCAATCCATCCGAAGCCGCACAACTCCGCGATCGCCTGAGACGAGAACAGGACCGCGTCAGGCTCTTCCGGGCAGCCCTGGCGCAGAGCGGCGAGGCCCGTTATCAGGAGCTCACCGAAGAACAGCGCGCCCTGTTCCATGCCGCGTTCGTCACCAACACCGGCGATCCTGACTACCACGCACTCGAAGAGCTGCAATTCAACGATGCGGGAACCCCTCGCACCATGAAGGTGCCCCGGGGTGACATCTTCCATCAATTTCGCGAAGATGTGGAAGGGGGCAACCTGCCCACCGTCTCCTGGCTCACCGCACCCGAAAGCTTCTCCGATCATCCCACCTCGCCCTGGTACGGAGCATGGTACGTGTCCGAGGTGATGGACATTCTGACGAAGAACCCCGAAGTCTGGAAGAAGACCATCTTCATCCTCAACTACGACGAGAACGACGGCTACTTCGATCACGCGCCCTCATTTGTTGCACCCGACCCGAAGCGGCCTGAGACGGGCGGCGCCTCAGCGGGAATCGACACAGGGATCGAATACACCTATATAGAAGACGAGCTGGCGCAGGGCGTGGAGCGGAAGGACGCTCGCTCAGGTCCCATCGGCATGGGCTTTCGGGTGCCAATGATCATAGCTTCCCCGTGGACGCGCGGGGGATGGGTCAACTCCCAGCTCTTCGACCACACGTCCACGCTGATGTTTCTCGAGACATTCATCGAAAAGAAGTATGGCAAGACAGTGCAGGAAGAGAACATCAGCGACTGGCGCCGCGCTGTGGCGGGCGACTTGACGTCAGCATTCCGTCGATACAACCCCGGGGAACCGAACCTTGACTTTCTGAACCGCGACAAGTTCGTGATCGGCATTGAGCAGGCGCGATACAAAGAGATTCCGTCCAACTACAGCAAGCTCGCCGCGCCTGAGATCGACGACATCAACCGCGACCCGCAGCGCTCTTCGTTCACCTCCCATCAGGAACCGGGAACGAGACCATCCTGCGCCCTGCCCTATGAACTGTATGCAGAAGCCAGCCTAACTCCGGATGACGCAGCGCTCGAGCTGCGGTTAACAGCGGGGAACGAGGTTCACCGAGACAACGCCGCAGGAGCGCCGTTCAACGTCTATCTGCGCAATCTGAAGGATCCTTCCAGCGGCGGATTCCAGTCCGCCACCTATGCCGTCAAGGCCGGTGACACGCTGCAGCCCAGGATTCCTCTGTCTGTTTTTGATGGCGCAGGGTATTCGATCGAGGTGCATGCGCCAAACGGATTCTATCGCTCGTTCACGGGCGCTTCGGGTTCTGCGCCACTAAAAATCGAGACAGAGTACGAGAAGAAGGGCACCAGGCTGACGGGAAACATCCTCGTTCACGTGCACAACACGAGTTCGAGAGAGGTGCCCGTCACCGTCGCGGAACTTTCTTACAGGACCCATACACAACGAAAAACAATTCGCCCGGATCGGACCTGGTCGCGACTTCTGCGCCTGAAGGGGAGCCACGGCTGGTACGACTTTACCGTCACAGCGGACGGCGCAGAGGCGCATTTCGCAGGACGAGTCGAAACCGGGCGCCCGACTATCAGTGACCCTCTGATCGCGAAGCCTGTTTAATCCGGTTGGAGCGACAACGCCCGGCTCCACAATCGCTGCTATACAGCCGCGCATAAATAAAGGGACATAATGGTCAACAAAAAGGGGTCAAATAGGACTGGATCAGTTCGGGGTGGGACTGCATCTCCGCAAAGACCCGGGTCAGAGTGGCGAGCAGGGCGTCCAGGCCGCCGAAGAAGCGATTGTGCGTGCCGTTCTTGCTGGTGTGCTGCCACAGCCGTTCGGTAGGGTTCAGTTCCGGCGAGTAGGGCGGCAATTGATGCACCTCCAGCCAATGCCGGTTGGACTTGAACCATGACCAGACCTCCACGTCCTTGTGGCAGGAGGCGTTGTCCTGAATCAAAATCGCTCCCTGGCGGCGGTAGCGCCGGGCGAGTTGTTCAAGGAAGCCCAGGCAGGTGGCGGCATTGAAGACGGTGTCCTGGCGGTACTCGAACCGCGTACGCCAGAGTTCGATGGCGCCGAGGATCTTCACGCTCCTGCGTTCTCCGGTTACGGGGATTTCCGGCGGGCACCCGACGCGGCTCCACGTGGCGTGGAGCGTGGAGTCTTGCCGGAAACTGGCTTCGTCAGTGAAGAGGAGCGCCCAATGTCGCGAGTGGGCTTTTTTTTAAGGGCGGGATAGATGTGACGGTGCCATCGGTCCTGCGCCGCAGCGTCGGCGCGGGCCAGCACGCGGGGCGGCCGTTGCATGGAAAATCCCCAGTCATGAAGCAATTTGCGCACATGGCCGGGATGATACTGGACGCCGAACTCCTGCTCCATTACCCAGGCAATCATGGGCGACGTCCAGATGCCGGTATCCAGACCGTATGCCATTGGACCGCTGTCGAGAATATCTCCTAACTCTTGTCGTTGCTTCTCTGTCATCTCCGCTGGCCGGCCCGATCGATACCCTTCCAGCAGACCATCGATTCCATCCCTCTGATATCGCTGCAACCACTCCGATACTTTGGATCGCGGCGCCTGCAGGATTTCCGCCAACGCGCCACTGGTATGTCCTTCAGAATTCAGCACCACGGCGCGTAACCGTTTCGCCACCCGGTAGGCCCCTTCTCTTTCCGCTTCTTTGCTCAGGCCAACCAACCGCTGATAGGTGCTGGGATGCAACCGCAACTGACGTGGCAACATACGGCCTCCTGCGACCAGTATGCCACAGATGTCCCTTTATTTGTGCGCGGCTGTATAGCGGATGGTTTCAGGCCGCGAACTTGACGTCGTGCTGGAAGATCGTACTGGGAAGGTAGTGGGCGTTGAAGTGAAAGCTGGCGCAACCCTGGGGAGCAATGACGTAGGCGGATTGCAGGCTTTGGCGAGCGCCGTCGGGAAAAACTGGGCACGTGGCGCCCTGGTCAACGCTGATCGTGTTCTGCTAACGGCTGGTTTGGGTCCGTGGCCTCCCAGGTGCCCAAAAGCGAGGCACCTGGGTCCCCCCTAGCGATACTGTCAACAGGTGAGCGGCAGGAGCAGCCCGGCGCAAAAATCATCGTAGGAGCGGACTTCCTTATCCACTTCCGCCAGCCGGGCGATTTCCGCAAGACACTTCGCTTGCTCTCCTTTTTCCTCCGCCGACAGAAACACGTCACCGTAAGGCAGATAGACCGACATATACAAGTCGTTGCGGCCTGCGCTGAAACTCTCTCCGCCGTCCCAATCCCTCATTGAGCCGTTGTACCACGCCATCAGGAAGGCATAGACGATGCAGCGGAACGGTGGACACACCTCAACAAAATGCCGGATTGTCTCTTCCGACGCTGGAGCCTTTGCTTCATGGTCGTACATGCCCTTAGCAATGCCCCAGAACACGCCGTTGTCTGTCATGGCGTGAGGAATCACTTCGCCAAAGGTCTGTGGACGTGGCTGTCCGTCGCGTTGGAAGATCACTTCCAACTTCGGACGGAGTGTCGCCCACACTGACTTAAACTGCTTGCGCATCTCAGCCATGTGCAATGTGGTCGCTGCCGACAGTTCATCGTCCGCACGCAACTCCAGGCTGCTCACACCAACCGAGTAATCCCGTGAAGTCACGTTGACGGCCTGCCAGCGAAACCTCTGCGGGTCTTGTTCGTGAGTAGCGATGAGACGCCGGAGAATTTCATTGTGCGGATGCAGACAGTCACTCTGACCGTGTTGCAGCCTGCCAGCCGCCGCCATCAATGCCTGCCGCGTTGCGGTGTTGGGCGTTGCCAGTAGTTCCTCAATACTGAGACCCAAGAGACGGACGTGGTAGCCGGATTTCAACGCAGCAAAGATTGCCTCTGATTCGAGGCCATCCTTCAACATTCGGTTGTGGACGCTAGTGTCTGGACAAATTACGGGTAGACGCTGCATAGTGGCCTCCTTTCAAGAGGGTAGTTACTTTCTATGCGCGATATTGCTGCGGGCATCCTAGTACGTGGGGCGCTTTACGCGCTGCGCCGGACCTTGACCCGAGCGGCCATCCACTCAATGATGTGGTCCGCCAACTGCTCCGCCGTGTAGTAGTCACCACCAACGGCTGCAAGCACCTCATCCCCGCGAACCCCGAGTACGAAATTGGGCATAGGTTGGTCCTGATACCAGCACCTAATCTGATTGCCTCCAGGTGTGTACCAAAGGTTCATCCTGGACAGCTCGGGACCGTATCGAACGGACGACCTGTTTACCTGGATGTGACAGCTATGCTCGGGGCCGCCCGTGGACGGTGAGACGCTGCCAATCAGTTCCTCACCCTTGAGGTCCGGCAACGCCCGCACGTTGACAATCGTCCGATCTACAAGTCGCTTCCAGAAGTTCGGGCCGCCTGCTTGGACGGTAGCCGCCGTCGCACGGCGCTGCTCTGCCGCAGCTGCCTCCAGTTGCGCCTCTTCCGACTTCCGCTCGTTATGCTTACGAACCCACTCCGGAGTGTTCGGCTCATTGGCCATGTCCTAGCTCCTGTCCGATCTTCCCCTGATCTTCGCCTGCTGTCAAGCCGCCAACGCATGATGCCGTGATCGCAAACAAGGTTATCCCCTTTCGGGTCAGCAGGATTGACGTGGCAGCCTAACACATGGAGGGAGCAGCGGCCAATCTTGACTTTCTTATCACCGGATGATAACATGGGGTGCGATGGGCCGAGATCATAGCCTCGACACCCTGCTGCTGCTGAACGGCGAGATGTTCGTGGTGGAGGGTAATTTTTGGGTCAAGTTCGAGGTGAGAGAGGTCCCGGTCACTCTGGAGAAGCCGCATGGTCTCGACTACTCATTGACCTTGCATGATGATGACGGAAAGCGCCTGCTCGGGTTTGATAACGCTCATTCCATCACGGAAGGGACGGGGCCTGGCGCACGTACGCGGATCGAGTACGACCACCAGCATAAAGGCAAGCGGGTGCGTTTCTACGATTACAAGGATGCAATGAGCCTCCTTACGGATTTTTGGACAGAGGTCGAGTTGATCTTGAAGGAAAGGAGCGCAGCGTCATGAATACTTTGAAAGTTGGAATCGCTTCTCGGGAGGCCTACAAGAAGCGCACGCTGGCGATCGCCAAGGGAGAGTACGTTCCGGCAAAAGGCGAACCCAAGGTCTGGTTTGAATCTCTCGGCACCCTGTCGCAAGTGCTTTCCGACCAAAATCGCGATCTGTTGAGACTGATTTTAGAGACGCGGCCCCAGTCTCTTCATGAGCTGGCGGAAAGATCCGGCAGAGCGACATCGAACCTTTCCCGCACACTCCGAACCATGCAGCAATACGGGTTGGTGGATTTGGAGCAAGGCCCCAATCGTCAGCTAGTGCCCCACGTTAATTACACCGGGGTGGAACTGGAGCTGTCGTTCCAAGGCTGACCT
>DATJSY010000001.1:0-89408 GCA_035503835.1 Acidobacteriaceae bacterium | reverse complement strand
AAGTTAATCTCCCTCCTCGGCCTCCACCGCTATCTCTCCAATTAGGCAATTAGGTCACACACGCTCGGCCCACTCGCGCCCGCGCCCAGAGCGGCTGGCAGCGATGTTCCCTCTCTCAGGCTGGTAAACTCGGGCTAGCGCGGACGTTCATGCAGCAACGCAACAGCGCAGGAAAGGCAGTCGCCGTCGATTCTCTGCGTGGAACGCGTGATCACCGTAGGGGGCGGGTCGCGAGCGATGCGGCCGTGGAGAGCGACACCGATGGCTGAGGGGACATGCATCGTCGCAATTTTCTCAAGTCGACAGTTGCGCTGGGAGGTTTGCTGGTCGGCGGGCGGAGTGGCCTCGCGATGGGACTCTTCCCCGCTCTGCCGGCTCCGCAGGGGCGCCCGCAGCCGCCAGCGCAGAACAGCGCCACGGGAGCAGGGCAGTTCATCGACATCACGGACGCCAGTGGTGTCCGCTTCATCGGAAAGGCCTCGCACACGTCGAAGAAATATCTGCCCGAGACGATGGGTTCAGGAGTCGCGCTTTTCGACTACGACAACGACGGCCGCCTGGACATCTTCTTCGTCAACGGCGCGCCCCTCTCGGACCCCACTCCACCGGGCACAATTCCAAAGAAGACCGGCCCCGAATACTGGAATCGCCTCTACCACCAAAGGCCGAACGGAACCTTCGAAGATGTAACCGAGAAAGCAGGGCTGCAGGGCGTGGGCTATGACATGGGGGTGGCCATCGGGGATTACGACAACGATGGCTACCAGGATGTGTACGTGACCGGGTATGGCGGCAACCGGCTCTACCACAACAACGGGGATGGCACGTTCACCGATGTCACCGAGCCGTCCGGCACCGGAGGTGGCGGCTGGTCAACCAGCGCTGTATGGGTCGATCTGGATAACGATGGTCTCCTCGATCTGGTGGTCCTGCGTTATCTCAAGTGGGATTTCTCCGATATCTGGTGCGGCGAGCGTCGCCCTGGATACCGGGCGTACTGCCATCCCGATCTGTTCCCGCCGATCATGCCGCTGGTCTACCACAACGAGGGCAATAGCCGGTTTAGGGAAATCGCCGCCAAAATCGGAATGAAACCAGGCAAAGGCCTCGGTGCGTCCGTCGCCGATTACGACCGCGATGGGCATATCGACGTATTCGCCGCCAACGACTCGATGACTGAGTTTCTCTATCACAACACCGGTAACGGCACGTTTGCGGACGACGGATTGCTGGCAGAGGTCGCGGTGGACGGAATGGGCAACACCTATGCCGGCATGGGAACCGACTTTCAGGACTACAACAACGATGGTTTGCCGGACCTGATTGTCACGAATCTGGCGAATCAGAAGTATGCGCTTTACCAGAACAACGGCGATGGCACATTCAGCTACGCGAGTTATCGATCCGGCATAGGCGGGGTCTCGCTGCTTCACTCCGGCTGGGGCGTGTGCTTCCTGGACTACGACAACGACGGCTTCAAGGATCTGATCGTCGCGCAGGGGCATGTCATCGATAACATTCATCTGCAGTTCCCCGACCTGCATTACCGTGAGCCGATGCTGTTGATGCACAACATCGGCGGCGGCAAGTTTATCGAGGTTTCGCCGGAGTCGGGCAAGATTTTCCATCAGCACTGGGCGGGGCGCGGCCTGGCCCGCGGCGACATCGACAATGACGGACGCCTCGATGTGGTGGTCACGACCAATGACGGGCCGGCCTATGTTGTGCGTAATGTGACTCCAACTTACAATCATTGGATCACCCTCCTGCTGGTTGGCCGCAAGAGCAATCGCGACGCCATTGGCGCAGTCATCAAGCTCACCACTTTTGGCGGCTCGCAATGGTGGACAGTCAGCACCGGAGGCAGTTATTGCTCGTCGAGTGACAAGAGGGCCCACTTTGGACTGGGAACCGATTCGGAAGCCGCTCTCATTGAGATTCAGTGGCCCAGCGGCATCCGTCAGGTGCTGCATGACGTGAAGGGCGACCAGGTGCTTCGCATCGATGAGCCGGTGGAGACATGAGACCTGTTTCCAGTTGGATAACTTGCTCAGGTCAGATTGCCATGCATCTGCATCCGAAGAAGTGCGACTCTTTCTCGAGGAGATGTTTCCGATGAAATTGCGGCTACTTATGCCGCCATGCCTCGTGCGCGCGTTCTTTCCAGACCGGCGCCGCCGGTCGTGCGCTGGCATCGGACTGTTCTGGTGTCTGCTCTGCGCCTCACTTGCTGTCAGAACACAGAGTCAGACTGCGCCTTTGCCATCGCCGGGCCATCCGGCTGCGAATGCCTTTGTGAATCCCCTGCTGCCGAGCGGCGCCGATCCGTGGATCACTTACAAGGACGGCTTCTACTACTACATGAACACCACCCAGGACAGCCTGGAGATCTGGAAGACCCGAAGCGTCCCGGAACTCGCGAGCGCCGAGCATAAGGTGGTATGGCTGCCACCGGCCACGGGACCTTACTCGCACGACATCTGGGCACCGGAACTGCACTTCCTGCGCGGATGCTGGTACATCTACTTTGCCGCCGATGCGGGCACGAATGAGACGCATCGCATCTGGGTGGTGCAGAATTGCTCCCGCGATCCTCTGCAGGGCACGTGGCAATTGAAAGGCAAAGTCGCGGATGCCACCGACCGCTGGGCCATCGATCCCACGGTAACCCACATCCGCGGACGGCTCTATCTCATCTGGTCGGGATGGCCGGGAACGCAGAACGGCCACCAGAATATCTACATCGCCGAACTGCGCAATCCCTGGACCGCCTCCAGCCCGCGCGTGCTGTTATCGCGGCCGGAATATCCATGGGAGCAGGTCGGAGATTTGCCGTCTCGCAACCAGGTCCTCAGGGTACCCCACGTCAGTGTGAACGAGGGCCCGGAGATTCTGAAACACGGGAAGTCGATCTTCCTGATTTACTCGGCCAGCGGCTGCTGGACTGACTATTACGAGTTAGGAATGCTGCGCGCCTCCGCAGACAGCGACCTGCTGAATCCGGCATCGTGGCATAAGTACGATCATCCGGTATTCTGGCAGTCCCCGAAGGCCATGGCCTATGCCACCGGGCATAACTCCTTCTTCCAATCACCCGACGGCAAGCAAGACTGGATCCTGTATCACGCTAACCCCGCTCCCGATGAAGGTTGCGGCGATGACCGCGCGCCCCGTGCACAACCCTTTACGTGGAATCCGGACGGCACACCGGACTTTGGCCGTCCCGTGCCGCTGAACCAGCCCCTGCCGTGGCCGTCCAGCGACCCCACGCAGACGGACGGAAAGCCGTAAACACGCGGCGACGGGCAGGAGAAGAGCATTCGGCGTCATCCGGATGTCACGATCTCCTGCGCGGCGGCTGGAATTTTCCGGTAATGCCCTTGCCTTCTTCGACTGTAAAGATGCGGTCTACCCCGGTCAGGTGCAGCTTCTCGACTTCGCCGCTGGGCCAGTGCACCTCCGCGCCGTCCACGGTGGTCGCCGGTCCCAGGCCGAAATGCAGGCGCTGGTCACTGGAGGACAGATAGCTGCCCCCGCTGAGCACGTCGCAGCGCTGACGCATCCCATTGGCAGTCACAAACAACTTCGCTCCGACAGCGTCGCGCGGGCTCCTGGGTCCGCCGATCAGCCGGAACTTCACCCAGTGATTGCCATTCTCACAAACGTTGCGCAGCAAGACCGGATGGCGATCGATCACGCTGATGACCACATCGATCCTGCCCTCGTTGAAAAGGTCGCCGAAGGCCGCGCCGCGCGCCGGGATCACATCGGCCAGACCTGTTCCTTCCACCGCGGGCACCAGATCGAACTTCCTGCCCTTCTCATTGTGGAACAGCAGCGGCCGCTCTGCGTACGACATGCCCCAATCCTGCTGGTCCACCTGGGGATAGACGTGCCCGTTCACCATCATCAGGTCTTTCCATCCATCATTGTCGTAGTCGAGAAAGCCGATGCCCCATCCCAGGAAGGGGATGGTGGGAGCGGCAATGCCCGTCTGGTAGCTGACGTCGGTAAAATTCGCCTGTCCGTCGTTGTGGTAGAGCACGTAATAGTCATCGGAGAAATCCGTGACCGCGATATCGAGCCGGCCGTCGTTGTCGTAGTCGCCCACGGCCAGTCCCATGCTCGCCGTCTCGCGCCCTTCTTCATTCAGTGCAAAGCCTGAGGCATAGCTGTCGTCCTCGAAGGTCCCGTTACCCTTGTTCAGGTAGAAGTAGTTCGGAGTGGAGTCATCAGCCACCGCGAGGTCGGGCTTTCCATCGTTGCTGAAGTCGGCGAAGATGCCCGTGAACCCGTAAAAATTGTTGGGATCGCTCACGCCCGCCTTCACGCTCACATCGGTAAACGTGCCGTCTCCGTTGTTATGGAAGAGATGATCCGGCTCGCCGCGCAGACCGCGCGGACCGCACATCGTTTGCACTCCACGGTAGTTGCAGGATGCGTACGAAACCGCCTTGGTGTCCGGAATCGGCGGGTTGTTCAGGTCGTAATGAATATAGCCGGGGACGAAGAGGTCCAGGCGCCCGTCGCCGTCAGTGTCGCCCCAGGTCGCGCCCGTCGACCAGTTGCCCAGCGTCACGCCCGCCTGCTCGGCAATGTCTATAAAGGTGCCGTCATGGTTGTTGCGGTAGAGGCGATTTTTTCCGAAGTTGGTCACATACAGGTCCGGCCAGCCATCGTTATCGAAATCGGCGACCACGACGCCGAAGCCCCACCGCTCGTTCAGCACTCCCGCCTTTTCCGCGACATCGGTGAATGTGCCATCGCGGTTGTTATGAAAGAGCGCGGCGCGGGGCGCAGGCGCCTTGTGGTCCATGGCTTCGTAAGTCGATCCATTGACCAGGTAGATATCGAGCCAGCCGTCGTTGTCGTAATCGATGAGGCCCACGCCGGAGCCGGCGACCTCGAGGATGAATTTCTTCTCCTTCGTGCCCATCACATGCTTCCACGCGCCCAGGCCGGATCCCTTCGTAATGTCCTGGAACACGACCGGGCCGGCCTTAACGAACCCACCGGCGGTGATCGGCCGGTGCTCCGCGTCGTAGACCGCTTTGTGCGCGCCCGCCGTTGAACTGCCGCCTCCTCCCATCGGCGTCTGCTGCGAGATCCCGGGCAGCGTCGAAACGTCCAGGCTGGTTGCCATCAGCGATGAGAGAATGCTTTTTGTAAAGGTACGGCGGGAAACCAACAGGCAACCTCCGGAGGATTCGTAATGATCGAGGCAGAATGCAGCGCCACGCCCGCTGGCGCGCGATTCAAAAGGTATACCACGGCCTGGCGGGCTGTGCTTCGGTGCTCTGAGCGCGTCCACACGTCCACATCGTACGATTGACTTTCTTTTTTGCGATCCACTAGGCTGGGGCAGTTGTGACGCGAGCAACAAGATTACGGTGCAGCGCGCTGATTCTGTTGTTGGGCATTGTTTCCGTGGCAGGGGCCCAAAGTGGTGCGCCCGATCGCCTGCCGGAGTTGTTCCGGCAGGGAGCGCAGGATATACGCTCGGGTGACCTTGCCGGAGCCGAGGCGACGTTCCGCAAGGCAACCCAGGTGGCTCCCGGCTTTGCTCCGGCCTGGCTTGACCTTGGCCTGGCGCAGTTGCGCGAAGGCAAATTGCCGGAGGCAATTGCGAACATCAAGGCATCGCTCCGCATCGATCCGTCCTCCCCCGGCGCCCATCTCTTCCTCGGCATTGCGGAATATCAGAGCAGCCATTCGGACGATGCCATCGCCGATCTGAAACAGGCCATTCAGGATAATCCAAAGAACGAACAGGCTTATGCGTGGCTGGGTATTGTCGAATTCAATCTGGGCCATCCGGAGCTGGCCGTGGGGCCGCTGGACCATGCATCCGAACTCGATCCGACCGATGAGAATGTCATTGATTATCGCGTGCAGGCGCACATGTCGGTGGCGAAGCAGTGTTACACCGAGCTGTATAAGCTCGATCCGACCTCGTGGCGCCTTCACCAGCTCAGCGCCGTGATCGACGCGCAGGCGGATGACCATCAGCACGCGATTGACGAATATCTCCTCGCGATCAAGCAGGCGCCCAACCAGCCGGATCTTTATGAATCCCTGGGCTGGGAATACCGGGCGCTCAACGAAAACGACCTTGCCGTACAGGCGTTTACGCACCAGTTGAAGCTGGCGCCCCAGAATCCGATTGCCATGTACAACCTGGCGAGCGCAGAGGTGGAGAACGGCCAGTCTGCGGCGGCCGTTCCACTGCTGAAGCATGTCGTGAGCGTCTATGTCGTGCCCACGCAGGCCGATTACTATCTCGGGCGCGCGCTCGCGGCACAGGGCAAATACGGCCACGCCGCGGAGGAGTTTCGCCGCGCCACGCAGCTGGATGGACAGGTGCAACTTCGCGCGTGGTACGAGCTTTCGCAGGCGGATCGGCACCTCGGCAAGATACGGGATGCCCGTGCCGCAGTTCTGCGCTATGAAGCTCTCCGCGAAAAGAGCGAGAAAGCGAAGGCCGCGAACGCGCAGGATTTCCTGAAGCTCAATCAGGCGAATGCAGCGGCCGCAGGGAGCAGTCAGCAGTAGGCTGCTCTCCTCCGCGGCAGTCAGCGGCTGAGGGAGGAGTGGGTGCCATCGAGCGCCGCGACTTTGGCAAACTCTGCTTTTGCCTGTTCGGTCTTCCCTTCCTTGCTCAGCACACGCCCCAGCTGAAAGTGAAGAGCCGCCTCGTTGGGCGAGATCGTCAGCGCCGTCCTCAGTTCCGACTCGGCATCCGCAAGGCGCCCGAGCTGAAAATTCGCGCGGGCCAGCTGCCGGAGCACCCGGGGATTTCGGGGCGCGAGGACCGCCGCCTGCTGCAGCGGCGCAAGCGCCTGCGCCCGATGATTCTGGTTGAGCAGCGCGGTCCCGAGATTGAGTAAGGGCTCCGGACTGGGATGCGGCGAACCCTGTTGCCATGCGATCGCCGTGCGATAGGCTGCGATGGCGTCGTTCCAGCGAAACAGAGCCTCATACGTCAGCCCGAGATTGTTTTCCGCGTCGATATCCCGCGGCGACAGGGCGAGCGCGCGCTGAAAGCACCTCTCCGCATTCTTAAACAGGTTCTGCGTATATTCGATCCGCCCCATGTCGTACCAGCTATCGGCGGAACTGTCGTTCATGCGGAGCGACTGAAACATCCACTTTTGCGCGTCGTTGTAATCACCAAGAAGCACGTAGTCCAGGGCGACCCACTTCAGATCTTCAGCAGTGGGGCGGCGCAGTTGCGCCGCGCGCGTGTACTCGCGCAAGGACGCCGCAGGCTGATCCTCGCGAAACAACGCATAGGCCAGCATGATGTGCGCTTCCGGCTGGTTCTCGTGGGCGGGCACCAGCTTGCGCAGCAGGGAAATGGCCTGTGCATAATGCTTCGTCAGTAAGAGACTGGAAGCCGCCTGAAGGTCGGTATCGGACGATGGAGTCGGAGTTTGCGCAATCGCCGCACGCCCGAGCATGGCGAGGAGAAAAAAGACTGCCAGGGCGCCCTGGCAGAGCCAGAGCCAGCGGCATCGCTTGCCCGTGGTGGTTTCCCTTCCATTTGACTTTGTGAATGCCTGCGCCATGTTTTCCCGGGTTCGCCATGCGACTATCGGCCGGCGGCGGTGGTTTCCCTTACGGCAATGTCAGGATCGCGCAGCCGCCGTGAAGCCGATTCTGCTGCTGCCTGGTCCCTGTGCCATAGTCGATTCCATTTGACCCCTGGCCTGGAGTATCCGGCCCAGGGGCAACAGCATTTGAATCATACCGCCGCGCGCACTTCCCCGGACCAGCCGCCGGCCGAGCTCTCCGTCCGGGATCCCGTGATCGGAGTCCGGCAATCATGGGTACAGGGGGCGCCCAACGATCCGGATGGCGGACTCAGTGCGGGGTATGCCCAGAGACCAATCCCGAGCGAGCGGGCTATACTGCTGGCGTCGACAGGGGCCTATGTGCCATTCCCGGAAGGCTGCAAGGACCCGGCCCGGAGGAGCATCCTTCGCCATGAACGATCCACGGCAGCGTGCACTCTCGACGTTCTGCATCATCGCTCTCACAGCCTTCTTTTTTGGCTGCGGACATACCAATGGCGGAGCGGGCTCGGGGACCGGCACGAGAACCGGAACCGGTCCGTCGCCGGACTTTTCGCTGGCCCTCAGCGCTTCGAGCCTGAGTGTTACGGCGGGAGGGGCTGCACAGACGGATTCTCTTTCGGCGACCGCGCTCAACGGATTCAGCAGCGCCATCCAGGTGACGCTGAGCGAAGTACCCACTGGGGTGACGGCATCACCAACGAGCTTTAACCTGACGCCGGGTACGCCCCAGACGGTCAGCTTCACGGCGGCGGCGAGCGCCTCGGCGGGGACAGCGACGGTGCAGTTCACGGGCAGGTCGGGCTCGCTGAGCCACTCCGCGTCGCTGACGCTGACGATCGCCGGCAGCGGTACTGCTTCCGGGGGGCGGGACGTGGTCACGTATCACTACGATGTGGAGCGCACCGGGCTGAACGCCAACGAAAGCACACTGACGCTCGACAATGTGAACTCGTCGACATTTGGTCTGCTGCGCACGTTTCCCGTCGACGGTAAGGTGGATGCGCAGCCGCTGTATCTTTCCGGTCTGACGGTGGGCGGGCAAACCCATAACGTGCTCTATGTGGCCACGGAGCACGACAGCGTATACGCCTTCGATGCGGACACGGGCGCGCAGTTATGGAAGAAGTCGATCCTGGGAACGAACGAGACGACCAGCGACGATCACGGCTGCGGGCAGATTTCACCGGAGATCGGCATCACGTCGACGCCGGTCATCGACCGGAACGCAGGAGCGAATGGGACGATCTTTGTCGTGGGGATGTCGAAGGACACTTCGGGCAACTATCATCATCGCCTGCACGCGCTGGATGTGACCACGGGCGCGGACCTCTCAGGGAGCCCGGTGGAAATCCAGGCGAGTTATCCCGGGACAGGAGCGGACAGCTCGGGAGGCAGGGTGGTGTTCGATCCGGGACAGTATGCAGAGCGGGTGGGATTGCTCCTCGACAACGGCGTGATCTATATGGGCTGGACGTCGCACTGCGACGACCAGCCCTATACCGGCTGGCTGATGGGCTACGGCGAATCGACACTGCAGCAAACCAGCGTGCTGAACCTGACACCCAACGGCAGCGAGGGATCGATCTGGATGGCGGGCACAGGTCTGGCCGCGGACAGCGCCGGCAACATCTACTTTCTGGATGCGAACGGAACCTTCGATACCACGCTGACCAGCAGCGGATTTCCCTCGAATAACGACTTCGGCAACGGATTCCTGAAGGTCTCCACGGCAAACAACCAGCTGACGGTGGCGGACTACTTCGAAATGCACAATACGATCGCGGAATCCAGCGCCGACGAGGATCTGGGGTCGGGCGGAGCGCTGGTGCTGCCGGATCTCAAGGATGCTTCCGGAGCCGTGCGTCATCTGGCGGTGGGCGCGGGGAAGGACCAGAACATTTACGTCGTGAATCGCGATTCGATGGGCAAGTACAACCCGCAAAACGACAGCGCGCTGTATCAGGAGATCGACGGAGCGATTGGCGGGGTGTGGTCGATGCCGGCGTATTACAACAGCACCGTCTATTACGGCGCCGTGAGCGATACGCTCAAAGCCTTCCCGATCACGAACGCGAAGCTCGCGACAACGGCGAGCTTCCAAAGCACCAATACATTCCCCTACCCCGGGACGACGCCCGCGATCAGCGCCAACGGCACGGCCAATGGCATTGTGTGGGCAGTGGAGAATTCCTCGCCCGCTGTTCTGCATGCCTATAACGCCGCCACGCTGCAGGAGTTGTACAACAGCAACCAGGCCGCGAACGGGCGGGATCAGTTCGGGAACGGCAATAAGTTCGTCACTCCGATGGTCGTGAACGGCAAAGTGTTTGTCGGGACGCCGAACAGCGTAGCGGAGTTTGGGCTGCTGCCGTAGCCGCAGACTTCATGTGCGCTTCCCGTCTTTGCGGATCAGGGGGATACACCGGGGATACCCCCGGTCTCTGCTCGCGAAATCGGCTGTTTTTCCAGGGTAACCGCTGCCACTGGCGTCTGTTCCGACAACCGCCTCGCCTTCCTTCGGCTTCCTATCCACCGAGGGCTTACTGACAATGAATGCATCCAGACGTGCTGGTCGAACGGCTGATCGCCTGGGGAGTGGACACCGTATTCGGAATTCCCGGCGACGGCATCAGGGGCGTCTTCGAGGCGCTGTACAAAAACAAGGACCGCATCCGCTTCATCCACATGCGCCACGAGGAATCCGCGGCCTTCGCCGCCCGCGCCTACGCCAAATTCACCGGCCGCCCCGGCGTCTGCGTCGCCACTTCGGGCCCCGGCGGCTTTCACCTGCTCAACGGCCTTTACGACGCCAAAATGGATGGCCATCCCGTGCTCGCCATCATCGGCATGCAGCCCTCGGACCTGATCGGCACCTTTACCCAGCAGAACGTGGCGCTCGACAGGCTCTACCTGGATGTTGCCGTCTACAATGAGCGCGTGATGAGCGGGGCGCACGTGGAAAGCGTCGCTGACTTAGCCATCCGCACGGCGCTGGAGCAGCGCGGAGTCAGCCACATCACTCTCCCTGTCGATATCCAGGTGCAGGAACAGAAGAAGGGCCGCTCCGATCGCAATCCACCCCACCACACTTCGGCCACGCCGGCATACTCTGACAGTCTGCCCTCTCGCGTGGATCTCGAGCACGCCGCCGACATCCTCAACCGCGGCAAAAGGGTCGCCATCCTCGCCGGCCAGGCGGCGCTGCGTGCCACCGACGAGCTGGAGAAGATCGCCGGAACCCTGGGCGCGCCTGTCATCAAGGCGCTGCTGGGCAAGGCCGCTGTGCCCGACGACAGCCCCTGCACCACCGGCGGCATCGGCCTGCTCGGCACCCGGCCCTCCCAGGATGCGCTGGAGGAATGCGACACCCTGCTGATCGTCGGCTCGTCCTTCCCCTACATCGAATTCCTGCCCGAGCCAGGCGCCGCCAGGTGCGTGCTGATTGACATCAGCCCGCAACGCATCGGTCTGCGCTGTCCGGTGGACGTGGGGCTGGTGGGCAACTCGCAGACGTGTCTGCGCGCCTTGATCCCGCTGCTGAAGAGGCAGGACCACGGCTTCCTGAAGAAGGCACAACGCCGCCGGAAAGACTGGGAAGAGCTGATGGAGGAGCGCGGCACCTTCATGGAAAAGCCGCTGAAACCGCAGGTCGTCGGCTGGGAGCTCGGCAAGTGCATCCCTCCGAACGCGATCGTCACCTCTGACTGCGGTACCATCATCACCTGGTGGGCGCGTTAAGTTCCGGCGCATCGCAGCCAGATGCATAGCTGCTCCGGCAACCTGGCCACTATGGCCTGCGGCCTCCCCTATGCCATCGGAGCCGCCGTGGCCTTTCCCCGACCGTCCCGTCTACTGCATCATCGGCGACGGCGGACTGAGCATGCTGATGGGCGACCTGATCACAGTGGGCGCGTACCACCTCAACATCAAAATCGTGGTCATCAAGAACAGCACCCTCGGCCAGATCAAGTGGGAGCAGATGATTTTCCTTGGCAATCCCGAGTACGCCTGCGATCTCTACCCCGCGGATTTCGTCACCATCGCCCGCGGCTGCGGCCTGAACGCCATGCAGATCGCGGAGCCTTCGGAGTGTGCGGCGCAAATGGAAAATGCCGTCCGCACCCAGGGTCCCATGCTCATTAAGGCGGTCGTCGATCAGTTCATCGCGCCCATGCCGCCCGGGCTGAAGGCCAGCCAGGCGGCGAAACTCGCCGGGGCTCTGGCGCGCGGCGAACCGAACCGTTCGAAGATCGTGCTGACCACGCTCCACGAGCGTGTGCGCGAGCTAGTCTGAATCCTTCCCCAGCCGCACGGCATGGGCTTCCTGTGCCGGCCGCTGAGCCGTCTCTTTCGCCGCCGCCGGAATCTTTTCCCCGGCCGGAACCATGTCGTCCTCGTTGCGGCTGACCGCGGTTCCCTGATGGTAGAGGATCCGCCAGCCGTTCGCGGTGCGCTGCCAGATGGTCGCCCGGCGTGTCAGCCGTTCCCACTGGTTCAGGGTGTAGGTCAGCAGATACGTCTCCGGTCCCAGCTGGAGCAGGCCGAAGTCGCAGCACTCCCAGTCATCGGCGCCGGAGACCGGCGGAATCGCCTTAAACGTCTGCAGGATGAACTCGCGGCTGTAGCGGCGGCCCGTTGCGCCCACTTCCCAGTACTCCGGAGCAACAGCCCGCTCGAAGTCGTCGATGGTGGCGCCAAACCCATGGGCGTGAAAGATGGGCTCACGCCGCTTCAGTTCCTCCAGCACTGGCAGCAGTTCCGGATCGACACGTGCGAAGGTCCCGCTTTTTGACATGCCGAACATTGTAGGTCCAGATTGCCCAATTTTGCTTAGCGAGCGAAAAGACTTTTGCGCGCACCCCGCCGCCGGTAGACTGGACTGGATGGGCGCCGGCTTCGCATCCACCGACCGTTTTCTGGAGGAAATCCGGGAGAATCGGCTGCTCCCGGGCTATGTGCTGGCCGGCGACGACGTCTTTCTCTACGAGCGGTGCCGCCGGGGAGTGCTGGCGGCGCTCGTTCCTCCGCATTTGCGCGACTTCTCTCTCTCCGATCTCGACTTATCCGAGCTCAGCATTTTCGAGGCGCTGGATCGCGCGCGCACTCCGTCACTGATGGCTCCGTTTCAGGTGCTGTTCATCCGCAACCTGAAAACGCTCTACACGCGCGGATCGAAAAAGGACGAGTTCGCCGCGATTGACGCTTATTTCCGCTCGCCCAATCCGCAGGCGCTGGTCATCTTTGTCGCCGACCACCTTCGGATTCCTTCTGACCCCCGGCGCATGGACCTGGAGGACCGCAACCGCTTCGAGCGCATCCGCGAAACCCTGGGCGAATCGTGCGGGGTCGTGGAGCTGGCGCGCGTGGACGAAGCCGATGCCCTGCGCTGGATCGCCGCCGAAGCGAATCGGCGCGAAATTCGGTTCGACCAGGATGCGGCCCGCGAGCTGGCCGACGCCCTGGGCGCGGACATGATGCTGATTGCCGGCGAAGTGGAAAAGCTGGCCCTGTTTGCCGGTGCGAAGAAGCACGTGACCCTGGGCGACGTCGAAACCATGGTGCTCGCAGCCAGGCAGCGCTCCCTGTACGAGCTCACCGACGCCATCTCGTCCCGCGACCGCGCCCGTGCGCTGAGTCTGCTGCACGGTCTGCTGAACGCCAGCGATGGCGGCGAAGACGCGGCGATCGGTCACCTCTACATGCTGGCGCGCACTTTCCGGCAGATGCTCGTGATTCTCGAAAAGAACGTCCGCGATTCGCGCGCCATCTGGCAGGCGCTGTGGCAGGGCTTCCGCATGCCGCCCTTTGCCGCGGAAGACCTGATCCGCCAGGCGCGCCGCTACAAATCGCGCCGGGAGCTCACCCGCGCCCTGCGGCTGATTGCCCGCGCCGATCTGGAGCTGCGCTCGCAGCCCCCGGACAAGCGATTGGTTCTGGAGCGGCTCGTTCTCGACCTGGCCAGCGAGCCGAAATCCGGTGCGGCCGCCGGGATCTCTCCCCAGCACGCGATGGAATGGTAGCCCGCCGCTGAGGTGGACTTCGCCCTTGACCCGCAGCACAGGCGTCCGGGCCGCGTGCCCTCAGTTGGAGGCGGCTTTGTGCGCCGGCGGGCTCGGGACTCCGAAAGGCATGTACCCCGCTCGAATCGTAAACAGCGACGGATCGGGATCGGTGCGGGTGAGCTGCGTAACCGTCATTGTCACGCTGCCCGTGCGCGGATCGGTGCGCGTGACGGACAGATTCATGTTCAGGTCGTACGAGTACCAATACTCGTCGGTGACCACGATTTCTTTGCCGGTTCCGCTCGCTGCAGCGGGAATCTTCTGCGTCTCGCGCACGTCGTGCACCTCCTGGCCGGCGATGGTGCGCGTCCTCAGGTCCTGTTCGTTCGTGTACGGGCTGGGCGGCAACCTGCTGCCGGCAGGCGAGGCACAGCCGGCGGGCGCGTCGGTTGCGGGCGGATGCCGGATCGGAAGGATGCGGAACCTTCGCGAGATCGGATAAAGCCGGGTGCTGAGGCGATTCTGCGGGTCGTATAAATGCATGACCACCACAGGAGCTGTGGCCGTGGAATTCTGCGGCATGAAGGCGGTCATCTGGTTTCGAATTCGGCCATCGGCATCGCGGGCGATCATGCCCGTTCTGTGGAGCATGATGGGGGTGCCGTTCGGTCGAAGGATGGCGCGCTGAGTGCTCACTTGTCCCACGAAGGGCGCGTCTGGAACGGGAGTCAAGAACATTCCCTGGCCGGCCTGGGCCCGGGCTCCGGGAGCCGTAGTGAAAATGGCAAAGAAAGCGACAAGAACAAGACGGGAAACCATGGCCTGGGAAAAGCGCTCAGCATCCTCCGGCAGAATCCTGCGGAAACAGCATGCCGCCAGCCGCACCGGTCCGTCAGGGCGTTTCCTGGACCGGTAAAATTGCAGCTGACCCCATGAAGCTGACGCTCCCCGCCGGGGATTTCCAGGCCTACCTTTTCGACTGCGACGGCACCATCGCCGACTCCATGCCTCTCCACTACCTCGCCTGGAAGCAGGCGCTCGGCGAGCGGGGCTGCGACTTTCCCGAAGACCTGTTTTATTCGTGGGGTGGGATGCCGGTGCGAGAGATTATCTCCACGCTCAACCGGCGGCATGGTCTGGCCATGCCGGTCGATGAGGTCGCGCGCCGGAAGGAGAGCCTGTACTATGAGCTGCTGCCGAAGCTGACCGCCGTGCCCGAGGTGCTGGAGCAGATCGAGAGCGCGCACGGTCGCATTCCCTTCGCTGTGGTCTCCGGCAGCACGCGCGAGTCGGTGACGAAATCGCTGCGGGCGATGGGCCTGCTGGAAAAATTCGACGCCATGGTCTGTGCGGGCGACTACCTCAAGGCGAAGCCCGATCCGGAGCCGTTTCTGCTGGCGGCCCAGCGGCTGGGCGTCGCGCCCGGGCTCTGCCTGGTCTTCGAGGACACCGATATGGGCATTCAGGCAGCAATAGCCGCCGGCATGGCCTGGGTGCGCATCCTGCAGCCCCGGGAACGGCCTGAACCGTAGACCGTAGCCCGTATCCCCTAGTAGTACAGGTACTTCCGCCACTTCAGATCGGAGTGGCCGATCATGCGCATGATGTGGCGACTGGTGTGCAGCGTAAAGGGCCGCGGTTCGCGCAGCAATTTCATGTTCTCCAGCTCATGCAGCAGGTGATTGCCCTTGCGGCGATTGCAGGCGTGGCAAGCCGCCACCAGGTTTTCCCACGTGGAAAGCCCACCGCGCGAGCGCGGCACCACATGATCCAGGGTGAGCTCGGCTGAGGGCAGGATCACCCCGCAGTACTGGCAACTGTTGCGGTCCCGCAGCAGGATGTTCTTGCGCGAGAGGGCGCGCGTCTGGTGCGGAATCCGTCGGTACTCCAGCAGGCGGATCACCGAAGGCATCGCAATGCGCACCCGCGCCGAGTGCAGCTCCGTGCCCTGTTCCTCTTCGGTGCGCGCCACGCCTTTCAGCACCAGGACCAGCGCCCGCCGAGCGCCGCAGATATTGATCGGCTCATACGAGGCGTTCAGCACCAGCACCGGTGTCTGCATGGCTTGCACCGTGGTGACCACACGCAGCCCTTCCTCAGCGTGATTCTCCTGAGGCTTTGCCGGCGCCTGCCTGCGCGCGTGCACTCCAGCTTTCCCGATCGACATACTCCCTCCGCCTCGTGCTGTCCGGACTCCGGACGGTTAGCTTGCCGTTCCTCCCTGATCCCGGAACGCAACGTCATCCTGCAGCGGGATTTCGGGCCGATCGGCCGCGACTGCCTGTCGCGGCCATTCCTCCTTCTGCGCGCGCGCCACTGTGGCGACCCAAACCGAGGCAGCTCCGGCCCCACGCAGGGCCTGCGCACACGCTCGGGCCGTGGCGCCGGTCGTATAGATATCGTCAATCAGCAGAACATGGCGATCCCGGATGGTTTCCGGCCACGGCACGGAAAACGCTCCGCGCACGTTGATTCGGCGCTGATGCGGCGTCAGGCTGGCCTGGCTTTGCGTCGCGCGCTGCCGCACCAGAACACCGGTTCGCAGGGACACCCGCAACTCCGGCCGGCGGAGGCGCAGGACAGCAATGACGCCGCGGGCCAGATGCTCCGCCTGACTGAATCCCCGCTGCCGCCGTTTGGCGCCAAACAACGGCACAGGCACCGCGGTCAGCTCGCCGGGCAAATCCGGAATCGACAGAATCGGCTCCGCCAGCAGCGCGCTCAGGCGCCTGGAAAGCAGATGCATCCCGTCATATTTCAGCAGGTGCAGGAGCGTGCGCAGGCGATCGCGACAGACACCCCAGGCGACGGCCTTGTGAAAGGGTGGCGCCGCCACGCGGCACGGACGGCAAAGAGTCTCTTTCGCCAGCAGCGGATCAGTCGCCAGTGCCTCGCCGCAGCACGCGCACAGCGGACCGGACTGAGCGGGCAAATGATCCCAGCAGGAAGCGCAAACAGGAAGGAGGGTAAAACTGCCAAGGGACAGGCCGCAGACACGGCAATCGGCGGGAAAGAGCGTGGCGGAAAGGCTGTCCAGCGAACTTTGCGCCGTACTTCGCAGTACGCGAACCACGGCGCGCCACGCCGAATCGCCGGATGGCGGGACTTCTCGCGTCAGGGGAAGACTCTGACTGAAGACACACCTCGCTGCGGAGGCCGGATGCCGATGCGTCTGGCTCCCGATGGCCCCAGTATACGAGCAGCTCGGGGCGGGAGCAACCTCGAATCGCACTGCTGGAATCGCGCTGCGCGCGTCGCCTGAGCGGGTCGCCGAGAGCAGCGGGAAATTTATCCGCCGATGCCCTACGCTAGCTGGAGCGCGTGTGTGGCGATGAACATTTCCTCCTCGCTGATCCAGGACCTGGCCCGGCAGTCCGGCTTTGCCATCGCCGGCATTGCCGCCGTGCCCGCCCCAGGTTCGGCAGAGGACCAGGCAGAACGCAGCCGATTTGCGGACTGGGTGGAGGCTGGCCGCGCCGGTGAAATGGAGTATCTGAAGCGCCGGGATGAAGCCGGCGACCTGCTGCGCTCCTCTGTGCAGGTCGCGCTGCGGTGGGCGCGTTCGGTCATTGTTTGCGCGGCGAATTACAACTCCGCCCAGCTGCGCTCCACCGATCCGGCTCCAGCAGACGCCGGCTGGATCGCGCGCTACGCCTGGACCTCAAAACGCGATCGACCGTCCGACTATCACAAGGTGCTGCTCCGCCGCCTGGAGCGGCTGCGCGACCGGCTCGTCCAGGAAGTTGGGGAATTCGAATCCCGGTGCTTTGTCGACACCGGGCCCGTGGTGGAGCGCGTCTATGCCCGCTACGCTGGAGTGGGCTGGGTCGGCAAGAATACCTGCGTTCTCAACCAGCAGTTGGGATCGTGGCTCTTTCTGGCCGTGATGGTGACCTCGCTGGAATTGCCCCATGCAGCTACTCTGGCGGTTGCAACCGATCGCTGCGGCTCCTGCACCCGTTGCATCGACGCCTGCCCGACGCAGGCGCTCACCGGGCCGCGGCAAATGGACGCCGCGCGCTGCATTGCCTATCTGACGATCGAAAAGCGCGGGGCAATCCCCGAATTGCTGCGCGAGGGCATGGGTCGCCAGATCTTCGGCTGCGATATTTGCCAGGATGTTTGCCCATGGAACCGCCGCGCGCCCATCGCGGCCGATCCGGAAATGGCGCCGCGGGCGGAGCTTGTCAACCCCGCGCTCGATTGGCTTGCGGCCATGGATGAATCGGAATTCGAGCGGTGCTTCAATGGTTCGCCGGTGCGGCGGGCAAAGTTTACGGGTTTCCGCCGCAACCTGGCCATTGCCATGGGCAACAGCGGCCAGACGCGGTTCCTGCCCATCCTGCGGCAATGGGCCGCCGACCCCGACCCCGTGCTGGCCGACGTGGCTGGCTGGGCGACACGCCGACTCGACCCGGACTCACGCTGAATGACGGTTCGGCGGAGCGCCCTCCGCTCGTTTTCTTCTTTCGAAGGCCGCAGGCCCACAGACTTCCGCCCAGCTGGCGGAAATCTGCAGCCATTTACGGCAGCTCTGGCGCGGCCAGTCCGCTTAAGCGGAGTTCCGTACCACGTTCGCAGCGCTCAGACCTTTGGGGCCCTGCTGGCACTCGAACTCGACGGCCTCGCCTTCATTCAGGGTCCGATAGCCCGAATCCTGAATCGCGGAAAAGTGGACGAACACGTCTTCGCCGCTCGACCGCTGGATAAACCCATAACCTTTTGCGCCATTGAACCACTTCACTACGCCATGCTCTTTCACTGGAAACTCCTTGTTGTTGTTGGTCCCCTGTGGGCTCCTGCGTCTGACGGGGTATCCCGGCTCCCTGGCGCCGCAGCACGGCAGGAGCAGAGACACCAAAAGCTGCCTTTTGCCCGCCCAGCAGAGGCGGTCACGGGCAGCTCAGTGGGTTACCGTACAGTTACAAGAGCGATGAAGCAGGTACATCAGAACAAACTGGCCTTCCTAACCGATTCGCCTCCGGGAAGGAGAATCGTGCTCCTTTTATGGCAGGAAACGCCCTATAGATCAAGTAAAAAAATGGTGCAGTCCATGGTTTTTGCGGGGAGTTACGAAAGTAGCCAGTACTTTAGAGACCAGAACCCCAACGCGACGAGACCAGCCGAAACTTCGCCTTTCCGGAACTCCCACCACGGCTCTGCTACGATTTTTTAGAGGATTCCCCTGATTCCCAGCGATGCACTGCAACCTGCCGAGCAGGCCGCCCAGCTGGCGCTGCCGGCGACGCCCAAGCCCCCGGAGCGGCCCCGCGGGCGGGGTTGGGCGGCGGTTTTGGTTTCGCTCCTCCGCTACCTCGGCCAGATCGAGGTCCATACCTACGCCTTCAGCGTTGCGGCCAACGCGATCCTGTCGATTTTCCCGTTCATCGTAATGATGTTCACGATCGCGCGCCAGGTCTTCCATTCGCCCATGATGGTGCAGGTGATCGTGGATATGCTGCACGACCTGTTGCCCTCGAATCAGGGCTTCGTGGTGCGCAACATGAGCGTGCTGGTGCGGCCGAGCGGGGGAGTGCAACTGGCCTCGGTCGTCACGCTGCTCATCTCGTCGTCCGGCGTCTTCCTGCCCCTGGAAGTGGCGCTGAACCGCGTGTGGGGCGTGACGAAGAACCGTTCCTACTTCCGCAATCAGGTGATTTCCCTGGGAGTGGCGTTTGCGGTAGCGCTGCTGGCGATGGTCTGTGTCTTCGTGGCCACCGCGCAAACCGGCATGCTGACGGTGCTGTTTCTGTGGCACACGCACAATGCGGTCTACGGATTTATTCATCGCGTGTTTCTCCAGATTGCGATTGCCGTCCTCAGTGTGGGGATGTTCCTGATCATTTACTGGGTCCTCCCCAACCGCCGGCTGCCCCTGCGCGCGGTTCTGCCCACAGCCGTGGTCACCGGCCTGACCTGGGACGTCGGCCGACTGGTTTACATGCTGGTGCTGCCCCGCCTCGATCTGCACTCGGTCTACGGCGCCTTCGACGTATCGGTCAGCCTGATGATCTGGGCTTTTCTGACCGGGCTGTTGCTGCTGGCCGGCGCTCAGTACTCGGCTACCCGCCACGCGCTGCGCCTGGCGCGCGAGGCGGACCTCGCCGCCGCACGGGAATCCGCCGGCCAATAGTCCGCTCGCTAAAAGCGGATCAGCGCCAGCCCTGAGTCGGGGTTGTGCTGTTTCTGCAGGTGACGCGGGCTTTCGATCAGAGTTACTTCGCAGGTCGGACGCACCACCGCCCGATGCAAATGTCCGCCCTGCGCGGTTCCGCCGCGCCACCCGACCTCCGCATGGGTATGCACGTGCGGCTCTCCGTCTTTCAGCGCGACGTCGCCGATCAGCGACGGCAGTTCCACCTGTTCGTCCAGCGCAACTGCTGTCTCATACTGCTTCGATTCCCAGTTGAACCATCCCAGCCGCGCCGACCGGAACACCCCAATCGACTGAAAACTGCAGCCGCCCAGCGTTTCCTGCCGGGCGAATCACTTCAGTTCTGCGGCCAGCTCGTCGCCGGTGTCCAGAATCAGCGCGTACGTGCGCGGCTGCTCTTCCAGCAGCCTGTATCTCATGAACGGAGGGATGCAGGCGACGGCGTACTCCGTAAGACCGGGAGGGCGGCTCCGGCTAGAGCGGAGGCCACTCCAGGTAGGATCCCTCCAGCAGGTAAGCACAGTTCTCCACGCGATAGCCATTGCCGTCGTTGACGGCGAAGACCCGCGGCTTACCCGTGGAACCGGTGCTCCACAGCGAGACGCCGGCATACGCGCCATCCTTGCGGACGATGTAGTACTCCATATCGACCAGGCGGACCTTCGTCATGTCGCCGTTGTAGTTGCGGACAAGGCGCCGCATGACTTCCATGCCGGCATCGCGCGGGTGCAAGCCCTGGCGCATCAACTCGACGATGGTGTGCGCGCCGACCACCTTGATGTTTTCTTCGCCGGAGCCGGTGGCGCCCGCCGAGCCCACATCCTGGTCGGTGTAGCAGCCGGCGCCGATGATGGGCGAGTCGCCGATGCGGCCCGGCAGCTTCCAGGCCAGCCCCGACGTCGTGGTGGCGCCCGAGATTTCGCCCTTGCTGTCGACGCAGGAAACGTGAATGGTGCCCGTCGTGGGCCACAGAATCTGCTGCGCCGCATACAGGCGATTCTCCGGCGCGATGCCCAGATCGGCAGCCATCTCTACCAGCCTCTTCGTGCGCACGCGGATGGTTTCCGCCCATTCCGGCGTGGGATGACGGGGGACGGGACCGGGGCGAACTGACTGCTGCGCGGTTTGCGCCGGAGCGTCTTCGCGCAAAGACGATAGCCCATGTCCGTGAAGGTTAATGGTTGGTTTGGGAGCGGGACGGCCGGCATACGGGTCCTTCCAGTCCGGCTGGCTCATGCCCGGGCCCCACCAGTCCATCTGGGAATTGTTTTCCTTCCACAGCATCCAGATTTTTCGCGCTGCGTCGGTGAGCAGGTTCTCGCGGGGGAAACCCATGTCCACGGCGAAGTCTTCCGCGCCTTTCGCGCAGAGCATCACGTGGCCGGTATTCTCGTAGACCTTGCGCGCGACGAGGCAGACGTTCTTAATGTTCCGCACTCCGCCTACGGAACCCGCCGAACGTGTTGGCCCGTGCATGCAGCAGGAGTCCAGCTCAACATGGCCGTCCTCAGTGGGCAGACCGCCCAGGCCGACGGAGTGATCCTTCGGATCGTTCTCGCGCCCCAGGCAGATGTGGTGCGCCGCCGTCAGCGTGTCTTCGCCGTCGAGGAGAGATTGATACGCCTCCTGGATAGTCTGGTCGCCCGTGACCCGGGTGACGATCACCGGTTTGGCTGGCGGCTTGAGCTGCCTGACGGATTCCGCTGTGGCGGCAAAGGCGTCGGGAATTGTGGCGGAGGAGAGGCCGGCGGCGGTCAGCGCGCCGAGCGAAAGAAAATCGCGCCGTGAAGTCATGGCGGGAATGGTATCAAAATCGACCGTTCGTCGAACGTAATCGGGTAGTTATCAGTGAGAAATCCGCCAGCACGGGACCGGATTCACCTCAGTCCGGCAGCACCATCGCCTTTCCGGCCAGATCGCAGGCGCGCCACAAGTACCAGCTCGCCACGCTGCGCCAGGGACGCCAGCGCTCGCCGCGGCGAAGCAGCTGATCGGTTTTTGCCAGCATGGACGCGTCGAACGGCTTGCTCTTCGGCAGGCGATGAAACGTCAGTGCATATCCCTTGCGCACTCCGTAATCAGTAACGGGCAGCACGTCGGGGCGGCCGAGACGGAAGATGAGCAGCATTTCCACGGTCCATACCCCAATGCCGCGCACCTGGGTTAGGCGCTCGACGATTTCCGCGTCTGCCATGCGGCGGATCTGCGTCAGCGTGGGCACCGTGTCATCCAGCGTTTTGGCCGCCAGATCGCGCAGGGCTTTCATCTTCGACGCGGAGAGGCCGACACGGCGCAGCAGATCGTCGGGCGCCTGCAGCAGATGCTCGGGCGCCGGATGCAGCTCGCCGAATGCCGTGAGCAGGCGCTTCAGGATTGCAGCCGCGGCTTTGCCGTGGAGCTGCTGGTAGATGATCGACTCCAGCAGCGCTTCAAAAGGCGAATGCTGGCTCTTGAGACGCAACTGAAATGGGCCAGCGCGCCCAATCAGCTCCCCAAGCTTCGGATCGGCTGCGGCCAGCTCGCGGCAGGCGCGCTGCGCGTCGTAACGAACTGCACGTTTTCCATCGACCATGAGAGGCAGTGTAAAGCAGAGAGCGGAATTCCGCGTCTGGCCCTGCGCGCCCGGTTCAGCGCCGATCCCGCGTCCGCTCGTTAGTCTTCGTCTCCCCGATACGGCATGTTCGCAGGCTGCTTCATGGGATCGATGGCTGGCCTTCCGGACTTGTGCAGCAGCTTGTCGATCGCGGGAAGCTGATTCTGCCGGAAGTCCTCCCACGCCGGCACCACTTCCTGCGCCTCATGCTCGACGTGCGCCGAAGCAGCGAGCAGCGCGGCGGTCGCGGGCTCGTCCGACTGATCCAGCTCGCCGTAGAGCTCCGTCGCCTCTCCGTTGACTTCATTGATCCCCGGCAAATGCTTCCCGGTTTCTGGGGCAGCAGCCGCTTGTTCGTGGTGTCCGCGGTTTCCCAGCAGCGTTTTGAGCTGCGCGGCGTACGGAGCCAGTTGCGCGGTCAGGTCGGCATTCTGCGGCGAGCTCATCTGTTCCTCGACCGAGTGCGCCTCGAGGTCAGCTTGTGCCACCGAGCTCATCGCCGCCGCCATGGCCACCTGGGCGTCGTGCAGTGTCGTCAGGTCAGCCATCGAGGTATGGACGCGCGGATCCATGTTCACGGTCAGCGGTTCGGATTGGCTGCGGCCGTCAACCGTAAGGCGGACTGTGTACGTGCCCGGCAACACCACCGGCCCCTGCGGCTCCAGCGGCGTGCGGCGCGGCACCGCGGAAATGGGGTAGTCATAATGCGTCGCCGTCGGCGTGGTGGCGCGCAGGTTCCACACCCGGCGATGCATCCCCGCGCTGGTGGGCAGCGGCCCGTTGATCTTCGGCCAGTAAGGCGGAATCAGCTCCGTGCGCAATTCCTGCGGTGTGGGAGTCACGGGATCGGTGCTCGCGTAGCGGCGGATCAGGTGACCGTCGGAATCGAGGATATCCAGGGTGACCAGGCCGGTCGCCGCATGCGGCAGATCGTAGTCGATGATGGCGCCGTTGGGCGGGTTTTCGCCCGCGGGCTCATCGGGCGGCAGCGGCGTATCCGTATAGTTGTCGCGCCGGATGCGCCACGCATCGGCAGGCCTGAACAGCATGGGCAGCGGCTTGCCGGCATCGGCGGCCATTTCACGCAGCGGCTCGAGGTCGTCCAGAATCCAGAACGAGCGTCCGTGGGTGGCAACCGCCAGATCGTCCTCGTGCACCAGCAGATCGCGCATGGAAGTATGCGGCAGATTGTACTGAAGCGGCTGCCACCGTTCGCCATCGTCGAACGAGACGTAGACGCCGAGCTCGGTCGCCGCATACAGCAATCCCGGCTGCACGGAATCCGCGCGGATCGCATTCACCGGGCCATCAGCAGGCAGTCCGGCGACGATGGAGGTCCACGTCCTGCCGCCGTCGTGCGTGCGATAAGCGTAAGGATGCAGATCGTTGATCCTTTCGCAGTTCACCGCAACGTAGGCCGTTTTGTCGTCAAAGCGGGAAGCGTCGATCTGCGCGATCTTGCTCCAGGGCGCCACGCCGGGAGGCGTGATGTTCGTCCAGTGTGCGCCGCCGTCGCGGGTGATCCACACCAGGCCGTCGTCCGTGCCGGCCCAGATCGTCTGCGTGTTCCTGTACGACGCGGCTACCGCGTAGATAACGCCGCGACGCTCCGCCTGTTGCTTTACCGAGAGCGGCGGCAACGACGCGAGCTGGCCGGTCGTGGGACGACTCAGATCCGGGCTGATGATCTTCCAGGTGTGGCCGTAGTCGGTGGTTTCGAACAGGTGATTCGCCGCGTAATACAGGATGTGCGGATCGACCGGCGAGAACAGGATCGGCTCCGTGCGATCGGCGCGGAATCCTTTCTGGTCTTTCGGCAGCGGAGTGACGTTCTGGACCTCACCGGTCACGTTGTCGTAGCGGGAAACTTCCGTCCGGCCCGCGCCGTAGACGATGTTCGGGTGCAGGGGATCGGGCGCGGCGTAGCCGTACTCGATGATGCCTGCGGGGTGCCATTCGCGATAGGTGATTTCGCCGTCGTTGCCGCGCGTGGAGATGCAGACTGAACCACTCTCCTGTTGCCCGCCGCAGAGCTGGTACGGGAAGGTATTCGTCGCCGCGACATGGTAGATCTGCGCCGTCGGCTGGTTATACCAGGAACTCCAGGTCTGCCCGCCATTCACCGTCACGATTGCGCCCTGATCGCTGACCAGGAGAAGGATGTTCGGGTTGCGTGGGCTGATCCACATGTTCTGGTAATCGTCGCCGCCGGGCGCGCCACGCAGGCTGATCCAGGTCCTGCCGCCGTCTTCGGAGCGAACGGTAACGATGCTGGTGACATAAACGATATTGGCGTTCTGCGGGTCAACTACCGGCACCGAAAGGTCGCCGCCGCCAATCTTCATCGCCGGCCGCGGATCGTCGGTGATTTTGCGCCAGGTTGCGCCGGCGTCGTCGGAGCGGTAGACGCCGTCCCCTGCACCGGAGGCGTATGGATTGGGAACCGTGGTGGAAAGCGTGGCGTAGAGGCGGCTGGGATCGCTCGGAGCCACGGCCACATTGATCTGCACCAGATTGTCCGGCAGCCCGGTGGTCAGCTTCTTCCATGTGTTTCCACCGTCAGTGGACTTGAACAAACCGCCGCCGGTTCCGGAGTATGCATTCCCGTCTTCCCATGGGCCCAGAGTTTCTTCCCACAGACAGGCATAGACGATCTGCGGATTCTTCGGATCGATGGCGACATCGGAGCCCCCGATGCGATCGCCTTTGTAGAGGACTTTCTGCCAGGTTTGGCCGCCATCGGTAGAGCGGAAGATGCCGCGCTCGGGATTCGGGCCGTAAGGATGGCCGAGCACTGCGGCAAAGACGCGGTCGGGATTAGTGGGATCAATGGCGATAGCGGGAATCTGCTGGCCATCGCGCAGCCCCAGGTGCACCCATGTTTTCCCCGCGTCATCGGAGCGATACATGCCGTCGCCCACCGAGAGATCGGGCCGATGCAGCCCCTCGCCGCTGGCTACGTACACGATGTTGTCGCTGGAGGGAGCGACGGCAATCGCGCCGATCGACTGCGTGTCCTCATGATCGAAGACAGGATGCCAGGTCCGGCCGTAGTCATCCGACTTCCACACTCCTCCGTCCACCTGCCCGATGTAAAAGACGCCGGGCTGATCAGCCACGCCCGCCGCTGCGCGGGTGCGTCCGCCGCGGAAGGGTCCGATCATGCGCCAGTGCATGTCCGGCATCGTGCTGGTGCTTTGCGCAACGAGGAGCGGCGCAGCCAGCAACAACGCGGCTGCGAAAAACAGGAGGGAGCGGCTTTTCATGACGTACAGTTCCTTTCACGCCGCGCGGAGCTCGGCGTTTTGTCCAGCCGACATTGTAACGGCGCGCGCGGCCAATGCGCCGACAGGCGCCGCCTGGCCAGAAAAGCAACTGGAGGATGAGAGCAGCCGCCCCGAATTCGCTAGAACGTCGCTCGAACGCCGACTTGCGCGGCGAAAGGAATGCCCACGGTGGTGCCAGGCCCGAAGAAATCGCCCAGCGCACCCTCGGGAATCTCCAGCTGTTTCAGGCTGGTAACCGGCTCTGTCCGGGAGCAGTCGGCATTTGTGCAGATCTCGGTGACGTTTGTGATGCCGTTGGCATTGGGCTGCATCTGCGCCGCCGGTACCGGGAGCTGAGCCACATTGACGGCGTAATTGGCGCCAGGATTGTTCCGGTTGAAGAGGTTGAAGAACTCGATGAAAGGATTCACCTGCACGCGTTCATGGACCGTGAAGGGTCGCTCGACCCGCAGATCGGTTTGCATGTACGGGGTTCCGCGAAATTCATCGAGGCTCGTGTAGGTCCCATTGACGTAAATGCGCCCTGAATTGTCCGCGGTGGTGATGGTGATGGGCCGCGCGCTCTCCAGCTGAGAGAGGCCGCTGAGCTCGATACCGCCGGGCACATGGAGCGTGCCGGCGAGCACAAACCGATGGCGAACATCTTCGCCGGAGGGACCGTAATCGCCGGGTCCGAAGGCGTCGAGCTGCCCGGCATCCGGTCCAGTCTGCAGCGTGCACACGCCGTCCACATAATCGAAGAGCTCGCCGAGCACGCATCCCCACGTCTGCGCCTTCGAAAAGTCGTAGTTCGCGATCAGACTGAACCGACGCATATTGCCCTGGGCATGGATCATCAGCGCGTTGTAACTCGATCGATTGTCGGAGCGGAACACATTCACATTCGGCACCACCGACCTCTCATCGGCGGCATACGCGGGATCTCCCGTGGAAATCTCGGAGGTGAACAGGTTCGTGCCGCTTGTATAGGGAAACGCGCGGTACCCGTGATTCCCCTGTTCATGAACGTAGGCGGCGTCGGCCAGCCAGTTTTGATTGAACTGGTGCTGCGCCCCGCCGGTGATGTGGATGGCGTAGGGGGTCTTGTAGTCGGATCCGATCGTGTTGCCCGTGCTCGCGGCGCCGCCCTGCAGGCAGCCCGATCCGGTGAGCGCGTATCCGCCGGGACCCCCCGTCAGAGCACAGGAACCGCCAGTTGCATTGGAATCGTTGACCGCCTGAAATGCCGTCGCCCATCCGTTCTGCGCCAGGTCGTCGAAGTACAGGCCGAATCCCGCGTGAAAGACCGTCTTCTCGTTCTTCCGGGGAAGCCAGGCCAGCCCCAGCCGCGGCGCAATTTGCCTGTGGTCGTCATGCGGCACGCCGCTCGTGATCGGTATATCGAGTGCCCGCAGGGTGACGAAAGCGGGATTCTCCGTCTGGCTTCGGCCCGATGCCTCAAACAGTCCGAACGTCGTCTGGTAGCGCAGGCCGTAATTGAGTGTCAGCTGGTGCGACATGCGCCAGGAATCCTGGGCATACAGCGCAAGCCGCTGCACGTCCTGCGAAAAGCTGCCGTCGCCGGCCGGAGTATAGGCGCACGTGATGCCCGAGGCTGCGCTGGGCGCCGGGTTGCACTGCGACGTCGGCGGAACAAAGTAAAACGGCAGCGGGCTCGTGATGCCGCCGCAATCGCCCTGTGTGGGATCGACGTAGCAATCCGGGTTGAACGGATACTTGATGATCTGCTCCGCCGTGGAGGCAAAGGCACCGCTCAGCACCGGTTCATGGATGAAGTCGATGCCGAACTGCGGAGCATGATTTCCGGCAACATGGCTCAGGTCGTAGCGCGCCTGGTATTTTTCCTGATTGCGCAGGTCAGGGAAGAAGGTGATCGGCGTCGCGAACTGGTTGTCGCCGAAGGTTTCGAACCCGGAAACCGTAAGCGCAGTGGAACTGAACGGAAACGCCAGCGCGAACCCAAGGTTCGAATTCCGCGTCTGCGTGAGATGCAGCAGGCTCGAAGCCAGAACCAGATTGCCCAGCCAGGAGGAGCTGAACGTGTAGGTATTGCCGATGACCGCGTTCCAGTAATTGTTGTGCGTCAGCAGTCCGGTCGAGGGCAGCGTCCCCTGCTCCACCAGCGCGTTGTGCGTGGTGTAGGAATCCTCTGAGGCGCGCAGGAACCAGCGCGACTTCGCAGACTGGGCCCAGTCGAAACGCAGCGAACCGAGATCGTCGAGGAATGGGATGGGAACGTTTGCGGGGACCGGAATGGACGAGACGCCCGGGATCAGCCCCTGGGCGGCGATCATGCTCAGCGAGTCGAACTGCTCCGTGCTGGCCGGGCTATAGGCGATGCTGGCGTTTTCGTCGACGTTCTCGAACGAGACGAAGAACCAGGTCTTGTTGCGCACGATGGGGCCGCCCAGCGTTGCGACATAGTTCTGACGTGAGAACGGCTGCTTGGGATTATGCACGCAGGTGCCATTCGTGCAGGTCTCCGCCGGATTCTCGATGGGAAACCGAGCATTGAGTGCCGCGGCGCGCTCATAGAAGGCGTCGTCGCCGTGCCAGTTGTTCGTTCCGTGCTTCGTCGTGATTACCACGGATCCTGCCGTGGTCCAGCCGGTGTCGGCCTGCTCGTTGGAGGTTCTCACCGCGAATTCCTGAACATCGTCGGGAGAAAAATTCTGCAGAAACCCGCCGATCCAGTCGTCGGAGTCGTCCGCGCCATCGACGGAGAGTTCGTTGTTCAGGCCGGAGCTTCCGCCCGTGGAAACCGCCGTGATCCGCGCTTTGGTGGGATCGGAAGGTTCCACCGGTTCCGTTCCGGGCACGAGATACGCGATATTGGCAAAGCTGCGGTTGGGGAGCGGAAACGTCTCGAGATCCTTGCTGCTGACCACGCCCCCGCGCACCGCGCTCAGGGTATTGATCGCCTGCGAGGTGATCGAGGAGGGATTGCCCTGCACCTTGATGGTCTCCTGCCCGCCTCCTGGTTTCAATGTGACGAGGAGATCGCGCACTCCGCTGACCGTGACGTTCACCTCGGCCGTCGCCTGGGCAAAGCCTTTGGCGGTCACGGTGACCCGGTAAGTACCGGGAAGCAGTCCCTCAATCAGAAACACTCCCTGCGGGCTCGCCTTCGCGGAGCGGCTAAACGAAGAGCCGGCTGTCTGCACGGCAACCTGCGCTCCTGGGATCCGCGCGCCGGTAGAGTCCAGGACCTCGCCCCCGAGCGCACCGTAGGAGTTCTGGGCACGCAAGTGCGGAGCCCACAACACAAGGGCCAGCAGACATGCGGACGAAAGGAAAACGACGAGCCGCGAACTGGGTCTGCCCACACCAGAGAGCAACCACGGAACAAGCATGAGGAACCCTCACGAGAAAGACACAGGAATCAGGCCGCGCACCAGGCCACTCGCCGTTCAGCGTAGCGGGATGCGCCAACTACTACCAGTCCTAGTAGCAAAACTGCCCAAAGGTACGCGTCCTGGATGCGGGCTGAGCGCGTGGTCACGTCGTCGCTTGCGAGATTTGCCTCTTCGCCCTCACAATCGATGCACCGATGAAAACAGCCCAGATTCCCAATCTGTGTCGCCCGCGTTTGCTGCTGTTCTCTCTCCTGCTTGTGCTGTTCGCGCCGGTCGCCGCGAACGCGCAGAGTCTGTCACCGCAGCTCTTCAACGGACTGCACTGGCGGCTGGTGGGCCCCTTCCGAGCGGGTCGCGTAGTCGCCGTCAGCGGCGTCCCAGGGGGCAGCGCGACCTTCTACTTCGGCGGTGTTGACGGAGGCGTGTGGAAGACCACCGACGCGGGCACGGTCTGGAAGCCAATTTTCGATCATGAGCCAGTCGCCTCCATCGGAGCGATCGCGGTGGCGCCGTCCGATCCGAACGTGATCTACGTCGGCACCGGCGAGTCGGACATCCGCTCCGACCTCGCCTCCGGCGACGGCGTGTACCGCAGTGACGACGGCGGCAAAACCTGGCAGCACATCGGACTGGACGACTCGCTGCAGATCAGCCGGATTCTGGTGGATCCCGGTAATCCGCAAATTGTTTATGTGGGTGTGCTGGGCCATGCCTACGGGCCGAGCGACCAGCGCGGCGTCTACAAATCCACCGACGGCGGCGAGCACTGGACGCGCGTGCTGGACAAGGGTCCCGATGTGGGCATCGCGGATATCGCCATGGCCACCGCGAATCCGCGAGTCCTCTTCGCCGCCACATGGAACGCGCACCGCCCGCCGTGGAGCACCTATCCGCCGCTCGAGGGCCCGGGCAACGGCCTTTATCGCTCCACCGACGGCGGCGAGCACTGGACACAGATTGCCGGGCATGGACTGCCCACCGCAGGCTGGACGCGCACCGGCGTCGCTGTCGGCGCGCAGGGCCAGCGCGTATACGTCACCATCAACTGTGGTACTGATCTCGAGTCAGGCGCAGGCCCCGTGGTCTCCGGCTGCAAAGCCGGCCTGTATCGTTCCGACGATGGCGGCGACACCTGGCGGCTGGTGAACAGCGACCCACGGCTGACGACTCGCGCGTGGTATTTCATGGCGCTGGCCATCGATCCCACCAATCCCGACGTGCTCTACATTCCGAATGTCGCGCTGTATCGCACGGAAGACGGGGGCAGGACCATCCAGATCGTCCGCGGTGCGCCGGGCGGCGACGATTACCACGAGCTCTGGATCGATCCGAAGGATCCGAGCCACATGGTGCTGGGCGTGGACCAGGGCACGACGGTCAGCCTGGACGACGGCAAGACCTGGACCACCTGGTACAACCAGCCTACCGCCCAGCTTTATCACGTCATCACGGATCACAGGTTCCCGTATGACATTTTCGGCGCACAGCAGGACTCAGGCGCCATCGCCATGCACAGCCGCTCCAACCACGGCCATCTGGACGCGCGCGACTGGTTCCTGCCCGGCGGCAGCGAAAGCGGCTACATCGCCATCGACCCGAAGAACGAGAACATCGTCTACTACACCGATACCTACGGCGGCGTTGATCGCCACGACCTGCGTACCGCTTTCAGCCAGAACATCTCGCCGTGGCCAATGGGCGGCTTCGACACCGCCCCCGTCAACCACAAGAAATATCGCGACCCGTGGACGCCCGTGCTGGTCTTTTCCCCGGCGGACAAGACCTCGCTTTACCTGGGCACGCAGTATGTGATGAAGACCACCGACGGCGGCCTGCACTGGCAGAAGATCAGCCCCGATCTGACCGGTGCGGTGCAGGGCGCCGGCGAGGCCGGGCCGACCACGCCTGAGAACGCCGAGCAGCGCGGCTACGGAGTGGTCTATACGATCGCTGCCTCGCCGTTGCGCGCCGACGAGATCTGGGTGGGCAGCGATACAGGGCTGATTCACCTGACGCTGGACGGCGGCAAGACCTGGCGCAACGTCACGCCCCCTGCTCTGACCGCGCTGGGGCCGTGGAGCAAGATTTCCCTGATTGCAGCCTCGCATTTCGATCCCGCCACAGCCTATGCCGCCGTGGATCGGCATCGCATGGGCGACCGCCATCCGTATATTTTCATCACCCACGATTACGGCAGGACGTGGACGCTCTCCGTTGATGGCATTGCGGCGCCGGATTTCCTCCGCGCCGTCCGCGAAGACACCGTTCAGAAGAACCTGCTCTTTGCGGGAACAGAGTTTGGCATCTATGTCTCGTTCGATGACGGCGGTCGCTGGCAGCCGCTGCAGTTGAATCTCCCTGTCAGCTCCGTGCGCGACATGAACGTCAACGGCAGCGATCTGATCGTGGCCACGCATGGGCGGTCCTTCTGGGTGCTGGACGACATCAATCCGCTGCGCCAGGCTGCCGCCGCCGCGGAACGTCTTTCCAGCGCCTACCTCTACGCGCCTCCAGCTGCGGTTCGCGTGGACAACGATGGGTTCCTTGGCACGCCGCTCCCGCCTGAAGAGCCGCAGGCCGCCAATCCGCCTGACGGTGCGATTCTCGACTATTACCTGGGCCAGAATGCGTCCAGGCTCACGCTCGGGATTCTCGATGCGCAGGGACATGTGATCCGCCATTACTCCAGCGCCGAGAAACCACCGGTGAGGCGTATGCTGCTGCCCATTGCGGAGCGCTGGTTCCCGAAGCCGCAGGTGCTGGAAACGGCGGCCGGTGAGCATCGCTTCATCTGGGATCTGCACACCGGCAGTTCCGGCGGCATGGGCGGCGGAGAGGGATTCGGCGCACCTTCCGGTCCTCGTGTTCCTCCGGGAACCTACACCGTGCGGCTCACCGTGGACGGCACGACGCTGGATCGCCCGCTGCGCGTCCTCATGGATCCGCGCTGCTCCGCTACGCAGGCTGTGCTCGAACAGCAGTACACCCTGGCCAGCACCATCTACGCGCAGACCATGACCAGCCGCAAGGCTATGGCGGAACTGGAGAGCGTTGAGAAGCAGTTGACGAAGCTGGATGCCGCTGCACCCGGTACGCCAGCTGATTTGGCCGCTGCCATTCGCAGGGCGGAGATCAGGCTCGCGGCCATTCGTGGCGGCGAAGGACAGGCCCATCCGGGACTCGCTGCGGCCACCTCCGGCCTGGGCGCGGCTCTGCGCGTGGTGGAGAGCGGCGACCGTACCGCTCCTGCCGTCGCGCTGACGATCTTTCATGAAATGAGCCAGGCATCGCAGGCAAAGATCGCTGACTGGGAACAGTTCAAGCGCACGGAGGTGCCTGTGCTGAACGCTGCGCTCCAGCGCGCCCACCGGGCGCCGCTGGAAATCGCCGCCATTGAGGCGGCCGTGCATTACGCCATGACGAGGTGAAGGAAGCCGCGTCGTCTCTGCGTGTTACCGGCGCGGCACAGGATCGGTCCGAGGCGGCCCTGAGGATAAATTTCACGCGCGTGGACAACGCGAACCCCGGGTTGCGTCTTCCGTTCTCAGCAGAGGGAGGATTCATGGTCGCGACACCGAACACCTGGGGAGTGATGCTGCTGTTTTTGGGAATTTTCCTGACTTGCATCGTGTGGGCAACACACGGCAGCCCCGGCATGCACGATTCGGAAGAAGAGGACCTGCAGGCGACGGGAAAATCCTCATAGCGAATCAGTGGCCCAGGAGCTGCGGCTTGGGCAACACGGCGCGGGCCACCAGAGAAAGCCCGAAGCATACCAGCACGCAGCGCAGGAGCAGGTGCGCATCGTACTGCCAGGCCAGCGCCGCCAGGCAGCAGGCGAAGGCGAAGGTGAAAATCTCGCCGAGGAACCCCTGCATCCACTGCGCGCGCAGCCCGGAGGCAGCCAGGCATGGGCGCAGGCTCGGCAGAATGCGCGGCACGCAGTGCCGATACTCCAGATACGATGCGCCCAGTCGAGCAGCCAGATAGTGCTCTTCTCCCAGGATCAGCCGGAAATAGAAGAAGAACGTGGCCAGAAGAAAGACGATGGCTCCGCTGGGCGGCATCAGGATGGAAACCCCCAGGGAGAAAAACCAGGTCCCCAGGTAGAGCGGATTGCGGACGAAGCGGTAAGGCCCCGAAGCAACGACCAGGCCGGCCTGCATCTGGGTGGAATGAACCACGAAGGAGCCGAGATACGCAGTTCCCCAGATGCGCAGGGCCGCTCCTGCAAAGGCGAACAGGATGGCGAGCCACGTTACCAGCAGCGTGGCCTGGTTGACGGTCAGCCATTGCCAGCCAGCCAGGGTCGTGGACAGCGCCAGCCAGGCAGTCGTGTCGGGAGCAACGGCCCCGTAGCGCGTCCAGGGGGCCCAAAAGCCAATCACGTACAGCAGAATCGCGATCAGGACGCGGAATCTGAATTCGAAGGATGTTGCTTTCATACAAAACGCAATGGATCGCTCAACGTATACCCTTTCGTCTCTCTTGCCGGCGAACTCCTCATTTCAGCGCGTCCCGCAGCCGTCCGTGAACCGCAGCCAGACGTTGCTCGGCGCCGGTGCGGCTCACGCCCAGACGATGCATCACCACGGCGCCTTTGATCGACCCGGCCTGGACCAGAAGCTCCTGCGCGCGCGGCTGGCTCAGCCCGGTGATGGTGGCCACAATGCGAGCGGAACGGTCCGCGAGTTTCGAATTCGTGGGCTGCGCGTTCACCATCAGGTTGCCGTACACGTAGCCCAGTCGCACCATCACCGTCGTGGAAATCATGTTCAGCACCAGCTTCGTCGCCGTGCCCGCCTTCATGCGCGTCGAGCCGGTGACGATCTCCGCTCCCGTCGCCGGAGTGATTTCCATCTCCGCGGCTTTCGCTATCGGCGAGCCCGGCACGCAGGTCAGTCCGATGGTCAGAGCTCGCAGCCCCCGCGCGAAGTCAATCCCTCCCAGCACATACGGCGTGCGCCCGCTGGCGGCAATGCCCACCAGAACATCGCGCCCGCTGAATCCGCGCTGCTCCAGGTCGCTCGCTCCCTGCGCCGGATCGTCCTCCGCCCGCTCAATCGAGCGCCGCAGCGCCACGTCGCCGCCGGCAATCACCCCCTGCACCAGCTCCGGCGGAGTGCTGTAGGTCGGCGGGCATTCTGAGGCATCCAGCACGCCCAGCCGCCCCGAGGTTCCCGCGCCCTGATAAAACAGCCGCCCGCCTGCCTCCATCCGGCCCGCAATCGCGTCAATCGCCGCGGCGATCCGGGGCGACTCGCGCTCCACCGCCGCCACCGCCTCGCGGTCGCAGGCATGCATTAACCGCAGCACATCCTCGGTGGAAAGTTCGTCAAGACGCTCGGAGGCCGGGTTGCGGGCCTCCGTGGGCAGATCGCCCAACGGGGACTGTTGGAAAAGTTCAGACATCCAGATCGATGGTACCGCGATCGGCGCTGCTGGCGTTTTCAGGCGATTGGAACCCTCACCCGCCCAGTCGAAAGGTAACGTTAATCTGCGTTTCCAGTGCGCCGTGAAAAGGCGCTGGTCAACAGTGGGTGCAACTCCCACCCGGGAACTGGTTCGCTCCACCCGGTAGCAATCGGAGCAGTAGCCGAGGAGACGAAGCTGCTGAAGCCTCCGGTGTAGAGGGTCGCGCAGGCGACTTGGCGAGCGTGCAGGCCGTAATGTGAGTAAACGCTGAGCAAGCCTCGAAACAGGTAATGCAGGAGCCGACACGTTTGGAATCGAGGGAAGGCCGATGTTGATGGGACAGTACGAGCGAATGGGTTCCATCAGTCCTGCCGGGGTAGTGGCGATGGCATGCATGCACAACGGTGACCAGAGGCAACACGGGAAGCCCCAGCGGTGATCGCATTGGGATCAACCGGACGCCCGTGAGGGACAGGCCGGGCCGTTTGGGGTGGCGGAGAGGTTCGCAGTACCGAGGAAGCCGGGTAACTCCGGGGGAGGGAAGGGACCTCAGTTGGAAGGAAACGCAGGAAGTGACGAAGGAGGAGGGATTGGCGATGAGCCTAGTCACCCCGGAAAGTGTTCAGAAGTTACAGACGGCGTTGCACGACAAAGCGAAGAAATCGCCCAGCTTTCGTTTCTACGCACTGTACGACAAGGTGTACCGGAAGGACGTACTGACCTTTGCCTATGCCTGCTGCAAAGCCAATGGCGGCACAGCCGGAGTGGATGGCCAGACGTTCGAGGGCATCAAGGCGTACGGAGAAGAGCGATGGCTGGACGAACTGACGCAGGAGCTGAAATCTCGAACGTATCGACCGCTCCCCGTACGGCGGGTGTACATACCCAAACCGGATGGGAAACAGCGCGCGTTAGGAGTGCCCGCTATCCGGGATCGGTGTGCGATGATGGCAGCGGTTTTAGTGCTCGACCCCATCTTCGACGCCGACCTCCAGGCGGAGCAGTACGCCTATCGGCGCGATCGCAGCGCACTGGACGCCGTAAGACGCGTCCACAAGCTGATCAACACGGGGCACAGAGAAATCGTTGACGCAGATTTAACCGCATATTTTGATACTCTTCCCCACGCTGAGCTTTTAAAGTCAGTGGCTCGGCGGGTCGTTGATGGAGCCATGCTGCATCTGATCAGGATGTGGCTGACAGCTGCCGTCGAAGAAACGGACGAGCGAGGGAAGAAGCATCGGAATACGCGCAATCGGGATGAAGGCCGTGGATCCCCACAAGGCTCCCCGGTCAGCCCGCTGCTCAGCAATATCTACATGCGCCGGTTCGTGTTTGGGTGGAAGAAACTCGGGCACGAGAGACGTCTGGGCGCGTACATCGTTAACTATGCTGACGACCTGGTGATCTGTTGTCGGGGCAGGGCGGAAGAAGCGCTGGCCACGATGCTGGTCATGATGGCGAAGCTGAAGCTGACGGTGAACGAGACCAAGACGCGGATCGCGAAGCTGCCGGAAGAGAAGTTCGAGTTTCTGGGTTATCAGTTTGGTCGCTGCTACTCGACGAAGACGGGTCGACCCTATCTGGGCACGGTCCCGGCCAGAAAGCGAGTGAAGCGCATCTGTCAGGCGATCAGCGACGAAACTGGACGAAATACGACTCAGCTGGACGCTGCGGAAGTGGTTAAGAAACTCAATTCAGATGATGAGTGGGTGGGCGAATTACTTCTGCCTCGGTCCGGTCAGCAAGCCTTACAGGGCGATAGAACAGCATGCCCGCCGAAGGCTGCGTCAGTGGTTATGCGTCAAGCACAAACTGTCATGGCCGGCGGCCACGCAGTACCCGGATGCCAGCCTCCATGATCGCCTCGGTCTGATCAGGCTCACCGAGCGGACGCGTGACTTTTCGTGGGCGAAATCGTGATACTTCCTCCGAGAGCTGGATGCGGGAAAACCGCCTGTCCAGTTCGATGAGCAGGGACAGGAAACAGAGTCATGCCAAACCGGATTGAGGCGGCATCGTGAAAGCTATGCCTACGGCCACCGGGAGGCTAACACCACTGCGCCTGTCCTTGACTCTACCCTCTACTGGCACGCCGCCCAGCAGATACGGCTTGTAGCGCCAGGTTTTCACAGCTTCGAGCGAGGCCCCCTGGAGCATGGGCGGACCCCCGATGACCTCAAGATCGTGAATGACGCCGTCTTTCCCGATGATCGCCCACAGCGACACCGTCCCCTGAATGTGCTCAGCCTTGGCTATGGCGGAGTAATTCGGGCTGTTGCCGGAGATCCTTCTCCCGGCAATCACGCCGGAGTTGAGATCCACTCGCGATTTCGCGAGCGTTGCGTTGCTGGACGGAAAGAGCTTCTGTTCGGTTGCGGAGTCGAGAGCTTCAATCGGATCCACGCGGATCTCGATCGCCGGCATGCCCACTCGGTAGACGCGTATGTCGCGAGCCAGATAGCGCCCCTGAAATTCGACAATCGAGTTCAGAGCGAGCCCCACGACCGGGTTTTCCTCGATCCGCAGCGCCGCCACACCGTCCGCAAAGCAGAACTTCTTGATCGCATAGTCGGTCGGGAAATTTGCCGTGGCCGTAACACAATCCAGCTTCACATGGCCGTTTTTCGTACGAGAGCCTTTCAGGCGAGAGTGCGCGAGTTCCTCCGCGGAAGGCGCGGGATTCAGCAGCAGGTCGGAGATGAAAGAGTCGATCCAGTACTCCGGGGCTTTTCCCGCCGCGCCGGTGACCGCCTGGCTCGATGGCCCGTCCGCTCCCGCATTCGCCGCTGGGCCGTAGATGGTCTTCGAGAGCCCGGGCCCCGCCCACCATTCTTCCCAGCTCCCCTCGTCACCGGGTTTGCCGTCGGGTCTGCCTTTGTCGTCGACAATCTGCCACGTTGCACGGATGTGCCAGGGCTGGACGCCCGGGCCATGCATTCCGTTCTGCTGCCACGCCAGTTGCATCAGCGCGGCTGGATCCTGGGGCAGGGGTTGTGGCGACCTTTCGGGAGTTGCCTGAGCAGAGGCACAGGGAACGCAGCAGAAAACGAGCGCGAGAGGAAACAGCAGCCGGGCGACTTGCTTCATGATGAACGGAAAAGAACGAGATAAATCTATCTCGGCGCCTGCCGGCGGTCAAGAACTCTTCCCGCGCCGCATCGCGGGCGGCCTGACGGTAGACCGAGGGTCCGCGAGGGCAAGCGACATCGGGCGCTTTCACCTGGGTACGGCAGAGGCGGGTGAATCGAGATGGGAGGCGGACAGGCGGTCGAGGGTGTGGACGTCGTCGACGTGAATATCGAGCCCGGGGAGTCCGTTTCGGAGGACCTGAATGGTTTCCGCAAGGTACCGCCGCTGAAACTGCACAACGGAATTAAGAGCACCTGCAGGTCCGGAGCGACTTCCATACGGACGGCGGGAAGATCGCCGATAAAGCAGTAACCGGAAACGAACCAGAGGTAAGTGCTTTCAAGAGAAGGCCGAGGCTCAGTGCCGGGAGCGACGGCAGCGCACCGGAGCCTGATCTTTCTGTCTTTCAGTTTCCGGTTGATGAACCGGATGGATGGTATTCGGGAGGGTGACGGCAGGGGCGAACGCAGCAATGGGTCAATGAGCCGCAGAACCGGGTCGGGCCATTGCGTATCGCCGCTGACTGACCGGCCGGACGCGGTGACGGAAAGCGTCTGACGAAAATTGGGTGCCGTATAGACAGCCTTGTAAGTCTTCGGGCCGCTCCACCACTCCTCGAAGACTCCCCGGATGGCCGGGTTCTCCTTCGATCCGGAGATTTGCCAGGTGGCGTGGATATACCAGGGCTCCATTCCGCTTCCCACCAGGCTATCCTGCTGCGCGGCAATCTGCATGAGGGCTGCAGCGCCTTTCGGCAGGGGCGGCAGCGTGGCGGGAGCTGCGGTTTGGGCCGGCAGGGAGACAGCAACGACGGCGAGCAGCGCAGGAGCGAGAGCCAGATGACAGGAGGCTTGCATGACCCGAATAAGAGGCTGAGGAACAATGTATCGTATCGCCCTCAGTGGCTGACGCTCAAGCTGGTTCTGTGCGAGCCACTCCCGCTTCTCCGATGCGAAACTTCCTGAGCTGAGCCCCCGCCGCTTCCTCTGTCCGCACCTCGCACTCCCACAGCACCACCACGCGCCACCCCAGCTTGCGCAAGGCCGCCGCGTTTCTGCGGTCCCGCGCCACGTTCCCCGCCCGCTTGCCCGCCCAGAACTCCGCGCGCGTCGCCGGAGTCACCGTCCCATATTTGCAACGGTGACAGTGCCAAAAGCACCCGTGAACGAAGACCGCCGTCCGGTGCTTCGGCAGCACGATATCCGGCCGCCCCGGCAGGTCTTTGCGATGCAGCCGGAACCGGAACCCGAGCTTGTGCAGTGCCGAACGCACCCGCATCTCCGGCTTCGTGTTCACTGAGCGGATCGCCGCCATGTTGCGGCTGCGCTGTTCCCGGCTGTGGACGTCCATGCCTCAGCGTACTGCGTTCAGCATCCCTGGACGAGAGGCGTCAGCCAGTGGCAGCACGGCACGGCTCTTTGGCCGTGCGGTCAGGAATGGCCGCATCGCGCACGCTGCCGCCGTAATCACCGGCACGGCCACGCTGTTACCGAATTGCTTGTAGGCCTGCGTGTCCGACACCGGGATACGGAAACTCTCTGGAAATCCCATCAATCGCGCGCACTCCCGCGGCGTCAGCCGCCGCGGAGGCCCGCCTGCATCCCGGCGGATCAGGATCTCCGAGCCATCTTTGTAGTAACGCGCCGACAGAGTCCGCGCAATGCCGTCGCCGTCGACCAGGCCGAATCCGAACCCATTGCCGGCGGCACGATGTTTCGCCGCGTACGCCTGCAGATAGCCCCAAAGATGCCCAGTCAGCGTGTATTTGGGGTTGACCGCTCCATTCGGCGGCAGCGTGTACGGTTCTTCAGCCCCCTCGCTTCCGTCTTCCGGATGCAGAATGGTTCGCAGTTTCTGATTGCGGCTGGGCAGCCGCAGATCGTCCAGGGAAAAGCCGCTCGTCTCGCGAAATCCCGCGATCAGAATGCGCTCCCGATGCTGCGGTACGAAATGCGCGGCATCGACCACGCGCCAGGAGATCGTATAGCCCAGTTCGTCCTCCAGCGTATGCCGGATCACCTGAAACGTGTGCCCCCGATCATGGCTCACCAGGTTCTTCACGTTCTCCAGCAGGAACGCGCGAGGCTGTTTCGCCGCCAGGATCCGCGCGACTTCGAAGAAAAGCGTTCCCTGCGTGGCGCAGGCAAATCCATGCGGTCGTCCCAGCGCATTCTTCTTGCTCACTCCGGCGATCGAAAACGGCTGGCAAGGGAAACCAGCGAGCAACAAGTCGTGATCCGGGATCGCGCCCTCGCTCTGCTCGCGAATGTCGCCGGCGATTGCGTGCCCCTCGCCGAAATTCGCGGCGTACGTCTTGCGCGCAAACGGATTCCACTCGCTGGTGAAGACGCATCGGCCGCCGATGGACTCGAAGCCCATCCTCATCCCGCCGATTCCGGCGAACAGGTCGATAAACGTGAAAGCGGCCGCGGCCACGGTGCTATTTTGCGCTCTTTCGCGGCGAACGCGCCGCCTTTTTCGCCGCCTTGCCGGAGACAGTCCCGGCCCCTCCTGCTTTCTTTCCCGCCGCCTTCTTAGCCCCCGCTTTTTTCGCCACAGCCTTCCTGGCCGGAGCGCCCCGTTGCGCCGGCGCCTTCTTCCGCGCTGCCAGCGTCTTCCACGTCAATGCCGCCGTCAGTTCCTCCAGCGCCACGGGCCGCGCCGACTTCCGCAGCCGCTCAAGGTCATAGAAAGCGCGGCGATGATGCAGAAAGACATGGACGACGAAATCCACGTAGTCCAGCAGGATCCACTCCCCCGCTCGCCGGCCCTCTACCGAGTTGGGATAGACCCCGAACTCGCGCTTCAGCCGCAGTTCCACCTCATCGGCAATCGCCTGCGACTGCCGCTCGTTGGTCGAGCTGGTAATCAGAAAAAAGTCGGTGAAAGCCGAATCGGCGGGGTCCAGCTCCAGTACCCGGGTGTCCTGGCCTTTCTTGTCGTCGCAGGCCGCCGCGGCGGCCAGCACCATCCTGCGCGTTTCCGTGGATGCCATGCGTGGGTGAGCGCTCCAGCTTCGAGGATAAGGGAATCGGCGGCGGATGGGGGAGCGGAATAGCGCGCCGCGGTCAGACTTCCTGCTCGCCCTGGTAGAGACGGTGGTCGCGGATCCACTCGGCAACGGCGGGATGCAGGACGGCGGGCGCAGCCGCGCCGTGATGCAGACTGGAGCGCACGCCGCTGGCGGAGGCATCCTCGTCCAGATCGGGCAGCAGATACAGTCGCGACTGGCCGCGCGCGCCGCTGCGCAGGCAGAGGACCAGCGCGCCGGGCAGCGCGCCATCGCAGGAGGCGACGGAGACCGCGGTCGGCAATGCGGCTGTGAGTCGGCTGAGAGCGAAGCCGGGCCGGGCGGCCACCACGAAATCGCAGGCGACCAGAAGGTCGGCGGCGCGATACCACTTGCCGATGCCGAGGAACGAGTCGGCGCCCATCAGGCAGAAGATCTGGTCATCGTGCGCAAGGCTGGAGCGCAGGGAGCGTAGCGTGTCGACGGTGTAGTTGGGGCGGCCGTCGGCGCGGGGCGCGTCGATCAGCGAGACTTCCAAGCCCGGCTCGTGCTCGATGGCCAGGCGCGTCATCGCGACACGATCGGAATAGCCGGCCTGGGCACGGTCCCTCTTGAGGGGCTGAATGCCGACGGGCGCGAGGAGCACGCGGTCCAGCCCAAGGCGCTCCATGGCGAGTCGCGCCAGAGCAATGTGGCCGCGATGCGGCGGGTCGAAGCTGCCGCCAAAGAAGCCGATCTTCATTCTTTCTGAGCATAACGCGCCCTGGTGTCCGCCCGCGGCCGAATCCGGTAGTGTGACAGTGTGAGGCACCGAGCCTATATCGGACTGGGAGCGAATCTGCCCTCGCCGGCTGGCGCGCCGGAGCAAACTGTCCGGCTGGCGATCGAGGAGCTGGCCGCAGCCGGACAGGTGACTGCGCATTCGCATCTGTATCGAACTGAGCCCGTCGGACTCGAATCCCAGCCCGCGTTTATGAACGCCGTTGCCCAGCTGGAAACGCCCCTGGAACCGGAGCCGCTGCTCGAATTCCTGCTCGCTGTGGAACGCCGATACGGACGCGACCGCAGCCAGGACCCTCCGAAAGCCCCACGGACCCTCGATCTGGACCTGCTGCTGGTCGACGATTTGGTCCTGCGGACAGAGAAACTGACCTTGCCGCATCCCGGACTGGCCGAACGTCGCTTCGTGCTGGCCCCGCTGGCCGAGATCGCTCCGAATCTGCGGATTCCCCGTCCGGGAGCCACGGTTCAGGAGTTATTGGCAGCCCTGCCGGAATTCGGGCCGAACCGGCGGGACGCCGTCCGCCGCATTTTCTAATGGCAACGGATCGAGTATGCGGATCATCCAAGCGCACCTGAACTTGAGACTCCTGCTGCTGCTTCTTCTTGCCGTCGCTTCGGCCTCCGCGCAAACGCGGGGGGTGGTGCGGAACACGCGCGGTGAACCCGTCACAAACGCATCGATCCGCGATATGGCGGGCCACACGCTCGCGGTCACCGGTCAGGATGGCCGATTCACTCTGGCGTCGCCGCCGCCGCGGCTTGAAGTGGTCGCTCCGCATTACGTTGCGGCCGTTGTGCCCGTGATCGGGGTGAAGGCTCTCAGCGTCGTGCTGCGCCAGCCCATGGAAACGGTCGTGGTGACGGCGTATCAGTCGCCGCTCTCATCCCTCGACAGCCCTGCCAGCACGCGTGTCATGAACCGGCAGCAACTGGAGCAGGCTGCCCCCGCCGCGCTTGACGGCAAGTTGACCGAAATTCCGGGATTCGGTCTGTACCGGCGCTCGAGCTCGCTGGTGGCGAATCCGACGACCGAAGGCGTGTCGCTGCGTGGGTTGGGATCGACCGCGGCCAGCCGGTCGCTGGTGCTCTTCGGCGAGGTTCCGCTAAACGACCCCTATGGTGGATGGATCCACTGGGAAGAGCTGCCGGAGGTGGCGATCCGCTCGGTGGAAGTGGTGCGCGGCGGAGCGTCGGACCTGTACGGGTCGAGCGCCATTGGCGGCGTCATCAGTGTCATCCCGGTGCAGCCCACGGCGACCGGGCTGCAACTGATGCTGAGCGGCGGCCAGGAAAGCACGCTCGACGATGGCCTGCTGGCCACGCTGAAACACGGCGGATGGGCCGGCCTGGTGAGCGGCAGCGTGCCGGGCACCGACGGCTACACCATGATCGCCCCAGCGTTGCGCGGGCCGATCGATCAGCCGTCGAACGTCCACGCGCAGAGCGCGCTGGCGGAGGTGCAGCATACCTTGCCGGAGAGCGGATGGCTGTTCCTGCGCGGCGATGCGCTGAACGAAAGCCGGCACAACGGCACTCCCGCGGAGTGGAACAAGACGCGGCTGTGGCGCGGTGCAGCCGGCGCGGACTGGGGCAGCTGGACGCTGCGGGTCTACGGCACTGGGGAGCATTTCCGGCAGACGTTTTCGAATGTCAACGCGGCGCGGACCGCGGAGACCCCGGTGGATTATCAGTTCAACCCGGTGACCGAAACCGGCGCGGGGCTGCGCTGGCATCACCCGCTCGCTCAGGCCGCGATGGTTCTGGCCGGCGCGGACACGCTCGACATTCGCGCCACCGACGATGAAACCCTGCTGGTGGGGGCGGGCGGGACCACGGCAACCTCGGCGCAGCAGCGGCAGACCGGCGCGTGGGGCGAGATCCTCTACACGCCGGCGAACTGGACGCTGAGCGCGGGCGGCCGCGTCGATCACTTTTCGAACTTCGATGCCGCGCAGTTCAGCAGGAGCGGCGCGAAGACGAACCTGCCCACCAGCAACGAGACAGTCTTCGATCCGCGCGTGGGCGTGGTGCGTCGGATCACGCCGACCGTAGCCCTCAGCGCTTCCGCGTTTCGCGCCTTTCGCGCGCCCACGGAGAACGAACTGTACCGGACGTATCAGGTTGGGGATCAGGTCACCGAAGCCAATCCCGACCTCGAATCGGAGCGGGCGACCGGCTGGGAAGCCGGAATGCAGACCGACCTGCGCCGCTGGGGATCCAGCGTGCGAGCCAGTTACTTCTGGACGCAGGTGAACCGGCCGATCAGCTCACTGACGCTGAGCCTGACACCGACCAAAGAGCTGCTGCAGCGCGCCAACCTGGGCCAGATTGAGAGCCGCGGCGTCTCGCTGGACTTCGCGATGCAGCCGGCCGAGTGGATCGGGCTCGACGGCGGCTATCAGTTCGCCGACGCGACGGTGACAAAGGCCGCGCCGGAACCATACCTGGTTGGCAAGTGGATTCCCGAGGTGCCGGAAAACACGGCGACGGCTCAACTGCGACTGTCGCGGCCCAGGCTGGGTCTGGTGAGCCTGCAGGGCCTCGAGAACGGGCGCACCTGGGACGACGATGGGAACACGCTGCTGCTGCACGGCTACTTTGAGCTGGACGCCTACGGGCAGCACCGCTTCGGCCGGCATCTGGTCGCATTCGTCTCCGGGGAGAACCTGCTGAACCGGCAAATCGAGGTAGGCAAGACGCCGATTCTGACCCTGGGCACGCCGCAACTGGTGCGATTGGGGATCCGGCTCAGCTTCGGAGACTGATCCGGGCGCATCGCACGCGGGTACCCCCAGCTCTGAATTCGCGGTGGACATACATAGCTGCCACGCAACCGGGGGGTCCTGGCGAGTGTGCTCGCCGGGGTGGAGAAGTGGAACGATGGTAGAAACCCCGGCCTTCATGCCGGTGAAAAAGCGCCGCAAACCTTCCGGCATTCTGGCCCAGGCCCTGTATCAGGGCACGATTTCAGAGCCTGCCCTGAGCGAAGCGCCGCCGGCGCTGAGTCGAACGGGTGCCGTCCCCAGCCCTCAATAAATCGGGGCTTCAGCCCCTGCGTTCCGCTCCCCTAACGGGCAAGGCCCCGGCTCTCCTCTTCGGAGCCCCGGGGCCGCATGAAGCCGCAGACAGACCTGTAAGCCGGATTCTGTCGAGGACGGCCATTCCTCTGCGCGCCGCATTGCTGCGTCCGCTGTAGCGACCTACCCGAAACTTCCATCCGTTGCCGGATGCCCCTCCGGGGATGACGCGCCGGGCCGGCGCGTGCCGGCATTGCTGCCGGACTCGTTCCCTATTTGGTCTTGCTCCGTGTGGGGTTTACCCTGCCTCCGCCGTTACCGCCGGAGCGGTGCGCTCTTACCGCACCTTTTCACCCTTACTCCGATCCCTCGCGAAACCGGGGCGGTTTCTTTTCTGTGGCACTTGCCGTCCCTGAGCCTTCACGCTCAGGTCCCGGACGTTATCCGGCACACTGCCCTGCGGAGTCCGGACTTTCCTCCGCCGGAGTCGCCCCCGGCAGCGGCCGTCCAGTCTGCCTGCTGCTTCGATCATACGCTCATACCCCGACGCGCGATCCCCCATCTGCTCGCCGATCTCCTGCTCCCACAGGGCTCGTTGCCGCGTTCCGTCTCGGACCTGCACAGGAACGTCCATCGCCGGAGCTGCGGCTCGTCCGTGCGCCTGCACGGACCGCCCCTACCCATCGAATGCCCAGCCCGCGCACGGCTTCCTCGACGCCGTCGTTCCCCGCAGGGACACGAAGTCTCACCTCATCCGCGCCCTCGACTTCATGCAACTGCCCAGAGCGGGGTGGCTGGATGAATATGGTTGGGAATCACGGGGCACGGGGTGTTGAGATAGTACACTCGAGTGACTCTGCAGAAGTTCTCTGAGCTGTTGACGGAGTATTGAGGAAGGAACTTGCCACGCGGAGTCTTAATTGATCGGTTAAGCTCCGGCTAGCCGTGATTGGCCGGTTCTTTTTGACATACTTATGTTGCATGTGACATCATTATGTCATGGCTGTCCGCACTACCGTCGACATCCCGGAGCCCCTCCACGATCTGCTCCGCCGCAGGGCTCACAGCGCCGGCACCTCCATCCGCTCCCTCATCGTCCGTGCCATCGAGGAGTCCTACGCAGGATCGCCGCGCCAGGAAATGGTGACCGGCCCGCTCGTGCGCCTCTCCGGCAAACCCGGCCCGCGCTTTCCCGTGGACGAGAACCCGCATGACCTTATTTTTCCCTGACGTGAACGTCTGGGTGGCGCTCTCCGTCGCCGACCACTCCCACAGCGAAGACGTCTGGCGCTGGCTTCGCCAACTGCCCGCCGATGCCCGGCTCGCCCTCTCTCGCTTTACGCAGATGGGTCTCCTCCGCCTGCTCACCCAACCCGCGGTGATGGGCAGCCATCCCCTCACTCTCAGACGGGCCTGGCAGGTGTGTGACCGCTGGCTCGCGGACCCGCGCGTCCAGTTCTATCCCGAGCCGCGCTCGGCCGATTCCCTCTACCGCCAGATCCTCCACCCTTTCGCTGCTCAACCCGGCTCCAAATGGGTAGGCGACGGCTGGCTGCTGGCCTTCGCCGCCGGAGCCTCGGCCACCCTGGTCACCTTCGATCGCGCCCTGCACGACCACGCGCGCAGGTGCGGCCACGCCTCGGCCATGCCGGTTTAGGACTCCGTCCCTCCATCCCAGTCGACGCTGTCACTCTGAGCGAACGGGCCCCGAACGTTTTACCGTTCAGGGCTGGTGAGTCGACCGCTCCTCATCCGCACCCTTGATGACCTCATGCAGCTCCCCAAGGCGGGTTAGTGGCGTGGAAGTTCAGAAATAGGCGCCGCCCGCCGCGGTCTTTTCCCTTTACCGGCTAGCTGCCTGCGGTCGCCCATGCCCGCCGACAACGCATAACCCGGGACCTGTACCCTTGCCCCTGTAACCCGGACCCGGGATTCCTGCTGTCGAAGTTGTCAACAGTACCAAACACAATCGAATCAATGTGACAAAGTTGTCGACCGTCACGGGGGCACCCCCCTGTTGATTGATTGGCTAGATTCGCCGCCATTCGCCGCTCTTGCCGCCCGTCTTCCGCTCCAGACGCACTTCCCGAATGACGATGCCTTTGTCCGCTGCCTTGCACATGTCGTAAACCGTCAGCGCCGCTACCGCCGCCGCCGTCAGCGCCTCCATTTCGACGCCGGTCTGCGCCATGGTCGCCGTCGTTGCCCGGATCGCGATCCCGCCCTCGGCCACATCCGCGCGCACCTCGACATGGCTCAGCGGCAGCGGATGGCACATCGGTATCAGCTCCGCGGTCCGCTTCGCCGCCTGGATTCCCGCGATCCGCGCCACTTCCAGCGGATTCCCCTTGGGATTCCGCGGCAGCGCCTCCAGCGCCTCCGCGCTTATCGCCACAAACGCCGACGCTTCGGCCTCGCGCCGCGTCACCGCCTTCGCGCTCACGTCCACCATGCGCGCCTCGCCGGCCTCGTCGAAATGGGACAGCTTGCTCATGGGTTCCAGACTACCTCGGCCGCTGTTCAGTCGGCAGACCTCTCCACGGGCAATGCCGACAGCCCGACCCGCAACAATTCCCGCGCCGTCGCAGATACGCTTCGGTGAAAACGACATACGCTCCTTCGCGATAGAAGTCCTCGCCCTCGACCAGCGGCTGATTCGCCGCGCTCGCCGAAATCCGCTCAGGCAATGGCGCCGCCTTCCCGTTCCGCCTTATTCCAGGAAAACGCTCCCGGCACGGGCATTTCCACCGCCGCCGGCTCCGGCGCCGCAGCTGGCGGCAGCGTCACCGTATTGCCCGCAATCGCCGCCGTCCGCTCCCCGGGAATCACCACGCCGATCAGATTCATGGGATCAGCGGCTCCGATCGTCAGCGCCGGCATCTCGGCCAGCGTCCGATTCCGCCCCGCGCGCAGCGCATCGGCCGCCTCCGGCAGCGCAAACTGCTCCCCGCCGAATCCGGAGACGAATCGCCCACCCCGCACTACTCCGCGCGCCTCCAGCCGCCGGAACATGGCCACCAGTTCGCGCCACGGCGGCGCCGTCGTCTCACGCGCCAGCACATCGCGGAAGACCACCCCATAGCGCCGCAGCAGCATCCGGCACGCCGACTCCACCTGGGCATCGCGTCTCGCCGCCGCGCGGCCCGCAGCCTCCGCATCGCCTCGGACCACCGGCTCCTCGGCCTCGCTCAGCAGCGCCCAGCGTCCTGCCGCGTTTCTCGCCTTCGCGCTCCGCGGTGCTGTCAGCTCCCGTTTCCGCCTGGGATCAACGAGCGCACGCAGGCTGTCAAAGCCATCCGCCGTCACCAGCCCCGCCGCCACCAGCTCCCACAGCGCGCGATGGACGTCTTCCGCCGGCTCGCCCAGCATTCGGACCAGATCCCCGGAGAACATCGCCCCGCGCTCTCCCAGGCACGAACGCACCCGATTCGCGACCTCGCTCAGCGCCGCCGTCAGGTTTCCTTCCCGAATCTGTCGTCGCGACAGGCATAAATCCATCCACAGCGCCTCTTCGCGCAGGAAAAACGTCACCGGCGCCATGCTCGTCGGCACCACCCGCCGCGGCCCCCTGCTCCCCGCGTCGGCAAATGCCGGATGCGGCGAAATCCTGCCCCACCCCACCGCGCCGGTCAGGCACAGCGCATCCAGCCAGCGCGGATCGTATCCCGCCACCCGTTGCGGTAGCAGGCTCCGCTCCCACTCCGCCGCCGGCGCTTCGAAGCCCTCCAACCCGCGCAGCGCCTCCAGCAGCCCCTGCCCGCCCGCCAACTGCCGCCGCTCGCCCAGGTGCTGCCAATCCAGCAAAAAGCGCAGATACGCCGCCGGCGTTACCGGCTCAATCTGCCTGCGCAGCGCATGCAGCGTCCGCTTGTGAATCCGTTGCAGAATCCGCCTCTCGCACCACTCCACATCGTGGTCAGCCGGCGGATCCGTTCCCAGGGCGCCTTCAAAGACGCCACGCAGCGCCGTTCCCGCCGCTTCCAGCCGGAGCATCTCGCGCCAAATCGCGCCGGCATTCACGCCGAGGCGCGTGGCCAGTTCTGCCGACGTCGTCGGACCCAGGATTTGTAACCACCCCTGGCACGCTTTCGCGAGAATGTCACCGAGGCTGGGCGATTCCCCGGAAGTTGTCCACATTTCCACAGGGAATTCCACCGCAGGCCTTAACTCCCGAACCCATCCTGCGCGCTCCGCGGCCACCAGATACCCGCGCTCCTGCGCCCTCCCCACCGCCGCGCGCCGAGTCCGTTCCAGCCGCGACAGGAAGATCCCCCACCCCCGCGCCCCTGGCTCCTCGAGAATCTCCGCCGGAACCACGACCAGCGCGCACAGCAGATCGTGCAGCTCGTGTTCATCGCGAATGTCCGGCCAGATTTCCTCCCGGACCTCGGCGATAGCCTCCGGCGAGAGCCGTCCCGCCTCGCCCAGCACCGCATCCGGCACCACGCCGCGCATCTGCACCGCCCGCGTGCGCCGCTCCTCCAGCCCGGCATCATCAAGAAACGCATACGGATTCGCATTCAGCAGCTCATGCGCAAACGCGGACGGCGTCGTCGTATCTACGGCAACGCACCGGATCCTTCCTTCCTGCATGGCGCACAGCACGCCCTTCAGGCCCTCCAGATCCAGCGCTTCCTGCAGGACATCGCGCATCACCTCGCCCACCAGCGGATGAGCCGGAATCTGAATATCGCCCTCGACATTCTCGAAGCACGCTGCCGCCTGCGGAAAAACGCTGGCCAGCAGATCGTCCGAGCGGATCCGCTGCACCTGCGGCGCTACCTTCCTGCCTTTTTGAAACCGCAGCAGTTGCAAACTCCGCGATGCGCCCCACCGCCAGCGCGTCTTGAAGATGGGCGAGGCCAGTGACGCCTGTTCCAGAAGCTCCGCCACCGTTTCTGTCGTGAGGAAGTGAAACACGTCGCTCAGTGGAAAGCTGTGCTGCTCCGCGAGGCAGATGTTCAGCCCGTTGTCGGTGGCGGCTGCCTGCAGTTCGAAATTGAAGCCCCGGCAGAAGCGCTTGCGCAGCGCCAGGCCCCACGCCTTGTTGATCCGCCCACCGAACGGCGCGTGCAGGATGAGCTGCATCCCTCCGCCTTCGTCGAAGAATCGTTCTGCAACAATCGTAGTGACAGAAGGCACCATCCCCAGCACCGCACGCCCTGCAGCGACATACGCGATCAGTTGTTCCGCGCCGGCCTCGTCCAAGCCGCATTCCTTCTTCAGAAACGCGGCCGCCTCCGCGACCTCCGGCATTGTCTGAGTCACGTACCCCGGCAGCACGCTGCGTGTCCGGCGATCGATCTCCTCGCGCAGCTCCGACACGAACTCGCTCAGCTCCTGCGTGCGCTGCGGCGCTTCGCCGAACCAGAAGGGCAGCGTTGGCGGCGCACCCTGCGCGTCCTCCACGAGCACGCGACCCGCAGTCTCAATGCGCTGGATCCGCCAGCTCGCGTTCCCCAGCTGCACCACATCCCCCGGCGAGGAGTCCACCGCGAAATGCTCGTCCAGCGTCGCAATTTGTACGCCCTCCGGCTGCAAAATCACCGGGAACAGCGCGGTATCCGGAATCGCCCCGCCGTTCGTGATTGCCGTCGTCCGCGCGCCGCGTCGCGCCTGCACCCGCCCCTGCACGCGATCCCGCAGCAGGTATGCGCCATACCGTCCGCGACTCGACTCGATTCCCTCCGTCAGCAGGCAAAGCGCCCTGTCGAACTCCTCCCAGGTCAGGCCCTGATATGGATGCGCTTTGCGAAAAACCTGCCACAGCGCGCGTTCCTCCCACGGCTCCGCCGCACACGCCGCCACAATCTGCTGCATCAGCACGTCGAACGGCTTCGCCGGAATCTCCAGCCGGTCCAGCACGCCGCTGCGCATCGCGCGTACCAGCGCCGCCTGCTCCACAAGATCGTCGCGTGTGACTGCAAAGAGTCGCCCCTTCGGAATGGCTCCGCGCCAGTGCCCCGCGCGGCCAATTCTCTGCATTCCCACGGAGATCGATCGTGGCGACTGCACCTGGCACACCAGATCCACCGTCCCGATGTCGATGCCCAGTTCCAGCGACGCCGTCGCCACCAGCGCGCGAATCTCCCCCTGCTTCAGCCGGCGTTCGGCATCCAGGCGCAGCCTGCGCGACAGGCTCCCGTGATGGCATGCCACGTTGTCCGCGCCCAGCCGCTCGCCCAGCTGGAACGCCAGCCGCTCCGCCATGCGCCGCGTGTTCACAAACACCAGCGTCGAGCGATGTTCCCGCGCCAGTTCGGCGAGCCGCGAATACACGCCCTCCCAGATGGCCGTCGTCGCTACCGAGCCCAGTTCGTCCGCCGGCGCTTCAATCGCCAGGTCCAGCGCGCGCCGCTCGCCAGCGCGCACAATCGCCACTGAACTCTCCGCAGAGCCGGCGGGCCGCGGCTGCAAAAATTCCGCCACCAGCTCAATCGGGTTCTGCGTTGCCGACAATCCGATTCGTAACGGCCGCGGTTGCGAAAGCAGGCTTGGCCCGGCGATCAGCCCGTTTTCGCCTGTCACGAGCGCGTCCAGCCGCTCCAGACTCAGCGCCAGGTGCGATCCCCGCTTGTCGTCCGCAATCGCATGAATCTCATCCACGATCACCGTATGCACGCGCCGCAGATGTTCGCGGCTCAGTTGCGCCGTCAGCAGGATGTACAGAGACTCCGGCGTCGTCACCAGAATGTGCGGCGGCGACTTCAGCATCGCGCGCCGCTCCGCCGGGGGCGTGTCACCCGTCCGCACCCCGGCTCGAACCGGCGGGCAAAGATATCCGCGCTCCAGCGCCAGTTGCTGAATCTCCCGCAGCGGGACTTCGAGGTTCTTGTGCACGTCGTTGGAGAGCGCCTTCAGCGGCGATACGTACACCACCTCGGTCTCCTGCCCCAGCCGTCCTTCCAGCGCCTTGCGGACCAAACCGTCGATGCAGATCAGGAACGCCGCCAGCGTTTTGCCGGAGCCCGTCGGCGCGGAAATCAGTACCGTTCGTCCCGCATGAATCTGCGGCCAGCCCATCTCCTGCGGTTCGGTGGGCGTGCCGAAGCGGCCTACGAACCACTCCCGCACCACGGGGTGCGCCCACGCGAGCGATGGCGGGACAGGGAATTCCGGCGTGGGCTCCGGTACTGGGGTCACCGGGGACAACATGTTCCGATTTTACTCCCGATTTTCGTTTCTTCTTCGCCCTGAAAGGCGCCATGCCCATGAGGATCAGGCGGGCAAATGTAATCCAGCGGGTACTCGGCTGCAAGATTCAGCTTTTAAGCCGTCGCTGCTGCGCGTATACTCCGCCCGACCCTGAAAGGAGGCGTCAATGGGCAAGATTAACTTTGGTCGTGTGCTTCTCGGAGGTATCGTCGCAGGGCTCGTCGCGGACGTACTGGGTTACGTCGCGGATGGCGTCATCCTGAATTCGCAATGGACATCCGCGAACAAAGTGCTCGGTATCGGTGCTTTCAGCACCACTCAGGTGATCTGGTTCAATGTTCTGGGTCTCTTCGCCGGTTTTATCACTATCTGGTTCTATGCCGCCTGCAAGCCGCGCCTCGGGACCCGCTACAGAACGGCATTGAACGTCGCGCTGGCGATCTGGATCGTCGCCTACGTGCTGCCCAACGCCGCATTCATGTACATCACCGGCCTTTATCCGCACAACCTGATGGTCTTGACGACTCTTGGCAATCTCGTTGAAGTGCTGGTCGGCACCTTCATCGGTGCTGCGATTTACAGGGAATCCGCTGTGGTCGAATCGGCGGCTCCGAAAGCAGCCTCAGTTTAAACAGCGTTTCGGCTCGACCAGGCAGGCTCCGTGGAGCCTGCCTTCCTCCGGGCTGCGCAGCTGGCAATTTCCCTCCGCGGGAAATGTCTGTGCCTTGACCGCCCTGGCTCTTCTTTGATTCGGCCGTCCAGTATGCTTGGGTGAGCCGGCCCCACGGCGCCCAATGCCCGAACTTCCTGAAGTCGAAACCATCGCCACCGGCGTGCATCGGCGCCTTCGCGGCGACACCATCCTATCCGTCTGGTTTTCCTGCTACCGCGAGCTTTTCAAAACCCCATCTGACGAAATGGCTGCGGCTCTGTCGGGTCGGCGTATCCGGCGCGTTCGCCGTGTCGGCAAGCACATCGTCTTCGATCTCGATCCAGGCGCCGCTAGCATGCCCGCCTCGCGCGGAGCGGTGCATCCCCCTGCTTCCCTTCAGTGGATCGTGCACCTCGGCATGTCGGGTCGTCTCCTCGTCGCTCACCCAAAGGTGCCTCAACCGCCGCACACGCACGCCGTGCTGCATCTCGCTTCCGCCCGCGAGCTGCGCTTCGTCGATCCGCGCCGCTTCGGCCGACTGGCCCTCGCAGCGGGCGATTTCGAGGGTCCCGGAACGGAGCCTCTCTCCATCTCCCAGGCCGATTTCGTCGCGCTCTTTCGTAGTCGCAAGCTCTCCATCAAAGCGGCGCTGCTCAACCAGTCGTTACTGCACGGCGTCGGCAACATCTATGCCGACGAAAGCCTCTTTCGTGCCCGCATTCGCCCCGCCCGCCCCGCCGGTCGTCTCACCCGCGAGCAGCTTGGCGGCCTCCGCGTCGCGCTCCGCGCGGTGCTCCAGGCGGCCATCCGCGCCGGCGGCTCCTCGGTTTCCGATTACGTCGATGCCGATGGCAGCCAGGGCTTCTTTCAGATGCAGCATTGCGTCTATGGCCGCGCTGGAGAACCCTGTCGGATCTGCGGAACGCCCATCCGCCGCATCGTGCTCGCGGGACGAGGAACCCACTTTTGCCCCCACTGCCAGGAGTAACCTTGCCTTGGTTTTGGTATGAATTTGCGGAAGCCACTCCCCTGTGTTCTATGTGAATCGGAAGGATTCCCTGATGGGCTTGCGCACTAAGTCTTTATTGTTCAATTGCTTCTGGAACGGCATACCGATTGCACTAAAGTCGGCGCCAGCGACGCACAGGCCCCCGCAGAGGGGCCGTTGCGAGAAAGATTCCGGTCGTTGAGAGCATCGCCCTCAGATGGTCTTTGCCCCGGCCGGAATGCAAAAGTCCCGATCCATCTGGTGAGAGGACACTTCAGGGGGGCCAGTGACTGGCCATTCGAGGCAACGGGGCCATCCGTCAGCGGATGGCCTTTTCCGTAGTTCCCAGTCCCCGGCGACCCCTCTGCATCGCCTCTTCCCGGTGGCCGCATCAAATTGCTTGCCAGGGATTGCCTCTCGGAGTAGTATTGTACTTGCCCATCGAGCGGCTGACGCCATGCTGTGAACCGGCGAGGCTCGCCGCTATTCTCGAGAGTCTGGAATCGGCCCCGGGTTTCTCCCGCTGCTGTCTACGTGATGGCGGAGAGTGAACCGGGGGCGAATGGTGAATCAGGATCGGACGGCGATTTCATTGCGTTCCGTTAATCGACGTGGCATTCGGTTGCGCTCCTGTACGTCCCCGGAGTTCCCTGCGGGAAGCCGGGCGATGAGGGCGCGCGTGCTCCCGCTTTGCCGCAACATAAACTTTCCGGCTGTATCCGCCGCGGCGCATCCGCGGCGTTTGAGCCGGAGCTGACATACATCGTTCCCGAATCCCGGTAAAGCAGCACGTCGCCGTTTTCCGGCAGCCTGCGGTTCAGTTCCTCAGGCGACGCGACGGCAGGAAGGGCCAAGGGACGTACAGCCCATCGCACCAGGAAGTGCAAGCATGACAACAGAGCAGAACCAGCCTCAGCCGCCGGCGGATTACCAACTCCAGGCTCAGGCGCCGAATCCGGAGCAAGCGCAAAACCAGGGACACGGCGGCCATCGCCGCCGCCGCCGCCGCAAGCGGAACAAGGGTGGCGCCGCCCACGCCCAGCAGCCGCAGGGTCAGCAGCCCCAGAACCTGCAGGCTGCGCCCCAGCCGCACCAACACAAGCAGAAGCCGCCGAAGCAGCAGCCGCCTTCCAGCCAGAGCCGCTTCTTCAGGAACAACGGCAATGGCCAGATGCAGGGCGGCCAGGGGGGCGGACGACGCCGCAACAAGCAGCGCCGTGAGCGCGTCTTTGTCGGTCCCATGGACCACAGCTATCGCACCGTCAACGGCAATGTCGCCGACGCGCCGCCCTCCACCATCGAGTTCCGCAACGGCAACGTCAACGGCAACGGCAACGGCTTCTACATGGAGTCGGCTGGCTGGGATTCGGCGGTGCCGCCGCCCATCCGCGAGGACGCGCCCACCCGCATCTTCCTCTTCATCGAGGATCTCTTCTTCCTTGCGAAGATCAACGAGACCGCGCGCAAGCTCGGCGTCAAGGTGGCTTTTGTCAAGAACGACCCCGAAACCCTGGCCCGCATCGTGGACGCGCCGGAGGAAGAGCGGCCTTCGCTGGTCGTCTTCGACCTGAACAATTCCGCCGCCAAGCCGCTCGTGCTCATCCCGAAGCTCAAGGCAAAGCTCAAGCGCGGCACCTCAGTCATCGGCTTCCTCTCGCACCTGCAGGGCGACCTGAAGGCCAAAGCCCTTGAAGCCGGCTGCGATATGGTCATGCCGCGCAGCGCGTTCTCCCAGAACCTGCCCACGCTCCTGCGCCGCCACGGCCTCGACGAGGAGCAACAGGAGATGGAATACGCCCAGGCCTGATCGCCGGGGGTTACCTCCCGGCGCCGGGTCGCATTCTTTCGCTTGTCAGGACGCCGAACCCGGCCGTACGGTAGCAAGCATCCGGGCTGCGGGCGCGCCCTCTGCCGGAAATCGCCATGACTCGCTGCGAACTCATCCTGCACATCGTTCAGCGCGCTCGCGCGCACGGCTTCCATTTCCGCCGCTGGTACCAGAACAATATTGACCCGGAGTGGACGAGCCTGGATCATGCCCTGCGTACCCTCGAACACGGCCATCGGTACTACGCCCTGCTCTTCTCCCACGAGTTTGCCTCGCACTTCTGGAAGAAGGGTACCCAGATCACCTTTGTGTTGCCTTCCCGCGAGTACACGCGGCTCGACCGCAACGGGAAAATTGTCACCATCCAGCGCAAGTCCTTCACGCGCCGTACCTCCCGCTCCACCTCCAGCAACCTCTGGCAGTATCACCTCGAGCAGATGGCGCTCTGGGAAGAGCCGCTGCGCTACATCCGCCGCTTCATTCTCACCGATGAGGAGATCGAAGAGGCCGGCGGCGATGCCGCTCCCGCCCCGCCTCCGAGAAAGCGTCCTGGCCTGACCCGTCGCCGTGTCGACTGGTGCTGACCGGACCCGCTCCTGGCCCGCCGGTGCAAGCCTCCGGCGCCGACCGCTCAACGCAAGTCAGATCGGCGGTGACCGGCCCTTCGGTGGGCGTTTCGCATCAGCCCCGGACTCGCGCATCTCCTGCTTCCTCCACGTCGTCGCGCCACGTCGTCGCGCGTTGCTCCTCTTCCGTGGAACTGCTATCCTCAGAGGAGTCTGTTAAGACGCCCTGCGCGCGCCCTTAGCTCAGTTGGATAGAGCGACTGACTACGAATCAGTAGGTCGGGAGTTCGAATCTCTCAGGGCGCGCCATCAAGCCAACAACTTAACCGGATTTAGCGCCACAGCCTGAATCTTGTGTCCGCACAGTGTCCGTATCTGGCTAGTTCCTGCTGCCACCGACTGGCGAGTCTCGTCGGACTCCACGTCGTTTTCGCTCAGCCTTCTCGTTGTGCATCCCCCGCAGGTCAAGGTGCTCTGTCAGCTGCAAAGTCTGACAGCTTCCGCAGCTGCGCGTTCGAACGGAGTTGTTCCCTGTACCTGCGGGGATGATGCGGATCCCGACGCGGTCCCGTGTACGAGTGCCAACGCCCCTGAGTTTCCCGTCGCGCAGCGCGTGTGTTCCTGACCCATAATGGGATCAATTCAATCACTCAAATCGAGTCCAGAATGGCAAGCTCAATTCCTAACGGCATCTGCCGAGAGCACATCCTGGCGGCAATTGCGGACCTTACAGAGCGGAGTGAGGCACCGGTTCACCAGCAATCCGGACATTACTTCACCACGCGACCAGCGAACGCTCCAGGGATCACAGAAGTGAGTCAACCCATACCCGATTTGCAGATGCGGAGCTGCGATCTCGACAAACTGGTGACCGACTTGCCAGTCCATCTTCGCCTATGGAACAATGCGCGTCATGAAGGGCAACCAAAAGGTCCTCGAACGACTGAATCAGGCACTCCGCGAAGAGCTGACCGCGATTAACCAGTATTTTCTTCACGCCGAGATGTGCGAGAACTGGGGTTACGACAAGCTCGCGAAGTACATCAAGATGCAGTCAATCGGCGAAATGAAACACGCCGAGGCCCTTATAGAACGCATACTGTTTCTTGACGGCACACCGAGCATGGAGCCGCTGTCTCTGACGATTGGGAGCAACGTCAAGGACATGATTGAGTCCGACTTGAAACTCGAGATTGAGGCCGTGGGAATGTACAACGAAGCCGTGCGCATTGCGTACGAAAACAAGGACAATGGCTCCCGCGACCTTTTCGTCGATCTGCTGAAAGATGAAGAAGAACACGTAGATTGGCTCGAAGCCCAGTCTCACCAGATCAATGAGCTAGGCTATGAGCGGTATTTGTCTACGCAGACCAGCGAGGACGAATAGCAGCCATTCCCCACACGCGCACATAGGATCGCTGTTTCGACCCCTTCTCGCCGGTTAACCTGCCAGTACATTCGGGGTCCTGACCCGGCGGGCTAGGCCGGAGCGGCCAAACTGCCTGGAAGGCCGACTTTCCGTCCACTTCGACGCACAAGGGAAAATTGAGAGGTGACGGAAACCTCGCGGATAAACTTGCGATGATGAGAATTCCAGGCTTGACCCTTAGGCAGGGGAAGGCCGCAATTCTGTGCAGCGTTCATCAATTTCCGACGAGGTGGAATCCAGGGCTGCTTCCTTGCGGCACATCCCCCGGAATCCTGCGTCGTTCTGCAGAAGCGCTCCTTGATTTGCTACGATGGGCGGATCGCAAAACGTTGGGGAGAAGACATCTTCTTTCCTGACTGAGAGGCTTCCCATGATCCGGTCGCGCTGGTATCCAGTGGTTTGGATTGCGGTGCTGGGGTCGCTGGTGGTGTGGGCGGCGGCGCAGGCTGGCAGGAGTCCTGCGCAGCCAGTGACAGGTCAAATCCCGACGTTCGAGGCGAACGCCAATCTGGTGCTGGTCGATGTGGTCGTGCGGGACAAGGGAAAGCCCGTGGAGGGGCTGAAGAAATCGGACTTTAAGATCTTCGAGGATGGGAAGCCGCAGGCGATCACGGTCTTTGAGGAGCACAGGGCGACGGATGTACAGGAGTCAGCGAAAGCGCCGACGCTGCCGCCGCACGTGTACAGCGACTTTCCGAAGTATCGAATCACGAGCGCCGCCAACGTGCTGCTGCTGGATGCTCTGAATACGCCGCAAAACGATCAGACCTACGCGCGGGCGCAGATACTGAAGTACCTGCGCAGGATTCCGCCAGGGACGCAGACGGCGGTGTTCACGCTCACTACGCGGCTGCGCATGATCTCGGGGTTTACGGCGGATGTGGAAACGATCGAAGAGGCGCTGAACCTGGGGAACACACCGGCCCGGAAGAGCATCATGACGGACCCCTCGGGCGATCTTAAGGAGAAGGAGATCGACGAAGAGATGGCCGCAGACATCCCGGACCTGAGCCAGGAATTGAACGATCTCCTGATAAGTCAGCAGGCGTTCCAGAAAGAGCAACGGATGGAAATTACGCTGGGGGCGTTCGGCGAACTGACGCGGTATCTGAGCACGGTTCCGGGGCGGAAGAATCTGATCTGGGTGTCGGGAGGGTTGTCCGGGGCTCTCGATCCCGACCTGTCACGGATGAGTTCTCCCGAGGCAGCCCGCATCGGGCCCGCGGTGATGGCTGTAAACGCGGAGCTGGCGCGGGCGCGTGTGGCAGTGTATCCGGTGGACGCCCGAGCGCTGATGAACCTGACGGATTCGAACTCCGCGAACGTGGTGGCGCCGACGGAGATGGGAATGCCTCACGACATGCAGGCTGCCGAGGGCGAGGCCGCGCAGAACGACATCAGGACTCCACGGGAGTGGGGCGAATCGCAGCAGGAGATGAAGCTGGTTGCGACCGAGACGGGAGGAAAGGCGTTCTTCAACACGAATGCGGTGGGGAAAGCGGTGGAGGAGGCGATCGCGGATGGCTCCAATTACTACACGCTGGCCTACTCGCCGCACGAGCCGGAGAACGGAGCCTATCACACGATCATGGTGCGGCTGGAAGAGAGGAAATACGATCTCCAGTACCGGCGCGGGTACTATGCGACGGATCTGCGCCAGGCGGCGAAGGAAACGCCGATGCTGAGCCCAATGTCGGAGGCGATGGAGCCGGGGGCGCCTCGGCTGTCGCAGGTGATCTTCGAGGCTCAGGTACTGCCGGCGGGGGATCCGGAACTACATGGACTGAAGCCCACGTCAGGGCCGGCGGGAAATCCGCCCGAGCCGCTGCATCCGCCAGTGACGCGGTATTTCATCGAGTACTCCATCGAGCCGCAGGAGCTGGCGCTGAAAGATCTGCCAGATGGCAGGAAGGAGGTGGAGCTGGAGGTGACGCAAGCGGTGTACGAGGCGGGCGGCAAGCGGTTGAACTCGACCGACGCGGGGCTGGACGTGACGCTGCCGGCAGCGGATATGACGGGCGATATGCAGAGCGAGGTACGGGTGCGGCAGGAGATCGATGTGCCAGCCGGGGATGTGGAGCTGAGGCTGGGGGTGCGGGACGCGACGACCGGGCGTATCGGGATAGTGGAGGTGGGGTTAAACGGCAAGGAGTAGCCAGATGGTGCATCTTTGGTGCGTTCTGCCGAGGCAGGTCGGCAGGATTGAGAGATCGGGCGCCGAAAGGCAGGGTATCAGTGGGGTTGCGAGGGGTTCTCGGTGTGTGCCGGGCCGAGGATGCGGACGTCGGCTCGAAAGAGGTGGTAATCCGTAAACGAAATATCGTTGAGAAAAGTGCGGAGCACGGGTGCGGCGTCCTGCGTCTCTCCGGCCAGCGGCTCACGGGCGAGGTTCATTGATCGGACAGGACAGATATAGGTGCGGTCGCCGAGCACGACGGAACCATACTCGACAACCAGCGCCGACTGGATGTGCTCGTAGGGTTGCGGCATGTCAGCGATAATCGTGAGGCGAAGGACGGCTCCACTGGCAGGGTCGATGGCGATTTCGCCGTGATAGGAAGGAAGGATGCGTTTGACTCCCGCGTCCGACGGATATTCGACGACGTCGTGCGATGCGCCCGCAGGAACGACGTAGCGGAAGGTGGCGAGGGGACCGGCGGGGCTCTGCACCCAGTGATCCCACTCAAGCTGTTGCCGGAAGGCATCTCCGATCACCACGGCGAGGACGGCACCGAACTCGCCGCGGCTGCGGAGGCCAGCGTCCACATCGTTTTTCGCGAGATTGACCTGAACTTCGTGACCGTCGCGATAGGTGACTTTCATGCGTTTTCGGCCGCTTAGATAGAGGTGCAGGAAATAGGGCTTACCCACCACCAGTTTGGCGGAATCGATGGAACGGATGTGCTGATGGGCACCGGGAGAGTTCGCTATATCGAGTCGCTCCCGCATGGGCGAGTCCTCGAACTGAGTGACGTCGCGTACCGCCATGAAGTTCGGCAGGTTGTGAAGGACCTTACCGAGATGGTCGATGGTCCGGGCGAGGATCTGCTGCATGCCGGCGGCGTCGGGAGGAGGCTGGTCGACGATCCTGGAGGGCGGAAGCGGGAGAAAGGCCGAGGAATCGGCCAGCAGCAACAGAGCTTCACGCGTTCGGTCTCCCGGGGCGGCTGCCTGCCAGCGGAGGAGCGTGGGGGTATCGATTCTCTCGACAGCTTCGAAGGAAGAGATTTGCTCTGCCAGCTTCGTGTCGCTTTCACCGCGGGAGGCGGTGAGGATCTTCTGAACCTGATCAACAGTGACGAGTTGGGCGGCGTGCGCCGTGGCGGCGAGCACTGCGGCAAGCAGCAGGATGGCGGGCGTACGCATGGCAGGATGCGCAAATTATAGACCTGCAACCGGAGACACGCGAGAGCTGAGCGGACGGGAGAAGATCCAGGTCTCTGGCAGGCGCATCCGGACCTTGGCATCCTTGATGCCGACGCAGGCCGCAATAACGATGCCCCGCGCGAAATGCGTCTGGCCGACAAGCTCGAGCCCGACGAAGTCAGCATTCACTACCGCCTTGCCCGGCTCGATCACAAACTGGGCAACAACACCGAAGCCGATGCCGAATTCGTCAAAGTCCACTCTCTCATCCAATCCGACAACGAAAGCGTCTTAAAAGAGATAATGACCGGCCCGCCGGCACGAAAGCCCGGCCGTCAACCCGTCCTCGGTCAGACCAATCCCTGAGAACCTGTTTGCCCGCGAGCGGGTCAGTTATTTAGAGGAGAAAGCCTCGCGATGATTTGGCGGAATAGTTCATCGGGGGATTGGGAGCCATACGCCCAACCGGCGTCAATGCGTCACCGTCAGACGCTTCGGCTCGCCGAAGCGCTCTGCGGCGCTTTTGCCGGTTGCAAATGGAAACGCGTTTTCCTGCGTAAACGCGATCAAGCTGCGTTGCTGTCGCAGCGGATGTTGACATTTGTAAACGCCACCGTGGACTCGACATCCATACAGCAACCCGGTTGGGGGTAAGTGTCCGCATGCTCCCGCTGCGCAGCAGCGCCGGGGATCTTTCGGAGGGCGATAATGCCGGCTGACTGGCAAGAGAAGCGGCTCGGTCCACCACAGATCCGATCCGCGACGGGAAGCCGCTGCTGGACCCTGAAAGCGACATGAAGGACCACAGGGCCCCAGGCGAGCCGATTGAACCTCGACAACAGCCTCCGTTACCCTGAGAATTGGAATTACCGGAGTTTACCTCGCCTCATGCCGAAGAAGCGTCCTGTCCCGTCTGCGCTCCAGCCAGAGTTTTGTTTTGTCGATGAACTCCGCGGAGAGAATCCGCCATCCTTCGCTGCAATGAGGAACCTCTATGCGATGGCGGGAGAGTTGTTCGCGCTCCGGCCCTGGGATTTGCTGGATGAAAACCAGCTAATCATCGTTCGCCACCCGGACAGCGAGGAATACTGCTACTGCTCCGTCATGGGAGCAATGGGCGAAGTGTTCTCCATGCACGCCTACATCGGCGCGGAAGGTTACCGGATGTTCCGAAAGATTTCCGATGGGCTTGAAATCGATGCGGCGGAATTCCTGGCGACCCAGAACTGCGTCTACGTTGAATTCGTCCCGAGGAATGAACTGGACGCGCCGGATCGAAAGCTGCTTGCCAGGCTGGATCACCCCAGCGGCAAGGGCACGGCGGCTCCGATTTTCCGCGCTCTTCGCCCTGGCTATCACCCCTGGTATGTCACTGCCGAGGAAGCCGGTCTTCTGGCGACTTGCCTGCGAGCGGTGATCGCAGTCTGCTCCGAAATCGCTCGGACGGGCAAGACACCCTATTGGCAGATGGCCGGGGCCTATCCGATTTTCGTGCCGACAGAGAATTCCTGGCGAATCGAATTGATCGAACCCGTCCTGCCGCCGGAGCCGCCGCTGTCCCCGGCGCAGACCGGGCTGGAGGCAACGGTCAGCATACGAAACAGAGACTATCCGGTTCGGGGCGTCATCGAACTCGACTATTTTGTGAGCCTGATTGCAGTGGGCAGGAAAGGCGAACGCAAGGCGTGTACCGCTGTTGCGCTGGCCGTCGATGGCGACAGCGGAATCGTGTACAAGCCGGAACTGGCCAGTCCACAAACTTCAGCTGGCGACATGCTGGCCCGGGCGCTGATCGGCACGATTCGCGAAACCAGTGCCTTCCCCTCCGAGGTTCGGCTCCGCAACTCGCGAGTGAAGGACTGCCTCGCCCCATTCGCAGAGTCCCTGGGATTGTCGCTTCGCGTGGTTCCGCAACTGCCAGCGATGGACGAGGCCCGCGAGTCGCTGTTGCGGTACTTCGCGGGATAACCGACTGGCCTCGCTCCAGAGCTTTGCATGGTAGCATCCATCGAGCCGGAGCGGACTCGGTGCGGCTCTGTCGGGCTTCGGTCGCGTCTTGAGCTGTTGAGCGACAGGCTTCGCGACGGTGCCTGATTGTCAGAACGAGGATAGAGTCGCCGTGGTCGTAGAAGCGAATGCGGTAGTCGCCCAAGCGCCGGCGCAACTCCTGCGGTTCGATGCGCTGAAGCTGCTTTACGTCGTCTTCGCTGGTTGCCAGATGCCATGCGATGCTGTGCAGAGTGCGCAACGCTGTAGGCTGGGCGATGAGCGCAGCACTGCCCTGGCGTTGTCGGTCCAGGCAATGCTCTTCTTGCCCATGCTTACAATCCTGGACGGTGCGGTTCAGGTTCAAGAGGAGTGCGCCCCATGCGTCCAAAGCCCACCGCTGTCAGGCCAAACGCGGGCAGGACTTCCTCTTTGGGAATTGGTTCGCGATCCTTAAGCCACGCTTTGGAAGCGGCGACGGCGTGCTCCTCTTCCACGCTGATGGGCTCATCCTCCAGGGGACGGTTGGCAATGGCGCAGTCCACAGGATCGAGCATAGTCTGCAGCGGGCCGACAACGGCTGAAACCTGATCGGCAGAGAGACGATCAATCAGCTCATGGGCCTGTTGTCTTGGTTTCATTGCCGTGGTCGCCATCGGAAAATCCCCTCTCTGCTGTGCTGCGCCACCGCCAGGCGGTGGTCAATGACGGTGAGAATTCCGCGAATCTTTCGCGAAGACTGCCAGGCAACTGACCTTCACTCGGTTATTTCCGTTGCCTGTTTTGGTGCAGGTTCGGTTTGGAACTTGATGCGCTCCAGTGCGGCGTTATGCGACCCGGGGTTATCTTCTATCTATTGTAAATAATACATTTATGAAGACTTTTGCGCTCTCGTGCATTGCCGTCAGGAGCGGCTCTCATCGGGCTATGAATCAGTAGGCCGGCAGTTCGAATCTCTCAGGACGCGCCATAAAATCCAGCCAATTCCGTCAGATTTCCCCGCCTGCGTTTCTGCCGGCACAATTCCTCGCGATCTCTCGCCCGACGCCCCGATTTCCCTGACAGTTTCTCCCGCGCCGGATCCCCTCCGCCTTTCGCGTACATTGGAAAAGGTACGCAATCCCCCGGGGAGAATCGCTGCATGAAGTGTCGCTGGCTGGTCTGTGGAGCTTTGGTCGGGTTGCTCGCCGCAGCCTCCGCGCGCGCTGCCAGTCCCCCGTCTTCCGCACCGCCGAGGCTTCCGCCGCTCAGCCGACATCCTGTCGTTGCGCTTACCTTTGACGATCTCCCGGCGGGCGGAGGTCTGCACCCCGGCTACACGCGCACCGGCATCGCCACGCAACTCGCCGCCGAGCTCAGGGCTGCTCATCTGAAAGGTGTCTACGGCTTTGTCAACGGCGTCGGCGTCGCGGACGATCCCGACATGCAGCAGGCCCTGCGCGTCTGGATCGCCGCCGGCATGAACATTGGCAACCACACCTGGTCGCATCCCGCGCTTTCCAGCGAAACGGCCGCGGAGTTCGAGCACAATATCGCGATCAACGAGCCGATCCTCCGTCAGTATGCCGGTAAGCGCGACTGGCACTGGTTTCGCTTTCCCTATCTCGAAGAGGGCGCCACGCTGCTGCAGCGTAAAGACGTCCGCGCCTGGCTTCACGATCACGGCTACCGCATTGCCGAGGTCACACTGAATTTCAACGATGACGACTGGGACGATCCCTACGGACGCTGCCTCGCGAAAGACGACACCGCTTCGATTGCGTGGCTCAAACAGAGTTACATGGAGAATGCTGCGGAGTTCATCCGCCTCGGACGCGAAACCGAGCAACTCGCATTCGGCCACGAGATTCCCGCCGTCCTGCTCCTCCACGAAACGTCCTTCACCACGCTCATGCTGCCCAGTCTGCTCCAGCTCCTGCACGAGGAAGGTTTCCGTTTCGCCTCGCTGCCGAAGGTTGAGAGCAACCACGCCTACTCCCTGAACCCCAACATCGGGCTGCCCAACGGCGATTCGTTTCCCGACGCCTTCCTGGACGCCCACAAGGAGGCCTATCCATCTTTCAAGCCCGAACCGGTGCAGCGGCTGGACAGCATCTGCCAATAGCGGCAGCCCAGCCAGCATAGCGAGGCATGGGTCCGACTTCATTGGGGCATAGTCATTCAGAAAATGCTGTGATGTGCAGAGCGCCGCATGTTCGCTGAGTGAGGAAGTCCATTCAGAGGTGAACTACAACTTCGCCGTGCCCCTGTACGAGAACTCCCTGCACACGCCGCAGGCGACGGCATTGGTGGTGAATGGCGCTCGATTCTCCTCTCGTGCGGATACTTTGCTGACCTGGCGCGCCGGATCGCCGGATGGCTGCGCGGCGCCGGATCAGCTTCAACGCCCCGTGGTCTTTCCCATTGCGCCCCACTCGTGCGATCAGCACTTCGTGGTTCACTCGGTCGAAAGTGGAAACGCCACAATACACTCCATGCTTTCTCCTGGAACCGTATCCGTCTATTTCGATGCCAATCACGCTGACTATCCGGAGTTCAGGATTGCTGATAAAGGGCAGCGGTTCTGGCTGGACGGTACCGTTCTCGAAGCGCACCGCCTTGGCTTTTTCAACGTCGATTGCGCGAAAGTCCGATGGGAGAAGGGTGACGCTGAGCCGGTGCAGTCGTCGTGACCGTTGCTAGGGTACTTTCTGGCCAACTCTGACGACTCCAGTCATCCCCGATCGCACCCTGCTTGGCATAGCTTTTCGCTCTGCCTGCCTTTTGTCGGCATCCGCGACAAGAGTAAACAATGGGCATATGCGACATCTCTGCTGCCCCGCCCCCTTCTGACCTGGGTGACGGGCGACCAATAGAAGTACCGGTCAACCACAAACAAAATTCCCGGTCCAGCGACAATTAGGCCAAGCGCATTCCGGTTCATCGGATCGGAGCCGGATTGGTCATCGACAAACAGGTTCGGAGGTTGTTTGCGTTGATAAAGACAGAGGAGAACCAGGAGATTGCGTCGTCCAAGTCGGGCATGGACCCGAAGACGGCCAGGAAATATCGTCGCTAAGGCCGTTTGCCAGGCGAATTGCCATCGGCGGTGCGGGGGCGGACGCGGCCAGATTCGTTCATCGATGTTTGGGACGACGTGCAGGAATTGTCTTAAGACAACGCGCCGGGCTCGAGGCCAAGACGGAGTTCGAGTTTTTACAGCGACAGAATCCAGGCCGCTTTCAGGACGGGCAGGTGCCTGCGCTGCAGCGGCGGGTGAAGGTGTGCCGTGCCACCCCAGGTCCGGCCCGGGAGGTGTTCTTCGCGCACCAGCATCCTGCGGGTCGGCTGGCAGCGTCGGACTTCACAAACATGGAAGAGCTGGGCGTGACCATCCAGGGCAGAGTTTTCCGCACCGGGTATATCACTTCGTGCAGACGTACTCGAAACGGGAGGCAGCAGCGGTGTGCTTATCAGAGAGCTTCCGGATCTTGAGCGAGGGGTTGCGGAACGCGCTTTGGATGCTGGGCAAAGTACCGCATCGCTATCGCACGGACCGGCTTTCGACGGCGGTCAACAACATGAGCGACCCGGTCGAGTTCACGGATCGCTACCGGGGCTTGATGCGTTCCTACGGCCTGGAGAGCGAGAAGACGCAGGCTGGCCACGGCAAGGAGAACGGCGACGCGGAGCAGCGGCATCATCGCTTCAAGCGGGCCGCGGTGAAGGAGTTGAATCCAGAGAGGCCCCGTTCGACCCTGCCGCAGACGGCGCAGGAACCTCAATTTCTATCCTCGGATTCAAGCCCTTGGCCTGCGAAATCCGTGCCTCGCTCGCTCCAGAAACCGGCGTTAGCTCAACAATCCGTCTTTTCTCCGCCCCGTCCGTCGTACTCGCGTCCCTGATCCCATACCCCCGTCGTCATCGGCACTGATCACACTCGGGAAAATGGCGATCACCGACGGACAGCACTGACGATCAGATTCGTCTCACATGCGGTTGATCCACTGCCTAAATTCCGGAACAAATGACAATGTTGCTGCGAGCGCGGTGATGGCAACCGTTCCGATAATCGCTAAAGTCATCAGGGCTCTGTGCCTGAGTTGGGCTTCGGCGCTTCCGACACCGAATTCTATTATCTCCGGCAGGTAAAACCATGGCACGGCCACGAGTAGTCCGATCGGGTACATGTACACTGCGTCCGCGGCCGTACCCTTCGGCAGGAACCGCTCAAGGAAAACCATCGCAACGCCGCTTAGCGCCGCTCCGAGGATAGCTGGGCCGCCCTTCACAAAATCGTTCTGAGCCTGCTTGAAACCGAGAACCGCAACAGAGCCAACAAAGAGCCCTAACGCGAGCAACCCCACATAGGCCATGAATCACGCTCCAGAAGATACGCGGATGGCCCTGAAGTATAACGAACACGGACGCGCTGTGAAAGTGGCAACTTCATATACAGCCCCATTCCCGGCAATTCCCGCAAAGCACCCACAATATAAGGCAACACCCGCACCATGGAGCCATTCCGCTTCAACAAGCTAGGAGCATTACCATACCAGCGCATTGGGCCGGAACTTCGAGTTGGACAGGCCGCCGCGCTCGCTCCGCAGACCTATAAAGACCCGGTGTTCTTCAACATCCCGATCCTCATGCAGGGGCTCTCGCCTGAGTGTGGCGGGTATCGGACTTTGTTGGACGTGAGATGAGATCGAGATCAAACTGTCTGATAACGAAGAGTATCGCGAGCGGCGCGCTTACCTATGTCAAAGAGACTGGCGATTACCATCGCCCGAGCGGTTTCCCCGGGAAGTTACGAGGCAGGCGTTCTGTATGAGGTTCTGGATGCCGTCCGCCAGCACAATACGCATCCGCAACTTCACCGTCCGATCGAATCGAAATCGATGTGCCCACAGGCGCTTCGGCGGGCGGGATGACGGCGATCATTCCGGCCCAGAAGCTGCTCTTCAGCGCTGGCGAGTCTGCGGGCCCGTATGACAATCCGGTCTACAACACCTGGGTGAAGAGGATCGGCCTGAAGGGTCTACAGGACACCGAGGACGATGAACCTGCACTCCACTCCATTTTCTCTTCGAATCTGATCGAGGCGATTTCCAAGGAGGCTTTGCTGTCGCGATATCAGGGACCGCTTCAACCAGCGCAAAGGCACGATGCGCTGGGCGACACGATCCGCGTCGGAGTGGCTATGACGAATCTGAACGGCGTCGGCTTCGGATACCCGGTTTGTCCAAAAGGCGAGTTTACGTATCTCAAATATGGAGATCAGCGAACGCGGCTCGCGGACGCAAACGAACCAAACTGCGACACGGAGTCATTTTGGGAACCTCTTCGAGAGGCGGCAGCAGCGTGTGGAGCCTTCGCCATCGCATTTCGCGTTCAGGACCTCATGCGTCCTGCGAACAACGAGCCGGATGACTATCCAGCAGAGAACCTCGTTCCGTGGGACCAGGACCCGGCGACGTTTACATATTCTGACGGCGGAATCCTGCAAAACCAGCCCCTCGGCATGGCCAAAAATTCGGTGGACATGATCGATCTCCATATCGATCAGGAGGAGCGCCTCCACCTGTTTGTCTCGCCGCACGCGAAGGACCCGGTGGCAAACGATGCTTTTCATCAGGCTAATGCGAATTATCTCCGGCTGATCCAGCGTTTGCTGGATGTGGTGATGGGGCAAGCTGGGTTTCAGGACTGGATCACCACCCAGGGAGTCAACAAGCGGGTTGCGCTCCTGGATAAGAGCCGAAGGGCCAGGGAGGGCCATCGAGAATGGAGCGATAGACGTACCGGCGCTCCAGATCACGGCGACATCGCTGCCGGGACTCTTTTTCCCGGGAGGCTCGCACATCCCACATGGCGCGACGCTGCCTGAGTCACTGGATGCGGTTCGGCAGAGAATTGCGAGGCAGTACAGCCCTGAGATGAACGCATTATTGACTTCTGCGTAAATAATGTAACAATGGAATGGCTCTGGTGATTCCGCGTAAAGGGATTATGCCCAGACCCAAGGGGAGCGCCGATCTGCTGGAAGACCGGCGCAAACGCGCTTTGGCGTTGTTGGACCAGGGTTTTTCACTTCATGAAGTGGGGCGGCGTGTTGGCTGTGCCGCGGTTTCGGTGATGCGCTGGCGCAATGCCCGGCGCCGGGGCGGCGCACCAGCTCTCAAGGTGCGATTTTCTCCGGGCCGTCCGTGGAAGCTGGACGGGGCGGAGCGAAAACGCCTGGTGCGTCTGCTTGTCAAGGGACCGCTGGCCCAGGGCTACCGGACTAATCTGTGGACCACGGCGCGCATTGCGGAATTGGTGGAGCGCGAGTTCGGGGTGCGCTATCACCGCGACCATATCGGCCGTCTGATGCACGGTCTGGGATGGAGCCCGCAAAAGCCGGAGCGGCGCGCCCTGGAGCGGGACGAGGAAGAGATCGCGCGCTGGAAGCGGGAGGAGTGGCCGCGCATAAAAAAAACGCCGCGCGGCTGGGCGCCCACATAGTCTTTGCCGACGAATCGGGCTTCCTGCTCATCCCCAACGTGGTGCGCACCTGGGCTCCGCCGGGGCAGACACCCATCCATCGTCACCGTCAGGGACGGCGGGACAAGATCAGCGTCATCTCCGGGATTTCCCTCAGCCCGCGGCGGCAGCGGCTGAATCTTTACTATCTGCTCTTCTACGACAACATCGGGCAGGAGGAGGTCTGTCTGTTCCTGCGTGAACTGCTGCGCCATCTGCGCGGCCCGCTTATCGTGCTGCTGGACAATTCCTCCACCCACAAGGGAAAAACCGTCGAAGAACTCCGCCGGCAGCATCGGCGCCTGCGCATCGAGCACTTCCCCGCTTACGCGCCGGAACTCAATCCCGACGAAGGCGTCTGGGCTTCGGCCAAGGGCGACCTGGCCAACAGTTGCCCTCACGATGTGGACGAACTGCTCGAAGACGTCCTCCGCTCTATGGATCGGGTTCGATCTTCGCCGGACAAACTGCGTGGCTGCATCTTACAATCCGAGCTGGCTTCTTTCTTGCGCTAGGTCGTTACATTATTTATGCATAGATCAATAGGAGGTGGGTCGCCGCAGGCTCTTGCGTTTCGAGTTGCGGTTCTCGGCTTTGAAGCAGCTGCTGGGCCGGGTGCTCGCGACCAGATGACGATCTGCAGTGTAGCGGCGAGCGAAACGCAGTTGGCAGGCGCTGGGTTGCAAGCCTTCCTGGGCTTCTTCGATCAGCGCTTTCGTGACCACGGTTACGATGTGGGGCGTTCGCATGCCCGGTAAGTCCTCACCAATCCGGCTTTGGCCACCCCGGGCAGCGCCGGTCCGGTCCGTTTTATCGGCAGTGACATCCGCCCGATTGATACGCGGCTTGACGGGCTGCAATTGAACCAAGTTCCTGCCGCCGATCTCTCGATGTTCCAAGCGGGCTTAAAGAAGCGGCTCAATCAGATGCTGCACGAAGTGATGGGCCCGGTTGCGATTGTCGCCGATCCTCCCGCTGACGCCCTGTTTAGTGCAGTGCACGATTGCCTCGTTTACAGATCCTGATTTCGCAGGGCATTCTGCCATGCCTCGAAAACAAAAGTTTGCTTGCGGAATTCTTCTCGGCCTTCTTCCCTGGATATTCACAGTCGTCGTTGGGGCGGCCGCTTATTACACGGTTGCCTGAATAGATCGACAAACATTCAGAGACGCTGTTGGCAATTCCCGGGAATTCATAAGCGCACGGGGACTCGATCAATGTCATGCTCCTGCTCCAGCGAACGCACCTCTTACGATCGACCAAACGAGATCGTGTCTCCGGAATTCACTGAGGGCTGGTCGCGTCTTTGAGAAGGCCGTAAAGCCTCGAACAGACGAATTGCAGTGGCTCTTAACTATTATCGCCGCCGCGGCTGAAGTCTTCGCGATCGCTCGGGGGGCAGCCGCTTGGTTTTCTGCCCGGGTTTATGAAAAACAGGCCGAACACGGGCTCAGCGCAATCCCGAATGCGCAAGAGACGTTAGATGCGAGGTACCCTATCGTCGATCATGTTGAAAGCGAACAATCTGCCTGGATGTCCCAGGGCCTCCCGATCAGACTGCCAAGCCCCAGTTAAGCCGGACTGTGCCAGGGTCAGCGAGGTTCGGGGAGGCTGTGTTCGGCCGTTTCGGGGGTTTTGTCCTGGGCCCGGATACGAATGCGGAGTGTGTTGACCGCGTCCTGGGCGGCCTTAAGATTGACTTCCCAAGCGGCCATTTCAGGTGATGGCCGGGCGCCGCCGTCAGCGGAGGAAGCGCCAGGTCCGGCAGCCACGGCCCCGAACTGGCGGAGAACCTGGTCAGCCTCGATTCCTTCATCTTTCGCATCCTGAATGCGCTGTTCGAGTTGGTCGGGCGTGTAGTTTTCTGAAACCGCGTCGGCCAGAACTTTGCTCACTTCGTCCGCTGCGCGGGCTTTGTTCTCTTTGGCAATCTGGAGGGCTTCATCGCGCAGGCTTAGCGCAACCGCAGGGGCGGAGGCGCGGGGGAGACTGTCCCAGTGGAGGGATTTGCGAGCCAGATCGACGGCGCGGTCAACGAGGGGCTTTTCGCGGTCCTTGAGCCAGTCCTTGAGGCCGTCGGAAGCTTGGCCGTGGATGGCGTCGGTGATGGGCGTGAGCATCTCAAGCCCGAGGGCGCGGACCAGTGGATCGAAGAAGCTCATCGCGGCGGCGGCGGCATTGCCGTTGCCCGCGCCGACGATGCTGGTGACGATGGCGCGAAGGCCGGATTCGGCATCGGATTCGGCGCGGCTCGCATCCTGAGCATCCTGACGTGCCTGCTCGATTCCGGCGTTGATCTGGTCTGGTTTGGTCGTCCGGAGTTCGGCGGAGTCGGACCAGGAGTGGCCATCGATCCGGAGAACAAACAGAAGTTCGGATGCGGTGCCGGGACTGACCTTTTCAGCGAGGGCGCGACTGATGGCGTCGCGATAATCGCTGGGCAGGTTCAGATCAGCGAGGGCGGTGAAGTTGGCGCGAAGCCAGGCGCGTGTGTCTGGCGTCGCGGACTGGAGATTCTGGGCGATGGCCTCGGTAGCGAGGGCACGATCGATGTGCCGGACCCTTTTGGCGTCGTCCTTACGATATTCCGCCTGGATGCGCGATTCGAGTTTGCAGTATCTGTGGTCGACGATCCGCAGCTGGCCGAGAAAGCTGACGTTAGCCATGACGGCGACGATGGAGGCCACTGCGCCAAGCCCTTTTTTGGCGGCGGAGAGGTGGTTAACAGCCTTGAGGCGCGGCAATCGCCAGCTAACGAGGGTTGCGAGGACGAGGAGCCCGGCATATTGCCACTTGGTGGGATACCTGAGCCAGGCGTGGAGGTTGAGGATGAGCCGGTCTTCCCAGTTGACGAAGACGTTGGCGTCGTGAGCGCTGGGGAGTTTGAGGAACGCGAGGAACGCGGTGAGGATGGCGAGGGCGATAAGAGCCGGGTTAAGGAGGGCCCGGACGGGGGCAGCCCAGGGCTTGTCCTTGCTGCGCTGGTCCTGAACGATGATCCATGGGATCAGACAGCCGAAGAGCCAGAGATTGAGCGGGTAACCGTTCGCCAGGATCACGATCGCGAGGCCCGCAGCCAGCAGGAGGAGGACGGCAAATCCCTTGCTGTGTGCCGGAGAGGCGGCGGTTGTGGCTGCGACCTGTTCTTGTCCGTCCATGGTAGATGTCACCCAGCCAGGCCCTAAATTGCAATTTCACTGGCGGAACCTTCGACCAGATCGTCCTTCTCGTAAAACCTCACGGCTTCAGTCTCACTGTTATCCTGCCTTGTCACCCAAGCCTGCAATCACCGGCAATCCCTCTGTCGCGTGTCGCTATGCCCGACCCTCTACTTAGGCTGAATGCACGGCGGCGTTCCGTTCTGATATTGGTTGCGGGCTTGGCTCGGTGTCCCCGGCAGTTTCTTCACCGTGTTGCACGTCACGTGCGGAAAGATAAACTTCCTCGATTCCTTGCCCTTGTCCACTGATATGGTCATCTCCATCATGATCGTCTGCGTGTAAGCAAGGCAATTGAAGTTTGGCAGCGGTCCGCCTTTAACGTAGGGCTCCTGAGAGAGCAGCCAGTAATCCGCCCAGTAGTCCGTCACCTTCGACTTCCTCTGCTCGAACGGCACATTCGTCACCGATCCCTTCCCGCCGGGCAGCGGCAGTGTTGTGACATTCCAGTGGATGAAGCACTTCGGCACGAGCTTCTGCATTGCCAGTTGCAGTGGGCGGCTTGGATTCCGCGCCCAGATCGGGTTCGGGTTCTCGTAGTCCGCAGGGGTATTCAGCAACGTTGCATAGACGTCCAGATAGTCGGGCGTCGCAATGTCGGCCGGTCGCGGATACGGCACAGGGCCATCCGGAATCGCCGGCGCACCTGCCAGAATCGGGTTGGCGTTCAGCCCATCGAGTGAACCGTCGAAGTCGTCCCCATCGTTCAGATCGACACTTCCCAGCGCCAGCACCGAATTCCCATGTGGCACAGAGATTTGCTTGGCGATGGAGATGTACGGCGGCTGCGTCAGAACCTGTCCCGGAACGTCCCCCGGGCCGTACGGCCCGTCCAAAGTACAGCCACGCCCCGTTTTCCACATGAACGATGGTGTTGACCTCCGGCCCCTGAGCGAACTTCACCTGCTGGGCGTAGAAAATCGCCTGGCATGTCTGCGTATAGCTGCCGCCGCGATTGGGCGCTGACGCTGCAGTCGCCAGCGCCGCCGGGTCGTACTCCTGCACCGGAGGCGTCATGTTGCTCCCGTTAAACCGAATCACTTCGCAAAATACAAAATTTTTGAGGATGAACCCTCCGTAAAGAAAATTCCCCGGGGCCGTCCGCCTGGGTGGTTGCACCTGCGGCAGCGGCATCACGTTGAACGACAGGGGGAGTCCATTCGCGTCGCGAAGCTCATCGTCATTCGCCCAGGTCCCGATGAGCAGGCGCTGAAACAATGCGAGTTCGTCACCGCTGATTGCATACGGCATAGCGGTTTCCTCTCTCTCTGAGTTGCCTCGCGCAACAGGCGCGAATTTTAGCACACAATGTGTTTCAATAACCACAACTCCGTCGGCGACCGACGATTTCTCACTCCACTCCTCTGCCAAGAGCAGACAGGCGGCCTTCAGGGTTCAGGAACGTGCAGCCAGCATCAGGTGCTGAACGCAGGTCCAGCAATGACACTTGGCAGAGCCAGGACTTACGGCGGTTGCGGAGCCCGCGAAGGGGCCCCGACCTCATCGCTTCAAACCCCACCGGCGGCGATGCCCTGAGCGGGTCAGGCTGTCGGTTTGAGAAGGGCGCACAGCTCAGAGAGGTCGAAGCGGAAGGAAGCCGGTCATCGGGCCAGCATGACAGCAAACGGCATTCCTCAGCACTTCTCCGGGCAAAGTATGCCACTTATTGTTATATTTGTTATATCTAAATTCAATAATATGAATAATTTGGTGGAGCTAGTCGGGATCGAACCGACGACCTCATCGTTGCGAACGATGCGCTCTCCCAGCTGAGCTATAGCCCCACTAGGCGGGAAAGACCTCTTCGATTTTACGGTATTCCGGCCGCAATCGCACGGCCGCTTGCCCTCGTTGTCCTCCTCACATGGCGGGCGGCGCCAACACCGCACGGCGCACGGATGCCGCCAGCTTCGCGCGCAATGCTGCAGCCTGGGCAACCGGCACTTCGCCCTGCGCCAGATCCGGAGATCCGCCGCCACGCAAGCCCAGTTCCGCCAGCGCGTCCCGCAGCATAAGCCCGCAGTCGAAATCCAGATCCAGGCTGCGCGCCATGACCACCCGTGCCGGATTCGCCTCTTCCGCGCAAAAGATCACCACTGTCGACGGCGCCGTGAGCGCCGTGCGCGCTGCCAGCAGCTTCACATAATCCCGGTCGCGATCCTTCCACGAGCGCTCCACCAGGCGCAGCTCGTTCTCGATTGGCACTTCCACCGCCAGCCGTGAGGCGTGGTACGCGGCCAGTTCCTCGCGCAGCCGCTGCCGCTCTTTCGCCCCGCTCTTTGCCTCGTTCAGCAGCCGCGTTACCGTCGCGGGAACATCCGCCGCGCCCACCGACAACGCGCTCGCCGCTTCGCTGAGTAGCACGACGTCGGCGTGTGCCGCGCGCACTGCGCGCAGTCCGCACGCAAACTCCACCCGCACACCTCGGCTCACCTTCTCCACACCCCGCACCAGCAGCCCGCCGATTTGTCCCGTGGAACGCACGTGCGTGCCTCCGCACGCATTACGATCGCAGTCGGCGATCTCAATCAGCCGGATCTCCCCGGCCCGCTCCGGCAGCTTGCGCAGGTTCCCCGCCGCCAGCATCGCTTCCGCCTCAGACCGGGCCACATACCTCACCGTCACCGGCAGGTCTTCTCCGATCATCTCGTTCGCCACCCGCTCTACTCGCTCCAGGCTGTGCCGCGCGGGTACGCCGCCCGCCAGATCGATCGTGGAGACGCTTTCGCCCAGGTGAAACGATACCGTCGCCGCCTGCAGCTCCTTCAGAAACACCGCCGACAGCAGATGCTGCCCCGTGTGCTGCTGCATGTGGTCGAAACGCCGCTCCCAGTCGATCTGGCCCCGCACCACCGTTCCCGCGGTCAGCGGCTTGCGCACAAAATGCCATACCTCTCCGTGCGCGTCCTCTTCCACCTGCTCCACGGGAACTTCCAGCGCCGCTCCGCCCCGCGAAATCGCGCTCAGCACCCCGCTGTCCGCGGGCTGCCCTCCGCTGGTCGGGTAGAACGCCGTCCGATCCAGCGCCAGTTGCCACACCGATTCGCCTTCGCGCCGCAGCGCTTCGCGCACGTCCGTCACCACCGCATCGAACGTGGTCAGAAAGGAGTCCGAATAATACAGACGCTCAGACATATAAGTAAGACCTCAAATTCTCCAACTGGCGTCCGCGGATTTACCCCGTGCCAGATCGATCTGGACCGTTCCGGGGGAAGGACTGGATATAGTGTAGTTCGAGACCCTGTTTCCCGCCGTAACTACCCGGTTCCCGCCCCCAAACATGGATGTTGCACTGATCTGGGTCATTTCGCTCGCAAGTATCGCGCTGATGCTGGTGCGCCCGCGGGGTCTTGCCGAATGCGTCTGGGCCGGTTCCGGCGCTCTGCTTCTCCTGGCCCTCCGCCTCATCTCACCGGCCACCACTCTTCACGCCGTCCGCGAGGGCCTCGATCTCTATCTCTTCCTCGCCGGCATGATGATCCTCGCCGAGCTGGCCCGCGAGGAAGGCGTCTTCGACTGGGTCGCTGAGATTGCTGTCGGCCACGCGCACGGCTCCGCCGCCCGGCTGTTCTTCTGGGTTTATGCCTCGGGAGTCGTGGTCACGGCCCTGCTCTCCAATGACGCCACCGCCGTGGTTCTCACCCCGGCCGTCCTTGCCGCCGTCCGCCGCGCTCGCGTCGACGCACGCCCTCATCTCCTGGCCTGCGCGATGCTCGCCAACGCCGCCAGTTTTCTGCTGCCTATCTCCAACCCCGCCAACCTGGTCGTCTTCGCCTCCGATTTGCCGCCTCTCGGAGCCTGGCTCGGCGCTCTTCTGGTGCCTGCTCTGGTTTCGATCGCCGTCACTTTTCTCGTCCTGCGCCTGCTCTCGCGCCGCAGCCTCGCACGGCCGGTCGCGGCCGTCTCCCAAACTCGCCGTCTCTCCCACGCCGGCCATTTCGCTCTCGCCGGAATCCTCGTCGCCGCTGCCGCCATGCTCGTCGCCTCCGGCTTCGGCATCCCCCTCGGATGGCCGACCTTTGGCGCCGCTCTGCTCGCGATGGTGCTGGTCGCCTCCCAGGATCGCTCGGCTCCGCTCACCGCGCTCCGCCATGTCGCGTGGAGCATTTTGCCGCTGGTCGCAGCCCTGTTTGTTTTGGTCGCAGCCCTCAATCAGGCCGGCATGATGCACGCAGCTCAGGCGGCGATCGCCTGGTTGGGCGATCAGCCGCGCATGGCCGCGAAGTTCGCCGGCGCTTTCGCCGTCGCCCTGCTCTCCAACGGCATGAACAATCTTCCCGTCGGTCTGGCCGCCGGATCGGCGCTCCGCCACGCCGGCCACACCGGCCTGCTCGCCCGCGCCGTGCTCGTGGGTGTCGACCTCGGCCCCAATCTCTCAGTCACTGGCTCTCTCGCCACCATCCTCTGGCTTATCGCTCTGCGCCGCGAGCAGGCCGAGATTACCCCGTGGCAGTTCCTGAAGGTCGGCCTCATCGTCATGCCCGCCGCGCTCGCCTGCGCGCTGATGGCGCTGCGTTAGCCGGTTGCCGCGCCAGCATCCCTCCAGGCCTCCGTTTATAATCGCCCCTGCGCGCTATGGAGAACTCAAACCCCATTCTGGACGGCCAGCAGGTCCTCGAAGTCACCGACATCATGGGCATCTTGCCGCACCGCTACCCATTTCTGTTCATCGATCGCATCATCGAGGTCGAGCGGAAGAAGCGCATCGTCGCCATCAAGAACGTCTCCATTAACGAGCCATTCTTCCAGGGCCATTTTCCCGGCTTTCCCATCATGCCGGGCGCGCTGGTTGTCGAGTCCATCGCCCAGGCCGGCGGCACGCTCCTGCTTCCCGAAGTTCCAGACCGCCAGAACAAGCTGATGGTCTTCACCTCCATCGAGCGCGCCAAGTTTCGCCACCCTGTGCTCCCTGGCGATCAGCTCCGCATTGAGATCAACGTCCTCAACTGGCGTTCGCGGGCCGTCAAAATGGAAGGCCGCGTCACCGTTGCCGGCCAGCTCGCCTGCGAAGCCATCGTCATGTGCCAGCTCGTTCCCCGGCCTGCCGCGCCGGCCGAGCCCGCGCTTCAGGCGGTAGCGCAGGAGTGAGCATTCATCCCAGTGCCATCGTGGCTCCCGGGGCCGTCATCCCCGATTCGTGCTCCGTCGGCCCCTGGTGCACCATCGGTCCTCATGTCGCTCTTGGTGAGAACTGCGAGCTTGTCTCCCACGTCGTCCTCGACGGCCATCTCACTGCCGGCGCGCGTAATCGCTTTTATCCCTTTGCCTGCGTAGGCATCTCCCCGCAGGATCTCAAGTATCGCGGCGAGCCCACCGGTGTCGTCCTCGGCGACGACAATACCATTCGCGAATCCGTCACCATCTCCCGTGGCACCGAGGGCGGCGGCGGAATCACGCGCATCGGCAGCCACTGCCTCATCATGGCCTACACCCACATCGGCCACGACAGCGTCCTCGGCGATCACTGCATCCTCGCCAATGCCGCTACCCTCGCCGGCCACGTCGCGGTCGAGGACTACGCCACGGTCGGCGCTCTTTGTCCCGTCCATCAGTTCTGCCGCATTGGCCGCTACGCCTACATCGGCGGAGGCACCACGATCACCCAGGATGTGCTCCCCTACTCGCTGACTTCCGCCAAACGCGAGGTCCACGCCTACAGCATCAACAAGGTGGGACTGGAGCGGCGCGGCTTCGACCGCCAGCGCGTGCGCGCCATTCATCACGCCTACCGCCTGCTGCTGGCCTCAAAAATGAACATTGCTCAGGCGCTGGAAACCCTCCGCGCCGAAGGCGTCGAATCCCCCGACGTGCAGTACCTCGTCGACTTCATCGAGAAGTCTGAGCGCGGCATCATCCGCTAAGCGCCCGATTCAGTAGATTGCGCTGCGGCGCGGCGCAGCAGCAGAAATGTCCCGAGCGATGGATCCACCTCAAAGCAGCCTCTCGTGAAGACGGCGCGGAGCCCGCAGCCCGCGTGAAAAGAGAGGAAATGAAGGAGGAAAGCGCTGAAAGGAGGGTTTGGCTCCTCAGGCGGGACTCGAATCAACAAGTTAACGTATTTTCAACAACATGCAGGTCGGCGGATGACGCCCAAGACTATGAAAAGCAGCCTAAACCCGATCGACCCAGGTCAGATAGAGCGCATGGATCGGGTGAGTATGGGCAGAGCGTAGAAGCCAGCGGTCTTGAAAACCGGCCTCCCTTGCCCTGTCCTTCGGAATCAATCACTTAGCATCATCTGACTGCAGTGTATTCGGGCGCCGCAAGGCGGTTCGGCACCGGAGTCTGCAGCCAGATGTGCAACTGCTTTCTCGTGACATGCCGTCGACCTTGGGGTCGTGATCCCCCCTCACCGGCGTATCCATTTGGCAAAATAGCTCGTAATTGCTCTGAGCCTGAATCCTTCAATTTTCTTATGGCGCGACATTTCCGGATTGAGGCATCCTTTAAGAATGGGCATCGAAGAGTACACCAGCATAGCTGGACTGGAACTCTGCAGCCACCGGAGGGAGACCTCAAGGTGGCTGTTGCTTTGTAGGCGCCCGATGAAGGGTCTACGTCCATGACGTTAAAAGGTAGATTGTTTCTCAACATTTCGACCACAAGCGGCGTTCCCGATCTCATTTTCCAGTCAGTCATGGAAATGGAGAATGAAGTTGCAGGGGGTTGGCCGGTTTCACTAATCGATCACCAGACTAATCGCAATGTTTGACGAATGGCACACTCACAATGCTGACGGCTCAATACTGAGAGGGCGATTTACAGGAAGGAATCCAATGAGATGATGTCTTAGTCATGAGTATTATGGACGAAAAAGCACCCAAACAGAGCGGCGGAGCTGGATCTCAAGCGATAGCCGAAGCAGTGCATACAGAGGGCAGGCCACACGGAACCGCGGCGACATTTGCCCAGAATTCAATCATGAATTTGGGCCGTCTGTTCGTGACGGCAGCCATCGCTATTGTCCTGCCCGGTTACCTCACCCGGAGGCTTTCCGTAACAACCTACTCAGCCTGGGTCTTAATTCTCCAGCTGGGTGCCTACGTCAGCTATCTGGACTTCGGAATTCAGTCCGGGATCGCAAAATTTGTAGCCGAATACGAAGCCAAAAAGGATACTGACGGCGCGAGTCTGCGCGCCAGCGTCGGACTGGCCCTCATGTTGATCGCCAGCACAGTCGGTCTCGCCTTAACATTGGCTCTGGCCTGGCAAGTGCCCCAACTGTTTCATGATATGCCGGCCGCACTTTATCGCGATGCACGGCTCAGTATCCTCTTCGTTGGAGTCTCGCTCTCATTTGGGTTGCTGTGCTCCATTTTCCCCTCCATTTTCTTTGGCCTGCAGCGTTACGCAGTGCCGACGGTTATTCTGCTGACCAATCGCCTTCTTTACGCTGCAGTCCTGGTTGCGGCCGTCGCCCGCCAGCAAAGCCTCGCGGTTATGGGAGCCCTGGTCGCCATAGTAAACATTGTGACTGGCCTGCTTCATTTTGAAGCATGGCGCCGGTGGGCCTGCACAATTCGGCTCCGCCTGCACGGACTCGATGGGAGTGTCGTGCGGAAGATGCTCGGTTACTGCTCTTCGCTGGCGATTTGGACCGTAGGTATGCTGTGCGTGAGCGGCCTGGATGTCATCATCGTTGGAAGGTACGATTTCCGTCAGACAGCCTTTTATTCGGTTGCAGCGCTTCCTACCGGCTTCGTGACCTCGATTGTCGGCGCGGCTCTTGCTCCGCTGATGCCCTCCATGTCTGCTCTTAGTGTTCTGCGCAGCCCCGGCGAACTCGGCGTTCTCCTTGCGCGAGCAACGCGTTACACATCCGTGATTCTTTTGTTGTCCGGGCTTCCTCTGCTTGTTGCTGGCTACTGGATACTACGTGTCTGGGTAGGACCAATCTATGCGTCACACGCAATCAGCTATCTGCGCATTCTGGTCTTAGCGAACATTCTGCGTTGCACCTGTCTGCCTTACGCGAACATGCTTGTTGCGACGAATAGCCAGCGGATCGCTGTCGCAGGCGTGATCGCCGAGGCAATCACGAATGTGGGTTGCAGCATTTACCTGGCTGGGCGCATCGGTGCAATTGGAGTAGCTTATGGAACGCTTGTCGGCGCATTTGTCAGCGTGGGGGCGCATTTTATAATTAACATGCGCTATACAATGGCTAAGTTTACGATCTCGCGTATGAGACTGTTCCTCACCGGACTGGTTCGTCCAGCCACGATCGCGGTTCCATCACTTCTTCTCATCACTTTCTGGTGGTCCTCTGCGGCTCCGGCCTTCAATCAGCAAATCTGGCTGGGCTGGGGCCTGGGTACCCTCATCCTTGCGTGGCTCGTCGGTCTAAAGGCGATGGAACGGGATGCTCTCGTGGGATTCGTCGGCAGATGGGTTAGGCCGCGGACGTATTAGAATTGATGGAGGCCACCCGACCGCGACGTGACCGTGGCTGGAAAGGGTAGAAGTGCGAGTTGTTACCGAGTTGCCGTATTGGCGATCCGTCGTGAGCGGCTTTGGCAAGCCCCGGATTCCGGTGATGCCATATGTCCCGAACCGGCGTGAAGCTCCTGCCAGGGTGTTGGAAGTACCTTCGGGGTGGAAGGGAATTGAAAATATTCTGTCCGATCTGATCGAGAGGTTTCATATCAGTACCGGTGCCTGCCTCGAATTCGGAGTTGAGTTCGGGTTTTCCACGGTGGCACTGTCTTCTTATTTCGATCACGTGGTGGGCGTTGATACGTTTCAGGGGGACAGGCATACGATCAATCATCGGAATATCTATGAGGAGACTTTGAACCGGCTGTCTGGCTATGACAATATCCAGTTAGTGCGCAGTGATTATCGGACTTTTATTCAAAACGGCCAGGGATCGTTCGGACTTATCCACGTGGATATTGAGCACACTTTCGCAGATACTTTCGCCTGCGGATTGTGGAGCGCAGGGCATTCTCAATGCACCATTTTTCACGATACAGAGTCCTTTTCTCAGGTCAGGCAGGCAGTCGTGGAGATTGCCAGGGTGACTGGCAAGAAGTTTTTCAATTTCAAGGAAAGTAATGGCCTCGGAATTGTGGTATAAGGTCTGCAGAATATCCGATACGCTCATGTATCAAGCACCGCAGGTATCTCGCAGCAGGGCCGAGGCGATGTTTTGTACGGTCTCCACATGCAATGCTTTAAGTCCGTGTGCGCCTGACCGTCAGGCTGGGTCTCCATTGTCGATTCCAGGGCTCATCGGTGACGGGCCGTCACGGCGCGCCCTCGTCACTTTGATACTCATCGATTATGCACGCATGATCAGAGTGCGCCCTGTTTTGAAGGGAAGCTTTGGGGCCGGGGCAGGCGTCATTCTTCCGCGAGGGCAATCCGCAGCGCCGCCCGCAGATGTCGCTCGATCAGATCGTCGGTCAGTCCATGACCGTCGAACATCCGGTTCAGCGCGATGCCGTCCAGCAGTGCTCCGACCTGAGCGGTCTTCCTCCGCTTCTGCTGTCCGGTCAGGCTCGCATATTCCGGAATCACCTTCTCCACGTTGGCTTCGATACAGCGCCGGCATACCGCGGCGTGCAGTTCCGCCAGCCGCTTCGTCCTCTTCGGATGACGAATTGCGTACAGCTTGAACTCCAGCGCCAGCAGCATGCGCCGCCGGTCCGCGAGCACACAGCGCAGGTGCTTCGTCATCACTTCGATCCGCTCTTCGTCTGAGCCGGCTTCTCCAAGCTGCTCGCGCATGTGCTGCTTTTCGCGACGCAGCGTCTCCTCGAAGAGCGCGAAGAATACGTCTTCTTTATCGCGGAAGTTCGCGTAGAAGGCGCCGCGCGTCTTCCCTGCCGCCGCGGCAATGTCCTCGAGACGTGCCATCTCAAACCCGTCCCGGGCGAAGATACGTCGTGCAGCGTTCATGAGGTCGCGCCGTGTGGAAATGGCCCTGTCCTGCTGTCGGGTTCTGCCGGCAGCAGACCCGCTGCTCCGGAGTGCTTTGCCTTTCATGATCATTCCCTGTTGAAAACCATCGCGCAATTTTGCATCGGGCGGGGATTTCTCCGAATCTGACAACAATATACATCCGTGTATGTTTCTTGCGGATCGATTTTTCAGGAGAAATTCATGATGGCAAATCGAACGCCACGTTTGAGTCGGAGGGAAGCACGCGGCTTGCAGGCGCTCTCCATCGCCCTGCTCCTTGCCTTCTCCGCCGCCGCAGTGACCGGGTGCGAGACCAGCCACGCGGCTACGGCTCGGCCCGCGATGGGGCCCATGCCGGTTTCGGTTGTTCGGGTGAAGCAGGCGGACGTGCCGCTGACAGGCCAGTGGGTGGGCACTCTGGATGGATACGTCAATGCGCAGATTCAGCCGCAGGTCAGCGGCTACCTGGTCAACCAGGAATACCGAGAGGGATCGCAGGTGGCGAAAGGGCAGGTGCTCTTCCGGATCGATCCGCGGCCGTTTCAGGCTGTGGTCGATCAGGCCGAAGCGCAGGTCCAGCAGGCAAAAGGCCAGCTGGCGCAGGCGCAGGCCCAGCTGGTACTGGCACAAATCAACGTGAAGCGCGACACTCCGCTGGCCCACGCGCGCGCCATCGCGCAGAGCCAGCTCGACAACGACACCCAGCAGGAAGCGCAGGCCCGCGCGGCGGTGGCGACAGGGGAGGGCGCGGTCAGCGCGGCGCAGGCGGAACTGATGACGGCCAGACTGAATCTTGGATTCACGCAGGTCCGCTCACTGATCGGCGGCGTTGCGGGCCAGGCGACCACTCAGGTGGGGAACCTGGTCAACCCCGAGTCGGTACTCACCGCCGTTTCTCAGCTCAATCCCATCAAGGTCTATTTCTCGATCAGCGACAGCGAATACCTGGCGCTTGCGGATCGCGCGAGGCAGTCCGGCAGCGATTTACTCCATGAAGGATCGAACCTTTCGCTGAGTCTGACTCTGGCCAACGGGCAGACGTTTCCGTACCGGGGCCACATCATCTTTGTCGATCGCCAGATGAACCAGCAGACGGGTGCCATCCGCATCGCGGCGGCGTTTCCGAATCCCGGCAACATTCTTCGTCCGGGGGAATTCGGCCGGGTGACCGCGGAAACCGAGATCCTTCACAACGCGCTGCTGGTCCCGCAGATTGCCGTCCAGGACCTGCAGGGGATCGAGCAGGTGTACACCGTTGGACCCGGCAATCGCGTGCACGTGGTCAACGTGAAACTCGGTGCGCAACATGGTCAGGACTGGATCGTCGACAGCGGCCTTGAGCCCGGCGCTCAGGTGATTACAGACAATCTGCAAAAGCTGCGCGAGGGGGCTCCGGTGGCACCGCACACCACGCAGCCAGCCCCGGCAGCCAATGTGGCGGCGGGGAGCTGAACCATGTCAAAATTCTTTATCCGGCGGCCCATCGTCGCCATCGTCATTGCTGTGCTCACCGTGCTGGTGGGGACGGTTTCGATGCTGACGCTGCCTACGGCCCAGTATCCGGACATCGCCCCTCCTGAGATTCAGGTGCAGGCTACCTACCCGGGAGCGGACGCGAAGACCCTGAGTGAAGCAGTGGCGACGCCGATCGAGCAGCAGATGAACGGCGTCGACAACATGCTCTACATGTATTCCGTCAACGCCAACAACGGCCAGTCGACAGTCTACATTGACTTCGGCGTCAAAACCAATCCGGACACCGACCAGATCCTCTCGCAGATGCGGCTTGATCAGGCTCAGTCTCAGCTTCCTGCCGAGGTCAACACGGCGGGTGTCACGGTGCTGAAGTCGCTGACCTCGCCTCTGATGCTCATCGGCCTCTCGTCGCCCGACAACCGTTACAGCCAGCAGTTTCTGACCAACTACGCCATCATCAACCTCCAGGATCAGCTGACGCGCGTGCCCGGCGTCTCGCGCATTCAGGTCTTTGGCGGGCAGTATGCGATGCGCGTGTGGGTGGATCCGGACCTGATGGCCAAACTAGGTGTCACCGCGACCGACATCATCAACGCGATCCAGACGCAGAACAATGTGAATCCTGCGGGTCAAATTGGCGGCGAGCCGATTCCGGCCGGGCAGCAGTTTACCTATACGGTGCGCACCCAGGGGCGCCTGATGACTCCCGAGCAGTTCGGCAACATCATCATCCGCGCCAATCCGGATGGCTCCGTGCTGCACCTGCGCGACGTGGCGAGGGTGGAACTGGGCTCGCAGAGTTACAGCCTCTCGGCGCGATACAACAATGCGCCCGCAGGCATCATGGCCGTCTATCAGCTGCCGGGCTCAAACGCCGTGGAGACCGCCAGACTTGTGTGCCAGCGCCTGCAGCAGCTATCGGCGAATTTCCCCGCCGGTATGCGCTACGACGTTCCGCTCGACACGACGAAAGCCGTGACGACGGGCATTCACGACATCGTGGTCACGCTGGGCATCGCGCTCCTGCTCGTCGTGCTGGTGGTTTACCTGTTCCTGCAAAGCTGGCGCGCCACTCTGATTCCGCTGATCGCGGTACCCGTTTCGCTCATCGGAACGTTCATCGTCTTTCCCTTCCTGGGTTTCTCCATCAATACGCTCTCGCTCTTCGGACTGGTGCTGGCGATCGGACTTGTGGTCGACGATGCCATCGTCGTGGTCGAGGCTGTGCAGCACCACATCGAGCAGGGAATGACGCCCCGCGACGCCACTGTGCAGGCGATGGAAGAGGTGGGCTCGCCGGTGGTCGCAATCGCCATCATCCTTGCAGCTGTTTTCATCCCGACTGCCTTCATTCCCGGAATTACCGGACGGCTGTATCAGCAATTTGCGGTTACGATCGCGATCTCGGTGCTGATTTCGGCATTCAATGCTCTCACGCTCAGTCCTGCCCTGGCCGCCCTGCTCCTCAAACCGCGCGAGCCCAGGATTCGCCGCAGCCCGCTCCAGCGCTTCTTCGACCGCTTCAACTTCCTGTTCAGCCGAATCACCAATGGCTATGTCACCTGGTCGGGGCGCCTGATTCATAAGTCGGCTGTCACCATGGTGCTGCTGGCGGCCATTGCCGTGCTCGCTGTCTTGATGGGCGGGCGGCTGCCCACCGGCTTCCTGCCCCAGGAGGACCAGGGCTACCTCTTCGTTGCCCTGCAGTTGCCCGACGCGGCCTCCCTGCAGAGAACCGACGCAGCCGTGCAGAAGGTCACCACCGCTCTGCTGCATACGCCGGGAATCGAGGGCGTGGTCGGCGTCGATGGATTCAATCTTCTCTCCCAGACCCAGAGCACGAATACCGCTTTCTTCTTCGTCTCACTCAAGCCATGGGAGCAAAGAAAGTCGAAAGCGGAGCAGATTCAGGCAATCCAGGCCAGCGTCCAGCGCAAGCTCATGGGCGTCAGCCAGGGCATCGCGTTCTCATTTCCGCCACCGCAGATTCCCGGGGTCGGCACCTCGGGGGGCGTGACGATGATCCTTGAGGATCGGTCCGGGAATGACAATCCGAATTTCCTCACGCGGAACGTCTATAAGTTTCTCGCCGCATTGTCGAAACGGCCGGAGATCGCCGCCGCCATTCCGTCCTACATGCCTGCCGTGCCGCAGCTCTACGCGGATGTGGATCGCGAGAAGGCGGCCGAGCAGCAGGTGCCCCTTGACAGTATCTACACCACCATGCAGACCTTTATGGGCGGCTATTTGGTGAATTACTTCAACCGCTTCGGCCGCCAGTGGCAAACTTTCGTGGAGGCCGACGGCGACAGCCGAAGCGATATACAGAACATCGGCGAGTTTTATGTGCGCAGCGCCAACGGCAGCCAGGTACCGCTCAGTTCTCTCGTGCACGTCAGTCAGATTACCGGCCCGGAGTTCATCCTGCGCTTCAACGAGTTCAACGCAGCGCAGCTTAACATCACGGGCGCGCCGGGATACAGCTCCGGTCAGGTGCGGGCAGCGCTGGAACAGGTCTTCCACCAGACCATGCCGCGAGGCATAGGGTACTCCTACGCCGGAATGAGCTATCAGGAACAGCGGGCTGCGGAAGGAACGCCGGCGTGGATGGTCTTCGGGTTGTCGCTGCTGATCGTGTTCCTTGTTCTGGCGGCGCTCTATGAGAGCTGGACCCTGCCCTTCAGCGTGCTGCTGACCACGCCGGTGGCGATCCTGGGAGCTTATCTGGCGTTGACTGCGCGCTCACTGGAGAATGATATCTTCGCCACGGTCGGGCTGATTATGCTCATCGGTCTCTCGGCGAAGAATGCAATTCTGATCGTCGAATTTTCGGTGGTAAATTACCGTTCCGGGCAGAGCATCGCACAGTCCGCGCTGCACGCGGCTCGCCTACGCTTCCGGCCCATCATCATGACGGCCCTGGCCTTCATTGTCGGTTGCATACCGCTGTGGACGGCGAGCGGCGCCGGCGCCGTGTCGCGACGCATTCTCGGCACGGTGGTCATCGGGGGTATGACGCTGGCCACGGTGGTCGGGGTTCTGATGGTGCCCACCTCTTTCTCTGTGGTGGAGTACCTTTCGCATCGCTTCAGTCGAGGCGGCAAAGGAACCACGATGGATTCGTTTCACGACGGTGAGCCGGAGGGCGAGGAAAGCGTTGCTCCCGTCACGGAACCGGAAGGAGAAGCTGCATGACGCGACGCGGAGACAGAGCGGGACAGTGGTATTGGGCGGCCCTCGCCGGGTTGATGCTGAGTCTTCTTGCCGGCTGCACCGTCGGCCCGAACTATCAGCGGCCTCCGGTTCCGGTGGCGCCAGCGTTTCGCGGAGCCGATGGCGCCAGCATCGTCGGCACGGATGCAGCGTCGCTGGGCGACGAGAAATGGGCGGCGGTCTTCCGCGAGCCGCAGCTGCAGAACCTGATTCGCACCGCGCTCTCGAACAACTACGATGTGCGGATTGCCGCGCAGCGCGTGCTGGAGCAGCAGGCGCAGCTGAAGATCGTGCACGCGCAGGAATTTCCCACCCTCTCGGTGGGTGGCACAGGTCTCGGCGCCGAGCTGCCCGATTCGCTCAGCAACACCCTCGGCAGCTCCCTCTACGCGGGCAGCTTCAGTCTCTCCGCGGCGTGGACACCAGACTTCTGGGGACTTTACCGGCGCCAGACACAGGCCGCGCGGGCTCAGCTCCTCGCTCAGGAATGGGCGCAACGCGCCGTGCGCATGACGCTCGTCGAGCAGGTCGCCAGTACGTTCATCCAGCTAAACGCGCTCGACCGCCAGCTGACGATCGCAAAAGAGACGCTCCGGACTCGCCAGCAATCCGTCGATCTTACCCGCCGGCTCGCCGACGGGGGATCGGCTCCGCTCTCCGATCTGCGCGAGGCGCAGGAGCTGGAGTACACAGCCAGCTCGCAGATTCCCGCAATCGACCAGCAGATTCAGCAGCAGGAGAATGCTCTCCGCCTGCTGCTCGGGGAAGATCCGGGCCCCGTGGTCTACAGCAACGAGACCGCTCTGGCGCCGCCCCCGCAAAGCCCGCCGGTTGGCTTGCCGTCGCGATTGCTGGAGCGCAGACCCGATATTGAGGAGGCCGAGCAGCAGCTCATTGCGGCGAACGCGCAGATCGGCGTGGCCCGCGCCGAGTTCTTCCCGCAGTTGTCCATCAGCGCATCAGGCGGCGTCGGTGGCGATGAGTGGTCGAATCTCTTCGATCCCGCCGGCCATACGATCTACGGCCTCGGTTCCCTCGTCCAGCCCATCTTCGAAGGCGGCCGGCTTCGCGGCCAGCTTCAGCTCTCGGAACATGAAGAAGAAGAGCTGGTTCTGAACTATCAAAAGACGATCGCCGGAGCTTTTCGCGATGTTTCGAACGCGCTGATCGCCCTCAACAAGCAGCGAGCTTCGCGCGAACAGCAGACGCTGCTCGTTGCCGCGGCGCAGGACGCGGCCCGTCTGGCGCAGATGCGCTATCAGGGCGGAGCCACCAGCTATCTGGAGGTCCTGACCACCGATTCGAATCTCTTCTCCGCGCAGCTCAATCTGGTCAATTCGCAGGAAGGTGAGGCCTTGTCACTGGTGCAGCTCTATGCCGCACTGGGAGGAGGCTGGTAGTGAGTCCGCAGCTTTACGGGGAACGCTTTCCGCTGGATTCTGAGCTTGCGCGGTCCGATTCACCACGGTCTGCCTCCGCCCCCTGAGAGGAGAATGCCAAACTGTACGGTTCGGGAAGACGGCTCTGTACGGATTTCGAGAAAGCGCTCTCCGCCCAGGCATGCCTGACCCTTGCCACGTGTCCCGGGATCTCTTTGACCAGCTGAGTGGCCTGTAGAACGCCCGAATATCAGCCGCCAGGGCTTCGGGTTGCTCCAGTGCCGCGAAGTGCCCTCCCTTTGCCATGGCGGCCCAGTGTCGAACGTTATAACCGCGTTCAACCCATTCCCTCGGCGGGAACAGAATCTCTTTGGGGAAGCAAACTATGCCGCACGGAACATGAACAAAGTCGGAGGCGGAAAAACAGAGGGGGGCTTTTCTGACCTCGAGATACAACTGGAACGAAGAAGAAATGGTCCTGGTCGCCCAGTAAAGCGTGATGTTTGCCAGCAGTTCGTTTCGCGTGAAGCTGCGAAAGACGTCTCCATCGCAATCAGACCAATCGCGAAACTTCTCGACGACCCACGCGGCCAGGCCGGCAGGCGAGTCGTTGAGCGCGTAGGCTGGAGTGTTCGGGCGCGTTCCCTGCAGGTGCGCATAGGCGCCGTTCTCGTCAAACCACCTTGCAGCGCTGGTCAGAAAGCGTTCTTCAGATGCCGTCGGAATCGCGCCGGAAGACAGATAAGGACGGTAGGATCCGGGAATGTAATTAAGATGGACACCGATAACACGCTCGTGGTGGCGCAGACCGAGTGCAGTGCTCACGCCGGCGCCGAGATCTCCGCCTTGTGCAGCGAATCTCTGATACCCGAGGGCGCTCATGAGCTCCACCCAGATTTCCGCGATGCGAAAGAAGTTCATTCCGAGTTCTTCTGGTCTCTCGGAGTAGCCAAATCCAGGCAGTGAAGGGACGATTACATCGAACGAGTCGGCTGCGTCATGGCCATGTGCCGCAGGATCAGTCAGAAGGGGTAAAACCTTAAGCATCTCCAGAAACGATCCGGGCCAGCCGTGCGTAAGAATCAGCGGCATTGGAGAAGAACCTCTGCCTCTTTCGCGGACAAAGTGGATCTACCCTTCTCTGGCCCGATAACGGTAGTGATGAAGAGTTGCCAGGCTTTTGATCTGCGATTCCCAATCGAAATCGTTCATCCAGTAGTCGCAAAGATCCCTAATATTACTACGTTAAGTATTGACATCCTGTTTGGGCGCTGGTACGCTCAGGCATGAACGAAACCCAGATCGCCAGGTCGCGGCAGCGTTTGGAGCAGTTCCTGATCGACTTGCTGGAGCCGATGGGGCGCAGCGAGCGGCGGCACTGGGGTGAACTCTATATCCGTGGCCTGTTGCAGGACG